>DATEZS010000019.1:0-45501 GCA_035255365.1 Geothrix sp.
CAGGTTGGCTCCCGGTGGGGCGACCCTCCTGGTCGCGTTACCGTCATCGAGGAGTAAACTCGCGCAATGAACTCATGGGACCCTGCCCTGCTCGCCGCACCACCCCTGACCGAAGCGGACGACCGTCTGCCGCCCGCCCACAAGCTCTATGCGCTGCGGACCTTGCCCATGGGGGACATCAAGGCCATCGGCTTCGACATGGACCACACCCTGGCCCGCTACCGCTCGCCGGAGATTGATGAGCTGGCCTTCAAGAAGGCGGCGCGGCTGCTGGTGCGGGATCATCACTACTCCCCCTGGCTGCTGGAGCAGGACTACGATCCGGCCTTTGCCGTGCGTGGTCTGGTGCTGGATGGGCTGCGGGGCAACCTGCTGAAGCTGAACCGGGAGCGACAGGTGGTTCGCGCCTGCCACGGCAGCCGGGCCCTGTCCCGGGAGGAAATGGAACATGTCTATGGGCGTCGCCGGTTGTCCACGGTCGCCAAGGGGTTCCGCAACATCGACACCCTGTTCGAGATCCCCGAGAGCCACCTCTACGCCCAGATGGTGGATGGGCTGGATCGCGGCCTGCTCAAGGCCGAGAACTACTTCCAGCTCTTCCATGATGTGCGCTGGGCCATCGACACCGCCCATCGCAATGGCGAGATGAAAGCCGAGATCCTCCAGCACCGGGCGTTCTTCATTCCTCGGGATCCCCAGCTGCCTCTGGCGCTTGATCGCCTGAAGCGGGAGGGCAAAAAGCTCTTCCTGCTCACCAACAGCGAATGGTCCTTCACCGACGGCGTCATGGGGCATCTGCTCAATGGCCAGGACGAGGCCCGCCCCCACTGGGGGGACTACTTCGATCTGGTGGTGGTGAGCAGCCGCAAACCCCAGTTCTTCACCGACACGCCCTCGCCCATACCCATCGAGGGCCATCCCCGGGCCTTCATCGGCGGTCACACCGCCTGGCTGGAGGCGCAGCTCCAGGCCGAGGGCGAGCAGATCCTCTATGTGGGCGACCACATCTACGGTGATGTGCTGCGATCCAAGAAGAACGCCTCCTGGCGCACCCTGCTGCTGGTTCCCGAGCTGGAGCGGGAGCTGAGACTGCTGGAGGCCAGAAGTGGCGATCTGAGGGAACTGTTCCGTCTGGAGACCGCCCGCCGCCGGACCCAGCGCCGGGCCTCGGTCATCCAGGACCAGTGGAAGCGGAACCGGGCCCGCCGCCATGTGCTGGGGCCACGGCTCAGCACCGAAGCCATGTTCGCCCTGGATCAGGAAGCGACCCAGCTGGCCGCCAGCGCCGAGTCTCTGCAGAAGCGGGTGGACATCATTACCCTCGAGCTGCGGGGCCTCATGAGCGCCGTGGAAGCAAACTTCAACCCCATGTGGGGGCCCATTTTCAGGGATCGCGACGAGCAGACCCGGTTCGCGGACCAGATCCAGCAGTTCGCCTGCGCCTACACGGGAAAGGTCGGGAACCTCTACCTGGTGGATCCCCATGCCACGGTCTATGCGCCAGTACCCACCCTCCCCCATGAGCGGCGGGAGATGGTGAAGGCCTGAACCTGAAATCGGGCGGTTTTCGGGAGAAAGCCGGGGCTTACCGGCGGGTCCTGGCGATCACGTGCTTGATGGCCGCCACCACCTGGTCCTGGTCAGCCTCGGTGAGGCCCGGCCAGAGGGGCAGGCTCATGAGGCGGTCGCCGCTCCACTCGCTGTGGGGCAGCCCGTCCTTGGGCAGATGCTGGGGATTCGCCGCATAGAAGTCCCGGTACCAGGGATGGATGTGGGCCGGACGGTAGTGGATGCCCGTGCCGATGTTCTCCTCCTTGAGAGCGGCGACGAAGGCATCACGGTCCATGCCCAGTTTTTCGGGGTGGATGCGCAGCACGAAGAGGTGGAAGCAGTGGCCGTGGTCGGCATCGCCGGGCCAGGGCAGCATCACCTCGTCCACGTCCTTCATCAGCTTCAGGTAGCGGTGGAACAGCACGCCGCGCCGCGCGTTGAAGCCATCCAGCTTCTCGATCTGGTGGAGGCCCATGGCCGCCTGGAGATCCATGAAGTTGGCCTTGCGGGCGGGCTCGTACACTTCGGTGTGCGGGCTGCCCTCCTTGGCGAAGCGCTTCCAGGCGTCGCGGTCGATGCCGTGGAAGCGCAGGCGCTTGATGCGGCTCTCGTACTCGTCGTTGAAGAAGGCGATGGCGCCGCCTTCGCCGGTGGTCATGTTCTTGTTCGGGTGGAAGCTGTACACGCTCATGATCGACCGCGGATTGCCGCCGATCTTCCTGCCCTTGTACTGGGCGCCCATGGCCTGGGCGGCGTCCTCAATGACCCAGAGACCGTGCTTCTCGGCGATGGCCCAGATGGCCTCCATGGGGCAAGGCAGGCCCGTGAGGTGGACGGGAATGATGCCCTTGGTGCGGGGCGTGATGGCCGCCTCGATTTTCGCCGGATCGATGTTCAACGTGACGGGATCGATATCCACCAGGACCGGCACCCCGCCCTGTAGCACCACCGTACTGAGGGTGCTCACCCAGGTGAGCGACGTGGTGATCACCTCGTCGCCGGGCTGCAGGTGCAGCACCTGCATGGTGATCTCCTGGGCCGTGGTGGCGCTGTTCATCGCCAGGCAGTGGGGCACGCCGTTGTAGGTCTTCAGCTTCTCTTCGAACTTCGCCGATTTCGGTCCGGTGGTGATCCAGCCGCTGTGGATGGTGTCGATGATCTCCGCGATCTCCTCTTCGCCGACCATGGGCCGGGTGAAGGGGAGGAAGTCGTGGCGGCGGATGTAGGACATGAAAGCTCCGCAGAAACCTCTAGTCTATCCAGCCAGGCTGAGAGTGTCCTTCACCCGAACAGACCACCGGCGGGCGCGGGGCCCGCCGGTGGCATCCAGCCGCTTGATCGATGAGCGCCGAGCTTACTTCACCAGGTCGCAGTACTGGCCGGTGGAGCGGATGGTGACGTTGCGCTGGATGAGGAAATCGCGGGTTCCGAGCTTCATGTTCGCGTAGGCGCCGTTGGCGGTCTGGTAGCTGGTGCCGAAGGTCCAGGCGCAAAGGTCCCCGTTCTCCGAACCCCTCCGGTTCTTCCAGGTGGCGCCATCGGGATCGGTGGTGGCTTCCTCCAGTTCATGGGCCAGCACCGACACCATCCCGTCCACCCCGGCATTGCCGTTGGGCCCAACGCTCTGGGCGGCGCAGGAGGTGATGCAGCGGGCCGCATTGCCGATGAACCCGTAGCGATGGTTGGAACCGGCAATGGTCCCCCAGAAGTGCCACCCGCAGTACTGGGTGCAGAAGCCCGAGGACTCGTTCACATCGGAGGAGGTGAGCACGAAGTAGAGGCCGGTGGCATCGTTGGGCAGATGACCGCCGGTGATGGCGTCCGACACGATGCTCTGGATGTTGGCGTCGGTGAGACTCGCGCCGTAGGGGTAGGCCACGCTGGTGGCGCCCCCGTAGTTCACCTTGCCCGTGATGCCGGAGCCCGTGTAGGTCTGCTGGATGTTGAAGTAGGGGGAACCCCCGACGGAATTGAAGAAATCGGTCACGATCTGCTGGCCGTTCGCGTCATCCGTGCCGTTGCTCTGCGCCCAGTTGCCGTACCAGATGACATAGGCCGTCGGAGTGGTGAGCACCTGGCCCCCATAGTTCAGGAGCGGGGATTTGAGCTTGCCGTTGGATCCGGCGGTGGGAGCCTCCCCGAAGGTGGCGTGGGGGCCATTCTCATTGGGATTCACCCGGTGCTTGATGATCTCCCGGGGGCCCTGGGAGACAGCGGCGGGGTCTGCGGCACGCAGGCTGGGCATCAGCCCGAAGGCGGCAGCCAGTGCCAGGGAGAGCGTGCGTAGCTGGTGGGTCATCAGAGTGCTCCTCCAAAAGGGGTTCGCGTGACGGGAGTCTCCAGTGAAACCCCCAAGACCAGGAAACACGTTTGGACAGGAATATAGGTATTGATTCTCAATTTCACAACAATATATTTTTTACCAAAATTAACCATTGCATCATTTAATTACAACCCATGAAACCAAGAGCTTTAAATTGCATTGCAGGATTAATAGTAAATTTTCGATACCACAATCATCTCCCGGGTGTTCCCCGACCCCAGCCCTCGAAGGCACGACCCTCCTGGAAACGGCACCGGCGGGCACAAGGCCCGCCGGTGGTCTCAAACTTCCCTTGGCGGGAAGATGCAGCTACTTCACCAGGTCGCAGTACTGGCCGGTGGAGCGGATGGTAACGTTGCGCTGGATGAGGAAGTCCCGGGTGCCGAGCTTCATGTTCGCGTAGGCGCCGTTGGCAGCCACATAGCTGGTGCCGAAGGTCCAGGCGCAGGAGTCGCCGTTCTCAGCGCCCCGGCGGGTCTTCCAGGTAGCGCCATCGGGGTCCGTGGTGGCCTCTTCGAGTTCATGGGCCAGCACGGAGACCATGCCGTCCACCCCGGCATTGCCGTTGGGGCCCACGCTCTGGGCGGCGCAGGAGGTGAGGCAGCGGGCGGCATTGCCGATGAAGCCGTAGCGGTGGTTGCTGCCATTGATCGTGCCGTTGAAATGCCATCCGCAGTACTTGGAGCAGAAGCCCGAGGCCTCGTTGACGTCCGAGGAGGTCAGCACGAAGTAGAGGCCCGTGGCATCGTTGGGCAGATGGCCCCCGGTGATGGCGTCAGACACGATGGTCTGAATGTTGGCGTCGGTGAGGCTCGCGCCATAGGGATAGGCCACGCTGGTGGCGCCGCCGTAGTTCACCTTGCCCGTGATGCCGGAGCCCGTGTAGGTCTGCTGGATGTTGAAGTAGGGGGAACCGCCGATGGCATTGAAGAAGTCCGTCACGATCTGCTGGCCATTGGCGTCATCCGTGCCGTTGCCCTGGGCCCAGTTGCCGTACCAGATGACATAGACCGTGGGGGTGGTGATGACCTGACCGCCGTAGTTCTTGAGCGGGGCCGTGAGGGCGCTGGTGGACCCCGCCGTGGGAGCCGCGCCGAAGGTGACATGGGGGCCGTTGTCGTTGGGGTTGACCCGGTGCTTGATGATCTCCCGGGGACCACCGGAAACCGCATCGGCACCCTGGGCCTGGGCGAAGGAGGTCAGCCCGAAGGCTGCGGTCAAGGCCAGGGTGGTGGCGAGGCTTGAGGGGAAATGCATGGTGCTCCTTGTGAGGAAAAAGGTAGGTAGAGGATGGACATGTCCCGAAGGGAGATGTCCTGGGCTGAAAGCAGGCGGGCGGGCCCGCCAGATCCAGCCGGGCAAAGGGAACCCCCACGCCATCGAGGTGGCGGGAGAACCTTGGCCAGCAGGTCTGCAGGCACCGCATTCAATTCAAGCTGAAAGAGCTGATGTCTAAACAAGAGTCTAAGAATCGGACCGCTGCCATCAGCCTAAATTTTTCCTAAAGAAACAGCCGGGCCTTCATGCGGCTGGCATTAAAAAGGCCAATTGCATCGAAAGTGAATCAATCAGGCCGGGCGGATGATTGAACTACAATGAACTCTCAACTTCATGGCGCCCTTTATTCAGATGTCTCTTCGCTTCAAGGACCCACTCATGCGCCTGCGCTCGATTGCCACCCCTGCCGCCCTGCTCCTGATCCTCTCCGGACCGGGACTTTCCGCGCAGGCTGTCGGGAAGACCCGTCGAGTGAAAACCGCTCCTTCCATGCAGTCGCAAATCGACAGCCTCAAGGAAGGTCAGGCCAAGCTGCTGAAAGAGCTGGAGGAGATCAAGAGTCTGCTAAAAGCTGGTGCAGGTCGCACCGATACTCCCGCCGCCAAACCCCAGGAAATTATCACCGTGAATGTCTTCGGGGAGCCGTTCAAAGGCGACCCCTCGGCCCGGGTCGCGATCATGGAGTACTCGGATTTTGATTGTTCCTACTGCGCGAGGTACGCCACCGAGATCTACCCGCTGATCGACCACGCCTACATCAAAGGGGCGAAGGTGAAATATTTCTTCCGGGATCTCCCCGGTGCCGAGCACTTGAACGCCATGTTCAAGGCCCGGGTCGCCCGTTGCGCCGGGGACCAGAACAAGTTCTGGGAGGCCCATGACCGGCTGTTCAAGGATCAGAGCCCCTTCGACGCGCCTGGCCTCGACCGATTCACCCAGGCCCTCGGGCTTGATGGCGCCCGGTTCAACGCCTGCCTCAGCAGCGACAGATACCTCTCCGCCATCCAGCAGAGCGCACTGCGCGCCGCCCAGATGCACATCAACGGCACCCCGGCATTCCTCATCGGCACCCTCAGTGCGGACGGAAGCATCCTGACCGCGAAAAAGGTATTCCTCGGCGCGGAATCCTTCGACGTCTTCCGGGTCGCCCTGGAAGAACTTCTGAACCCTTCGGCCGAACCCGCCAAGTAGCGGCTTCAGGCAATCTGCATCGTGATCCGCATGGTAGTGCCGAACCCCAGGCCCTCGCTCTGCAGGGAGATGGAGCCACCCATCATTTCCATCAGGTGCTTGCAGATGACGAGACCCAGCCCCGTGCCGCCGAACTCGCGGGCATGGCCCCCTTCCGCCTGGGCGAACTTCTGGAAGAGCCGCGGCTGGGATTCCAGGCTGATGCCGATGCCGGTATCCACCACCAGCAGCTCGATGTAGCCGGGATGACGCTCCACCTGGACCGCCACGCTCCCCTCCTTGGTGAACTTGAGGGCATTGGAAAGCAGGTTCAGCAGCACCTGCTTGAGGCGACCGGGATCGACCACCACCTCCGGCATGTTGGAAACGTCGGGCCAGAAGAGGGCCACATCCGGCTTCCTGGGATAGGCTTCGGCGATGGGTTTCACTTCCTCGAGCAGGATGGTCAGGCTGAAGGGCTCGGGCCGGACCTCAAGCTTGCCGGATTCGATCTTGGCCAGATCGAGAATGTCATTGAGCAGGGTGAGCAGATGCTGGCCTGAGCTGTAGCTGTCCTGCAGCATGGACCGCATTTCCTCGGCATCATCGTAGAGGCCGTCCATGACCAGCCGCGTGAAGCCCAGGATGCCTGTCAGCGGCGTCCTCAGTTCGTGGCTCGTGAGGGCCAGGAACTCGCTCTTGAGCTGATCCGCCTCGCGGAGGGCATCGTTCACCCGCTCCAGCTCGAGGGTCTGCTTCTGGAGCGCGTCCCGCTGCGCGGAAAGGTCGCGGAAGAGCCACGCGTTGTAGAGGCTGGCGGCGGCCTGCCGTTGAAGGATGGTGATGGAATCGAGATCCTCGTCCTCAAGGTGTCGGTTCTGGGGCATGGCCAGCACCGCGAAGCCCAGCAGCAGGAGCTGGTTCTCGAAGGGGATGAAATAGAGGGGGGCCCCTTCGGGCCCGCGCAGGACCTGAAGCGCCTCTTTGCCCACATCGGATTCCAGCCATTGGCTTTGGAACAGGACCAGGGGGGTATCGGGGAATGGATTGGGCGCCGGCAGCCGCGCGGCACTCCAGGCGGCCCGCGGCAGTCCCGTCCCCTCCTTGGGGATGTAATCCGAACCGGCGTCCTCCAGGGCCCACACGATGGCCCGCTGACAGCTGAACTCCTGGGCCAGCACTTCCAGGACCACGCTCACCACCTGCCCACCCTTGGAGGTGGCGGCCAGGATCTCGGACACATGCTGCAGCATCTGCATTTGATGGGAACGACGGCCCAGGCGGGCCCGGAGGTCGCGGACCTCCTGCATGGACTGGGAGGCCTGCCGCTGGGCTTGCATCAGCTCCGCCAGCAATTCCGCCCCCTGGGAGCGCGGTGGCGGGATCTGGGGCACCTGCTTGGGGCCGGACCCGGTTTTGTTCAACCCAGGCACGGTTCTAGGACCCGAACCGGTTGTGGCCGGGGTCGGTGGAACGGTGGGCTTGGGTCCTGAGGACGAATTGGAGCTGGCCATGTCCATCCAGGATGGCCGCCTGAACCGAGGCTGCCAAGAGGCCGCCTTTGCTTCAAGATGGATTCATGTCCCTCCGCCCCGCCTCCTTCACCATCCAGCGCCTCGTATTCATCCTTGTATCGGTGTTCCTGTGCGTCCAGGTGGGCTGGTGGATCCAGCTTCAGATTCGCGAATCCCGCCGCCTGCTGAACGCAAGGATCATGGTGCTCAAATCCAGCCGGGCCGAAGCCTGGCAGATGGACAGCCTCCAGCTGCTCGCCTACCGCTCGGCCCGGCCCGGTTCCATGGCGCGGACCGGCGCCCAGGATTTCCGGTCCACTACCCTTCCGACCTTCGAGGAACGGAGCCGAGCCATCCAGCAGGCGTACCCCCACGTGGCCGTGGTCCTGGCACCCACCACCTCCGAGGATCCGGCCCTCCTGGATGGCTCCGCCTATCTGGCCCTCCGGCCCCAGCCCCTCCAGGAGCTGTTCCACCAGCGGGAGCGGGATCTCATTCGCGTGGTATCCGAAGGTGCCTTCATGGTCATGACGGTCCTCGCGGGACTGGTCATGCTCTACCAGAAGCTGGCCGAGGAGCTGGACCTCAAGCGCCGCCAGCACAATTTCACCTCGGCCGTCACCCACGAGCTGAAAACGCCCATCGCCTCCATGCGGGTGTGGACCGACACCATCTTCACCCGGGAGCTGAGCGAGAGCCAGCGGCAGCACATCCATGAGCTGATGGATCGGGACCTGGACCGACTCAACGAACTGGTGGGCAATCTGCTTGATGTGGCCAGGGCCGAATCCGGCAGTCTCGTGGTGCACCGCGTCCCTATGGAAGTGGGTCCCTGGCTGAAGAGCATCTGCGAGGCCATGGACCATAGGCTGGGCCAGGGCTCCCTGGGCCTGACGCTCGAGATCTCGCCTGAAGCCATCTGGGTGCAGGGGGATCCCAAGGCGCTGGGCCACGTGGTGGAAAACCTGCTGTCCAACGCCCACAAGTACGCCCAGGAGCCACGCCGGACAACGGTCACCCTGGATGGCGACGACCGCGATGCCATCCTGGTCGTGAACGATGCGGGCCAGGGCATCAACGCGACCGACCTGCAGCGGATCTTCCACCGGTTCTACCGGGGAGGGGACGAGTTGACCCGCCAGGTCGGCGGCACTGGGCTCGGCCTTTTCCTCGCCAAGGAAATCGTGGCCCGCCATCAGGGAGAGATCATCGCCAACAGCCGCGGCCCCGGTCTGGGGGCCTCCTTCACCCTGCGTCTCGCGCGCATCCCGGAACCCATCGATGTCTGAGCCCAGGTCCGAGGCCGAACTGATCCAGGCCGCCATCGCGGGGAACCACGATGCCTTCGAGGCGCTGGTGCGGCCCCACCTCGCCATGCTCTTCCGGGTCATCGACCGGATCCTCGGCAACGAGGCCGAGAGCCAGGATGCCCTCCAGGACGCGCTCCTCACCCTCTATGGTGAATTGTCCGGCTTCCAGGGCGCCAGCCGGTTCAGCACCTGGGCCTATCGCATCTGCGTGAACCAGGCCCTCATGGCCCGGCGGAAACGGGTCCGGCGCCGGGAGGATGCCATCGACGATTTGATGCCACAATTCCGTGACGATGGGCATCACATGAACACGGAGGCACTCCTCAAGTGGAGTGAGGACGCGGAGGCCCACATGAAGGTCGAACTGGAGGAGTTGCGGTCCCGGGTCAGGGCTGGCCTGGATCGGCTGTCCGATGACCAGCGGGCCGTCTTCGTCCTGCGCGATCTGGAAGGCTGGAATACCGAAGAAGTGAGCCGCCACCTGGGCATCTCGCGGGAGATGGTCCGTCAGCGGGTCCACCGGGCCCGGCTGGCCCTTCGCGCGCTCCTGCCGGAGTTCGCCCATCGCAGCGGGGAGGCGTCATGACGCTTTTTCTGCCCACCTGCGCCGAGGTCACGGCCCTGCTCACGGACTACGAAGATGGCGCCCTGCGGCCTCTTGATTGGCTGGGCCTCAAGGTCCACCTGAGCATCTGCCCCCCCTGCCGCACCTTCCTCCACAGCCTCCGCGCCGCCCTCGCGGTCCTCCAGGAGGCCTGGCCGGACCAGCCCACCCCGCCGGCGGAGCAGGCCCTCGCCGGAGCCTTGGCCCGCCTTCGCGATGGGCGCCTCCCCCTGGGTCCCCGGCATCACCCCGGGCCCGAGGACTGGACCGCCCAGCAGCCCGGCGGAACGCCTTTCCTCTCCCTGCTGCTGCGCGCCCACCTTGGTCACTGCGAAGCCTGTCGCGAGACCCGGGGGGAAAACCTGGATCTGGACCTGGGTTCCGACCCCTTGGCCGCCATCCGGCCCCACCTGCCCCCGGAATCCCAATGGCGCTGGATCCGGCGGGGCCTGGGCGGCGGCCGCGCGGCCACCCTGCTCGAAGACCAGGCCACCGGCTATACCCTGAATCTGGCCTGCCTGCCCGGCGGCCGGAGCACGCCCGTCCATGCTCACAACGGCTTCGAGGGGGTCGTCATCCTCCAAGGTGGCCTTCAGGACGGTCCCGCACACCTCCGCAAAGGGGACTGGATCACCCACGGACCCGGCGATCAACATGGCCCCACCGCCGATGCCGGACAGGAATGCTGGGCTCTGGTCCTCCAGGAGCGGCCCGTGCGGTTCACCGGGTGGCGCGCCCTGTTCAACGCGGCGCGGTAGGGAGCTACGGGAAGAGGTGGATGATCGCCACGCCCACACTCTGCCTGGGCCCGCCATCGGTGAGTCCGGCGGTGACCACCGCCTTCACGCCCCAGGTCGAAGTCAGGGGGTGGAAGACGTCCAGGGAGATTTCCCTCGCTCCGGGCAGCCCCTGGAAGGAGGCTCCCCGCGCCTCGAAGGAAGCACTCCAGCGATCATGGTCGAGGTACCAGGCCCCACGGAGGCTCAGGGCATAGGCGCCAGAAGTGGTGTTGCTGTCCGTGCCTGTTTGATTGGCGGCCGTTTCCTGGATCCATCCGCCCATGACCGTCCACTGGAAGATGCCCAGCCGCTGGTGCAGGGAGAGGAACCCGCCCACATCCGTCCTTCCCGTGCCGAGGCCCTTGGCCTCGCTGGCGGTGGGCAGTTTGATGACCCCCTCCCCATCCAGGAACCAGCCGTCCTCCGTTTCCGGCAGGAACCGGAAGGCACCGCGGACGAGCACATCCCCGAGGCCCTGATCCTGGGCTGAAATTCCGCCGCTCTCCCGAGTGAGGCCCAGGTAGGGAACCGTGAGGTTCACATCCCACCGATGGCTCGAGACGCCACCGGTCAGATAGCCCAGCCAGAGCGTGTCCTGGGTGGTCGTGCCAAAATCTCCCTGCTTCCGACCCGCCCCCAGCTCCAGGTAGGGAACGACCCCCTGGCCGCGCAGAGTCCCGGGCAGCAGCATGCCCATGGCCAGGAGCAACAACCCGGGAGCGCTGAAACGGGCCCGGGCGGGGCAAGTGCAACGGGCAGCCATCACGCCTCCTCGAGCCCTGCGGAAGGGCCGTACCGTTCTTCAGCGGTAGCCAACCCCATCACCGATGCATATGGCCGGAGCCGGGACCCATGCCGCCATGCGCTGCTCCGCCCGGCGACATGGCTCCGGGTGCCATGGACCCATCCGGACGCATCCCCCGGTTCCAGGTTCTTTCCTCGAACCCCTGGGTATGCATCGGCTCGACCTTGGGCAAGCTGCCCGGCCCGAAGGTCGACCACTCGCCCGCCTTCACGCGGATGGGTTCCGAACCGGGCGCCCCGCGGAGGATCTCCACCACGCCCTCGAAAACCACCAGGATCGATTTCCCGCCCTTGTCCACTTCCACGCCGTACCGCGTTCCCCGCACGGCCAGGAGCGCGCCGGGAACCGCGACCCGCCGCTCCACCGGGGCACCCTGGAGAAGGGACTGGAAGAAGGCCTTGATGCGCCCTCTTTCCAGAACGAGAAGGACGCCCGGCTCACCCCCCGCGAGTTTCACCTGGGTGTTCCCGAACACCTCGAAGCGCGAACTGCGCTCCGGCACGGATAACACGGCCTCGCCAAGCCAACCGGTGCGGACCGTGTCGCCGGATTGGGCCGTGCCGCCTTTGGCCACCCGCGCTTCCTTGTTTTTCTCTCCGCCGGGTGCTCGGTAGACCGTTCGCTTGACCTCGTCGAAGCGGTAGGAGAGCGTCTCGGGCCCTGGGCCCGGGACTTGCAGCAACGTGATCAGGAGCGGTGCCAGAAAGGGGATCATGCTTCGGTCTCCAGATCTTCAGTATCGCTACCTTCGGTTCGCCGAAGCTTGCGCGCAAGGGTCTTCCGCTCGATTCCCAGGATGCGGGCCGCTTCGGTCTTGTTCCCACCGGTGTGCGCCAGGACGGAAAGGATGTACATCCGTTCCATCTCCTCCAGGGGAACAAAGGGTTCGCTGAATTGGGGTGGGAACTGCGCGGGAGGAATATTTTCGCCCTCTGGGGAAGCGGGCGTTCCCAGGGTCTTGAGGACCGCGACCGAATCATCCAGGGAGCCCGTTTCGATGAGCACCCGCCGGATCACATGGCCCAGTTCCCGCACATTCCCTGGCCAGGAATGCGCCGTGAGCACGGCCAGCACAGCCTGGGAGGGGGCCACCGGCTGGGTGAGCCCAAGTTCCTGGCGGAACCGCTGCTGGAAGTGCGTCACCAAGTCCGGGAGATCGGAAATGCGGTCGCGGAGTGGCGGGATCCGGAGCTCGTAACCCGCGAGCCGGTAGAACAGGTCCTCCCGGAAGGTGCCGGCGGCCACCATGGCCCGCAGGTCGCGGTGGGTCGCCGCCACCACGCGGACCTTGACCGGTTCCGCGCGCTCCGCTCCCAGCGGCAGGACCAGCCCATCTTCCAGGAAGCGGAGGAGCTTCACCTGGAACATGGGGGAGATCTCGCCAATCTCGTCGAGGAAGATGGTGCCGCCGTCCGCCTGGGTCAGGGCCCCGCGGCGATCCCGCTGGGCATCGGTGAAGGCGCCGCGGCGATGGCCGAAGAGCTCGCTCTCGATGAGGGTGTCCGGGATCGCGCCGCAATGGACCGGGATGAAGGGCCCCTCCGGGTGGCTACCGAACCGGTGCAGGGCCTGGGCCACGAGTTCCTTGCCCGTTCCCGTTTCGCCCAGGATCAGGACGGGAACCTGCAGCGGCGCCACGCGGCCGGTGGCCTTGTACACCTCCACGATGGCGGGATGGGAGCCCACGATCAGGCTCTCGGGGCCGCTTGCCTCGCTGGGCGCGGCGGGGGGCCTGGTCGCCAGGGCCGCCCGCACCCGGTCTAGCATGACCTCCAGGTCGAAGGGCTTGGCCAGGTAGTCGAACACACCGTCTTTCAGGGCCGAGGAGGCCGTCTCGATGGTGCCTCTGGCGGTCATCAGGATCATGGGCGGAGGATCGGGCAGCTCCTGGACTTCCCTCAACAGATCCAGCCCGTTCCCGCCTGGCATGTAGATGTCGCTGAGGATGAGATCCGGCCGCCGGGCCCGGAGGGAAGCCCGGCCCGCCGCAAAGCCTTCGGCCCGCTCCACGGCATAGCCACGCTTCTCCAGGGCCATGGCGACCATCTCGCGGATGGCCAGGTCATCGTCCACTACCAGGATTCGTGTCATGCCATCCCCGACCCGCATTTCAATGAAGGTTCAGCGGGAGTCTAACCCGGAAGAGGCTTCCACCGCCCGGCCCTTCATCGGCCTCCACCGTGCCCCGGTGCCAGGCGACCACCTCGGCCACCAGCGCGAGGCCCAGGCCGAGCCCTGGTGCCAGGCCCTGGGTGCTGCCCCGGGCGAAGCGCCCGAAGATCCTGGCCCGTTCCTCCACGGGAATGCCGGGGCCGCGATCTTCGACTTCCAGCACGGCCATGGATGGTTCCGCCTTCAGGCCCAGCCGGACCGGCGTCCCTTCCGGGGAGAACTTGAAGGCGTTGGACACCAGGTTCTCGATGACCCGCTCCAGAAGGGCCTTGTCCCCCAGGATCCACAGGCCGCTCCCAAAGTCCGTGGTGATTTCCCCCTGCGTTCCCGCGCGCAGGTAGCCCACCCTTTCGGCGCAGAGGGCCGAAAAATCAAGGGGCTTGGCATCCTTGTGGTAATCCCTCAACCGCAGTCGTTCCAGGTCGAGCAGGGCGTCCACCATCTGGGCGAGTCGGGAGGTTTCGGAGACCACCATGCCCGCCACGCGGTTCCGCTCCGCCGTGGACAGGTCGAACTGAGCCAGGAGCTGGGCCAGGCCCTTCATGGAAGTCAGGGGCGTCTTGAGTTCGTGGGCCACCACGCGGCGCGCCTCGGCATCCTGCTTGCTGGTTTCGGAAAGGGCCACCTGCAGGCTCTCCAGCTCCGCGATCCGGTGGCTGGCCCTGGTCATGGCCTGCTTGGCCTGGCGCGACCGGTACCCGGCCCCGAGGACTCCCACCAGCAGGAGGGAGAACAGGATCGCCAGAGGCGTCAGCTCCAGATTGAGGTAGTGAAGGGATGCCGCGGCCAAGAGGAGAGGCGCCAGCACGATGGCCGGAGCGAGCCGGGAAAGCACCCGGTTCCGACCCGCCAGCAGGACGGCTCCCAGCAGGCCCAGGCCGAAGACCAGCAGCACGTTGAGGAGTGCGGGGGCGCTGCGCAGCAGATCCTTCGACAGGATGGCTTCGGTGGCGATCGCCTCGATCATGACCCCGGGCTCGGGAGAGCCGCCCTGGGAAACGGGGGAGATGAAGCGGTCCCCGATTCCCGCAGCGCTGGTGCCGATGAAGACGACCCGATCATGGAGGACCTGTGTGCCCTGCGATTCGAGGGCCGCTGCTGCGCTGAGCACGGGGATGGGCCGGGTGCGGAACCCGGGTCGCAGCATCCTGTCCACGGGCACCGGAAGCTGGGTGTTGCCAAGCCGGGCCGCTGCCACGGAAAGGGCGGGGAGAGACCGTTCATCCATTTGCTTGGTCGAAGAGAAGTGGCGCACCACCCCATCGCGATCGAGGTCGAAGCTCACATGTCCCACGGTGGCGGTCCACAGCACCCTGTTCGGCAGCAGCCAGTGGCCCGCGTCATCCACCCCGGTGGCCAGGGCGGACGGACCCCGGCCTAATGCCCGGGCGAGCTGTTCGTCGCCCACCCTTTCTTCAGGAAGAAGGAGGTCGATGGCAACCCCCTTGGCGCCCGCGGCGAACACCTGATCCACCAGTCGTGCGAGCTGGGCTCTTTCCCAGGGCCAGGGACCCCCCATGCGGAGCGCCTGCTCGTCGATGAGGACCACCGCCACGCTGGAAGCCGGCCGGGCGGGGAGAGTCCTGAGCATGGCATCGCGCACGAGCCCTTCGGCCGACGACAAGAGGCCCGACAGTTGCAGGATGAGCGCAAGGAATGCGGCCAGTGCGGGCCAGAGGAACTTCAGGGCGGAATCTCCTCAAGAATGGCCGCAGGCTTCTGAAAACCGTGGCGCTTTCGGATTGTCACCCATCCAGGAGATTTGGCCAATCCGACAGCCCTAGAACCTCGGAGTGAAGGCTTGCGAAACGCACTCAAGGAAGTGCTTGGCCTTCTTTTTATCCTTGCCCCCGATAGGCTGGTCCAGCCAGTCCTGCACCAGGGCTACGACCTTCGCCTCCGCACCCTCGGGGTCCTTGTGGAAATCCTCCACCAGGGTGTGAACCCGAATCCGCAGTCGGTCGTAGAAAGCCTTGTGCTTTTTCAAATCCGGGTAGCGGGTGGCCTCCATCTGGATTTCTTCGCCCTCGAAGTGCAGGTCGAGAAAATCCACCAGGAAATCGAACAGGTTCTTCACGAAGGGGGCGCGCCAGTCGCCTGCTGGCGTGGCCCGGCCGAGTACCAGGCGATGGTGAGGAGGATCATGGCACCGCCCAGCAGGGCCCAGGGGGAGGGGCGCTCTCCGAAACCCAGGAACACCCAGACGGGATTGAGCACGGCCTCCAGGGTGCCGGTCACCACTGCGGCGGTGGCCGAAAGGTCATGCATCCCGGCGTTGAAGAGGAGGTAGGCGATGCCGATCTGGAAGATGCCCAGGTAGAGGAGGGCGCTGACCTGGGGCAGGCTGGGGTGGAAACCGGAAAGCCCCATGGGAGCGCAGATCAGGGCCACCAGCAGGTTCCCGAGGATGATGGCGCTGATGGGATCGGCCTCCGGGTTGCGTTCCCGCTGCAGCTTGAGGGTGAGGGAAAAGACGGCCAGGCAGAGGCCGGAGACCATGCCCAGGATATTGCCGGAAAGGTTGCCCGCGCTGAGGCGGCCCAGGAAGAAGAGGCTCATGGCGATCATGCAGAGGCCCACTGCCACCAGATCGCGGCGCTGGATGGCCCGCCCGGTGACCCAGGGTTCCAGGAACACCAGGTAGATGGGGGCGGAGAACTGGAGAAAGATGGCATTGGCCGCGGTGGTGAGCTTCGTGGCCACCACGAAGAGGATGAGGACGCCGGCATAGGCGATGGCGCAGAGCAGGGACAGGCGGTTGGGCCGCGGAAAGGGGCGGCCCCCCCGCAGGAACACCACGAAGGCGATGGTCAAGGCCGCCACCAGGCTGCGGGAAAAGGCGATCTGCGCGGCCCCGAGGGGGAGCACCTTGATGAAGAGGCCGCTGGAACTCCAGAGCAGGGCGGCCAGCGCCACCAGGATGGCGCCTCGGGTTCGGTGGGTGGCCTGCGTCATGGGGTCATTGGAGCACGGCCCGCGGGATTCCGGGACCCTCCCTTCCGGCCTGCGCTAGGCTTGAAGAGCTAGGAGTGCCCATGTGTCTCGGCGTACCCGGTCAGATCCTCGATGTGGACGAATCGGCGCTCCGCATGGGCCGGGTGGCCTTCGGCAGCACCGTGAAGGAAGTGAGCCTGGCCTGCGTGCCGGAGGCGGAACCGGGCGCCTGGGTGGTGGTGCACGCGGGGCTGGCCCTGGAGCAGCTGGATGAAGGCGAGGCGCGCCTCATGCTCGAGGCCCTCGCCCAGCTGGAGGACGGCTGGGCCCAGGAGGGTGCATGAAGTTCGTGGAGGAATTTCGCGACGGGAAGGCCGCCCAGACCCTGGCCGAGGCCATCCACCGCAAGGTGACCCGGCCCTGGTCCCTCATGGAAGTCTGCGGCGGCCAGACCCACGCCATCGTCAAGTACGGCCTCGACGAGCTGATCCCCGCCGCCATCACCCTCATCCACGGGCCCGGCTGCCCCGTGTGCGTGACGCCCGTGGCCCTCATCGACCAGGCGCTGGCCATCGCGGCCCGCCCCGGGGTGATCTTCTGTTCCTTCGGGGACATGCTGCGGGTGCCCGGGAGCCAGGAGGATCTCTTCTCCGTGAAGAGCCGGGGAGGCGATGTGCGGGTGGTCTACTCGCCTCTGGACGCGCTGGCCCTGGCTCGGACCAACCCGGATCAGGAAGTGGTGTTCTTCGCCGTGGGCTTCGAGACGACGGCGCCCGCCAATGCCCTCGCGGTGTCCCAGGCCAAGAAGGAAGGCCTCCGGAACTTCTCCATCCTCGTGTCCCATGTGCGCGTGCCGCCCGCCCTGGAGGCGATCCTCGCCTCGCCCCAGCGGCGCGTGGACGGTTTCCTGGCGGCGGGCCATGTGTGCAGCATCATGGGCACCGAGGAATACCACCCCCTCGCGGCGAAGCACCATGTGCCCATCGTGGTCACGGCCTTCGAGCCCGTGGACCTGCTCCAGGGCATCCTCATGTGCGTCACCCAGCTGGAAGAAGGCCGGGCCGAGGTGGAAAACCAGTACGCGCGCCTGGTGAAGGCCGGCGGCAACCGGCCCGCCCAGGCGTTGATCCAGGAAGTCTTCCAGATCGTGGACCGCACCTGGCGAGGCATCGGCGGCATCCCGGACAGCGGCTTCGGCCTGCGGGAGGCCTACGCGGAGTACGACGCCAGCCTGCGCTTCAAGGTGGGCGCCATCGGCGGCCCCGAGTCCCCGGACTGCCAAAGCGGTCTCGTGCTGCAGGGTTTCCTGAAACCCGTCGAGTGCCCCGCCTTTGGCAAGGCCTGCACGCCGGATCACCCCCTGGGCGCCACCATGGTCTCCTCCGAGGGGGCCTGCGCCGCCTACTACCGCTACCGGCGTTTCGAGCCCGTGGGCTGATTCGAGCGAGGCCCGGTGGTTCAAGGGCCGAACACGGGACGGAAACCCCACCTGCACCGCCGGGGGTTTCCTTCATAGCCCCCTGGTCACCGCTGGCGTTTCCATCTGGCCCAGGATGGACAGGACTTCCCTGATGGTTCGATGCAGGTCCACAGGTTTGATGAGAAAGCCTTGAATGTTCAGCTGACTGAGGCCGGCCACCATGGATTCATCGTGGTGGACCGAGACCACCAGGATGGGTGTCTTCCCGAGCACCGGGTCTTCACGGATCATGCGGATAAGGCTGACACCGCTGCAACCAGGCATCTCGATATCCGTGATCACCAAGTCGGGAAGGTCCTTGCGCAGCGCAAGCATGAGATCGAAAACGCAGGTGGGTTCGGGCTCTTCCACGCGATGCCCCGCACAGAGCAGGGCGTTTTTCAGAGGCGTCCGGCAGATTCTGGCATCGTCGATGACGGTAATTCGACCCAAGATGAACTCCTTTTCCGTCTTATCGGGAGGGGCCTTGGAACCTGAAGCCAGTGGGCTGGGGTTCCCTGAATCCATTGAGCCAAGGCTGAAGTTCAACTCTTAATAGGCTCCAATCCTTCAGGCTTTTCACACCCATGGAGCGGTTGAGGATTCATTTGTCCTAATAACAACCTTGTTTTCCATGGCCTTCCTGCACACCGGGGTGCCTTGACAGGCTTCCCCTGGTTCCTACCCTGGGTTTAATAGACACCCCATAAGTCTTTTTAAAGACGCAGTCTCAACTACGGCCTGTACGGCCAAGGAGGCAGCATGTCAGGTGGAAGGCGCACGCTCTGGGACGAGATGCGGGAGAAGGGCTACAGTCGGCGGGACTTCCTGCAGTTCTGCTCCTTCGCGGCGGCGGCCGCAGGATTGGCCCCCAAGGCTTCGGCCGCCGTCGCCAAGGCCTTCGAAAAGAAGGAACGGCCCCCGATCATCTGGCTGCACTTCCAGGAATGCACCTGCTGCAGCGAATCCTTCATTCGCGCCTCCCACCCCATCGTGGCGGACGTGTTGCTGGACGCGATTTCCCTCGACTACTCGGAAACCCTGCAGGCGGCGGCGGGCCATCAGGCCGAGAAGTGCAAGGCCGACACCATGAAGGCATATGCCGGGAAGTACATCCTCCTTGTGGAGGGCTCCGTGCCCACCAAGGAAAATGGAATCTACTGCACCATCGGCGGACGCACGGCGGAGGACATCCTCCAGGAGGCGGCCAGGGGCGCCTCGGCGGTGGTCGCCTGGGGCAACTGCGCCTCCTACGGCTGCGTCCAGGCGGCCAGGCCCAATCCCACGGGCGCGACCCCCATCCACGAGCTGATCGGCAAATCCGTCATCAACGTGCCCGGCTGCCCGCCCATCGCCGATGTGATGGTGGCCCTGGTCACGCACATCCTCATGTTCGGCCGGCCCCCGGAGCTCGATGCCCAGGGCCGCCCCAAGGAGTTCTACTCCAGGCGCGTCCACGACACCTGCTACCGTCGGCCCTACTTCGACGCGGGCCTGTTCGTGGAAGCCTTCGACGACGATCACGCGAGAAAGGGCTACTGCCTCTACAAGATGGGCTGCCGGGGACCGCTCACCTACAATGCCTGCGCCGTCACCAAGTGGAACGAGGGCACCAGCTATCCCATCCAGTCCGGCCATGGCTGCCTGGGCTGCAGCGAGAACGGATTCTGGGACAACGGGCCCTTCTACCGGCACCTGCCTTCGTTCCCGGGCTTCGGCATCGAATCCACAGCCGATTCCGTCGGCGTGGCCCTCACGGCCGTGACCGCCGTCGGCGTGGCCGCCCACGCCGTTTCCACCAACATCCGCAAGCGCAAGTTGATCCATGAACAGGTGGCCGAAGCCGTCAAGGACACGCCCAACAGCGAGAAGGTGGACTGATGAGCAACCGTATCGTCATTGATCCCGTCACCCGCATCGAAGGCCACCTCCGCATCGAAGCGGTGGTGGAGAACGGCGTCGTGAAGGACGCCTACAGCGCCGGTACCATGGTGCGCGGCATCGAAAAAATATTGAAGGGCCGCGACCCTCGCGATGCCTGGGCCTTCACCGAGCGCGTCTGCGGCGTCTGCACCACCGTGCACGCACTGGCCAGCGTCCGCTCCGTGGAAGACGCCCTGGGCATCACCGTGCCCAAGAACGCCGAGCTGGTGCGCAACCTGATGTTCTGCGCCCAGTACGTGCAGGATCACGTGGTGCATTTCTATCATCTCCATGCCCTCGACTGGGTGGATGTGGTGAGCATGCTGAAGGCCGATCCCGTGGCCACCTCCAAGCTGGCTCAGTCGCTCTCGCCCTGGCCCAAGTCCAACCCGGGACACTTCGCTGCCGTGCAAAGCCGCCTGAAGAAGTTCGTGGAGAGCGGTCAGCTGGGCATCTTCGCCAACGGCTACTGGGGGCACCAGGCCTACAAGCTGCCGCCGGAGGTGAACCTGCTGGCGGTGTCCCACTACCTCGACGCCCTGGAGTGGCAGAAGGAGCTGGTGAAGATCCACGCCATCTTCGGCGGTAAGAACCCCCATCCCAATTACCTCGTGGGAGGCGTGCCCTGCTCCTTCAACCTTGAAGAGGTGAACGCCATCAACACTGAGCGGCTCACCCACGTGGGCAGCCTCATCAAGGACGCCATCGACTTCGTAGAGCAGGTCTACATCCCGGATCTGCTGGCCATCGCCGGCTTCTACAAGGACTGGGGCGCCATCGGCGGCGGCCTGCAGAACTACCTGGCCTACGGCGACCTGCCCACCCGGGGCTACAACGATCCCTCTTCCTTCCTGCTGCCCCGCGGCGCCATCCTCAACCGGAACCTCAACGAGATCCACGAGGTGAACGGCAAGGACGCCAACGAGATCAAGGAGTACATCAGCCACTCCTGGTACCAGTACGGGGCGGGGGATGGCGTGGGGCTGCACCCCTTCAAGGGCGAGACGGAATTCCACTACACCGGGCCCAAGCCACCCTACGACCAGCTCGATGTGAACGGGAAATACTCCTGGCTGAAGACACCCCGGTGGAAGGAACACGCCATGGAAGTGGGGCCGCTATCCCGCATGCTGGTGGCCTACGCCAAGGGCAACGCCGATGTGAAGGAACTGGTGGGCGCCGTGCTGAAGAAGCTGGATGTGCCCATCACCGCCCTGTTCTCGACCTTGGGGCGCACCGCGGCGCGCGGCGTGGAAACGCAAGTAGTCGCCCACTGGATGAAGGGTTTCTACGACGACCTCATCGCCAACCTGAAGAACGGCGAGACCAAGACCTTCACCCGCTACCACTGGGATCCCGACACCTGGCCCGCCACCGCCGAGGGCGTGGGCATGACCGAGGCGCCCCGGGGCGCCTTGGCCCACTGGGTGAGCATCAAGGACCGCGTCATCGACAACTACCAGCTGGTGGTGCCAAGCACCTGGAACGCCTCGCCCCGGGACGCGAAGGGGCAGCGGTCCTCCTACGAGGAGGCCCTCATCGGGACGCCGGTGGCCAATGCGGAACAGCCGGTGGAAATCCTGAGAACCATCCACTCCTTCGATCCGTGCATCGCCTGCGCGGTGCACGTCTACGATCCCGCCGGGAAGCAGGTCCACCAGGTCCAGTTCTACTGAGGTGCCTATGTCCATGCACCACACCTACCGCCGCCTCTATGTCTGGGAGCTGCCGGTCCGGGCCTTCCACTGGATCAACGCCCTCGCCATCACGGCCCTGGCCATCACCGGAGTCATGATCGGCAAGCCCTTCTCGGTGAGCTACGCCCAGGAGGCCTCCTTCCAATACTGGTTCGGCACCGTGCGCTTCATCCACTTCGTGGCCGGCTACGCGTTCCTTTTCAACATGCTCGTCCGCACCTACTGGGGCTTCGTGGGCAACCGCTTCGCGGCTTGGGACAACTTCATCCCCACCAACAAGGCGGCCTTCCGCGACATGCTCGAGGTCCTGCGCATCGACATCCTGCAAACACGCGGCCGGGGGCGCATCTCCATCGGCCACAACCGGCTGGCGGGGCTCATCTATTTCGCCACTTTCTTCATCTTCCTGTTCCAGGCGCTCACGGGCTTCGCCCTCTACGCCTCCATGAGCCACTCGATCTTCGGGAAGCTGGCGGCCTGGGTGGTGCCCCTCATGGGCGGCGAGATGGCCGTGCGCCAGTGGCACCACGCCATGCTCTGGTTCTACGTCCTGTTCACCCTGGTGCATGTGTATCTGGTCTTCTATCACGACTACGTGGAAGGCCGCGGCACCACCTCCTCCATGGTGGGCGGCTGGAAGTTCGAGCGGGATGACCTGCTTGACTGAGGCTCGCTCGGCTTCCCGCCTCCTGGTCCTCGGCATCGGCAACACCCTCCTTGGCGACGAGGGGGTGGGGGTGGCCGTGGTCGAGCACCTGAAAAACCACGGCGACCCCTTACCCGGCGTGGACCTGCTTGATGGCGGCACCGGCAGCCTGGTGCTGCTGGAACCCATGCGGGAAGCGAAGCGCATGATCCTCGTGGATGCCACCGCCGACGGGGCCTCCCCCGGCACCATCCAGCGGCTGACGCCCCGGTTCTCCTCGGATTTCCCGCCGAGCCTCACGGCCCATGACATCGGCCTGCGCGACCTGCTGGACAGCTTCTACCTGCTGGGGGAAACACCGGACGTGGTGCTCTACGCCATTTCCATCCGGTTTCCCCAGGAGATCGGCCTGGGGCTGAGTCCTGAGGTGGCTGCAGCCGTTCCGGAGGTGGCCCTTCGGATTCAGCACGAAGCTGAAGGGCGCTGACCAAGAGCGGGTTCAAAAATCAATAGGCCCTCGAAAATATGACGCAAATGTGGACTACGTCACACCTGGATACCTTTTTTATCCAAGTGCCGTTTACACTTTAAGACCACCTCAAGGAGATCTATGCAAATGTTCAACCGCCCATGGAATTGCGGGAAGGGTTTGGCCCTTTCCTCCGTGCTCATCACCGCCCTGGCCATCACCTTGGCTTGCGGTGGCGGCGGCGGCAGTTCCTCCAATGCCACGCCCACGGCGCCCACGAAGGTCCACGGCACCAGCATCCTCAGGCACCTGCCGTTCAGCTGGACCACGCACACCCTCGGGACCGACTCGGCGCCGAATGCCAGCAGCTTGGCCATCGGGGCCCTTGTCCCCGCCGCCGGAGGGGGATTCACGACAGTGGCAGGTACCTACAACGCCACGGATGGCACCTTCTCCGTGAACCATGTCCCTTCGGGCCCTTATTGGCTGACCTTCGGCAGCTCGGATTACATCTGGACGGACAAGAGTCAGGTGGACCTGGGCTGGAACATTGGCGGCCGGAAGGATGTGACGGCCGCTACCGCCTCACCCACCAATATCGTCTTCAGCACGACGGGCATGGATCCCTGGACCAGTTCCGATTACCTTCAATTCTTCGATTTCAATGCACGCCTCTATGAAATGCCCAATTGGGATGCCAGTGTCAATTGGCCCATCGACGGTGACACCAGCTTGAACAGCCTTACCGTGGACTGGGCGAATAGTGGTGGAATCTCCTACCCGCTCGCGGATACGGCCAAGGGCGACCACCCTCAGCTGATCCAGATGGCTTCGAAACCATTGGGCGTTGAGACCTACCAGGTGGCCAGCAAGGTCTATGCCCCATCCTCCCTCACGATGACAAATGGGGCCGGGGCATCCGTTGGCGGGACTTTCGGAGCGATGCCCGGCGCGTCGATCAATTTCGCCTTCAATTGGAAGCGGTCGGAATTCGCCCAGCATCAGCCTGCTGTCAATCCGACGGCGACGACGCTCTACGGCGAGTTCTACCTCGATTGCCAGCCCGGGTTCGCGCAGTACGGCTTCATCAATGCCATGGACTTGTTGTATTACTTCAATTCTGGGGACCTGACGGATCTCAACGCAGGGACGGTGCAGGTGCCTGCCCCTCCCCAGGGCTTCGATCTCTTCACCTACGCCATCATGATTTTCCGAAAGAGCTACCTGCTGCCAGGCACGACCGTGGCTTCCCGGCAGTATGCCTTCATCCAGTCCATCAACAACACGCTGCCCACCTCGACTTCTCCTGTCAGGCCGCTGGTGAGTCCGGTCCTGAACCCCCAGCTTGGCGGCCAGTCACTCTTCAGTGACCCCACAGCCGTGGGGCTCACTCCCACCCTCTCCTGGACCGCGCCGGCCACCGGTACTCCCACGGGAACCGTGATCTACGTCCGGGAACTCTTCGCGAACGGATCGACCACCACCACGATCCCTGTGGCACGCATTTACACCTCGACCAATTCGGTGCAATTGCCCCCGGGCGTTCTCCAAAGCGGGAAGACCTATAACCTCCTGATCCGCACCTACGCTTCGCCCGGTTGGGATCCCTCCGCCGCGCCCTTCCAAGCGCACCCTGGCAGCATGGGCTGGGCCGACACCTTGTCCGGCATCATCACGCCCTGACCTTTATTCAGGGCTTTAGACCCAAGCCCCTGGCCATTTCAGCCAGGGGCTTTTCTCTTTGGCAACCAGTCAATCTGGCTCGACATGGGGTTGCGCTTCCGTTCCATAATCCCTCCATGGCCACCGATCCCTTCGCCCTCGCCTGCCCGCGTCCCCTGCGCCACGACACGGTCCAGATGGCCCACGGGGGCGGGGGGCGGCTCATGAAGGAGCTCATCGAGGGCTTGTTCCTGCCCGCCCTCGGGGCGGATCCCGCGGGCCCGCACGACAGCGCCGTCATCGAGGCGGGCGGGGCCCGTCTGGCCTTCACGACCGATGGATTCGTCGTGCAGCCCCGCGTGTTCCCCGGAGGGGACATGGGAGAGCTGGCGGTCTTCGGAACCGTGAATGATCTGGCCATGGCCGGGGCGAAGCCCCTGGCCCTGTCCACGGCCTTCATCCTTGAGGAGGGTCTGCTTTTTTCTGAATTGGCAGGGCTGGTGGCGTCCATGAAGCTGGCAGCGGATCGCTGTGGCGTGCAGCTCGCCACGGGGGATACGAAGGTGGTGGACCGGGGCAAGGCGGATGGCATCTTCATCACGACGGCCGGCATTGGACTCATCCCGCCGGGCGTGGACATCCATCCCCGCCGCGTCCAACCCGGCGATGCGGTCATCGTCAGCGGAGATCTGGGCCGTCACGGCATCGCGGTGATGTCAGTGCGGGAGGGCCTCGCCTTCGAGTCGCCCGTCACCAGCGACTGCGGGCCCGTGCATCACCTGGCCGGCGCCCTGCTCGACGCGGGCCTGAATGTCCATTGCCTGCGGGATCCCACGCGGGGCGGGCTGGCTTCGGTGCTCAACGAGATCGCCACGACGGCCAAAGTCGCCATCGAGGCGGAGGAGGCTGCGATTCCCGTGGACGAAGCGGTGGCCGCCGCCTGCGAGATCCTCGGTCTCGATCCCCTCTACGTCGCCTGCGAGGGCCGCATGGTGGTCTTCCTGCCGGAAGCCCAGGCGGAGCAGGCTCTGGCCGTGCTTCAAGCGGCTCCGGAGGGGACGGGTGCGGCCCGCATCGGCCGCGTGACCCCAGGTCCGGCCGGGCGCGTGAGCCTGAGAACGTCCCTGGGCACCTCGCGTTTATTGGATCTCCTCAGCGGGGAGCAGCTGCCGAGGATTTGCTGAAAGGCAGCGCCAAGCCATGAGGCCATGGAGCCAAGGGTCAAGTCAGTCTGCGCGGTGGGTTCCACTGCACTCTTCTCCCTCGCACCCAGGCCGGGACCTTCCAGCTTGCTGGCCCGGTGCTGTCCCTCGCCATGCCCCGGCAGGTGGGCCGGGCGTGGGGACCCTCCATTCCCAGGCTCTGGTGGAGCGCGCCTTTCACGAGGCCGCCAGGGCGTTCCGACCCGCCTTGCCCAGGAAAACGGGTCAATATGTCGCGGTCAGAGCCCTAAGTCTTTAAGAAACGCTTGGCATGTTCCTTGTTAGTTGACCCCTTGGAATTCTTTTCTGGATCCGGGGCCCGCCCGAGATCAGCCCACCCAAGGAGCTCACATGAAATCGTTCGCCCTTCTCGCCGTCCTCACCGCCGGACTCTCGATCGCTTGCGGAGGAAGCAGCGGTGGATCCACTGGGACGAATGCCACGACGCCCACCACCCCCGTCGCGGGCGTGGTGGCCGGGGTGGTGGCCGGCACCAGTGCCGCCCCCCAGATCAATCACACCCCCCTCACCTTGACCGGAGCCACGGTGACCATGAATGGCCAGTCCGCGACGGCCTCCATGGTCCAGCCAGGCGTGGTCATGACCGGGAAGACCACGGCCGGCGGCATGGGCGGCACCATGGGTGGCACCATGGGTGGCACCATGGGCGGCAGCGGCTACACCATGCAGAGCGTCCAGCTCATGCCCTCCTTCATGGGCCAGATCCAGGTCATCGATCTCACCGCTTCCCAGCTGACCGTCATGGGCCATGCGGTCCAGGTGGACGCGCTCACGCAGCTCGCCCAGGAAAACCAGGACGGCACCTACACCACCCTCACCCTCGCGGACTTCCTGGTGGGGGATTTCGTCTCGGTCTATGGTTCCTTCCTGGCGGATGGCAGCTACCTCGCCACCCGGGTGGAACGCCGCAAACCCGGCATGGACATGAGCCAGAACGGCAGCATGGGCCAGGTCTCCAACCTCGACGCCACGGCCAAGACCTTTACCCTGGGCACCTGGACCGTCCATTACGGTGCCGCCACCGTGAACGGCACCCTGGCCAACGGCGCCTGGGCCCAGGTTCGCGGGACGGTCTCCGGCTCCGACCTCACCGCCGCCTGGGTGACCGTGATGGGAACCATGGGCGATCCCGGCACCGGCATGGGCCTCCGGGGGCTGGTGCTGAACCTCAACACCACCGCGAAGACCTTCAACCTCATGTCTCTCACGGTGAACTATGACCAGGCCACGGTGGTTGGCACCCTCGCCGAAGGCGCCATGGTGGAGGTCCAGGGGAACCTGGCCGCCGGTTCCAGCACCATCCTGAACGCCACCCAGGTCGAAGTGGAATTCGCGGGCATGGGCGGCGGCATGGGCTCAGGCTCCGGCATGACCGACCTGCAGGTGAAGGGCGCGATCACGGCTCTGGACCTCACCGCCATGACCGTTACCGTGTCGGGCACCACTTTCTGGATGGACGGTTCGACCCTGATCACCTCTATGGACGTCGCCATCCCCGCCACCCAGCTGAAGGTGGGTGACTGGGTCGCCGTGATGGGCGACTCGACCAGGAAAAACAGCAGTGGCGCCGCCTATGCCACCCGGATTTCCGAGATGGCCAGCACCACCGGTGGAATGACCGCAAGCGATCTCCTGGGCCTGGTCACGACCGTGGACGCCAACGCACAGACCCTTGTGCTCAACGGCTTCACGGTCAGCGTCACCTCAAGCACCACCTATCAATCCCAGGGCATCGCCATGACCGCCGCCAGCTTCTGGGCCGCCGTCAAGGCGGGCAGCATGGTGGAGGCCACCGGCACTGCGACAGGTTCGACCCTGGTCGCCACCCGCCTCGTTCTTGGCAGCACGGGCGGCATGGGCGGCATGGGTGGAGGCATGTAATCACGCCGTAAACGGACCGGCGAGGGGGGCCTGGGCGAGACCGCCCGGGCCCCCCTCGCCCCAAATCCAACTCCGCGGCGAGGCATTCTGACCCTGCTTCACGGCGGAATCGGGTCAGGAACACCCGCAGCCGGGCCTAACTCCCATAAAAACTCCTGGCAGGTTCTTTGACCTTCAGGTGCTCTGGGAAGCAGTGGCAGCCCTTCTCCCCCATTCAAGGAGGAGCTCCACATCACCTCGCCCTTCCATCACCCGGGCACTGTGCCCTCAACAAGGAGGTTTCATGAACAACCAGCGCTTGGCAATCCTCACGATTCTCGGCACCGGCTTGGCTTTGGCTTTCGGGTGCAGCGGATCAGGCTCCTCCTCCGGTTCCACGGCCATGAATGTCCATCTGGTGGACGGCCCCATCGCCGGCTACCAGGAGGTGAACCTCAACATCCAGACCGTGGAGATCAGCGGCAACGGCGGCTGGATCACCCTCGGCACGCCCAACAAGACCATCAATCTCCTCAACCTGGTTGGAGGCGTGGAGGAATCCCTGGCCGCCGGCGCTACCCTGCCTGCGGGCCACTATCAGCAGATGCGCTTGACCCTGGGCTCGGGCAACACCGTGAAGCTCTCGGATGGAACGGTGCAACCCCTGACCGTCCCTTCTGGCCTGCAGACGGGCGTCAAGCTGGTCGTGAACTTTGATGTGGCTGCGGGCACCACGAAGGATGTCTGGATCGACTTCGACGCGGCCCATTCGATCCAGCTGGTTCAGGCGGGTGCCTCAAGCAGTTACATCCTCCGGCCGACGGTCTGGGCCTATGACAAGGTGGTCACGGGATCCATTTCCGGCAAGCTGACCGACGCCGCCACCGCAAGCGCACTCGCCGGCGCCACGGTCTACGCGGAAACCCTGGATGCCTCCGGAAATGCCAGGATCGCCCGCACCGCCACCACGGACGCCACTGGCAGCTACACGCTGGATCTGCTTCCCGTCGGCGCCACCTACTATGTGGTGAGCCAGCCCTCCGCTGGTTCCACCACGGTCGTAGCCTATGATGCCAAGGCCAGCGATGGCTATGCGCTGACCGCCACCTCGCCCGTGTTCACCTACAACACGTCCTTTGCCATGGATGCCGCCACGGGCACCGCTTCGGGCGACATCACCCCGGTGGCCACCAGCGACCAGAGCGACTCGGTGAACCTCCTCCAGGCGATCGCCACGCCGACTTCCGGAACGCAGACCTTCATCGTGAACTCCACCATGGCGACGGTGGGCACCTCCACCGAAACCTACGGATTCACCCATGTTCCGGCGGGAGCCTACAGCCTCCAGGCCATCCGCACCACCCTTAACCTCGACGGCACGACCTCCGCGAGCACCTCGTCCGCCATGCCCGCCACCGTCACCGCGGGGGCAACCGTGACCGTGAGCCTTGGCCTCTGAGTCCCACACCGAAAGCCGCCTGATGGTCTGGAGCTGAAGTTCAAGCTCTGGTCCAAAACCTGGAAGCCAAAAGACAGGAAGCGCACCCCCTGCGCTTCCTGTCTTTTGGCTCGTACGGCCCTTGCCGAACGGGCGCGCTTCCTCCAGCCACCTTTTCAAGGCAAGCCTGTGTGGCCACTCCTCACGGCGACGACGGCCTGCCCCAGCGAAATGCACCCATCGTTGGGCGGGAAAAGGCGGTGCCGGTGTACCCGGAACCCAGCGGCAGCGAGCTTGTGCTGTACCTGCAAGGTGAGCAGGGCGTTCTGGAAACAACCCCCGGACAGCACGACATCGGGCAAGCCGGCCCGCTGCGCCCATGCCAGAGCCAGTTCCGCCAAGGCGGCGTGAAAACGGGCAGAAACGTAGGACACGGCACGTCCCGCAGCAAGGTCGCGCAGCAGCGCCTCCACCAGGGGCGCCGGGTCCGCGATGCCATCCGCCACCTCGAAGGGATAGGGTGGCACCGCCCCGGTTTCCGCTACGAACTCCAGGGCCATGGCCGCCTGCCCTTCGAAGCTGCGTCGGGGATGGAGGCCGGCCAGGGCCGCCACGGCGTCGAAGAGGCGCCCCATGCTGGAGGTGAGGGGACTTCGCAGGCCCTTGTCGAGCATGGCCTGCAATAGCTGCCACTCCGATCCGTCCAAGGTCGAGGCCAACCCGGGGGGCGGCTCGGAGCCGCCTCCGCAGGCCCACAGCAGGCCGCAGGCGCTACGGCGGGGTTCGCGAACCGCGGCTTCCCCACCGGGCAAGGGAAAGGGTTTGAGGTGGCCTACCCGTTGGAACGAAGCGCCATCCACCTGCAGCGCTTCGCCGCCCCAGAGGGTGCCATCGCTGCCGAGGCCCGTGCCATCCCAGGCCAGGGCCAGCACGGGCCCCTGGAGGCCCTGCTCGGCAGCGCAGGCAGCGCCATGGGCGTGATGATGCTGGACGCGGATCAGCGGCAATTTCCACTCGGCGGCCAGCCGTTCCGCGAGGCGGGTGCTGGCATAGTCCGGATGCAGATCGCAGGCGAGCCGCTGGGGCCGCACCTCGAAAAAGGCCAGCAGGTTCTCGACGGTGCGCTCAAGGAGCTCAGCGCCTTCAAGGCTGGTGAGATCCCCCAGGTGCTGGCTCATGACCAGCTGGCCCCGATGCAGCAGCGCCACCGTGGCTTTCTGGTGGGCCCCGAAGGCGAGGATCGCCGGGGCTTCCTCCAGCCCCGGCAGCGGCACCGCCAAGGGCGCGAAGCCCCGGGCGCGGCGCAGCAGCGTGGGGCCATCGCCATCCACCCGCAGCACGGAGTCGTCCACGGGCCGCAGGATGGGCCGGTCATGGGCCAGGAACAGGTCCGCCAGACTCCCGAGCCGACGCAGGGCCTCGTCATCCTCGAAGGCCATGGGCTCATCGCTGAGGTTCCCCGAGGTGCAGACCAGGGGCCGGTCCGCCGCCGCCAACAGCAGGCGGTGCAGCGGCGTGTAGGGCAGGAAGGCGCCGAGTCGGGGGTTGCCTGGGGCCACGCCTGGCACCACCTGGGAACCAGGCCGTCGCCTCAGCAGCAGGATCGGGGCCTCGGGAGCAGCGAGGGCCCGCCATTCGTCCTCACTCACGGCGCAGGCCGCTGCCAGGGCCTCCCGGGTCGGGAACATCACCGCAAAGGGTTTCTCCTCCCGCCGCTTTCGGTCTCGCAAGCGGCGCACGGCCTCCGGGGAAGTCGCATCCACGAGCAGCTGGTAGCCGCCCAGGCCCTTGAGGGCCAGGATCTGTCCCTCCCGCAAGGCTGCAGCCGCGCCCTGCAAGGCGGCCTCGGCCTCCATGAGCTTCGTCCCATCGGGCTGGAGCAGCCGCAAGCGCGGCCCGCAGGTCGGACAGGCGATGGGCTGGGCGTGAAAGCGGCGGTCCAGGGGATCGGTGTACTCCCGGGCGCAGTCCGGACACAGGGGGAAGCCCCGCATAGCCGTTCGGGGCCGGTCGTAGGGCAGGCCGCCGATGATCGAGTAGCGCGGCCCGCAGTAGGTGCAGTTGGTGAAGGGATAGCGGTGGCGTCGTTCTCCGGGCGCGTCCATTTCCTCGGCGCAAGCGGCGCACACCGCGAGGTCCGGGGGCACCACCGGGCGGATCACGCCCCCCTCATCGCTGGCGCGGATCTGGAAACCGGCTTCTCCTGCCACCTCCGGAAGATGGGTGGTGGTCAGATCAGTCACCCGGGCCGGGAGAGGTATCTCCTCCCTCAAGGCGCGCAGCAGGGTCGCCAGGGCTCCCTGCGCCCCCTGGGCTTCGATGGTGACGCCCCGAGCGTGGTTCCACACGGTTCCAGTCAGGCCCCGCTCCAGGGCCAGACGGTAGACGGTGGGCCGGAAGCCCACGCCCTGCACCACGCCCTGGACCTCGATGCGCAGCCGCGGCATCAGGCGCGGGCAGCCAGAGCCCCAGCCCGGGCGGTCTCGATCCAGGTCAGCCAGCCGTCCATGCCCTCGCCGGTCTGAGCGGAGACATGCAGGATCTGGATGGCGGGATTCACGCGCCGGGCGAAGGCCAGACAGCGGTCCACATCGAAGCGGAGGTGCGGCAGAAGGTCCACCTTGTTGAGCAGCATGAGGCTCGAGGCCGCGAACATGTCGGGGTACTTCAGGGGCTTGTCCTCGCCCTCCGTGACCGAAAGGATCACCACCTTGTGGGCCTCGCCCAGGTCGAAGGCCGCGGGGCAGACGAGGTTGCCCACATTCTCGATCATCAGCACCGCGCCTTGCTCCGGCGCCAGGGTTTCCAGGGCGTGGCCCACCATGTGCGCGTCGAGATGGCAGCCCTTGCCAGTGTTGATCTGGACGGCCGGCGCCCCCGCCGCGCGGATGCGGTCCGCATCCTGGGTGGTCTGCTGGTCGCCTTCGATCACCGCCACCGGCAGCCGTCCCTTGAGGCGCAGGATGGTGGCTTCCAGGAGAGTGGTCTTGCCCGAGCCCGGACTGCTCACGAGGTTCAAGGTCAGCAGGCCGCGCTCAGCGAAGGCCCGGCGGTTCTGGGCGGCGAAGGCATCGTTCTTGGCCAGCAGGCTCTGTTCCAGGCTCACACGCCGGCGGCCCGTTCCCTGGACGCCGCGCTCATGGCCGGCTGGGTGATGGTGCCCGTGCGGCACGCCGTCCACCTTGGCATCGCTGCCGCCGCATCCGCAGGTGGTGCACATGGAACCTCCGATCGCTCGACAACCGCCTAATCCACATCCAGGTCTTTGACTCGAATTTCCGTACCGCTCACGAGGCTCACGAAGCCATCCCCGCAGACTGGGCATAAATCATAGCGGGCCTCGATCTCCACCTCCGCGCCGCAGGACTGGCAGCTGCCGAGCCCCGGAAGTTCGATGATCTCCAGGTTAGCCCCGGCCATGATCGTCCCTTCGGTGGCCGGGCCGAAGGCGAAGCGCAGGGCTTCCACCTCCACGCCGGAGAGCCGCCCCACTTCCAGGCGCACCTGGTGGACCCGGCGAAAGCCCTGGCTCAGAGCCGACTCCTGGATGTCCTGGACCATGCCTTCCATGAGGGAGAGTTCGTGCATATGCGCTAGCGTATACCGACTTCCTCCAGGTGGGCACAACCATCCCGGAGCGCCTTCTGGAGGAAGCGCCAGGCCTCTTCCAGGTTGCGCTCGGCGGCGGGGCTGAGGGGCTCACCCAGCTCGAAACGCTCACCCCGGATGCTCAGGATGTAGGAGGGCGGAGGCTCCGTTCCGCTCAGCTCCCGGCACACGTGGAGCACAGCCTCGGGGCTCAGCGCATGGGAGCTGTAGCTGGCGTCCTGCAGGGGCACGGCCTGCCGCAGGGCAAAGGGGTGCGGGCAACTCACATCGGCATCCAGGAACAGCGCGAGATCCGCCCCCTGGAGATCCAGGGCATGCTCGATCTGCAGCTGGAAATCGGTGACCAACTCCACCGGAAATTCCGGGTGGACCGCGAGCCATGCCTCCACCCGGTCCAATAACATCGGCCCCAGAGCATCATCCCCCCGGCTGGGGTTGCCATAACCGAACACGACGATGCGCGGTTTCATACTGGCCTAGACCGCGTCGCAGCTGAGGGAGCCGTCGGGCCCCTTCACCAGCCGGTCCACCAGGTTGCCTTCGGCATCCCTCAACTCCACCTGGAGGGGCATCTTGCCCAGGGCGTGGGTGGCGCAGGACAAGCACGGGTCGTAGGCCCGGATGGCCACCTCGATGTGGTTGAGGAGGCCCTCGTTGAGGACCTTGCCGTCGAGGTAGTGGGCCGCCACCTCGCGCACGGCGGTGTTCATGGCCGTGTTGTTGTGGGTGGTGGAGACGATGAGGTTGGCCTTCACGATGGCATCATGCTCGTCGATCTTGTAGTGGTGGATGAGGGTACCGCGGGGCGCTTCGATGACGCCCACGCCTTCCGTGGCCCGCTCGCCCTGGGTCATCAGGTCCGTGCCGAGGATGTCGGGGTCCTTGAGCAGGTCGCGGATGGCCTCGGCGGCATAAAGCATCTCGATCATGCGGGCCCAGTGGTAGGCCAGGGTCGCATGGACCGGTTCCCCCTTCCCCGTGGCCATGAAGGCCTTGCGGGCCTCTTCGGCCAGCGGGGTGCCCATGGCCCGGGCGTTGTTGATGCGCGCAAGGGGACCGACGCGATACCAGCCTTCGTCGTTGCCCAGGGACACGATGAAGGGGAACTTCATGTACGACCAGGATTTAACCTCCTCGTGGAGGTAGCGCAGGTAGTGGGCGTAGTTCACATGGTCGAAGATGTCCTGGCCCTTGTCGTCCTGGGCCCGGAGGCCGCCGTCGTAGAGCTCGAAATCGCCCTCGGGCGTGGTGAGCGACAGGAAGTTGGAGCGGAAGGAGCCGAACCGCTCGAATTCGGTCTGATTGTCCGTGAACAGTTTGCTGGCGATGCCTACGGCGCCCTGGGACCAGGCCACCACCTGATCAATGTCCTTAAGAAGGTAGTCGCGATCCTCCCGGCTCAGGGCCTTGTTCACCCCGCCGGGGATGGCGAGGATGCCGTGCACCCGCTTGCCGGCGAGGACCCGGATGACCTCCTGGCCGTACTTCCGCAGCTTGACCCCCTGCACCGCCAGGGCCGGGTGGGCCTGGATGACGCCGATGATGTTGCGGGTGGCCACATCGGCCCCGAAGCCGAAGAGCAGGTCGGGGCTGGCCAGGTGGAAGAAGTGGAGGGCGTGGCTCTGCAGGGTCTGGCCGTAGTGCATGAGGCGGCGCAGCTTCTCCGCCGTGGGGGTGAGCTGGCGGGCCCCCACGAACATGTCGATGGCCTTGGCCGCGGCCAGGTGATGGCTCACGGGGCAGATGCCGCAGAGGCGCTGCACCAGCACCGGCGCTTCCCAATAGGGGCGCCCCTGGATGAACTTCTCGAAGCCCCGGAACTCGACGATATGGAGCCTCGCCTGCTTCACGTGGTTCTGCTCGTCCATGAGCAGGGTCACCTTCCCGTGGCCTTCCACCCGGGTGAGTGGTTCGATCACGGTGCGGGTGAGGGATCCGCTTCCGCTGGCTGTTTCAAGTTCAAGGTTGGCGATGGGACTCATGGCGATTCCTCGGAAGCGGTAGGTTCAGTCGAAGCGGATCAGGGCCGGGGGCAGGCTGGGATCTCGCCCGGCCATCAGCTCCGTCAGGAAGTGCCAGAAGGCGTCCGCCGAGGGCGGGCAGCCTGGGAGGAAGTAGTCGATCTTCACGATGTGGTGCAGGGGCCGGACCTTGTCGAGGAGCAGGGGCAGTTCGGGATCGTCGGGCACATGGGCGAACTCCACGCCAACGCCGCGGATGTAGGCCTCCTCCAGGCACTGCTTCAGCGAGAAGCTGTTGCGCATGGAGGGAATGCCACCGGTGATGGCGCACTCCCCCACGGCCACAAGGACTTTGCACATCTTCCGGAACTCAAGGAGGACGTGGACATTCTCGGCGTTGCAGACGCCGCCTTCGATGAGGCCCAGGTCCACGGGCTGGCTGATGTGCTTGATGTCATCGATGGGACTGCGGTCGAATTCAACCAGTTCCAGCAGGTCGATGAACCGCTCGTCGATGTCCAGCAGCGACATGTGGCAGCCGAAGCAGCCCGCCAGGGAGCAGGTGGCGACTTTCAGTTTCTCAGCCATGGGTCGCCTCCTGGGCGAGGAACTCGTTCAAGGCCACCCTGCTGATGGGATCCTTGTCATAGATGCGCTGGCCGATGGGCACTTTGAAGCCCACGCGCTTGACAGTGAGACAGCCCGTGGGGCAGAGCGCCACGGCCTGGTCCCCGGCAGCCAGCTCCGTGTCCTTCAGCAGGCCGGAGGTGGCATTCACGGCCAGCTTGGATTTGATGCCGCGGCCGTGGATTCCGAACACGTTCTTCCCGTCCAGATCGCGGCTGGCCCGCACGCAGGTTTCGCAGCGGATGCAGCGATCCCGGTCCATGTTCACGTCGGGATGGCTGGTGTCCCGCTCCCGGATGGGGAACTGCTGCGGGAAGTGGTTGTCCTGCAGGCCCAGGTGATAGGCCATGGCCTGCAGGCGGCAGTTGCCGCTTTCCTCGCAGGAGGGGCAGTAGTGGTTGCCCTCCACGAACATCATCTGGAGTACGGCCTGGCGCAAGGCGTGCAACTCAGGCGTGTCGCATTCCACCTTCTGATCCTTCATGGCGGGTTGCGTGCAGGAGGAAAAGGGGCGGCCGTTGATGATGACCGTGCAGAGCCGGCATGAGCTGTGGGGCTCCAGCTGCGGCCGCCAGCAGAGATGGGGGATGTAGCGGCCGGCGGCCAGGGCGGCTTGCAGCACCGTCTGGCCTTCGTGGAAGGGGATTTCTTGGCCGTCGAGGAAGAAGGTGTGGGTCATGGCTCAGGCCTCCTCTTGCGTCAGATGGGCGGCGGCATCGGTGCGTCCCGTGAGGCCCCGGGCCTCCTCGAGAGCGGCGTCCAGATCGAAGGCGGGGATGAATTCGGTGGTGCGCATGCGCGCTTCCCAGATGTCGGGGAACTTCCGGATGCTGTCGGTGATGTGCAGGTTGGCGGTCTGCCCCAATCCGCAGTGGGCCATGGTCTTCATGACCTTGGCGATGTGCTCGATCTCCTCCAGGTCCACCGGGGAGCCGCAGCCCTTGTCGAACTTCTTCACGTAGTTGGCGAGCAGGGTCGTGCCCACGCGGCAGGGCGTGCAGAGACCGCAGCTCTCATGCTGGAAGAAGCTCGCGAAATTCCTCACCGCGTCGAAGATGTCGCGCCCGGGGCCGAACACCATGAGCGTGCCGGTGCTGGCCAGATCCTCGAAACACACGGTCCGGTCGAACTCCTCCCGGTTCACCAGGGTGCCGCTGGGACCGCCGACCTGGGCCCCGATGGCATCCAGTCCGCCCGCATCCCGGAGCACCTCATGGATGGTCACGCCCCAGGGATACTCGTAGACACCAGGCCTGGCGCAATCCCCGGACACGCAGAAGAGCTTCGTGCCGCTGGACTGCCCCGTGCCGTTGTAGGCGAACCAGGCGCCGCCTTTGGCGCTGATGAGCGCCGCCGCAGCGAAGGTCTCCACGTTGTTCACCACCGTGGGTTTCTTCAGGTAGCCCATGTGCACCGGCAGGGGCCAGCGGCGCCGCGGGATGCCGCGCCGACCCTCGATGCTTTTGATCATGGCGCTTTCCATGCCGCAGATGTAGGCGCCTGCGCCCCAGTGGATCTCGATATCGAAGTCCAGACCCGTGCCCAGGATGCCCTTACCCAGCAGCCCCGCCTTCCGGCGTCGTTGCAGCACGGTTTCCAGGTGCCGCTTGAGGTACCAGTATTCCTGGCGGACGTAGAGGATGCCCCTCTTGGAGCCCACCACGTGCCCGCAGATGGTCATGCCTTCGAACACCGTGTCCGCGTAGTCCGTGAGGAGCACCCGGTCCTTGAAGGTGCCGGGCTCGCCCTCGTCGGCGTTGCACAGCACGAACCGGCCGCCGGTCTTGGCGTTGCGCACGGATTCCCACTTGATGCCGGTCTTGAAGCCCGCCCCGCCGCGACCACGCAACTCGGACCGGTAGATTTCCTTGAGGGTCTCCGCTCCGCCCCGCTCCAGGTGGTGACGGATGGCATCGCCGGGCGCCATGTCCTCGGCCCAAGCTGGCAGGATCTCGCCGCCCCGTTCCAGGCTGGCGCGCAACCCCGCGCCGGGCTCCATGGCCGTCCGGAACACCACGTCCGAGCGGCGCACCTGGGTCTCCACGGTGAAGAGCTCCGGCGGCCAGTCCGAGAGAGGCACCCCCGCATTCACGAGATCCGCGATGCGTTCGATGCGCGGAGGATCCAGCCGGGTCACGGGCAGGTAGTTCACCAGCGCCGCGGGTCCCTGGTCGCACATGCCCGTGCAGGAGGTCAGGTGCACGCTCACGCGCCCGTCCTTGCGGGTCTCGCCGAGCCGGACGCCCAGCCGCTCGCAGAGCAGGGACGCCAGCTCGCGGTTGCCGAACATCTGATCGGTGATGTTGTCGCTGAAGTGGATGACGAAGTCGCCCTGGGGCGCCACCGACAGGAAGCTGTAGAAGGACACCACGCCCTTCACGCGCACGAGGGGCACCTTCAGCCGCTCGGAAAGAAGCGACAACACCGGCTCGGGGACGTGATGGAAGGCGTGCTGGATTTCCACGAGGATCTGCAGCAGGTCGCTGGGTCCGCTGCCGTGCCGTTCCAGGATGCTCTGCAGAACGTCTTCCTGATGAGAGGCGTGAGGGTGGGACATGGGCGATCTCCCAAAGAACCGACCGGAACGGCTGCCGGCCGAGACTCACCGGACTTCACCTGGGCATCCAGCCGGGAGGCATAAAAATTACCTAGGCATCTGCAAACTACGCCCATGGGCCCGACAGCTCAACCGCTGATTTTTTTCTTTGTGACGAAAGCCCATTCAGCACCTCCCGGGGGGATATGCCGAATGGCGGGGAGGCGCACCCCATCTATGCTTCAGGCAACAGGCATTCCTGGCATTTCTGATGCAATCAGATGCTGGCCGCGAACTTTGACGAATCGGAAATTCAGCTTCCCGAGGCCACTTTGTAGAGGTCCGAGGCGTTCACGCCGAGGTGCTTGGCCAGGGGCTTGACCGCTTCGCGCAAGGTCATGCCACCCTCCCGGGCCGCCGCCAGAAAGGCCAGAGCCCATTCCGGCAGATGCGTGCCATCGAACTCCGCGCTGACCTCGGTCACCAGGCGCTTGGCCGAGGCACCGGCCAGCACCAGCACCATCTCCCCGCGGCCTTCGGAACCCAGCTGCGCGTTCACGTCCTTCGGCGTGCCGCGGTACCAGGATTCATGAAGCTTCGTCAGTTCCCGGCCCAGGGCGATCTCCCGGTCCGGCAGCAGCTCTTCGAGATCCGACAGGGTCTCGTGGATGCGGTGGGGCGTTTCGAAGACCACCACCGTTTCCTCTTCGGCCCCCAGCTTGAGCAGCATGGTGCGGCGGGGTTCCCGGCGGTTGGGAAGGTAGCCCCAGAAGCTGAAGGCATGGCAAGGCAGCCCCGAGGCCACCACCGCGAGCAGCACGGCGGAAGCGCCCGGAAGCACGGTGACTCTGGCGCCTGCGGCCCGGGCCGAGCGGGCGATCTCGAAGCCCGGATCGTTGATGCCCGGCATGCCCGCATCGCTGCAATAGGCCACGGTCCGGCCGGAACCCAGTTCCAGGCCGATGCGCTCGTAGGCGCTCTCCCCGGCGTGATCATCGAACCGCAGCAGCGGCTTTTCGATGCCGAGATGCTTGAGCAGGCCCCCAGTGCGGCGGGTGTCCTCGCAGGCCACAAGGTCGCAGTCTTCCAGGGCCGCCACGGCGCGATGGGTCATGTCGCCGAGGTTACCGATGGGGGTGGGGACGAGAATGAGATGACCAGTCATGATCCTTCCAGTCTGGCAGCCCTCGATCGGACGCGACATCAAGTCGCGTCCTCCCACTCAGCCGGCGCTCTCGCTTGGCTTCGCGGAGCGGGGCCCCCGGTTGCCGATGGGGGTGGGTACGAGAATGAGATGGCCTGTCATGGCTTCATCATCGCTCAGGTCACCCGTTCCAGCTGCCGTTCACTGCGAATCAACCGGCTGTAGAGCATGCCCGTGTGGTACCAGTGCAACAGGAAAGCCTCCTGGGCGGCGCGCCACCACCAGCCGGTGCCGCCTCGGCGAGGGGGACAGTCCTGGGCAGGCACGCAGGCCACACGGAGGCTCAGGCCCTCGGCCGTGGCCCGGGCCCGGGCCAGGTGCAGCGGATCGGAAACCAGCAGCAGGGAATGACAACCCAGCGCCCGCATCTGGGCCCGGATATTGAAGAGGTTTTCCAGGGTGTGCTGGCTGCGGTCCTCCAGGTGGATGGAGGAGCCCGGAACCCCTTGGGCCAGGAGCCATTCCAGGCCCACTTCCGCCTCGCTCCGGTTCGCATCGCCCGTCGTGCCCCCGGCCACGAAAATGCGAGGCGCGATGCCCAGCCGCCACAGCGCCGCGGCCTTGGCGAGACGGGCCTCGAAGACCGGGGTGATCTGATTTCTGTCCAGGCGACGGCCCAGCACCAGGATGGCGTCGGCTGGGGCTGCTTCATCCCCGTGGGCCATCCTGAGGACCTGGCGAAGCCGGTAGAGCCAGGGCAGCCCCAGCAGGCCGATGGCCGTGGCGAACGCCAGCCCCAAGGAAACCGCCCCGCCCGGTCCCAGCTTCTGGAGGAAACTGGCGCGGGGTGGGGCGTGAAAAGCCTGGGTCATGACGTCAGATGGATTCAGGCGTCGGCGGAAGTGCGCTTCTCGGACTTTTTGCGCTCGTTGGTGTCGAGCACGCGCTTGCGCATGCGGATGAAGTTGGGGGTGACCTCCACCAGCTCGTCGGTCTCGATGTACTCCAGGGCCTGTTCGAGGGTGTGTTCCCGGGGCGGTGTGAGGCGGGTGGCCTCGTCGCTGCCGCTGGAGCGCATGTTGGACAGCTTTTTGGCCTTGGCCACGTTCACCACCAGGTCGTTCTCCCGGGCGTGTTCGCCCACGACCATGCCCTCGTAGCACTTGGTGCCGGGATGGATGAAGATGACGCCGCGATCCTCGAGATTCATGAGCGCGAAGCCCACGGATTCGCACTGCTCCATGCTGATGAGGACGCCGTTCTTGCGGCTGGGCAGCTCGCCCTTGTAGGGCCCGTAGTGGCTGAAGAGGCTGTGGAGGATGCCTTCGCCGCGGGTATCCGTCATGAACTCGCTGCGGAAGCCGATGAGGCCGCGGCTGGGGATCTTGAAATGCAGCCGCATGCGGCCGCGTTCATTGCCCATGTCCTGCATCTCGGCCTTGCGGTTGCCCATGTGCTCCATGGCGATGCCCATGTAGGCCTCGGGAACATCCAGGGTCACATCCTCGTAGGGTTCCAGCTTCTCGCCGGTCACGGGGTCGATGTGCATGATCACTTCGGGACGACTCACGCAGAGCTCGAAGCCCTCGCGGCGCATGGTCTCGATGAGGACCGCCAAGTGCAGCTCGCCGCGGCCACTGACCTTGAAGGCGTCGGGCGTGGCGGAATCCTCGACCCGGAGGGCCACATTGTGCTGGAGCTCCTTCATGAGACGCTCGCGGATGCGGCGGCTCTGGATCTGCTTGCCGTCCTGGCCGGCGAAGGGCCCGTTGTTCACCATGAACATCATGGAGATGGTGGGCTCGTCGATGTCCACGTACTCGAGCGGCATCGGGTTGGTGGCATCAGCGATGGTCTCGCCCACGCGGATGTCGGGGATGCCCGCAATGGCCACGATCTCACCGGCGCTGGCTTCGGTCTGCTGGATGCGGCTGAGGCCCTCGAAGCCGTAGAGCTGGGTGATCTTGTGGTTCTGGATGATGCCATCCCGCTTGATGAGGGCCACGGTCTCGCCCACCTTGATGCGGCCGTTCACGATGCGGCCGATGCCGATCTGGCCCACGAAGTCGCTCCACTCCATGAGGGTGAGCAGCATCTGCAGGGGGGCGTCGACGCTGCCCTTGGGGTGTGGGCAGGACTTGACGATGGTGTCGAAGAGAGGGTCCAGGTTCTCGCTGGCGTCGTTGGGGTCCAGCATGGCGTAGCCCTGCTTGGCGCTGGCGAAGACGCAGGGGAAGTCCAGCTGCTCGTCGGTGGCGCCCAGCTCGATGAGCAGCTCGAAGACCTGATCCTGGGTCCAGTGGGGACGGGCGCCGGGCCGGTCCACCTTGTTGATGACCACGATGGGCCGCAGGCCCAGGGCCAGGGCCTTCCGGGTGACGAACTTGGTCTGGGGCATGGGGCCGTCGAAGGCATCCACCACCAGCAGCACCGAATCCACCATGGAGAGCACCCGCTCCACTTCGCCGCCGAAATCGGCGTGGCCGGGCGTGTCCACGATGTTGAACCGGTAGCCGCCCCAGTGGAGGGAAGTCGTCTTGGCCAGAATGGTGATGCCGCGCTCCCGCTCCTGGTCGTTGCTGTCCATGGCCCGTTCCTGGATGCGCTGGTTGTCCCGGAACATGTGGGCGCCTTTGAACATGGCGTCCACCAGGGTGGTTTTCCCGTGGTCCACATGGGCGATGATGGCGAGGTTGCGGATCTTCTGGAGTGAGGTCATCAAGACTTCCGGAGAGGGCCAGGCAAAGGCCGGGCAGAACCCTCGATTTTACCAGAATCTGCGGGCTTTTTCGACCAAAGATTCCTCTAGATCATCCATTCCTTTCACAAGGGGCTAACATAGGCCCATCCCTCTGGGAGTGTCATATGCATATCAACGAACTGCTTACCGTTGTCTGTGAACAGGGCGCCAGTGACCTGCACCTCAAGGTCGGCAATCACCCCATCGCCCGGATCCGAGGCAAGCTCACCCCCATGACCCAGTTCAAGCGGCTGGTGCAGGAGGACACCATCGCCATGGCCTACGCGATCATGGCCAGCGACAAGCAGAAGGGGAAGTTCAAGGAGAACATGGACCTTGACATCGCCTACAGCGTGCCCAGCCTGGGGCGGTTCCGCTGCAACATCTTCAACCAGCGCGGGACAGTGGGCCTGGTGCTGCGCGTGATTCCGCGCAAGATCTACACCATCGATGACCTGATGCTGCCCAAGGTGCTCAAGACCATCTGCCAGGAACAGCGAGGTCTGGTGCTGGTGACCGGCACCACCGGCTCGGGCAAGTCCACCACCCTTGCCGCCATGATCGACCTCATCAACGCCACCCGTACCGAGCACATCCTCACCATCGAGGATCCCATCGAGTATCTGCACCGGGACAACCTGAGCATCATCAATCAGCGCGAGGTGGAAGCCGACTGCCGCACCTTCGCCTCGGCCCTCCGGGCCGCCCTCCGCCAGGATCCCGACGTCATTCTCGTGGGCGAAATGCGCGATCTCGAGACCATCGAAACGGCTTTGCACGCGGCCGAGACGGGCCACCTGGTGTTCAGCACCCTCCACACCCTGGACGCCACGGAAACCATCAACCGCATCATCTCCATCTTCCCGCCCCACCACCAGAAGCAGGTGCGCCTGCAGCTCTCCGCCGTGCTCAAGGCCGTCATCTCCCAGCGCCTGGTGCCCCGCACGGATGGCCAGGGCCGCGTCCCGGCCGTGGAGGTGATGGTGTCCACCGAGAGCGTGCGCAGCTGCATCGAGGACAAGGACAAGACCAAGATGATGAAGGACGTCATCTCCTCCGGCACCGCCCAGTACGGCATGCAGACCTTCGACCAGAGCCTCTTCTTCCTCCTCAAGCAGGGCCTGATCACCGAAGAGGAAGCCCTGCTGAGGGCCACCAACGTGGGCGAGTTCAAGCTGCGCCTGGAGGGCGTCATGGCCACCTCCGACATGGCCAAGAGCAACATGGAACGCGGCATGAACATTGCGCAGGGAGGGGGCCGGGAGGCTTCCAGCCAACCGCAACCGCAGGTCCAGCCTCAGGTTCCGGGCATGCCCATGGCCATGCCTCCGACCACCGACGTAAAAATCACGCTGGCACGCTAGGCCTCCTTCGCCTATTCTGGCTCTCCCATCCCAGGTCCGAGGTCGCTGATGATCAAGATCGACATCGCCAATTCACTGATGAAGGTGCATCCGTGCTCCAGGGCCACTGCCCTGCAAGTGGTGGACCTGCTCACGGAGCGGCTGAAGGATGCCCTTCTCAACGGGCACCGCATCGAGATCCGCGGGTTCGGCGTCTTCGAGCCGCGCCCCCGGAAGCGCGGCATGGGCCGGAACATCAAGACCGGGGACAGCGTGCAGATCCCCAAGGGCCGGAGCATCCGCTTCAAGCCCGGCAAGGACCTCCGCGATATCGAAGTCAAGTAGGGGCATTCGTCCCTTAGCGGACCTGAAAGGTCAGGCCAGCGCCAGAGCCGCCGCCTGGAGCCGGGCCAAGGCTTCATCCACCTGGTCCTTGTGGGTGCGCGCCGCGAGGATGGCCAGGCGCAGGTGGAACCGTCCCTGGAGGCGCGTGCCGCTGAGAAAGATCCGGCCTTCGGCAGTGAGACGCTGCAGGATGGCCTGATTGTAGGCGTCCCCATCCCCGGAGGACGGCAGGAAGCGGAAGGCCAGGATGCTGAGCTGGGGTGTGGGGCCCGGATCGATGTTCGGCATCTCCTGGAGTCGCCCATGCGCGTACTGGGCCAGGAGGAGCTTCTCCTCCAGGGCCGCCCGGAAGGCCGCGGCGCCATGGAGCTGGAGGGGCAGCCAGAGACGCAGAGCCCGGGCGTGCTTGCTGAACTCCAGGGTGGTTTCGGAGGGACTCAGCTCTTCCAGGTCCTCGGGCGGGGAGGGCAGGTAATCGGCCTGGAAGGCGTGGGCCTTCCGCAGGGGATCCAGGTGGCGCACCAGCAGCGCTCCCAGGCCTAGAGGCGCGAACAGGCCCTTGTGCGGGTCCAGCACGAGGCTGTCGCTGCGGTCCAGGCCCCGGAGCACGGCCTTCCCCGGCGCGGTCAAGGCGAAGGAGGCCCCATAGGCGCCGTCCGTGTGCATCCATAGCCCGTGCCGCGCCGCCAGGTCGGCGCAGGCCTCCAGGGGATCCACGGCCCCCGTATTGGTGGTGCCCGCGGTGGGAACCAGCAGCCAGGGGCGCAGGCCGGCCCGCAGGTCTTCGCGGATGGCGGCCTCAAGGCGTTCAGGCCGGAGACGGAAATCCGCGTCCGTGGGGATGGTCCGCACAGGGGCCTCTCCCATGCCCGCGACCCGGAGCGCTTTCACGATGCAGTGATGGGCCTGATCCGAGAGATACACGCAGGCCCTCGGAAAGTCCGCCGCCTTCAATCCAGCTGCCTCCCGGGCCGTGCAGAGGCCCACCAGATGGGCCATGCTGCCTCCGGAGGCCAGATTGCCGGAACTGCCCTCAGGCATGCCCATCTCCCGGGCCAACCAGGCGATCACTTGGTTCTCCATGCGCACGGCTCCGGGCCCCGCGAAGAAATAGGCCGCGTAGCGGTTGGAGATGGCCGCCAGCAGGTCCCCCAAAGCACCCGCGAAGAGCGAGGAAGGCGGAATGAAGGCCAAGTGCCGACCCGAGGCCCCGTTGGCCCCCGCGCCATCCACCTGCTCGGCCAGGGTGTCCAGGATGCGGGCGAATGGCCGTCCCGCCTCGGGGATGGGAAATTCGGCCAGGCCCGCGCCGGGCCGCTCCTTGAGCACGAAGGCAGGAGACTCCGGCAGGGCCTGGAGGAAGCCTTCGCCATAGGCCCGGGAGGCCTCCCACAACGCGGCCCGCTCCTCCGTGCCGGGATCAAGGCCCCGGGAGAGCGCTTCCAGGTCGTTTAGATGATCCAGCACCACGGACAGCTCCCTAGATGGCCGGAACAGGTGGGCGTAGCCGGGGTCGCCAGTGATCCGGAGCCTTCAGCCTAGCAAACGGTAAGATGGAGGCTATGGAAACCTGCCGCCGCCCCGAGATCACCTATCCATTTCGCGTGCCCATGAAGATCATCGGGCGCCAGGAGGAGCTTCAGCCCGACATGGTGAGGGAGCTCATCCTCGCCCACCTGGGGCCTCAGCCCGAGGGCGACGAGCAGCATCAGGCCAACTGCAAGGGCGCCTTCATCAGCTACACCTTCTGGATCACCCTGCCCGACGACAAGGTCGAGACGCCCCTCCGCGAGGCCATCCAGAAGCTGCCGGGCGTGGTGATGCAGCTCTGACCGTTCAAGAAGAAAAGTTCACCACCAAGGCTCCAAGGCACCAAGAAAAGCGAAGAAGCCATTTGCAGTTCTTGGTGTCTTCGTGTCTTGGTGGTGAATCTTTTCGATTCGTAGTCGAGCCCTACGGCCTGAGCGTACCCTTCACGCGGCCCCTCCTGGGCCGCGCCCTTCGGGCCATGCCTTCGGCACGGTGGGCCTTCGCATCCTGCTTCGGCCTCATGCGGGGGTACGGAATAGTTTCGCGAACATGCGGCGAGGGACGAAGCGGGTCGCAGAGCAGGCTGCATCGGCAGCCTGCGGCGCGGGGCCCCGCCGGCCCGAGTCGGAGCAGGGCGAAGCCCGGCGGAGGCTGCCGCCCGCGATCGCGTAGCGGGAGCGGAGTCGTAGTCGAGCCCTACGGCCTGAGCGTACCCATCATGCGGGGATAGGGGATGGTTTCGCGAACATGCGGCAACCTGCAAATCCACGCCACGGCACGCTCAAGCCCCATGCCGAAGCCGGCGTGGGGGACGCTGCCGTACTTGCGGATGTCGAGGTACCACTCGTA
>DATEZS010000020.1:0-36177 GCA_035255365.1 Geothrix sp.
GGCATCCAGGGCAAGCTGGACTACCTCCAGTCCCTGGGGGTGAACACCCTGTGGCTGTCGCCGATTTTCGAGTGCGGCTACAAGGGCGACAACATGCACGGCTATGACACGACGGATTACTACGCCATCAACGATCGGTTCGGCACCCGGGCCGACTTGAAGGCGCTCATCGACGCCGTCCATGGCCGGGGCATGCGCATCCTCTTCGATTTCGTGCCGAACCATACCTCCACGAGCCATGCCTGGTTCACCAGCGACGCCACCCGGGACACCTGGTACATCTGGAATCCGGGCCAGCCATCCGGATGGGGTTTCCCCTGGGGAGGAGGCACCTCCCAGGATGTCTGGAAACCCAGCGGGAACGCCTATTTCTACACCTCCTTCGGTGTGGGCTCCCTGGCTGATCTGAACTATGCCAACCCCGCGGTGCAGGCCGAGATGCGGAAGATCCAGGCCTTCTGGCTGGATCGTGGCTTCGACGGCATGCGGGTGGATGCGGTGCGTTACCTGTTCGAATCGGGTCCCGGCCAGCAGGCGGACCAGCCCGCCACCCACGCGCAGCTGCGGACCTTCAGGGCGCTGCTGGACGAGTACAACTCGGGCGACCTGCATCCCCATCCTGGCGGCGATCCCGCCAGGCACAGCGCCAAGGCCATGATCGCCGAGGCCTGGACCAACGATGCCTCCGGCGTGGCGCCCTACTACGGGAATGGCTCAAATGAATTCCACATGTGCCTGGACTTCAGCGCGCCCTGGGCCGTCTCCAACATGATCAACCGGGGCGACTCGACGCAACTCAGTTCCCTCTGGGAATACGAGCGGCAAATCTTTCCGGCGGGCTACCGATCTGCCGTTTTCGATTCGAACCACGACAACCTCATCTCCCGCCCCGGCACTCAGTATGGCGGCAACAAGGCGAAGATCATCCTGGCCGAGGCGATGACCCTGCTCTCGCCGGGCACGCCCATCCTCTACTACGGGAACGAGCTGGGCATGGCGGGGCGGTCGGGCACGGATCTCAACCTGCGGCAGCCCATGGACTGGGGCGCGGCTTCCATCCAGGCGAATGAGCCGGATTCCATTCTCAGCTGGTGCAAGTACCTCATCCAGGCCCGCAAGACCTACCCGGCCTTGCGGGGCGGCTACGCGACCCTCGCCACGGATGTGGGGCCCGCCAAGGCCATCGCCTACCTGCGCGACGCCGGGACCGAGCGCGTCCTGGTGGTGGCGAACCTGGGCGCCACGACCCAGACCGTGGTCGTGTCGGGCCTGACCGCCCTCGGCGTGCCCTCCGGCGGAGCTGTGCAGGCCATTCTGGGCGACCTCAAGGGTGTGAGCGCCCTGGCAGGGGGCACCTACACGGCCACCAGCATCCCGCCCTTCGGCGTGCGCGTTCTCTATGTGGCAGGTTCCGGCGCGCCGACCAGCCTCCACGGCGATCTGCCCTGACCTTGCCCGCACCGCCTCCCGGACCTATCCATCAGGCTCCACCTTCCACGCCTTTCCCCGGATTTCCCCATGGCCAACCTGCAATTCAAAGCCCTGCGCAAGTCCTTCGGCGACTTGGAGATCCTCCACGGGATCGACCTTGAGATCCAGGATGGCGAATTCATCGTCTTCGTCGGCCCCTCGGGCTGCGGGAAATCCACCTTGCTTCGCTGCATCGCGGGGCTCGAGGAGATCACCAGCGGGGAGCTGTCCATCGGGGGCAAGGCCATGAACGATGTGCCGCCCTCCAAGCGCGGCATCGCCATGGTCTTCCAGAGCTATGCCCTGTATCCGCACATGACTGTGGCCGAGAACATGGCCTTCGGCCTCAAGCTGGCCGGGGAATCCAAATCGGAAATCGCGACCGCCGTGCAACGGGCCGCCGCGATTCTCCAGATCGAACCCCTGCTCGATCGCCGTCCAAAAGCGCTGTCGGGGGGACAGCGCCAGCGGGTGGCGATCGGCAGGGCCATTGTGCGCAAACCAGGGGTCTTCCTCTTCGACGAGCCCCTCTCCAACCTGGACGCCGGGCTGCGGGTGCAGATGCGCGTCGAGCTGGCGCGGCTGCACAAGGATCTGGCCACCACCATGGTCTACGTCACCCACGATCAGGTGGAAGCCATGACCCTGGCCAACCGCATCGTGGTGATCAACCAGGGCCGCATCGAGCAGGTGGGCACGCCCCTGGAGCTGTACCACCGCCCCGTGAACCGGTTCGTGGCGGGCTTCATCGGCTCGCCCAAGATGAACTTCCTGCCCTGCACCCTGGTCGGCGCCACGGAAGCCGTCGCCACCGTGCGGCTCGAGGACGGCACGCTGCTGCCAGCGGGTGTGGACGCGCGGGGCCTGGCGGAGGGCACGGCGCTCATGATGGGCATCCGCCCGGAGCGGATTCTCGCCGAAACGGCCGCGGGCGAAGGTACGACGAAGACCTCGGTGATCGTGGCCGAGCACCTGGGGGATACGGTCTTTCTCTACGTGCAGTCGCCGGGCGGAACGGGCCAGCTGACCGTGAAGGCCAAGCCCGAGAACCCCCTCCGGACGGGCGATGAAACCCACCTCCGCTTTCCGCCGAAACACTGCCAGCTCTTCGGCCCGGACGATCGGGCCCTTCCCCGCATTTCCTAGCAGGCCGAAACCGCTCAACAAGGCCCCAGGGCCAATCCAAAGGAGACAGACGTGAGCCACCCATCCAATTTCCGAAAGCTGGCGACCACCACCGCCATGTTCCTCATCGCGGGCGCCTTGACCGTGGCCCAGGCCGCCGAGAAGGGCAAGCTGCTCATCTGGATCAACGGTGACAAGGGCTACAACGGCCTCCAGAAGGTCGGGGACGAATTCACCAAGAAGACCGGGATCAAGGTCATCGTCGAACATCCGGAGGATGCCCCCGGCAAGTTCCAGCAGGCCGCCGAAGAAGGCAAGGGCCCCGACATCTGGATGTGGGCCCATGACCGGGTGGGCGAGTGGGCCGAGAGCGGCGTCATCAACGCCGTGAACCCCGGCAAGAAGATCAAGGAGGACATTGATGCCAGCGCCTGGCAGGCCTTCACCATCAAAGGGAAGGTCTGGGCCTATCCTGTGGCCATCGAAGCGGTCGCCCTGATCTACAACAAGGCGCTGTTGAAGACGCCCCCCAAGACCTTCGAAGAGATCTTCGCGCTCGACAAGAAGTTTGTGGCCCAGGGCAAGAAGGCCATCCTGTGGGACTACACCAACACCTACTTCACCATGCCCATGCTCGCCGCCAACGGCGGCTACGCCTTCAAGATGAAGGCCGACGGCACCTATGATCCCAAGGACACCGGCGTGAACAACGCCGGAGCCCTGAAGGGCGCCGAGATGCTCACCCGGCTGGTGAAGGAGGGCGTCATGCCCAAGGGCGCCACCTACGCCGACATGGAAGCCCAGATGGCCCAGGGCAAGCTCGCCATGATGATCAGCGGCCCCTGGGCCTGGGATAATCTCAAGAAGGCGAAGATCAACTTCGGCGTAGCCAAGATCCCCAGCGTCGCCGGCAAGCCCGCTTCGCCCTTCGTGGGCTACCTGGGCGCCATGATCACCAAGGCCGCCTCCGGTGCCGGAAACGTGGACATCGCCCGGGAGTTCATCGAGAACCACATGCTGAGCCAGAAGGGCCTTGAAACCATCAATGTCGATGTGGCCATCGGCGCGCCGGCCAACAAGGTCGTCTTCGCCAAGATGAAGAACGACCCGCTCATCCAGGTGTCCATGGCCAGTGCCAAGGACGGCGTGGTGATGCCCAACAATCCCCAGATGGGCCGCTTCTGGGCCGCCATGGTGTCCGCGCTGAACAATATGACCGAAGGCCGCCAGACCCCCAAGGAAGCCTTGGACGCCGCCGCCAAGCGGATCCTGAAGTAGTCCTTCTCCAGCGCGGGCCGGGACCCTCGGGGCCCGTCCCGCGCCGGAACTTGCAATAGCCTTTGACTCGGATCACCCCATGCCGATGCCCCAGCCCTTCAAGCGATTCCTCCATCCGGTCCTGATGATCCTGCTGGGCCTGGCCGGGCTGTACGTCATCACCGCCGTCTACGCCACCGGCGAGAGCCTGCTGGCGGGCGTGATGCTGGTAACCCTGGCGGTGTTCATCTGGATCTACACCTCGCCGAAGACCTATGCCTATCGCTACTTGTTTCCTGGCATCGGAGCAGCGCTGATCTTCGTGGTGTTCCCCATGCTGTACACCGTGCGCATCGGCTTCACCAACTACAGTTCCAAGAACCTGCTCACCTACAAGCGGGCCACCCAGTACCTCCTGGATGAGACCTACCGCGCCGAAGGGCCCACCTACACCTCGACCATCCATGCCGTGGACGGCAAGTGGCGCCTGCGGCTGGAGGATGCGGAAGGGACCAGCGCCACCCTGGAGACGGAGCCCTTCGTGCTGGGCCCGCCCAGGCCCTGGACGCTGAGGGCGGAACCCGTGACCGGTCCCATGGTGGGCGAGGAAATGCCCCTGAGGAACCTCATCGAGAACCAGGCCTTCCTGAATGGGCTCACGGTGATGCTGCCCAACGGGGAGCACGTGCGCATGACGGGACTCCGGGAGTTCGCCTCAGCCCGGGCCCTCTACACGTTGAACAGGGATGGCAGCCTCACCAACAACCAGGACCAGAGCATTCTGAACCCGAACTTCAAGACCGGCTTCTACCAGACCGCCAGCGGCGAGACCGTGGACCCGGGCTTCCAGGTGGACATCGGCTGGCAGCACTACGTCGAGATCTTCACGGATGCGTCCCTGCGCGAGCCCTTCTGGCGGATCTTCATCTGGACCATCGTGTTCTCCACCCTGACGGTGGTGTTCTGCACGGCGCTGGGCATGGTGCTGGCGGTGCTCCTGAGCTGGGAGAACCTGCGCTTCCGCTCCGTCTACCGGCTCCTGCTCTTCCTGCCCTACGCCATCCCCGCCTTCATCTCCATCCTGGTGTTCAAGGGGCTCTTCAACAACAACTCGGGCGAGATCAACCTCGTGCTGGGCAGCCTCTTCGGGGTGAAGCCCACCTGGTTCTCGGACCCCTTCCTGGCCAAGACGATGATCCTCATCGTGAACACCTGGCTGGGTTTCCCCTACATGATGATCATCTGCATGGGGCTCATCAAAGCCATCCCCCAGGACCTGTACGAGGCCTCCGCCGTGGCCGGGGCGGGCCCCCTCACGAACTTCTTCCGGATCACCATGCCCCTGATCCTGAAGCCGCTGACGCCCCTGCTCATCTCCTCCTTCGCCTTCAACTTCAACAACTTCGTGCTTATCAGCCTGCTGACCGGCGGGCTGCCGGACTTCCTGAACACCTCGGTGCCCGCGGGCACCACGGACATCCTGGTGTCCTACACCTACCGCATGGCCTTCCAGGACTCCGGTCAGAAGTTCGGCCTGGGCGCGGCGATCTCCACCGTGGTCTTCCTCATGGTGGCCGGCATTTCCATCATCCAGATCCGGTCCACCAAGATCGCCGAAGACAGCAAGCGCTGAGAGGAGGAACCATGGCCATCGTCATCGACAAGTCCCAGCGCTGGCGCCTGATTGCCGCCCACCTGTTCCTGATCTTCCTCTGCGGGTTGGTCATGTTCCCGGTGCTGGTGACCATCTCCATCTCCTTCCGCCCGGGCAATTTCGCCACCGGGAGCCTGATTCCCAAGGAGATCAGCCTCGAGCATTGGCGCTTCGCCCTGGGCCTGCCGGTGACCAACGCCGACGGCCGCGTGATCATTCCCGATCTGCCCGTGCTGCGCTGGCTGTGGAATTCGGTGAAGGTCGCCAGCCTGTCGGCCGCAGTGGCCGTATTCCTTTCCACCACCGCCGCCTACGCCTTCGCGCGGCTCAAATTCGTCGGCAAGAAGGTCTCGCTCATGGGCCTGATGCTCATGCAGATGTTCCCCACGGTGCTGGCGCTCATCGCCATCCACTCGATCTTCTCGCGGCTGGGGCACACCTTCCCCCTCTTCGGCATCGACAGCCCCTGGGCCCTGGTGCTGTCCTACTCCGGCGGCATCGCCCTCCACATCTGGACCATCAAGGGCTTCTACGAAACCATCCCGGCCGAGATCGAGGAAGCCGCCACCGTGGATGGCGCCACGCCCTGGCAGGCCTTCTGGCGGGTACTGCTGCCCATGGCCCTGCCGATCCTCATGGTGGTCTTCCTCCTGGCCTTCATCGGCGCCGTGAACGAATACCCCGTGGCCTCGGTCCTCCTGCGCAGCCAGGACCAGCTCACCATCGCAGTGGGGTCCAAGCAGTTCCTGTACGCCCAGAAGTATCTCTGGGGGGACTTCGCCGCCGCCGCCATCCTCTCCGGCCTTCCCATCTCCATCGTCTTCATCCTCGCCCAGCGCTGGATGATTTCCGGTCTTACCTCCGGCGCCAACAAGGGCTGATTTCTCCCAACCCGAGGGCCTCCGCCCTCTCTTTCACCACAGGAGTCATGCATGAGTCTCCGCTCGAGCATCCTCAAGGCGATCGCCGTGTTCGCCCTGGCCATCTCTCCCGCGATCGCCGCCCCTCCCGAGGGCAAGATCGAGATCAACTACCACCGCTGCGACGGCAAGTACGAGAAGTGGGGCGTGCATCTCTGGAAGAGCCCCAACATGCCGCTGCCCGACATCGAGTGGCCCAATCCCATGATGCCTTCGGGCAAGTCGGATTTCGGGGTCTACTGGTGGGCGGACCTGGAGGAGTTCAATACGGGCTCCAAGTCCCAGGTGAACTACATCATCCACAAGGGCGACATCAAGGAGCAGGGCGCCAAGGACATGGCCTTCGACGGCCGGGCCCACAAGGCGATCTGGGTGGTCAATGGCGACCGCGCCATTTACTACTCCAAGGAAGAAGCCCTGAAGGATCACGTCTGCAAGAAGTAGCGTTTGACGCCAGGCGGGGGTCCCGCGCTTCGCGCACACCCCCGCACCCCCAAGCTAGGGTCGGGCAAAGCCCGGCCCTAGCTTCCACACCCTCTCAGGCTGCGGAACTCCAATGAGCAAGCCAGACAACTCTTCCTTCGTCTCCCGTGCGCTCACATTGGCCATCGCCATGGCCGCGGCGGCGCTGCCCCTGTTGGCCCAGGCGCCCGTGGCCGTCCCCGGCACCTTCGCCGAGAACCCCATCGTCTACTTCGTGATGACGGACCGCTTCTACAACGGCAATCCCGCCAATGACCAGAGCTATGGACGCCAGCGGGAAGCCTCCCCCAAGGCGGATGTGGGCACCTTCCACGGCGGCGACTTGAAGGGCCTCACCCTGAAGCTCAAGGAGGGCTGGTTCAAGAACCTCGGTGTCAACGCCCTGTGGATCACCGCGCCCTACGAACAGATCCATGGCTGGGTGCAGGGCGGCCAAAAGCAATTCAAGCACTACGCGTATCACGGCTATTACGCCCTGGACTACACGGTGCTGGACAAGAACATGGGCACACCTGACGAGCTGCGCGAGCTCGTGGACACGGCGCACAGCCAGGGCATCCGCATCCTCTTCGACATCGTCATGAACCACCCCGGCTACCTGGACATCCAGACGGCCAAGGACCTGAAGATCAATGTGCTGTGGCCCGACTGGGATAAGGACGCCAACCTCCTGCGGAACTACCATTCCTACATCGACTACAACAGCGATAACTTCGGCGACTGGTGGGGACGCCCCTGGGTGCGCGCGGGGCTGCCCGGCTACATGGACGGCGGCCGCAACGACTTCACCATGCAGCTGGCCTACCTTCCGGACTTCCGCACCGAGAGCACCGAGTTCGTGAAGCTGCCGAAGTTCCTCAAGGGGAAGGCCGACACCAAGGCCGTGGACCTGCCCAACACCACCGTGCGTGGCTACCTCATCAAGTGGCTCACGGACTGGGTGCGCGAGTTCGGCATCGACGGCTTCCGGGCTGATACCGTGAAGCATGTGGAGCCCGAGGCCTGGGCTGCGCTCAAAGCCGAGGCCGTGAAGGCATTGGCGGAATTCAAGGCCAAGAACCCCACCCGCAAGGTGGACGACGCACCCTTCTGGATGGTGGGCGAATACTGGGGCGCGGGGCCCGAGCGGCACAAACTGGCCGCCTCGGGCTTCGACGCCATGATCAATTTCGACTTCCAGCAGCAGGAGGGAGCCTTCTCCAAGCCCGAGAAGCTCTTCAAGAGCTATGCCCAGGCCCAGGCCGGGCAGCCTGTCCACATGCTGAACTATCTGTCCTCCCATGACACCGAGCTTTTCGATCGGGAGCGCCTCGTGGAGGGCGGCACCGCCCTGCTGCTGGCCCCCGGCGGGGTCCAGATCTTCTATGGCGATGAGACGGCCAGGCCCCTTGGCCCCGAACCGAGCACGGACAAGCAGCAGGGGACGCGTTCCGACATGAACTGGGCAGCACCTGACGCCAAGGTGCTCGCGCACTGGCGCAAGCTGGGCACCTTCCGGGCGCGCCATCGCGCCCTTGCCACGGGGGAGCACAAGCAGCTGAGCGTTGCCCCCTACACCTTCAGCCGCGTGGACGCCGGCAGCGGCGACAGAGTGGTGGTGGCTCTGGATGCCAAGGGCCAGGTGAGCCTGCCCGTGGCGGGGATCTTCGAGGACGGTGAAACCCTCCACGATGCCTACAGCGGCCGAACGGCCCAGGTGGTCGGAGGCAAGGTGGCCCTTCAAGCCGAGCAGGTCGTCCTGCTCGAGCGCGTCCAGAGCGCTGCCCACTGAAATGGACCCTCGCGCCAATGCGGGGCCGGAGATCACGACTCGATTGAATACCAAGGAGTTCGCATGCCCACCAAGAAGCTGCCCAAGGTCGCGTATTTCTGCATGGAGTACGCTCTCGAAAGCGCGGTCAAACTCTACGCCGGCGGGCTGGGCATCCTGGCCGGGGACTATCTCAAGGGCGTGAAGGACCATGGCTATCCCATGGTGGGTATCGGCATCCGGTGGAAGCAGGGCTATGGTGAGCAGGTCGTGGACAAGGGCTCCGGCAAGGTCTACGACGCCTACAAGAATGCCCGTCACGATTTCCTCGAAGACACCGGGGCCATGGTCAAGGTGGCCATCAAGGGCAGGGATGTGCTGGTGAAGGTGTGGCGCGTGAACAGCCTCGGCGTCGACTCGCTCTACCTCCTGGATACGGATGTGGAGGGGAATGATGGCGAGGCCCGGTGGATCACCGGCCAGCTCTATGGGTGGTTCGGCGAGGAACGGGTCGCCCAGGAGATGGTGCTGGGCATCGGCGGTATTCGCGCGCTGCAGGCGCTGCACATCAAGCCAGAGGTCTACCACTTCAACGAAGGGCACGCCCTCTTCGCGGGATTCGAGCTCCTGCACCAGCGCATGGCCAGGGGCGCCAGCTTCGAGACCGCCTGGGCCCGGACCCGGGAGGATGTGGTCTTCACCACCCACACGCCGATTCTCCAGGGCAACGAGTCCCATCCCATCGACCGGTTCATGTATCTCGGGGCGAATCTCGGCCTCACAAAGGGGCAGCTCAAGCAGCTGGGCGGCAGCCCCTTCAACATGACGGTCGGGGCCCTACGCCTCTCCAGAATCTCCAATGCCGTGGCGGATCTGCACCGCGACACCGCCAACAAGATGTGGAAGTCCGTCCAGGGCCGCAGCGAGATCATCGGCATCACCAATGCCATCCATCGGCCCACCTGGGTGGATGAGCACATGCTCGACCTGGCGGCGGCCTATGATGGCACCAGGAAGGCCAAGGATGCGCTGTGGAAGGCGCACATGGAGAACAAGAAAAAACTCATCCAGTTCGTGGAAAGCCGGAACGGCGTCAAGCTGGATGGGGACAAGCTGCTCATCGGTTTCGCCCGGCGCGCCGCGCCCTACAAGCGCTCGAACTTCATCTTCACGGAGCGCAAATTCATCGAGCCGCTCCTGAAATCCGGCCGGGTGCAGATCGTCTTCTCCGGGAAGGCGCATCCGCTGGACGACAACGGCAAGCGGATCGTGGAAGACATCCTGGAGATGACCCACCGGTATCCCGCCAGCGTCGTGTTCCTGGAGAATTACGACATGGAGATCGGCCGCCTGCTGACGCGGGGGTCGGACGTGTGGCTGAACAATCCCCGGCGGCCCAAGGAGGCTTCAGGCACGTCCGGGATGAAGGCCGCCATGAACGGCGTCCTGAACCTGTCCATCCTGGATGGCTGGTGGCCCGAGGCCTGCCAGCACGGCGTGAACGGCTGGCAGTTCGGCGACGGCTACGAGAACGCGGATGAGGCCCTGCTGGACAAGCACGACTTCAAGGCCTTCAAGAAGGTGCTGGCGGATGAGGTGCTGCCCACCTATTACGATCGGCACGAGGCCTGGGTGGAGATGATGGTTGCCTCCATCCAGAGCACCCGCGACGCCTTCGGCGTCAAGCGCATGCTCGACGAGTACTACGCCCGCCTGTACAAGCGCAGCACCCGCTAGGCGAAGGGCGCGTTTGGCCTGACCTGGAGATTCCCATGAACCGATTCCTGGCTTCCCTGCTGACCGCTTCCCTGGCGTTGACCCTGGCCTGCGGGGGCGGAGGCGGCTCCTCCAGCTCCGGCCCCGCCCCCACGCCCATCGACAGCGACCCCAACGCCACGCCTCCCGTGGATGCCGCCTACTTCAAGATCCCCAGCAATCCCCTGGGAGCCATCGTCAACGGGATGAAGGTCTCCTTCAACTACTGGAATCCCAATGCCAGCACCGTGTCGCTCTACCTCTACACCAACTGGAATGATTCCCTGTCGAGCCCTGCCGCCACCCAGGCGATGACGCGGGGCACGGGAGGGATCTGGACCACCGGCGAGCTGGCCCTTCCCGCGCAGGCCTTCTATGCGTACAAAGTGGGCAACGAGGTGGTCCTGGATCCCTATGCGAAATCCATGGCCCAGTGGGTGCATGCCAATGGGGCCACCATCTCTGGCGACTCCCGGGGCAAGGGCGCCATCGTGGATTCCGCCGCCGTGCTGCCGGATGGCGGTTGGACTCCCTATTCAGGAGCTTCCTACTACTTCGATGGTTCCGCCATGAAGGGAACGGACGGCGCCACGGCTTCGCCCTATGCGTTCGGATCGAATCGCGACGCGATCATCTACGAAGCGGGCGTCCGCGATTTGACGGTGGATCCGAATCTCAGCGGCTTCGCCCCGGGGCACACCTGGGGTACCTACAAGGGCCTGATCGACATGCTTCCCCACATCCAGAAGTTGGGCGTCACCCATGTCCAGCTGCTCTGTCCCCTGGAGAACTACACCTACGACCAGACGAAGATCGGAAGCCGGGAGATGGACCTCTCCAAGACCTCGGGGGCCAACTACAACTGGGGCTACGATCCCCAGAACTACTTCACCCCCACGGGCATGTATTCCTCTAATCCGATGAGTCCCGCCGCTCGCATCAATGAGCTCAAGACCCTCGTGAACGAGATCCACAAGCAGGGCATGGGCGTCATCCTTGATGTAGTCTACAACCACACCGCCAACAACAATGTGCTGGGCGACGCGGGCATCCAGGGCTACTACTACCGGAGCACCAGCCGGAATGGCGCGGGCAGCCAGGATGTGAAGTCGGAAGCCAAGATGGTGCGCAAGCTCATCGTGGATTCCATCGTCCACTGGGTGGGCGAGTACAAGGTGGACGGGTTCCGGTTCGACCTGATGGGCGTCCTGGACACCCAGACCATCAAGGCGGCCTACGGCGCGGCCAGGGCCCTCAACCCGAAGGTGGTCTTCATCGGCGAAGGCTGGAACGGCTACTACAGCGGGCCGGGGAGCGACTACAACGGCGATGCGACCGCGGGAGCCGATCAGGGGAATTCCGCCCAGTTCGCCGGAACGAATGTGGCCATGTTCTCCGACAGCTACCGGCAGATCTTCAAGAACGGCTACCCCTCCGATGGCTCGCCCGCCTTCCTGTCAGGCTCCGCCCAGAATCCGGCGAACCTCTTCTCGAACATCGCGGGCCTGCCCACCAATGCCGCGCCGGGGTTCTCACCGGGATCCACCGACAATGTGGTCAGCTACCTCACCTGCCATGACAACCTCTGCCTCTACGATGTCCTGGCCATGGCGACCAAGGCTCCGAAAACCGCGGCGGGGGATGCCGCGGTCCTGCAGCGGGCCAAGGTGGGCTATGCGGTGCTGCTGACGTCCCAGGGGCTGGCCTTCATTCACGCGGGCGACGAGATGTTCCGGACCAAGGAGACCACGGGACCCTGGAGCAACACAAAAACAGACGGCACCCGCTTCTATGTGGACAACTCCTACAACGCGTCGGACGCCATCAACCTGGTGGCCTGGTCGCAGGTGTACCAGAACGGCAATCCCCTGGCGGGCGGCTTCGCCAACTACGCGACCAGCAGCAACGGCTACAAGCTGTATGCCTATGTCCAGGGGCTCATCGCGCTTCGCAAGGGTACCAACGCCTTCCGCCTGCCCGATGCGTCCCGGGCCTCCGGGCTGTCCGCCCTCGCCCCCACCAGTGCGGGAAGCACCACCCTGGCTTTTGGCTACAAGGCCGTGGGCTCTGATGCCGCGTATTACGTCCTCCACAATGCGGACTCCGTACCCAGATCGTTTGTGCTGGAGGCGGGCTTCGCCGGTGCGGCCTTGATCACGGATGGAGCCCAGGCCGGGCTCACCCCAATCGCGAGCCCCACAGGCGTTTCAACGGCCGGAACCACCGTCACGCTGGACCCGCTCACTTCGGCGATCTTCCGAAAATAGTCCACGCTTGCCCGCCGGTCACTTCAAGTTGATGAAGTGCGCTTCCACCTTCCGCCGCCCCGGGAACCCGGGCAGCGGCAGGCTGGTGCGCTTCGTCAGCGTCCCCTGGAATACATAGGGCCGCAGGTCGGCCTTGGCCCGGGCAGGGGCGAAGTAGAGCACCGCGGGACGGCCGTGCAGCGCCTGGGCGGTGAGGTAGCCCACCAGGGCATGTTCGGCGGAGTGGTAGCCACTCTTCCACTGGTGGATCTTCGGGCCCTCCCAGGGCTTGAAGGTAGGGCCCCCGGCGCCGCCCCACACTTCGTGATTCACCGGATCCACCATGCGCTGGAACCAGAAGTCCTCGGTGCGGGGCAGGGACGCGGCCTGGGCGGGATCCCTGAGGGCCAGCGTCTCGGCCAATTGGTCGAGTTCGGCGTAGATCCACCACTCCTTGCCAGGATCCACCGTGCCGTCCGGGGCGAGGCGGGAGCCCCAGGTGCCGGAATCAGGAAGATAGGCCTCCTTGAGCACGGCCTTGGCGCCGGTGGTCGCCAGCTCGGCCATGGCGTCGTCCTGGGTGAGGCGTCCGATGCGTTCGATCATCCAGTAGGCCTTGGCGGTGTGGCCGAAGTCGGTGTGGCGGGAGCCCAGGCGCTTCTGGGCGGGGTCGTGGATGGTGCCCCAGAAAAGATGGCGGTCCGGCGCATGGTAGTCCCGCAGCATCACCTGGGCGAGGCGCTTCAGATCGGCGGTCCATTCCTTCCGGTCCCGCTCCGGCAGGATCGGCGTCAGCAGCAGCAGGTAGGCGTTCACCTGGTCGAGCTGGGCCACCAGCTCCTGGCGCAGGTGGTCCCCTCCGGGGTCCTCCTTCACCACCCAGCGCAGCGCCTGCCATTCGGGATTCCAGTATTGGGAGAAGATGTGCTGTTTGAGTCGTTTGATGTCTTGCAGCACCGCTTCGTCCCGGGTGAGGTAGTAGTACATGGCCAGGCCCAGTTGCGCGTAGGCCAGATCCTGGCTGGTGCGGGCCAGGACCTCGGGTTGCGGCACACCCTTGTCCCAGTAGGAGACGGCGCTGCCGGTGGCCGGGTCCAACGCGTTCCTGCGGATGAAATCGACGCCATCCCTGGCCAGCGCAAGCATCTTCGGGTCGCCGGTCAGGTGGTAGGCCACGCAGTAGAAGTAGGTCTGGCGCGATTTCATGCGCACGTACTCGCGGCCGAAATTCTCCTTGATCCAGCCCGGGGCCTCGGCCAATTCCTGGGGGGGCTTGGACCAGTCCACGGCCTTGCCATCGTTGCCCCGGAAGGTGGGAAAGTTTCCTCTTGGGGTTCCCCAGGCGTCCGGCACATTCCAGAAGGGCAGCAGATCCTCCCGGAAATGTCTCAGCCAGCGTTCGCCCGAAGGCAGGTCGGCCATCGCGGAAGATGCGGGCTTGGACAGCGCGGCTTGCTGGGGCGGCAAGGCCTGGGTGGCCATGGCCGTGAAGAGGAGGCTGAAGCGGAGGAGGAACGATTTGAGCACGGGAACCCCACTGGAAATTCGACCCAGGTCGGTTGCAGCAGTCGCTGTCCTGTCTGGCTAGTTCGGCGCGGCGGCCCCGTCGTCGTCCCCATCCAGGGAGGCCATCATGGCCTCGCTGGCGGCGAGGACGGCGTCGGTGAGCAGGTTCTGGGCTTCCAGCAGCTCGGTTTCGCAGGAACGAAGGCCATCGGCATCCTGGGAGGCGATGGCCTGGCGGGCCTTGGCGAGCACGTCCCGGACCATGTTCTGCTGATCCTCGGTGAGGTACTTGCCGCACTCGGTGAAGCTCTTGTCGCAGGAGAAGATGAGCCCTTCGGCCGACGCGACGTACTTCATGGCGTCCCGCTTCTTCACGTCTGTTTCCGCATTGGCCATGGCCTCGCGGATCATGCGCTGGATCTCCAGTTCGGAAAGGCCGGAACTGGGCCGGATGGCCATGCCCTGCTCAAGGCCGGTCATCAGGTCCCGGGCGGACACCTTCACGATGCCGTTGGAATCGATGTCGAAGGAGACTTCGATCTGGGGCACACCCTTGGGGAGAGGAGGCAGGTTGATGAGGTCGAAGCGGCCCAGGCTCTTGTTGTGCTCGGCCAGCTCCCGCTCGCCCTGGAGCACGTGGATCTCGACCCGCGCCTGGTTGTCGGTGACGGTGGTGAAGGTGCGCGCGTCCCGGGTGGGGATGGTGGCGTTGCGCTGGATGATCTTCACGAAGCCGCCGCCCTGGGTTTCGATGCCGAGGGAAAGCGGCGTGACATCGAGAAGCACCAGATCCTTGATGTCGCCCTTGAGCACGGCGCCCTGGATGGAGGCGCCCACGGCCACCACTTCGTCGGGATTGATGCTGCGGTTCGGTTCCTTGCCGAAGAAATCGCGGACCAGGCGCTGCACGAGGGGCATGCGGGTCTGGCCGCCCACCAGGATGATCTCCTGCACGTCCTTGGGCGTTTTCCCGGCATGCTCGAGGGCATCCTTAATGGGGACGAGCGTGAGGTTCACGAGGCCCTTCACCATGTCTTCCAGCTGTTCGCGGGTGAGGGTGGCTTCGAGATGCTGGGGACCGCTGGGTCCTTGGGCGATGAAGGGCAGGCGGATGTCCACGCGGTCCAGGGTGGACAGTTCGCACTTGGCCTTTTCGCTGGCTTCCTTCAGCCGCTGCAGCGCCATGCGGTCGCTTGACAGGTTGATCCCGGTCTTTTCGCGGAAGGTCTCCACCAGCCAGCCCTGGATGGCCTGGTCGATGTCCTCGCCGCCGAGGAAAGTGTCGCCGCTGGTGGCCAGCACTTCGAAGACGCCATCGTTCATTTCCATGAGGGTGAAGTCGATGGTGCCGCCGCCGAAGTCGTAGATGCCGAGGATCTGCTTCGTGTTGGGCTTGTTGAAGCCGTAGGCCAGGGCCGCCGCGGTGGGCTCGTTGATGATGCGCTGGATGTTGAGCCCGGCGATCTTGCCGGCGTCCTTGGTGGCCTGGCGCTGGGCGTCGTCGAAGTAGGCCGGGACGGTGATGACCGCGTCCGTCACTTCTTCGTGGAGGAAGGCCTCGGCGGCCTGTTTCAGGGAACGCAGCACAATGGCGGAAACCTCGGGAGGCGCGTAGTCCCGGTCGCCGACCCGCAGCCAGGCATCGCCATTGGGGGCGGCCACGACCGGAAACGGCAGACGAGTCAGAGCTTCCTGAACCCTGGGTGACTGGAAGCGCTGGCCGATCAACCGTTTCACGGCGAACAGCGTCCGCTGGGGGTTGGTGACCGCCTGTCGCTTGGCGATGTGGCCCACCAACACATCCCCCTTGTCCGTGAAGGCGACGACGGAGGGCGTCGTTCGGCTGCCTTCGCGGTTGGGAATCACGCGGGGGTCGCCACCCTCCATGACGCACAAGCAACTGTTGGTGGTGCCTAGATCAATACCGATCAGTTTGCCTGCCATGGGGAGAACTCCGGGGACGCTGGTTCATGCTACTGATTAATGGCTCATCATTCCATGTGCGTCTTAGGAAAATCAGGGGTGGCTCTGATCTTCCAGACGATTCACGACCACCCGGGCGGGCCGTAGAAGCTGGTTCCTGAGCATGAAACCTCGCTCATAGATGGCGGCCACGGCTCCATCCGGGAGGTTGGGATCCGCGAAGGTGGTGAGGGCTTCGGAATGGAGGGCATCGAAGGAATCCCCCACCTCCAGGTTGAGGGGCTCCACATTCAATCGGCGGAGGGCCTCGAGGAACTGCTTGCGGACCAGGTTCATGCCGGACTGGAAGGAGGCCACGTCCTGGTAGGTGGCACTGAGCCCCCGGTCAAAATTGTCGAGGATGGGCAGAACCTCCATGAGGATCTTCCGCTCGGCCTGCTCTACGGCAAGGGCGATGTCGCGCTGGGCGCGGTTCCTGAAATTGTTGAAGTCCGCGGCAAGGCGTCGCTGCTGGTCCATGAGCTCCCCTTCCCGGCGGAGAAGCTCTTCCATCTGCTTTTCGGTTTCCCCCAAGGCGGACTCCAGGTCCACCTTATTTTCGGCATCCAAAGTGACCACATCAGGGAGGCCCGCTTCCGGCAGACTCAGGGTCGGATACTCGGACGCCACCTCATCGGCAACGGACTGGAGGTCCCCTTCGAGCCCCCCATCCAAGGTCAGGTCCACGAGTTCTTCGGGATCCCCCGAGGGCAGGGACGATTCAGGATCTGGCATGGGATGGTTATCAGTAGTCATCGCAGCAGTATAAGCAGTTCGGGCAACCAGGGCGCACGAAAACAGGCTCCTAGCCCGGATCCTGCCGCCGCTGCACCTGGGTGGACCACCAGCGCAGCCCGCCCATGACCCGGCGGTAGTCCATGCGGAGCGGTCCGACCAGCGCGAAAGTGACGAAACCCGCCGGGCCCAGGGCGATGGTGCGGACGGCCGTGGCCAGGGGCCAGGCCTGCAGGTAGGGGTTCTCGGAGCCCAGCAGGAACTGGACATCCTCGACAGCCTCTCCTGCGAAAGCGTTGAGGAGCCGGGCGAGGCGGCCATGTTCCTCAAAAGCGGCCACCAGGCTGCGGAACCTGGCCACATCCTCGAATTCCGGCTGGGCGCCCAGGCTGCCGAGACCTGAAATGACCACGGGGGAGTCCCCATGCTGAGGTCCCTCGGGCCAGCGGGCGGCCAGTTCCCGGAGCCGGATCCGCAGGAATTCGCCCTCGTCGGCCCAGGCCCGCAGGGAGTCCAGCAGCATGGCGCGCATCTCGACGAGCGTATGCCCGGCGAACTGGGCCGTGGCGTAGTTCCCCAGCTCCGTCAGCAGGGTGTCGGGGAAGTCCCAGGCGTTTTCCATGAGCCGATGTTCCACCTCACCGTTGTTCCCCACCCACACCGCCACCAGGCGCCCGGGGGCAACGGTGATGAATTCGAGCCGCACGAGGCGGCTTTGCGCGAGGGAGTGGGGCAGGGCCACGCAGACCCCGCCCATGACTTCGGAGAGGGTGCGGCTGGCCTGCCGGGCCCATTGTTCGGAATCCAGCTCCAGGCCCTTCAGGGAGGCGGTGAGCCGTTCCTCCACCTCGGGACCGGGCGGCACAGGCCGGAGCCAGCGGTCCACATAGTAGCGGTAGGCCCGTTCCGTGGGCACCCTGCCCGCGGAGGTATGGGGCTGCAGCACCAGGGACTCGTCTTCCAGGTCCGAGAGGACATTGCGGATGGTGGCGCTGGAGAGGGCCTCGGGGTAGCGCTTGGCCAGCAGGCGGGAGCCCACGGGTTCCCCCGCCTCGAGGTAGGTTTCGATGAGCGTGCGCAACACGGATTCGCCGCGGGGATTGAGGTGGGGTTTAGCCATGGGACTCTAAAGAATGCCACTGGCGGGCAGCCTCACTATACGGCATGATCGAGCACTCGTTGGAGGTCCCATGCATACCCGTTTCATGTTGATTCCCGCTGCAGCGGTGCTTGTCCTATCGCTGGCTTGCAACCAGAAGAGCGAGGCCGCCAAGGCTGCCGAGGAGGCCGCCAAGGCCGCTGATGCCAAAGTTGCCCAGCTGGAACAGCAGCTGGCTGAAGCCAAATCCGGCAAATTCAAGGGCGATGATGCGGATACGGTCCAGCATCTCACCAAGTCCCAGATCAAGGCCCTGGAGCGGCAGGTGGCCGATGCCAAGAAGCGTGCGGCCATCAGCAATCAGAATGCGGCGGCCCTGGCTGCGGCCCCCGCCTCCCAGGCCCCCAAGCCGGTGATCGTGGATGTTCCGGTGGGAACCAAGCTGGAGATCACCCTGGCGCGCGAATTGAGCACTGAGAAGGACCAGGCCGGCGATCCCTGGGAAGGCACCCTGGCGGCGGATGTGGTCCAGGACGGCAAGCTGGTGTGGAGCGCCGGCAGTCCCGCCCACGGCGTCGTTACCCAGAGTGCCGCCGCCGGTCGCCTGAGCAACGGCCAGGGTGCCCTGGGCATCAAGCTCACGGAAGTGGCTGGCGAGGGACTGGATACCGACACCCACGTGGTGGTGGCCACCGCGCGCGGCGAGCGCAACGCCAAGTACATCGGCGGCGGAGCTGCCCTGGGCGCCTTGATCGGCATTCTTTCCGACAAGAAGAACAAGAACGATCATGCCCTCGGCGGAGCTGCCCTGGGCGCGGCGGCCGGCACCGCCGTGGCTGCCGGAACCGCGGATACGGTGATCCGCATTCCTTCGGGCAAGCCCGTGACTTTCAGCCTGACGGCGCCGGAGCGGGTGACGCTGAGAAAGTAGTCTCGTACTCGCGCAGAAACGGGAGGCCTCGCCTCCCGTTTCTGCGCATGGAAATAGATGGGTGGCGTGATTACGCCTCCAGCGCCTGCAATCGCTCGGCCTCGAAGGCGGCGCGCAGAGGTTCGATGATGGGTTCGATCTGGCCAGCCATGGGGGGCCCCGCTCTGTGAGCGCAGTGCCCGGAGGGCCAAGCGAGCAGGAGGGCGGTCCAGTGGACCGCCCGATCGCGGGCTGCCAGAGGCCGCGTGCGCAGAGCCGCGAAGCGGCGAGCGCTCAGCGGCGGAGCTTCAGGCCTCCAGCGCCTGCAATCGCTCGGCCTCGAAAGCGGCGCGCAGAGGTTCGATGATGGGTTCGATCTGGCCAGCCATGAAGCTGTCGATCTGGTGGATGGTGACGCCCACTCGATGATCGGTGACGCGGCCCTGGGGGAAGTTGTAGGTGCGGATCTTCTCGCTGCGATCGCCGCTGCCGACCTGGGACTTGCGCAGGGCCGAGTGAACGGCATCGGCCTCGTCCTGGGCCTTCTGGTACAGTCTGGACCGCAGGACGGTCATGGCCTTGGCCATGTTCTTGATCTGGCTGCGCTCGTCCTGGCACTGCACCACGGTATTGGTGGGCAGATGGGTGAGCCGCACGGCGGAATAGGTGGTGTTGACACTCTGCCCGCCCTTGCCGCCGGAGCAGAAGGTGTCGATGCGCAGGTCCTTCTGATGGATCTCGATGTCCACCTCTTCGGCCTCGGGCATGACAGCCACGGTGGCCGCGGAGGTGTGGATGCGGCCCTGGGTTTCGGTCTTGGGGACCCGCTGCACGCGATGCACGCCGCTTTCGAAGCGGAAGAGGCTGTAGGCGCCATCCCCCTCGATCTCGGCGGTGGCTTCCTTGAGCCCGCCCGCGTCGGCGTCGCTTTCGTCCAGCACCGAAACCTTGAAGCCGCGGCGTTCGGCGAAGCGGATGTACATCCGGAAGAGCTCCGCGGCGAACAGGGCCGCTTCCTCGCCACCGGTGCCGGCACGGACTTCGAGAATGACGTTCTTGGCGTCGGCGGGATCCTTGGGGACGAGCAGGTGCTTGATCAGCGTCTCGCCTTCCGCGATGGCCTTCTTCAGGTCCGCGATCTCCATTTCAGCCATCTCGCGGAGATCGGCGTCCATGGTCTTGTCGTTCAGGATGGATTCGGCCTCTTCGAGCTGCTTCAGGCTGGTGCGCTGGGCCTGGAAGGCCAGCACCACAGGCTCCAGCTCCGAGCGGAGCTTGGAAAGCTCCCGCAGGCGCTTCATGTCCGACACCACGGCGGGGTCCTGGAGCTGCGCCTCCACTTCATGGAAGCGGGCTTCGACGGCTTCAAGTTGGTCGAGCATGGTCCACCTTTTCAGCTTCCTCCAGCAAGCCTGCGATCAGGCATTCCAGAGCACATAAAAGAAGGACGGGCCGATCGCTCGGCCCGTCCTTTGGAATGCGGAAGCTAGGCTTCGGTAGTCTCGGCGACGGCCTCGACGGCGGCCGGAGCGGCTTCCTTCTTGGCGTATTTCTTGTTGAACTTCTCCACGCGGCCTTCGGTGTCCATGAGGCGCTGCTTGCCCGTGAAGTAGGGGTGGCAGTTGGAGCAGACTTCCACGCGCAGTTCCTTTTTCGTGGAACGCGTCATGAATTCATTGCCGCAGGCGCAGTGAACCATCACATCGTGAAGTTCGGGGTGCATGTTTTCCTTCATCTTGACCTCCTGTGACCGACCGGATGCCCCCATGAGCGGGGTGATTGCACGCGGCTTGTCCACGCAAGAGGGAAAGTGTATCGCCAAAGGCTTGCTGGCTCAAGGGGATTTCCCAGTGGGGCCGCAGTCCTTTGATGCCTGTCAGCTCTGCTCCTGGGGTTGCAGCACCCGGCGTTCCGCCAGGATCCGTTTGAGCTTGAGGGCCACCAGGACGCTGATCAGGAGGGTGGCATTGAAGCTGAGTTCCAGGGGGACCTTCCACCACTGGAAACGGACCCGGCCCATGATGCCGGCCTCGAGGACGAACATGAAGGCCGTGAACAGGAGGGGCTCCAGCACGCTTTGCCACAGGGGGCGTTCCTGGCTGTGCCGTTCGAGGAGATACCCGGTGAAGGCCCCATAGAGGAGACGGGTGGGCTTGAACCCATGGAGGGTGGTGAAGCCCAGGGGAATGGACAGCAGGGACGTGATGAGCACGGCGATGGCCGTTCGGGACCAGGGCCCGAGGCGCAGCCAGTGGCGGCGGACCCAGAAATAGCCCGAACCCACGGCCAGGCCTTGGGCGGTGGCGAAAGCCAGGCAGATGTACCAGCGCCAGCCTTCGAAAATCATGTGGCCGCCGGTGGCGGCCCCGATGATCATGCCGGCCACCAAGGCGGTGGCCCCGCGATGGGTGGCGTCCTGGCCTTCGGCTGAAGCCAATTCCTCCGCAAGCAGGGTGGGGTGCTCCTTCTCGCCGAGAAGGTCCGCCATGGCCGCCTCGGAATCAATGCCCCTGGCCTCGGCCTCGTCCAGCAGGTGGGCCCGGAGTTCTCTCAGCAGGGTGGTCCGGCGGCGCCGGGAAAGACTGCGGAGGCCTGAATCCACCTGGGAGAGGTAGGCTTCCAGGGCCCGGTGCATGGATGTCCTAGTCCCGGGGGCCGACGAAGGCCTGGACCATGTCCACGAACTGGTTCCACTCCTGCTTTTTGGCCGTCAGGAAGGCCTCACCGGCAGGCTGGATGGAATAGTAGCGGCGCTCGCGGCCATTCTCCTGGGTCTCCCAGTAGGAGGTGATGAACTCCGTGGCTTCGAGCTTGTGCAGGGCGGGGTACAGGGCCCCTTCCTTGAGGGTGTACGAACCTGCGGTGCGCTGGCGGACCGTCTCGATGATCTGATAGCCGTACATGGGCCCCTCGCAGAGCAGCGACAAAAGCAGCAGGGGGGTGCTGCCCTTCAGCAGTTCACGATCCACAGGGACCTCCGGGTTAGGCAGAATATCTCAACCCATAATGTGCATCGCAAAACGATGGCCGTCAACTGGCGAAGCCCAGCCGGGTGGTAAAAAGCGCTGCTAAGCAGCGCTTTTTACCGGCCCCCGGCGGGCTGAGCATAATCTCCACCTTCAGCCGCATCCAAGAGAAGCCCAAGACCAGCCGGTCCCCCGGCGGGCTGAGCATAATCTCCACTTTCAGCCGCATCCAAGAGAAGTCCAAGACCAGTCGGCCCCCGGCGGGCTGAGCATAATCCCCAATTTCAGCCGCATCCAAGAGAAGTCCAAGTCCAGCCGGGTCCCCAGCGGGCTGAGCATCAGCCGGCCTCCGCAAACGCGGCGCCAGAGGCGCAAGTGAGCGGGAGGGCCAGCCGCCTCACCCACCCTTCATGGCTTCGGTCACTGGGATTCGGCTGGCCCGATAGGCCGGCAGGACCCCCCCAAGCAATCCCATGACCAGGCTGAAGGCCATGCCCTGGGCCATGAGCCGGGGGGTGATGAGGAAGGCAAAGCCCACATCGGAAAAGGTCGCGAAGTTGGTGGCCCCGGTCTGGATGCCGTTGAAGGCCAGGGACAGCAGCACCCCGGCCGCACCGCCCAGGGTACAGAGCATGAGCGCTTCCCACTGGAAGCTGGTGAGGATCTCCCGGCGCCGGAAGCCGAGGGCCCGCAGGGTGCCGATCTCCTGAGTCCGGCTGGCGACGGAGGAATACATGGTGTTCATGGCCGCGAACACGGCGCCTATCGTCAGGATGAGGGTGATGAGGTTGCCGAGGACGCGGATGGGCTGGCCCGATTCGGTCTGTTCCGCGTAGTACTCGGTTTCGGGCTTCGTTTCCAGTTTCAGGCGCTTGTCCTCGTCGGTCATCAAGGCGAAGCCCGAAACCCGCGCGGGGCTGGGCACCCGCACAAGCACGCTGGAATACATGAGGCGGCGGTAGGCCTGCATGAGGGCGTTCACATCCACCCAGACCTCGCTGTCGAAGGCGCTCCCCCCCGCATCGAAGACGCCCACCACCTCCCATTGGCGGCCAGCAAAGCTCTGGATCTGACCAAGGCCGAAGCCCGTGAACCGCTGCTGCATTTTCCGGGGCACCACCATTTCGTTGAGGCCCGGTTTGAACCAGCGACCCGAGACCAGGCGCACTTGGTCCCGCATGCGGATGCCCGCGGGTTCGAGTCCGCGCACGGACACATTGCTGGTCCCATCCCCGTCCGCTCGATCCACGGAACGCACCACGACGCATTCCGCCGACGCCAGGGGGCCGATGTCATCGGAGGCCAGCAGGGGGGAGGACTTGAGGATCCGCACCTTTTCCCGCTCCAGGGTGCTGCTCATCTCCACGCGGGAATTGGGGCGGATGACGATGGCCTGGTCGGCCCGTCCGCTGCTGATGAACGCCGTGGAGAGGCCCTGGTCCAGGGACCGCACCACCACGAAAATGCCCACCACCACCGCGATGGCGCCTGCGGTGCTCAGGGTGCTCGTCTTGCGCTGCCAGAGGCTCCGCCAGTTGTAGCTGAGGGGCACCGGGTGCCTGAGGGCTGCCCAGGCGAGCCAGGCCAGGTAGGGCACCAGGAGGGCCCAGAGTGCCGTCGTCATAGGCTCCTCAATCCATCCACGATGGGGCGCCCCGTGGCCTTGTAGGCAGGGATGAAGGTGGACAGGAGGCCGACGCCGAAGGTGGCGCCGAAGCAAAGCAACAGGGTGGACGGGGCGATGGTGAAGTCCTGGAGGTAGGGCAGGAAGGTGCCTGCGGTATTTCGGATCGCCCCCGCCGCCAGCTGCGCGAGGCCCAGGCCCAGGGCGCCTCCGAGCAGGGACAGGATGATGCCTTCGCCCAGGAGGAGGCCCAGGATCAGGCTGCTGCGGAAGCCCATGGCCCGCAGCACGGCGATTTCCGTGTTGCGTTCCCGGATGGCCATGCCCATGGTGTTGGCGGTGACAATGAGGATGGCCATGAGCACGGCGCCAGTGATGGCCTGGATCATGGCCGCGTAGTTGCCCATCATCTTGAGGAAGGCCAGCTGGAAGGCGTTCTCGGTTTCGCTCATGGTGGGGTCGATGGCATCGCGGAAGTGGCGGTCGATGCGCTCGATGAGCTTGGGCACATCGTCCGGATGCCGGGCGCGCACGAAGAAGGTGCCCACCCGGCCTTTCATGTACCACACGCTTTCCTCGAACAGCTTGTGGTGGAAGTGGAGGTTCATCTCATCGGCGGGGCGCTTGGAGCGGAAGATGCAGCGCAGATTCAGGCGCACCTTGACAGGGAAGATGTCGCTCTCCAGCGGCACCACGTCCCCCACCTTCCAACCAAATTTATCGGCAAGGGCCTTGCCGCAGATGCAGCCGTTGCGGTCCCGCACGAAGTCGCGAAACTGGGCGTCCGAATAGTCCACGACTTCCTCCTTGAAGATCGTTGGAACGAACTCGGCTTCACTGGCGAAGTTGGGGAAGAAGTTCTTGCGGTCGATATAGACGCCCTGGAACCACTGCAGGCCCATGACCGCTTCCACCTCCGGCTGCTGCCGGATCCAGTCGGCATCGCGCATGGGCAGCATGCTGGTGATGGAGACCTTGTGCCGCACCACGATGCGGTTCGATGCGTTGGGATTGCTGGCGAAGCTGTCCAGGGTCGCCAGGATGCTCTGGAGAATGGCGATGAGCATGACCGACAAGGTGATCGAGAGGACGGTCAGCAGCGTCCTCCGCTTGGACCGGAGCAAGGACCGGAGGATGAAGCGGGCGAATTTCACCGGCTTTCCGCAGGCGCCTGTTTCATCGATTCACCTCGACCGTCTTGTCCAGCACGCCCTTCTCCAGGTGGATCTGCACCTGGGCGTGGTGGGCCGCCTTGGGATCGTGGGTGACGATGAGGATCGTCTTGCCGTGGTCCTTGTTCAAGCGCTGAAGAAGCTCCATGACCTCCTCGGCGTTCTTCGCGTCGAGGGCGCCCGTGGGTTCGTCAGCCACGAGCAGGCGCGGGTCGGTGACGAAGGCGCGGGCGATGGCCACCCGCTGCTCCTGGCCACCGGACAACTGGCGGGGAAAGTTGGCCATGCGGTCCGTGAGGTTCACCAATTCCATGGCTTGCAGCACCCGGTCGCGCCGCTCACCGCGACTCAGGTCCGTGAGCAGGAGCGGCAGCTCCACGTTCTCGAAGGCGTTCAGGACCGGTACCAGATTGTAGTTCTGGAAGATGAAGCCCACGTTCATGGACCGCCAGGCGGCGAGGTCGTCGTCGTCCAGGTCGTTGAGCTGGTAACCGCAGACCTCCACCTCACCCCCGGTGGGCCGGTCGATGCCGGCGATGAGGTTCAGCAGGGTGGTCTTGCCGCTGCCGCTGGGACCCATCAGGGCGTAGTAGCCCCCCTCCGGGATATCGAGATCGATGCCCTGGAGCACTGGAATCTCGAGGCTTTCCCGGTAATAGCTCTTGGCCAGCCCCCGGAGGCGGATGATCGGTTCCATCTCACCGCTCCTTCACCTTGATGCGCTTCCCGGGCTCCAGAGCCACGTCAGGTGGCACCACCAGCAACTGGGTGTCCCGGGTGATCCCATCCACTTCGAGGCCGATGGTGTTTTCCGCCAGGATGGTGATGGGTTTCAGGACGGACAAGCCATTCTCAAGCGCCCACACGAAGGGCTTCCCGCCGCGGTGGAGCACCTGCTCCCGCCCCAGGACCAGCACGTCCTTGGGGTAGGGCTCGCCCAGGAAGGTGACCTTGGCGCCCATGTCGGGAACCAGGAGAGGGTCCTTCTCCACGAAGGCCACCCGCACGATCACCACGGCCTTCTGGCGGTTGGAGCTGGGATAGATCTCCCGGAGCCGACCCTTCAGGACCGATCGGGCGCCCTGGCCATCCAGCGCATCGACCCGGATTTCAGCGGGCATGCCGCGGGTGAGCTTGGCGAGGGAGGCTTCGTTCACTTCCACTTCCACTTCAAGGGTGTTGAAGTCGGCCATGACGAGAATGGCGTTGATGGCGTTGGCGCCTCCGGCGCTGCCCGGGGCCACGGTCTCCCCAACCTCCGAGAGCTTCTGCGTGACGATGCCACTGAAGGGAGCCCGCAGCACCATGCTCTCCAGGAGCGCGTCCTGGTAGGCCAGCTGGGCTTCCAGGGTGAGCTTCTGGCTGCGGAGCCGATCCACGGTGGCGGCATCCTGGATGCCAAGTCCCTGGAGTCTCGCGGCCCGGTCCAGGTCCACCTTCGCCTGATCGAGCTGGGCCTTCACCTGGTCCCGGGCGGCGGAGAGATCCGGAGATTCGAGCCGGGCCAGGACCTGACCCCTCGTGACTCTGCTGCCTTCCTGGACGCCCAGCCAGCTCACGCGGCCCAGCACCTTGCTGGAAAGCGTGGCCCGGGTGCGGGCCACCAGATAGCCCGAGGCTGTCACCAGGGGGTTGCGTTCCCCCGCCTTGAATACCGTCGGCGTCCCTACCGTAAGCGGCAAGGGCGCGTTCTTCATGCTCAACATGCCGCCCATGACCGCGAGGCCCAGTGCGCCAAGAACCACCCACCCCCAGGGGAACCGCTTTCGGATGATGGCGGGCTTGCGGGCAGGCGACTCAAGCATGGGCCGGGCTCCAAATAACCAGATGAGGACAGGCTATCCAGGGACCGGCACAGGCGGAAGCACCGATGCCCTGGAAATCGGTGTGGTTGCGGAATGCCAGCAGAAGGAATAGGCTTCGGGCGGCCCATCGGAGGAGGTGCTCGATGCGTGCGAACCAGTGTCCCGCCTGCGGACGAGCCGTCATGTCCTACGGACGGTTTTTCAAGGAAGCGGAACCCACCAAGGTTTCCCTCTGCGGCTCCTGCGGGGCCAGGTTGCGCCGCAGGCGAGAGGTCTTCGCGCTTCTGGCCGCCATGGCCGTCCTCGCCATGGCCGGGACCCTGGGGCTCATGCTCTGGCAGACCGCCTTCTGGCTGAGACTCACCTGCATAGCGCTTTTCGTGGCCGCCTGGGTGCTCCTCACCAACTACCTGGGGTGGCGGTTGGTGGGCTGGGCGCCGGCGGAGGGGGAGTAGCGGCCGTTGAGGCGGTTCTCGGTGAGCTGGTCGCTGGTTCGATTCCTGCCCTGAGCAAAAAGTAGAGCCAGGGTATGAAACCTGGCTCCGCCCTTCTGATTGGTGCACCCGACTGGAATCGAACTGGTCCGGCTGCGCCGTCCCCGGTCCTGCTCCCGACAGCCCACGGGGCTGTCTCCGCAGTCCCACTCGCTGGTTCGATTCCTGCCCTGACAAAAAAGTAGAGCCAGGGTATGAAACCTGGCTCCGCCCTTCTGACTGGTGCACCCGACTGGAATCGAACCAGCGACCTTTGGCTTCGGAGGCCAACGCTCTATCCAACTGAGCTACGGGTACCGCGACCTTTCATCATGGCTTCTAATGGGGTTTGGATCAAGGTTGGGGAAGGTCGGGGCCGCTCTTACCGCGCCACGTGGGCCTGTCGAGCATGGGTGGCGGGAGCTTTCTCCTTGGCTGCGATGGGGCTTTCGATCAAGGCACAGGGTCCTCGGTTATCCTGGATGTCCAGGATGGGATCATGAAGCGTGATTATTACGAGGTTCTTGGTGTCGCGAAGGGCGCCGGGGCAGATGAGTTGAAGAAGGCCTACCGCAAATTGGCGATGGAGCTTCATCCCGACCGGAATCCGGGCAACAAGGAGGCCGAGGAAAAGTTCAAGGAGGCGGCGGAGGCGTACAGCGTGCTTTCGGATGCCGAGAAGCGGAAGCTCTATGACCAGTATGGCCATGCGGGGCTGGGCGGCGCAGGTGGTGGCGGCCAGCAGTTCCAGTTCGATCCCCGCCAGTTCGCGGACTTCGAGGATATCCTGGGCAGCTTCTTCGGAGGTGGCGGCGGGGGTCTGTTTGGCGATCTGTTCGGCGGCGGACGCCGTCGTTCCAACGGCGAGGAACGGGGTTCCGATCTGCAGTACAACCTGAAGCTCAGCTTCAAAGACGCGCTTTTTGGCAAGGACGCTCTGGAACTCACCATCCCCCGCCTGGAAGGTTGCGATACCTGCCATGGCTCCGGGTGCGAGGCCGGCACGCGCCCTGAAACCTGCCCCCAGTGCCGGGGTGCGGGGCAGGTGGCCATGCGCCAGGGCTTCTTCCAGATGCTCACGCCCTGCCCGCGCTGCGAAGGCCAGGGGCGCATCATTCCGAAACCCTGCCCCACCTGCAAGGGCCAGGGCCGCATTCACCGGAAGTCCAAGGTGAGTTTCAAGATCCCGGCAGGCGTGGACCGGGGCACCCGCCTTCGCCTCCAGGGACAAGGTGAATCAGGTCGCTACGGTGGCCGCGCCGGGGACCTCTATGTGGTGTTCGATGTGGAACCGGATTCCCGCTACGAGCGGGATGGCTACGACCTCCATCAGCGCCTCGAGGTGAGCTGGCCCCTGCTGGTGCGAGGGGGGACCTTGCCCCTGGAGACTCCGTACGGGACCGAACAGGTGAAGCTGGCGGCGGGAACTGCCTCCGATCATGTGGTGCGGGTGCCCCATGCGGGCGTGCCGCGCCTCCAGGGCGGCGGCCGGGGCGATCTCTACCTGCACCTGCGGGTGGCCGTACCGAAGTCCATCACCAGTGAACAGCGGGATCTCATCGAACAGCTTCATCGCAGTCTGGATGCGGCCACGGCCGGAACGGAGCAGGAAGGTTTCCTCTCCAAGGTCTTCGGATCCGAAAAAAACGGGAAGAAAAGTCGCAAATAGCTGGGGTGCAGGCCCCGATCCCAGTCTGATTCAGCTGGCCATCACCACCCGGCCCTTGCCTTCGCTCTTGGCCCGCAGCAGGGCCTGGTCGGCCCGTTCCACCAGGTGGCTGGCGCCATCGGCGTGCTCCGGAAAGGCGGCCACGCCGATGCTGATGGAGACCGCGATCTGGTTGTCTCCCAGGTCCAGGGGGGTTTCGCGCAGTTCCTGAAGCAGGCGCTCGCCCAATTTCTTGGCACCCAGGGCGCTGGTGCTGGGCATGAGGATGCAGAACTCGTCGCCCCCGTAGCGGTAGAGGCGGTCGTGGGCGCGGCAGATGGCTTTGGCTCGGTGGGCGACGGATTCCAGTAGCCGGCTGCCCGTAGGGTGGCCGTGGAGGCTGTTTACTCGCTTGAGATCGTCAACATCCATGAACAGCAGGGCCAGGGACTCCCCCTGGGCCGCAGCCTGGCGGACGGCGGGGGGCAGCTCGGACTCCAGGCAGCGCCGGTTCTGGGCCACCGTCAGATCGTCCTTGAAGGAGAGGGCTTGGCTTTCTTCCAGGTGCCAGGCGTTGAGCAGCAGGGGCTCCACATCGTTGAAACCGGGCAGGAACGCGGCTTCAGGTTCCTTCGGGTCCCGCAGCCGAAGGATGCCCAGCTGCTCCGAGGGGGCCAGGAGGAAGGCTTCCCCGCGGCGGACCAGATCCGCAGCGCCTTCCCGTGGCAGGGGGGCTTCGGGAAAGGTCCCGTCCCCGACCCTCTGGAAAAAGAAGGAGTCCTTGCGCAGCCAGATGGCCCCGCCGCTGGCGCCGGAGAGCTGCACGGCGCGGTCCAGCACGAGCCTCAGCAGGTCGTCGAGGGAGGCCATGCGCATCATCTGCCGGAGCCAGCCTTCGCTGCCCAGGTCCCGCTGGCGCAGGTGGAGCAGGGCTTCCCGCACGGCTTCCAGGGGGCGGTCCTGCAGGAGGACCCAGCCTGGACGATGTCCCAGCACGGAACTGACCTCCTCCGCCTCGGCTTCCCTGACCCACCAGAGGATCTCGGTGCCCTCCCCGGGAATCAGGCGGGCGTCCGGACGCTCGGCCACGAGCACCGTGGAGCCCGGTCCTTCCCCGTCCAGGACCTCGTAACCCCAGGAAATCAAAGCCTTCCGGAGCGCCTGGGCGGCGGCGCTGGGATGGGGTGCCACCCAATGAATGCGCGACCCGGAGGCGATGCGGAGGTTGGTCAAGTTGCTCCTAGCGGTAGTCGTCGAGCGGCATGCGAGCCGCGATCCCGGGAATAAAGATAGCCCCTCGTCATCGGCACGGGCGGCCGGAATGGTTAGCCTAGGGCTGCTTCGAGACGGTGGGCCAGCTGGCGCAGGTGGGATCCCAGCTGATCAAGGATGGGCAGGGAACTCTCCTTCTGGCTCCGCTCAGCCCGGACCCAGCGCTTCAGGAGGGCCAGGGACTGGGGGTCGCGAACCCCCAGGCGCTTGGTCGTCTGGATGAGCTTGTGGGACAGTCTGGTGCGGTCCAGGCCGACCGGGTCACTCAGAAGGCCATGGATGACCTGCTGGGCCTCCTGGGTGACTTCCAGATCCTGCCGGATCAGCGGTACCCGGGCGTTGATGCGCAACAGGAACAACTCCAGGAAACGAAGGAGCTCGCCCAGCTGCTCCATGCCGTCCCGCAGGGCCTGGGGGACATCCTGGGGAGACTCCAGAAGACGCCCGAGATCCTTGATGAGCCGTTCCGCCTCTTCCCGGTCGGGGCGGCGCATGAGGGGGAACTCGGGGCTGCGGCGGAAGGCCAGCAGGTGCCGGTAGGAGTGGGCCAGACCCAGGGCCAGCCGGGGCCAATCCTGCAGTTCCAGGTGGAGCTGCAGTTGCCCGTGCAGCGGCGGGACCTGCTCCCACAGGCGCTGGATGCGCATGCGGAGCCGATCCCCCTCCTCCATCATGCCGGGAGCCTCCGGGAAGAGGCGATGCTGCACTTCCGGCGAGAAGATCCCCACCAGTTCGCCCATGAGCTGCTTCTGGTGATTGATCAGAAGACCTTTCAGGTTGTCCAGGGTCTGGGCCAGTTGGTCGGCATCCTGGCCGGCCAGGGCCTGCTTGAGCAGGCTGCGGAGGGTGCCCTGGTCCTGGTTCAGGCTCAGTACGGCCTGGCGCAGGAAGACCTTGAGGCGGGTCACTTCGGGGCGGGCGGGGTCCAGCCCTTCGGATCTGGCCGGATCGTAGGCCCGCTCGCACAGGCGGCCCAGTTCCGATTCCACCACCAGGAAACCGGGCACGGAGGCATAGCGATCCCTCGGGCTGGTGCTGACGGCGGAGTCAAAGGTTTCCATGAGGCCGAGCAGGGAGATATGCCCAGCCAGGGCCCTGGCGACCAGGCTGAAGATCTGGGGGTCCATCTGGCGGATCTGCTGGAGGAGGCTGCGCAGTTCCGGGGGCATGCTCGCCCGGAAGTGGGTCGTATCCATGCGGGGCAGAGTCCACCCAAGGTGGTCCCAGAGCCACCGGAGGCTGCCCCGGACCTGCTCCATGGCGGGCCAGTGCATGCCGCGATCCAGGGGGCGGACCAGGGTGAGACGAAGATTCGAGAGGACGTGTTCGAGCAGCAGCAGGGGCTGGACCCGGGCGTGGATCTCCTCGGGAATGCAGGCTTCGAGGATTTCAGCGAGGCGGGCCAGGGATTCTTCCAGACGTCCCTGTCCTCTGATCGCGCGATTCACGACCTTGAGCTGATCGGTCAGGATGGCGGCCATTTCGAGCCCGGGTTCCCCGGCTTGGATGGCCGTCAGGATCTGGCGGAACGATTCCTTGTGGTCCGCCAGGAAGGCTGGCCAGAGGGCTCTGACTGGACAATCCTTTTCCGCGGGTGCCAGGGACATGGCCCGCAAGGCGGCCAGAAGATCGAGCAGTCGGGTGACCCACTCGGGCTGCTGGAGTTCTCCCAGCAGCTCCCGGTGGGCTGCCTCGGCCTGTTCTCCTAGTCGGGAAAGACTATGGACCATGACCAGGCCCATGGCATTCCGGGTCTCTCCCAGGCGCCGGGGGGAGAACTGGTGCAGGAACGCCAGGAAGGTTCCGAGATTTCGTCGCAAAGCGGACAGGGCCGGAGATTCATCCCGGAGCGCGGGCTGGGAGGAGGCCTCCAGCAGGGGCTCCAGATCCTGGGCCCCCTCGCGCAGGATGTCCTCCAGCAGCGACAGGTCGGTTCTGGACAACCCTTTTTCCCGGATCAACTGCCGGGCCAGCTGCAATCGCTGGGGCTTGGTATCTGGGATGGACATGGCAAAAGCATACAATGAGTTACAGTTGGTCAAGAACGAAGAGGTGCTACCATCGCCTCACCCCAATCATTCGGAGGCAGCCTGTGGTCAGCAAGCTCGGGGATATGCTCGTCAAGGCCCAGCTCATCACTGACGCCCAGCTGGAAGAAGTGCTGAAGATCCAGCGACGGGAAGGCGGGAAGATCGGCGGCATCGTCGTCCGTGCCGGTTTCTGCTCCGACCAGGACATCGTGAGCTTCCTCGGCATGCAGTACGGCGTGCCCGCGGCGGACCTGGAGCAGTGGCCTCCCATCGATGCCGGCGTCATCGCGCTCATCCCCCGAGACCTCGCCCAGCGGCACAAGGTGCTGCCTCTGCAGCGCACCGGCAACGTGTTGACACTGGCGATGTCCGATCCCACGGACATCTTCGCCATGGATGATGTGCGCTTCCACACCGGTTACAACGTGGATCCCGTGGTCTCCAGCGAGATGGGCCTCGCCCGGGCTGTCGAGAAATACTACGGTGGCAACAGCGCCGTCCGGCTGGCTGATGGGATCTCGCGCGCTACCCAAGGTGGAGCCGCGGGTTCCACGGGGACTTCCGGGGGTGGCACCGGCACGGGAGATACAGCCGCGGATTTCAACGAGGAGGATGAGCGGCTGGATCTCCAGGCCTTCGAGCAGGAACTGGATGCTGACGCCGAATTCGACACGACCGAGGACGAGAACGAGGAGAGCATCAACCTCAAGAACTTGAAGGCGGGCAGCGAGGATGCGCCTGTGGTCAAGCTCGTGAACATGGTGCTGATCGACGCCATCAAGCGCGGCGCCTCCGACATCCACATCGAGCCCTACGAGAAGAACTACCGCATCCGCTTCCGCATCGACGGCATCCTGATGGAAGTCATGCGGCCCAGCCTGAAGCTGAAGGACCCGCTCACTTCCCGCGTCAAGATCCTGGCCAAGCTCAACATCGCGGAGCGGCGCCTGCCGCAGGATGGCCGCATCAAACTGCGCGTGAACATGGGTGGCAAACAGAAGGTCATCGACTACCGCGTGAGCATCCTGCCGACCCTGTTTGGCGAAAAGATCGTTCTCCGGCTCCTGGACAGCGACAAGCTCATGCTGGACCTCACCAAACTTGGCTTCGAACCCGAAAGCCTCGTGATGTGGGACCGGCAGATCTCGAAACCCTACGGCATGGTGCTGGTGACGGGGCCGACGGGATCCGGCAAGACGAACACCCTCTATTCCTCCATCGCCAAGCTCAATACGGTGGACACCAACATCCTCACTGCTGAAGACCCCGTCGAGTTCAATTTTCCGGGCATCAATCAGGTGCAGATGAAGGAGCAGATCGGTCTCAACTTCGCGGCGGCCTTGCGTTCCTTCCTGCGGCAGGATCCCAACATCATTTTGGTGGGCGAGATCCGCGATTTTGAAACGGCGGAAATCGCCATCAAGGCGTCCCTCACGGGCCACCTGGTGCTCTCCACCCTGCACACCAACGATGCCCCCAGCACCATCAATCGCCTCATGAACATGGGGGTGGAGCCTTTCCTGGTCGCCACTTCCGTGAACATCATCTGCGCCCAGCGCCTCGTTCGCCGACTCTGCAGCAATTGCAAAGCCGTGGATACCCACGCGCAGCCGGTGGAGGCCCTGTACAAGGTCGGCTTCACCCCCGAAGAAGTGGAAAGGGGCATCACTTTCTTCAAACCGGTGGGCTGCGATATCTGCAATAAGCGGGGATTCAAGGGTCGGGTCGGTCTCTATGAAGTCCTGGAGATCTCGGAGACTCTCAAGGACATGATTCTCACAGGCGCCTCGGCCATTGAGATTCGTGAGCAGGGCCAAAAGGAAGGCATGATCACCCTTCGGCGTTCTGGCTGCCGCAAGGTTCTGGATGGTGTGACCACCATCGAAGAGATTGTCCGGGAAACGGTCCTTTAGGCGAGGTGACATATGAGCGACGTTGGCGCCAACTACGTAGCACCCCTTCAGCAGCTGCTGAAGACGATGGTGGAATACGGGGGCACGGATCTGCATATCACCACGGAATCCGCTCCCCAGATTCGCATCGACGGGCGGATGGTGCCCCTCAAGCTGCCGCCCCTGGATGCCTCCCAGACCCGCTGGCTGTGCTACGGCGTCATGACCGATCAGCAGAAGCACCGCCTGGAGGAGGATCTCGAGGTGGACTTTTCCTTCGGCCTCCAGGGTGTGGCCCGGTTCCGTGCCAATGTGTTCAATCAGCGAGGGGCGACGGCAGGCGTGTTCCGTACCATCCCGGAGCAGATCCGCAGTTTTGATCAGCTGGGGCTCCCGCCTGCGGTGCGATCCCTGTGCGACAAGCCCCGTGGGCTGGTGTTGGTGACGGGCGTGACCGGATCCGGCAAATCCACCACCCTGGCCGCCATGGTGGACAAGATCAACGCGGAGGAGCCTCTGCATATCCTTACCATTGAGGATCCCGTGGAATACGTGCACAAGCACAAGCGGGCGCTGGTCAACCAGCGGGAAATCCACGCGGACACCCATAGCTTCAAGAAGGCCCTGCGTTCGGCCCTGCGCCAGGACCCTGATGTGGTGCTGGTCGGTGAAATGCGGGACCTGGAAACCATCGAATCGGCCCTCACCATTGCAGAAACCGGCCACCTCACCTTTGGCACCCTGCACACCAACAGCACGGTGCAGACGATCAACCGCATCATCGATGTCTTTCCCAGCCATCAACAGCCCCAGATCCGTGCCCAGCTGTCCCTGGTGCTTGAGGGCATCATCTGCCAGAGCCTGATTCCCAAGGCCGCGGGCAAGGGACGTGCACTAGCCCTGGAGATCATGATTCCCAACCCCGCCATCCGGAATCTCATCCGTGAGGACAAGATCCACCAGATCTATGGCGTCATGCAGGCGGGGCAGACCAAGTACGGCATGCAGACCTTCAACCAGAGCCTCTCCGATCTGGTCATGCGCAAGGAGATCACCCAGGAGCAGGCCTTCGAGTATTCATCCAACACCGACGAACTGCGGGAACTCATCAACCGTGGCGTGGGTGTCGGGGCGGCTGGCGGCCGAGGCAATACGCCCGCTCCCGCCCAGCCCACCAATCCGGCACTTGGAGGCCGGAACCCCAATATCAAGTACACCTAGGGCCTTCTCTCGCAATGCATTCCTGCCTATCCTGAAACCATCATTGTTCCCATCCGATCGCCGAGGTCCGCATGCCCGCATATGCATGGAAAGGCAAAAACCGAATGGGGGAACTCCAGGAAGGCGTCCTGGTTTCCGAGTCCCGCGATGCTGCCTCCAATACCCTGAAACGCAACGGCATCGAAGTCATGAACATCCGCATCATGGCTGCGGAAGGTACAAAATCCTTTGGCAAGGTGAAACCGAAGGCCCTGGCCATCTTCACTCGCCAGTTCAGCGTGATGATCGACGCTGGCCTTCCCTTGGTCCAATGCTTGGAAATCCTGGGCGCCCAGCAGGATGACAAGGGGTTCAAACGCATCATCGAGGCGGTCCGTGATGATGTGGAAAAGGGCTCCACGTTGCAGGCATCGCTCTCGAAGCACCCCAAGGCATTCAATGACCTTTATGTAAACATGGTGGGCGCGGGTGAGAGCGGCGGCATCCTGGATGTGATCCTGCAGCGATTGTCTGGCTACATCGAGAAGGCCGTGAAGTTGACGTCTAAAGTCAAAGGCGCCATGACCTACCCGGTGGCCGTCATCACCATTGCCATCACCGTGGTGGTGATCATCATGGTGAAGGTCATCCCCGTATTCTCGGCCATGTATGACGGTCTCGGCAGCAAACTGCCTTACCCGACGCTGGTCTGCATGGCCATCTCCAGCGCGCTGATCAACTATAGTTGGCTCATCATCATCGGCGTGATCATCATCACGGTGGGCCTGCGCCAGTACTACAAGACCCCGGCAGGTCGGCTGCAGATAGACAGCATGATGCTGAAGATCCCTATCATTGGCGATGTGCTGCGCAAGGTGGCTGTCGCGCGATTCTGCCGTACCCTTGGCACCCTCATCAGCTCTGGCGTCCCCATCCTTGAGGGCATGGATATCACTGCGCGAACCGCTGGCAACATGGTTATCCAGAACGCCATCCTGAAATCCAAGGATGCCGTGGAACAGGGGCGCAACATCAGCACACCTCTGGCCGAGACCAAGGTCTTCCCGCCCATGGTGGTGCAAATGGTGGGCGTGGGTGAGGCCACCGGTGCCCTGGATGCCATGCTCTCCAAAGTGGCCGACTTCTACGAGGATGAGGTGGATAACGCCGTCGCCAACCTCACCAGCCTCATGGAGCCCATCATGATTGCCATCCTGGGTGGC
>DATEZS010000021.1:0-14431 GCA_035255365.1 Geothrix sp.
CGCTTCGCGGTACCCGCCGAGGCCGTGATCCTGCAGGGGGGCAAACCCCTGGCGGCCGTGGTGCAGGCCGATGGCCGGGTGCGCTTCCAGGCCCTCCAGCTCGGGGAGGAGGAGGATCAGCGCATCCGCGTGCTGGGTGGCCTGCGGCCCGGGGACACGGTGGTGCTGAATCCGCCCCTCGGCCTGAAGGACGGGGACCGGGTTCAGGCCGAGGGGCCTAATCCTTCCGGCGCCTGATCCTTCCGGGGCAGCATCCCCACGGTGGCCGCCAGGCCCAGGGCCAGCAGGATGCGCAGGAAGAAGAGGTTGCGGCTGAGACCGTGGGCCTTGTTGTAGGCCACGCGGTCCGCATGCTCCGGCGCCAGCGTCTCGATGGGCGCGTCGATGCGGGCCCGGATGGCCCGGACCTTGGGCGTCACCACGAAGGTGCTGGCCAGGCACATGAGCATGGCCACCAGCCAGGCAGCGCTCCAGAGTCGGATGGGGCCGATGAGATCCTCCTTCACTTCGGCGATCCACCGGGCGCCCCAGCTCAGTCCCGCCAGGCCGAAGACGGTCCAGGCCGCCCAGTCCAGGCGGCCCAGGATGAGGCCGGCGATATGGCCCGCCACGTCGCGGCTGGGTAGCTCGCGGAAGAAGACCGGCGCGGAGAACACGCCGAAACCCAGCGCGGCGCCCGCCCACAGCAGCAGGAGGGCGGTGGTGATGCGGTCGAGGCGGTGCAGGGTGCTGGGGCTCATGGGTTTCCGTGCGGAATGCCGAATGCTGAGAACGGGGCCTGAAGCCTGGGGCTCCCTACCACTCGTTGTAGGGGATCTGGTTGGTGGGGCTCTTGTCGGCGGAGCCGCTGCGGACGCGCCACACGCCCAGATCGGCATCCGGATTATCGGGATCCGGGGGCTCTGTTTCGAGCTGCCAGGTGTCCCGGGACTGGGTCATGGGATCCCAGGGAATGTCCCGCAGGTAGCCCAGCTCCCGGAGGGGCGCGAGGCTCGAGGGATACTTGCCGCGATCCGCCCGGTACTGCTCGAGGGCGTGGTTGATCTGGAAGAGGTTCTCCTTGAGGACGGCCTCGCGGGCCACAGTCGTCTTGTACCGGTAGCCCACCAGGCCGATCGTGGCCAGGAGGGCCAGGATGGTCATGACGACCAGCAGTTCCATCAGGGTGAACCCGCGCTGGCGGGAGGGGACGAGGCGCATGGCATTACCTTAGCGCAGCCCGGGCCCGGCGAGGGGTTGGTTGCGGGATTGCCCGGGCCCGGACGGCGGGATCGACGTATGCTGGGCGCGTCCGGACGAGGATCCCATGCCCGAAACCGCGATCACCTTCGACGACATTCTCCTGATCCCGGCCTACAACCACCACGAGTCCCGGCGGATCGTGGATATCAGCATGACCGACAAGACCGGGAAGCTCCGGCTGGAGCTGCCCGTCCTGACGGCGAACATGGACACGGTGACCGAGGAGGCCATGGCCGACTTCGTCGGCGAGCGGGGCGGCATGGGCGTCCTCCACCGGTTCATGTCCGTGGAGGAGAACGTCGCCATGTTCCGGCGCTGCCGCTTCTCCACCTTCGTCTCCGTGGGCACTGCGGATGCGGAGATGGAGCGGGTGGAGGCCCTCCGGGACGCCGGGGCCCAGTACTTCTGCGTGGACGTGGCCCACGGTCATGCCAAGTACGTCGGCAAGATGGTCAAGCGCATGCGGGCCATCCTGCCGAACGAATGCATCATGGCGGGGAACGTGGCCACCTATGCCGGGGCGGACTACCTGGCCAGCGTGAAGGCCGACATCGTGAAGGTGGGCATCGGCCCGGGCAGCGTCTGCACCACGCGCATCAAGACCGGCTTCGGCGTGCCCCAGCTGACCGCCATCCAGGAGTGCGCCCGGGCGGACCGCTCCATCGTGGCCGATGGCGGCATCCGCACCCCCGGCGACATCGTGAAGGCCCTGGCATTCGGCGCGGACTTCGTGATGATCGGCGGCATGCTCGCGGGCACGCGGCCCACGCCGGGAGAGCCCATCAAGGATGCCGAGGGTCGTCCCACCCACAAGGTGTACCGCGGCATGGCCAGCCAGGAAGTGGCCGATGACCACCTCGGGGGCCTCACCGGCTGGAAGACCTCGGAGGGCGTGGCCACCAGGGTGCCCTACCGGGAGGACGAGGACGAGATCATCGCCGACATCATCGGCGGGCTGCGGTCGGGCCTCACCTACGCCGGGTCGAACACCATCCGCGAGCTCCAGCGCAAACTCAACTACGTGCACATCTCCCATGCGGGACGGATCGAAAGCCTGCCCCACAAGACCTTGGAATGACCCACGCCCGGGTTCAGGCACCTCCCGCCACTTGGCCGGGTGCTTGTGGCAGACTTTTAGATCGACCTTCCCGGAGCTTGCATGCGTCTTCTTCCCATCGCCCTCGTGGCCACCTTGGCATTCCCGGTCATGGCGCAGGCCCCCCAGGCTCAGCCTCAGGACCCGGCCCCGGTTCACCTCAGCCGGGAGGAGCGGGCCAAGCTCCCACGCCTGGCGATCCTCGAGTTCAAGGCGGCCCCGGACTGCTGGAGCGGCTGGCGCCAGGGGGGCTGGGGCAACCAGATGGCCACCATCTCCAGCCAGCTCCGGGATCTCTTCTCCACGGAGATCATGGAGAAGGGCGCCGCGAAAGTGCGCCTCATCGACCGGGAGCGCCTGGATGACCTGCGCAAGGAACTGGAATTCCAGCAGAGCGGCGAGGCGGATACCGGCACGGTCCAGAAGCTGGGCAAGCTGCTGGGCGTGAGCTATGTGATGACGGGCAAGATCACGCGCTTCGCCTACAAGGACACCTGGGCCGGCGCCCACATCCTCGCCACCGGCGTCAAGAAGGCCTCCTTCACGGGGCGGCTCGACATCCGCATCATCGAAGTCCAGACCGGGGAGATCCTGGAAGCCTTCAAGGATGAGGGCACCGTGGAAGAGGCAGGCGTGAAGGTCCTGGGGGTCGGCACCGAGATCGAGTACGACGGCGAGCTGGTGAACAGGATCTTCGAGCCCGTGATCCAGCGCCTCACGCCGAGACTGCTGCAGGCCACCACCCAGATCCACGCCGAAGCCACGGGCGCCAGCGCCCACTAGGCCTTGGCTGGGGGTTCCCTCCTGATCTGAATCTGGAGTTCCCTTGCCCTGGGGCAGGGTCGAAGCCATCGACCTCGGAGAGCCCCCCGAGGCCCCGGACCGAGATCCTGGAGGGTGGCCGGAGCCGGATTGTCGACCTGGTCGGGTGAGGTGATTTCCCTGGCTCCTGCCGCGGGAATTCGTACCTTTTAGCCATGGGCCAAGTAGCGGAAGTCCGACCGCCCGCCGTTGCCGGGTCGTTCTACCCTGGGGATGCCAGGGCATTGAGACGCGATCTCCGCGGTTTGCTGGCCGGGGCCGTGCTGGAATCGGAAACCTGGGGGGAGGCGCCGCCCAAGGCCCTCATCGTCCCCCACGCGGGCTACATCTATTCGGGTCCTGTCGCTGCCAGCGCCTACGCCACCCTCGGCACCCAGCGGGACCGCATCAAGCGGGTGGTCCTGCTGGGGCCCACCCACCGCGTGGCGATCGCCGGGCTGGCCCTGCCGGGCGTGTCGGCCTTCGAGACGCCCCTGGGCCTGGTTCCCCTGGACCTGGCGGCCATGGAACAGGTCCAGTCCTTCCCCCAGGTGCTCATCAGCCCGGCAGCCCATGCCCTGGAACATTCCCTCGAAGTACAACTGCCTTTCCTTCAAACGGTACTGGATGCCTTCCACCTGGTGCCGTTGGCGGTCGGAGAGGCCTCCCCGGAGAGCGTGGCGGAAGTAATAGAGGCTCTCTGGGGAGGCCCGGAAACCCTCGTGATCGTCAGCTCCGATCTTTGCCACTACCGGCCCTACCATGAGGCCCGGGAGCTGGACGCGCGCACCTGGGACAGCATCCAGGATCTGCAGATGTTGCGCAGCCATGAACAAGCCTGCGGCGCCACGCCCCTGAACGGACTGCTCCTGGCGGCGCGCCGGCGGGGCCTGAAGCCCAGGCTGCTGGACCTTCGCAACTCGGGCGACACCGCCGGGGACCACCGGAGCGTGGTGGGCTACGGAGCCTTCGCCTTCGCGAATGCCGACGATGGAACCTGACCGGGGACCCACCCTGCTGGCCATCGCCCGGGGGGCCATCGCCGCCGAGCTGGGAGAGAAGGTTCCGGTTTACGAACCTGCCGATTGGCTTCAGGAACCGGGGGCTTCCTTCGTGACGCTGACCACCCATGGGCAGCTTCGGGGCTGCATCGGCACCCTCCAGGCGAGGCGGCCCCTGGGCAAGGATGTGGCCCTGAACGCCAAGGCCGCGGCCTTCCAGGACGATCGTTTCGAGCCCCTCAGCCACCGGGAATACCCGGATCTGGAGATCGAGGTGTCCGTGCTTTCCCCGCTGGAGGAGCTCGGCTTCGATGGCCAGGATCAGCTCCTCAGCCTGCTGCGACCCGGCGTGGACGGCCTGCTCCTGGAATACGAAGGCTGGCGGGGCACCTTCCTTCCGCAAGTATGGGCGCAGCTTCCGGACCCGGCGGTCTTCCTGGCCCATCTGAAACAGAAGGCGGGATTGCCGCCGAAGTTCTGGGACGACGACATCAGGGTCTCGCGGTACACAGTCACGGAATGGAAGGAATCCGGGGTCTCCCATGGCTGAGGCTGCGCACCCGGCCCAGTGGTGGCACCGCCTGGAAGATGAACGCATCCAGTGCGACCTGTGCCCCCGGGAATGCAAGCTGGCCGAGGGCCAGCGGGGAGCCTGCTTCGTGCGGCAGCATCTGGAGGCGCAGATGGTGCTCACGGCCTACGGGCGCTCCTCCGGCCTGCAGATCGATCCCGTGGAGAAAAAGCCCCTCTTCCACTTCCACCCCGGCAGCCGCGTGCTGTCCCTGGGGACCATCGGCTGCAACCTGTCCTGCCGGTTCTGCCAGAACTGGCACATCAGCAAGGCCCGGGATTTCGACCCCTTTCTGGATCCGGCCAGGCCCGAGCAGATCGCCCAGGTCGCCGTGGACTCCGGCTGCCGGAGCGTGGCCTTCACCTACAACGATCCGGTGATCTTCGCGGAGTACGCCATGGATGTGGCGGACGCCTGCCACGAACTGGGTGTCGACACCGTCGCCGTCACCGCCGGCTACATGAAGGCGGAGCCACGGCGGGCCTTCTTCGCGAAGATGGATGCCGCCAACGTGGACCTGAAGGCCTTCACGGACGCCTTCTATTTCAAGTTCGCGGTGGGCCACCTCCAGCCCGTTCTGGACACGCTTTGTTACATCCAGCACGAGACCAGGACTTGGCTCGAGATCACGACCCTCCTCATTCCCGGCCTGAACGATTCCAGCCCTGAGATCACCGACCTCACGCGATGGATCGTCCGGGAACTGGGCCCCGATGTACCCCTCCACTTCAGCGCCTTCCACCCGGATTTCAAGCTGATGGAGCTGCCGCCCACTCCTCCCGCGACCCTCGCCCGGGCCCGCGAGATCGCGCTCGCGGAAGGCCTCCGGTTCGTCTACACGGGCAACGTCCATGACCCTTCAGGGGGCACAACCCGCTGCCCCGCCTGCCAGGAGACCCTCGTCGTGCGGGATTGGTACGAGATCGACGTGTGCCGGCTGACGGATGAAGGTCTGTGTCCGAAGTGCCGAATGGCGCTTCCGGGGCGCTATCAGTGCCCCGCCATGAGCCGGTCCAGGTAGCGGGACTTCACTTGCTTCGAGGCGAGCACCTGCTTGAGGGGCGGCAGCTTGAGCACGGCACCGAGGAGCGCGGCGACGGCCCGGTGGCCGTAGGTGGCCTGGCCGTCCACCAGCAATTCCGCGAAGGTGCCCCGTTCGATGGCCATCACGACCGCGCGATGGGCCGTGGTGGCGGGCGTCAGCACCCGCTGCTTCCTGGGGCTCAGGCCGAGGGCGCCCTTGGCGCAGGCGCGAACGCAGACACCGCAGCCCAGGCAGTGGTCCTCCGCCAATTGTGCCCGCTTGGCCGCGTGGTGGTGCGGATCGTGGGCGGACACGAGGCTCAGGGCCTCCACCGGGCAGACGTTGACGCATTTGCCGCAGCCGTTGCAGGTGTCCCTGTCCAGCGTCGGCAGGAAGTTGGTGGTGTGGACGGGCTTCATGAAGGAGAAACGCCGGGCGGCGATCATGGCCTCGCAGCAGCAGCCGCAGCAGTTGCAGATGAAGCTCACCTGCTCCCGGACGTTCTCGCCGAACTGGACGAGGCCCCGGTCCCGGGCCTGCTGCAGCAGATCCAGGCATTCGGCGGCGTCCACCCGGCGGGCCACGCCGTGGCGCGCCAGGGAATCGGCCGTGCTGCCGAAGGTCATGCAGATGTCCATGGGCGCAGCGCAGGCCTTCCCCAGGTGGGACATCTTGTGCCGGCAGTAGCAGACGCCGATGCCGATGGCCCGGGCGCCGCGGGCCACTTCGCTGGCCCGCTCGTAGTCCAGCACGTGCAGCGCATCCTGGGCTGGCAGGGCCTCCTCGTTGACGAAAGCCCGCCCCAGTTGGGTTTCGCCTGTGGCGAAAAGTTCCCGGACGAAGTCCTCGTCCACGTTCAGGTACTGATGAAACAATTCGGAGAGGGCCTTCTGGTCCAGGTCGCCCCGCACCCGCATGAGGCTGAATTCGAAAAAGCCCGCCATGGGCGGTGGCAGCAGGTACCTCATTCCGTCCGGGTGCTGGAGGTCCAGGAGGATGGCCCGGTCCGCCAGGGCATCGAGGGTCTTGGCGGCTTCGGTTTCGCTTACCTTCCAAATGGCCGCGGCGCGCTTGACGGTGAAGGGACGGATGGGAAGCTGGGCCATGCGGCCCGCCTCCTCATCGCTGACCAGCATTTTCAGGATCTGGAAGAGGGCCCGGGAAGGGGGTGCGCCCTGGGGAAAGCGGTTCAGCCGCCGCACCAGCCGCTCGTAGCTGCCGTGTCCGGGCTTCAGGCTCGCGAACGCCATGGCGACCCCCTGCGCCTAGACTAGGCAGATCACCTGCGCTGTCCAAAGAATATTGGCGCGGCTGGATGGTAGGCTTCCCGTCATCCCAGGAGACGCGTGATGGTGGACACCCCCCTCGAGCAATGGCACCGGCTGGTCCAGGAGCGGAACCCCCAAGGGCTGGATGCCCTGCTCGCCGATGACGTGGTCTTCCATTCGCCGGTCGTGCATACGCCGCAGGCGGGCAAGGCGCTCACGACGCTCTACCTCATGGCGGCCTTCCGCGTCTTCATGAACGAGACCTTCCGCTATGTCCGCGAGGTGGCCGGCGCGCGGGATGCGGTGCTGGAGTTCACGGTGGAGATCGATGGGATAAGCGTCAACGGCGTGGACATGCTCCGCTGGAATGACGAGGGGAGGATCACGGAATTCAAGGTGATGGTCCGCCCCTTGAAGGCCATCAACCTCATTCACCAGAAGATGGCGGAGCTGCTGCAGGCGAAGCGCTCGCCGGCGCCCTGAACCGCGTCAGCAGAAGTCCCGCGCCCAGGGCGATGACGAAGCTGGCGAACCAAACGGAGCGGGGGCCGGTCCTGGCGTAGGCCCATACGCCCATCCAGGGGCCCAGGGCCACGGCGGCGGCGAAGCAGAGGGACAGCAGGCCCATGTATTCGCCCCGGCGGTCCGGCGGCGCGAGGGTGGCCACGGCATCGCTCATGGCGGGGAAGAGGATCATCTCGCCGAAAGTCCAGGCGACGGTGGTGAGGATCAAGCCTGTGTGGCTGGTGGCCCAGGCCGTGGCGCCGAAGCCGACGGCCAGGCAGGCGCCGCCCAGGAGGAACAGCCGCCCGTGGGGCCAGCGGGCCATGGCGAGGTTCAGAGGCACTTCCAGGGCCACGATCAGCAGCGTGTTCACCGTGAAGAGGAGGCCGAAGAAGGGGCTGCCCAGCCCCAGATCGCGCACCACCCAGAGGGGCAGGGTGCCCTCGATCTGGAAGAACACCATGAGCATGGGGATGAAGGGCAGCAGCAGGAACATCAGGGTCCGGTTCCCCCAGGGACTTCGGCCCGGCGCGTGTCCGTGGGGCAGCGCGGGCTGCGGAGGCACCTTGAGGAGCAGGGTGAGGAGGGCGGCGCCCGCGAGGGTGCTGAGGCCATCGGTCCAGAACACCCACCGGTAGCTGTGGTGGGCGATGAAACCGCCCATGGCGGGCCCCACGGCCATGCCCAGGTTCACGGCGAGCCGGTGCAGGGCGTAGACGGCCTTGCGCTGCTCCGGCGCGGCCAGACCGGTCAGGAGGGCCATGGCGCTGGGCCAGAAGGCCTGGGTGAGGCCGGCCCACAGGAAGATCAGGGTGAAGAGCATGGGCCTGGTGGTGGCGAAAGGCAGCAGCAGCAGCAGGGCGCCGGAGCTCCACAGGCTGGCCTTCAGCACATGGACATGGCCCAGACGGTCCGCCAGGCGCCCCGAAAACGGCCCGGCCGCCAGCGCTCCCGCGCCGTAGACCATCATGCCGAAGCCCGCCTCCTGGGGCGTCCAGCGGCGCCCCTCGGTGAGATAGAGCACCAGGAAGGGCAGGGCCATGGTGCCCAGGCGGTTGATGAGCGTGCTGACGCAGAGCAGCCAGACTTCACGGGGAAGGCCACGGAGGCCGCGCCAGGGATTCATGCCTGGTTCGTTGCCTTCGGACGGCTGCTGCGGCACCACTCGCTCCAGCTGCCCACATAGAGCGCGGCGCCAGCGAGACCGGCGAGTTCGAGGGCCAGCAGCGTGTGGCAGGCGGTGACGCCGCTGCCGCAATGGACGGTGAGGCGCTCGGGCGGGATGGCGCCGAGCAGGGCTTCAAACTGGGCGCGCAGGGCTTCCGGGGCCTTGAAGCGGCCGTCCGGGCCCAGGTTGTCGTTCCAGGCAAGGTTGACGGAGCCGGGGATGTGTCCGGGCACCGGATCGAGGGTTTCGTTTTCGCCCCGCCACCGTTCGGCGGCCCTTACATCGAGCAGCTTTCGTGTGGGATCGAGGCGGATGGCCTCCACGGCATCGAGATCGGCCAGGGGGAGCAGCCAGGCAGCGGCGGGATAGGGCGGCAATGGCGCCACGGCCATGGTTTCGACAGTTGTTGTCAAGCCGGCGGCGATGGCCGCCTGGAGGCCACCGTCGAGCACGGCTACGCGAGTGTGCCCCAGGGCCCTGAGCATCCACCAGAGGCGGGCGGCCGCGTTGCTGCCGCCACTGGCATCGTAGATCACCACCTCAGTGTCCGGCCCGATGCCCCAGGCTCCGAGCTGCTTGGCGAAGCGGGCCACGGGGGGGAGGGGATGGCGGCCGCCGAGGGCGGGGTCGTGGTCCGGATCGCTGGCCGTGCTCAGCTGCCGGTTCAGATCCGCATGCTGGGCCCCGGGAAGATGCCCGGCGAGGAAATCGGCTGAATTTTGCCGGGCGTCCAGGAGGTGCACTTCGTCCAGTCTATTCAAGAGATCGGAAGCGGAGATGATCGGCATGGTTCCAGTATGATCGGCCCTAACCGTCTCGTGCAGAGTTCGGTTGAGGAGGCTGCCATGTCTGACGCCTACGTATCAGAGTCCCGGTGGCGGACCCCCTTCGCCGTTGGGCTGATGGCCGTGGGGCTGCTGCTGGTGGGTGTTGTCCTCGTCCGGGGTGTGTTCGGGGGAGGGGCCGCCGGTGCTTCCCAAGGCACGGATGTCAGCAAGGTCGCCTTTCTGGATGCGGAGGGCGCGAGGCACACGGTCGGAGACTACCGGGGCAAGGTCCTGGTGGTGGATGTGTGGGCCACCTGGTGTCCGCCCTGCCGGAAGTCGCTGCCCGAGGTGGCGGAGCTGCAGAGGGGCGAAGGCGATACCTATGCTGTTCTGCCCATTTCCGTGGACCGGGGCGGCTGGGGGGATGTGAATCCCTTCCTCCAGCAGAACCCCCAGCTGGGCCTCAAGGCCTTTCTGCCGGACGGGGACAAGGGCCTGGAGCCCTTCGGCGAGATCCCAGGCATTCCCACGACGATCATCATTGATCGTCACGGAAAAGTGGTGAGCCGTTGGGCCGGCTACGGCGAAGGCATGGCCAAGGCAGCCCTGGACAAGGCCCTGAAGGCGCCATGAAGGCTCCGGTGCAAACCGCACCCGGGAAGGGCTGGGCCGTCTGGGGCCGACCCCTGGTGGTTCTGCTTCTGGTCATCTTCAGCCCGGTGCTGTTGCTGCTGACGCCCTTGCATCGCCTGGGGGCCGAGATTCTCGTCACCATGCTGCTTTTGCTGTTCATACTGCTCTGGGCCATGGGGATGTCGCTCCTGATCGGCCATGTGTTCGACCATCCGCCGGAAGCCCTCAATTGGGTCGAACAACGCCTCTACCTCTGGGTGGCCCGGTTCGCAGCAGACCCTGTCCCCCTTTGGCTCCAATGGGCGCGGCAGGCCTACCGTCCCAACATGGCCCGCTGGTGCCTGGAGCAGGCCATCCGGAAGGGCAGTGCTGAGGGAATGCTCCATCTGGGGCTGGTCTATCTGGAGGGTGGCTTCGGCGCTGGTGGGCAGGGCGCCGCCATGCTCTGGTTCCGCCGGGCCGCTGAAAAGGGCCACCCCGAAGCCGCCTTCAGGCTGGCGGAGGGGCTGCGCACCAGACTTGGCAATGCCGTGCCTGAACCCGCCGAGGCGGAGACGTGGTACCAGCGATCGGCCTCTCTCGGGTTCGGTCCCGCCGCCGAGTGGCTCAGCCATGCCTACGCTTGCGGGGACGGGGTGGTGCCGGACGAGGAGAAGGCCCGCCGCTGGTCCGAGGCGGTGGCCCGGTTGCGCCCCTTCCCCGAGTCCTCTCGCAGCGTTCTGCGTCACGACGCCGCCCCGGAGGATCCCCTGGCGCGGCTGCCCGGGCATGTGCACCAGCACCTGGCGATGGCCGGAGATCGGCTGATCGCCCACCGGGCTGGACGCTGGGTGCTGCTCGTGGGCCTGGTCCTTCTGGCGGCGATGGCCTTGTTCACGGTAGGCGCCTTCTTCTGGGCCGGGTCCAGCGGGCTCCACCACGTGCCGCTGCTGATGCTGCTGCCCCCGGTGCTCCTGCTGGCCTGGCAGGCCTATCACCTGCAAAAGGACCGCCCCCGGTCCCGCCGGGACCGGCTTCTGGAGTCGGCGGAAGCGGGCGATCCGGAAGCCTGCTATGCACTCGGGGTGGCTTATCGGGAGGGCAGCGCCGCCCGGCCGAAAGACTGGCTCACGGCGGCACTCTGGTTCCGCAAGGCCGCAGAGGCCGGCCATCCCCTCGCGATGATCGCCCTTTCCGAGGCCTACCTGGGCGGCCACGGGGTCCTTCGCGATCCTCGCGAGGCGTCCCGCTGGGCGGAAGCGGCGCGCCGTGAATCAACTTCCGAGCCGGGGCGCCCGATAAAGCCTGGTGGGTGAATATATGTCTCGCATCTATCTAGGCTTGGTGTTGTTGCTCTCGCTGGTCGGGTGCCGGGAGGACCCGCACCGCATCCAGAACGACAACCTGGGCATCATCGCCACCTTCCCCGGGGAGCCCAAGCTTTATCGCCACACGGAACCGGGGCCCTTCGGCGAGGTGGAATGGTTCGACCTGGCCATGAGCCCTGCCGGCCGCCTGGACGAGACCTTCAGCGTGGCGGTGGGCAACCTGCCGGCCGGAAACCAGGGCGGCACCACTCCCCGCGAGATCCTGACCACCTTCCAGAACTTCCTGGGCTTCCGGTTGGGCCGGATCCAGCGCACCGAGCTGCCAGCAGCCAAGGGCCCGGGCTTCCGCTACAAAGGCAAGGGCATCAGTGGCCAGGTCATCGAGGGCATCGTGGTGATCCGCCGGGGCCGGCTGCACCACGCCCAGGCCATCGTGCGAAAAGAGGGGGATCCCCGGACCTCCGCGTTCCTGGATGACCTGGAAATCACAACCCGATAGCGAGGGCCGTGGCCAGGGCCACCAATTGGGAGGCGGGCGCATCCGTGGCGAGGATTGGATGATCCCCGGGGGCTTTTGGGCCAACGGCCAGGAAGGGCATTCCGGCCTCCCGGGCGGCGGCCAGGTCGTGGAGCCGGTCACCCACGTAGAGGTGGGGTCCCGGATCGGCCTGGAGGGCGTGTCTGAGGAGCCCGGCCCGATCCAGGCGGGGCAGGGAGCCCAGGCGGATGATGTCGGGTGCGATGCCCAGGGCGCTGGCTTTGAATTCCAGGAGCGCCGGCGCATTGCCGGATACCACCCAGACGCGGTGCCTGGTGGCGAGGTGATGCATGCCCTCCAATATTCCCGCGAAGGCCTGGGCCTCCCAGCCGCCGGGCGCGAAGGCCTGCTGGAAGCGGGTAACGCAGGCCGTTTCGTAAGCGGCGTAGCCCGCTTCGTCCAGGCCCACCCCGAAGCGCATCCGGTGCAGTTCGTCCACGATCTCCCAGTCGGTGGAGCCGAGGCAGCGGCCCAGCTCCTCCGTGGTGGGAACCTCGCCCCAGAGCCCGCCCAGGGCCTCCCGAAGCAGCACGAAACCCGAGCTGAAGTGGCCCAGGGTTCCGTCCAGGTCGAAACAGAGCGGCATGGTGCCTCCGGTCACTGGCCCAGGATCGCATGGGATGGCATGCTCAACGGGAAAGGTGGTTCCTTGATGCGCCGTATCGTCGTCCTGATCTGTCTGGCTTTCTCCCTGTCCGCCCGGGCTGAGGAGGGGCTTCGCTACCGGATGCAGATGTGGATGCGGGACGAGGCCGCCCCCATGGAGACGGTGTTCTGGCTGCACGCCACGCCCGCCACCCGGAGCTACAACCACGTGCAGAAACCGCGCATGGGCGGCTGGCACCTGGAGGCGGAGCGCTCCCAGGGAACCCCCTACGCCCAGGCTCTGCTGCTTGGGCGCGCCGAGCGCCTGCTCTACCTGGCCGGCCCCGCTCCGCAGACCCGGCCCGAGCCCATCTCGCTGCGCTTCAGCGGCCGGGCCCTGCCGGTCTGGAGCCTGGAGCTACCTAAAGGCATCCATGCCTCGGTGGTGCTGGTGGAAATCGCCCCCAAGCTGCTGGCCCTCTGTGACCTGAGTGCCCGGTTCCCCCATGGCGACGTCGCGCGGGTGGAACTGCACCTGGAAGAACTCGGGACCACCGCGAGCATGGCCCCAGCTGAAGCGGGTACGCGCCTGCTCAGCACGCTCCTGGCCTGGTCCGGGGAGGTCACCCAGGAAGGGGCCGCCACGCCGGGCCAGGTGATGGTTCAGTAAGGCCTTCCGCCAGAGGTGCTGGACCCGGTTCCAAGGTGGAACCGGCCGGATGAGCGGCAGGTCCTCTTGCCGGGCCCCTTTTCCGCAAAGGTTTCCTCAGCATTCCCCAAGGGTGGCTCCGGAAGTGAAGTTCTCAATCAAACAGGACGATCGATATCCATGAGGGTGATTCGATGGCGCACGATGACTACCGCGAGATAGGCCCGGAGGCGATCCACGCCAGCAGGCTCGAAGAGGCCGCCATGGTCGTGCTGGCCGAGAACCGTCTCAGTCCCGCGGATCGCGCCGTGCTGGAGAATGCGGTCCGGATCGCGCGAACCCTGAAGAAGGGGATGCGGGCCGCGGGGTAATGAACAACGGCTCGAGCATTTAGGTTTGTGCTCGATTTGGGCCGCGCACTCCGGGCTCATAGATCCACCGGCGAGGCGTTATCCTGGAAGGCTCGGGGGATTCATGCCGTTCAGGGACGAATGCGGGGTGTTCGGGATCTGCCATCAGGTGGAGGCCTCTCGGCAGACCTACCTGGGACTCTACGCCCTCCAGCACCGGGGTCAGGAGGCCGCGGGCATCTGCTCCGGCGACGAGGAAGGCCTGCATCTGCACAAGGCCCAGGGTTATGTGGCGGATGTCTTCACCGAGGCCGTGCTGGACGAACTCCCCGGGAACGCGGCCATCGGCCACACCCGCTACTCCACCACCGGGGGCAACGTGGCCTCCGCGGCCCATCCCTTCCTGATCCACGGCCGCTTCGGGCAGGTGGCGCTCTGCCACAACGGAAACCTCACCAACACCGAGCAGCTGCGCGCGAAGCTCATCCAGGAAGGGCACACCTTCACCAGTCCCTCGGATTCCGAGATCCTGCTGGCCCTCATCAACCGCGCCCAGGCGGAGACCCTGGAAGAAGCCGTGGTCATGGCCCTCCAGGAGGCCCAGGGCGCCTACTCGCTGCTAATCCTCACGGAGCACGCCCTCATCGCCGCCCGGGACCCCCACGGCTTCCGGCCCCTGGCCATGGGGCACATGAACGGCACCACGGTGTTCAGCTCCGAGACCTGCGCCTTCGATCTGGTGGGTGCCGCCTACGACCGCGATGTGGACCCGGGCGAGATGGTGATCGTGCCGCGCGGCGAAGGCGAAATCCTCTCCCGGTTCCCGCTGCCCAAGGTGCAGGCGAAGCCCTGCGTCTTCGAGCACATCTACTTCGCGCGGCCCGATTCCCTGGTGTACGGCCAGAGCGTCATGGTGGCCCGGCGCGA
>DATEZS010000022.1:0-36744 GCA_035255365.1 Geothrix sp.
CAATTGCCAGGAAACCGCCCACCACTACTTCGAGCTGGTGCGCTCCCATGTGAAGAAGCTGGGCTTCGCCCCGGGCCTGGGCGTCATCCTGGGCAGCAACGATCCGGGCAGCATCACCTACCAGCGCTGGCTCATGAAGGATTGCGAGGACCTGGGCATCAATGCCGCCGATCTCCGCGTCGAGAACGGCATGCAGATGGTGAAGCTCATCGCGCGGCTCAACCAGGACGACAAGACCCACGGGATCTTCATCTTCTATCCCCTGCGCTATCCCGAGATCAAGGATGACGAGGTCATGGATCTCGTGGACCCCAACAAGGACATCGAAGGACTGCACGCCATCAACATCGGTTTCCTCACCAAGTACCGGAAGCGCATGGACGATGGCACCCAGCATCGCTGCATGACGCCCTGCACCGCCCGCGCCATCGTGAAAACGCTCAAGCGCGGCTTCGGCGACAACTGGCTCACGGGCAAGACCGTGGTCGTCATCAACGACAGCCTGCGCATCGGTCGCCCGCTCACGGCCATGGTGGCCAACCTCAAGGGCACGCCCATCCTTTGCCATCAGGCCACCAACAAGGATCACCTCGAAGGCTTCATCCGCAATGCTGACGTGATCGTCAGCGCCGTGCCCGCGCCGAACTATTGCATCAACACCGACTGGATCAAGGATGGCGCCCTCTGCTTCGATCTCAGCGGCGATGGCAACTTTGATTACGAAGCCCTGGAACGCCGCGGCATCCCCTACACGGACACCACCAAGAACAGCGTGGGCAAGGTCACCCGGGCCATGGCGCTGCTCAACCTCACCTATGCGGCGGGGATCGACTAGCCTCGGAATTTCTTCCAATCCGCTGCCAGCAAGCCGTACACCGCATGGTCCACGAATCGATCAGAGAGGCGCTCCGCCTGCCTGAGGGTGCCCTCGTGCCGGAACCCCAACCGCTCGGCCACGGCCCGGCTCCGCCGGTTGCGCACGCCGGCCCGGATCTCGATGCGGTTGAGCTGCAGGGTGCGGAAGCCATGGCGGAGCAGGGTCGAGACCGCGGCCGTCATGAGGCCGCGCCCCTCCGCGCCGGCGCCCAGCCAGTAGCCGATGGCCGCGCTGCGGTTGGCGTGGTCGATCCAGTTGAACCCCACGATGCCCACGAGCTGATCCTTCCACCAGAGGGCGAAGGAGAGCGCCAGCTGCTGCCGGGCGAGCCCCCGCACCCGGAGGATGTAGGCGCGGGAATCGGCCTTGGTCAGGTTGTCGTCGGGCCAGGGCAGCCAGCGGCGGAGGCGGTCCCGGTTCCCGTCCACCAGTTGGAAGAGCGCACCCGCATCCCGCAGACGGAGCGGCCTCAAGACCAGCCCCCGGCCAGCCTTCAGCGCGCCAGTCATCATGCCCCCGCAGGATCCTTCAAGGCCGCGGCACGGCCGGCGCGCCAGAGCACCAGCAGCTGGTCGAGCAGGTCCCCGAATTCCTCCAGCCGCATGGCATTGGGGCCATCGCTGAAGGCCTTCTCGGGGCAGTCATGGACCTCGAAGAAGAAGCCGTCCACGGCGGTGGCCGCAGCCCGGGCCAGGGTGGGGATCATCTCCCGGGCACCGCCGGTGGCATGGCCCAGGGCGCCGGGCTTCTGCACGCTGTGGGTGGCGTCGAAGACCACGGGGCAGCCGGTCTTGCGCAGGTGCGGGAAGCTCTGGAAATCCACCACGAGGTTGCCGTAGCCGAAACTGGAGCCCCGTTCTGTCACCCACACGGGGCCATGCTCGGGAACGGATTTCAATTTCTCGACGCCGTGTTTCAGGTCCCAGGGGGCGAGAAACTGGCCCTTCTTCAGGTTCACGGTGCGGCCAGTGGCGGCAGCCGCCAGGAGGAGATCCGTCTGGCGGCAGAGGAAGGCCGGAATCTGCAGCACGTCCACCGCCTGCGCCGCGGGGGCGCACTGGTAGCTTTCATGGACATCCGTCAGCACGGGCACACCAAGCCGGCTGCGGATTTCCGCGAGGATGTCCAGCCCCTCCTCCATGCCCGGCCCCCGGCGGCTATCGCGGCTGGTGCGGTTGGCCTTGTCGAAGCTGGATTTGTAGAGGAAGGGAATGCCCCGGGCCTCGGCCAGGTCCCTCAGGGCCTGGGCCATCCGGTGGGAATGTTCCCGGCTCTCGATGACGCAGGGCCCGGCGATCAGGAAGAAACTCTGGTCCGTAAAGGGATGGGCAAAGTCCATGGACACCTCGAAGACCATTCTACCGTTGAGCACCGCATTGACGGGTTGTCATTCGATGGGATGATTCTGGTAGCTAAGTGTTGAATCTCTTCTCCACTTTCCCGGAGGCGCCATGGCGAAGACCCTCATCGAGGACGATCTGAACCGGAGGCTGGTGGCCCTGCTCCAGCAGGAAGGCCGCATGAGCCACGCGGAACTGGCCGAACGGCTGGGCGTGAGCCGGCCCACCATCATCGACCGGGTGAAGCGCCTGGAGGCCGACGGGGTGCTCTCGGGTTACGCAGCGCGGGTGTCGCCCGCTTCCGTGAACAAGCCCACCGTGGCCTTCGTTGCGGTGCGCTACAAGGACAACAACGAAGCCATCGAGCAGCGCTTCATCAAGGCCCTGGAAGACGAGCCCGACATCCTCGAAGCCCACACCATCGCCGGCGAGGACGCGCTGCTGCTGAAGGTGGTGGCGGAAACCCCCGCCGGCATCGCCGAGCGCCTGCGCCGCATCCGGGCCCTCGGCCCCATGGTCACCACGCGCACCACCATCGTGCTGGAAACGCACTGGGAGAAGTCGGGACCCAGCCCCTTCCCGCTCGAACACCTGGTGAAGAAAGCCAAAAAGTGAAGCCAGTCCATTCCAAGCAAGGGCGCGCCTGATGCTCGCCTGGCTCGCCTACCTCACCGTCGCCGTGGTGTGGGGCTCCACCTACTTCGCCATCGCCCTGGGCCTGGCGGCCTTCACGCCCTACGGCATCGTGGCCGTGCGGTTCTCGGTGGCGGCTCTCATCGCCCTGGGGCTGGGGCGGCTGCGCCGGGAATCCTGGCCGCCGGCCCGGGAAGTGGGCCACCTCATGGTGGTGGGCGCGCTCCTGCTCGGTGGCTCCAATGCCCTCGTGTCCTACGCCGAACTGCATGTCTCCACGAGCCTCGTGGCCATCCTCGCCGCCCTGGTGCCGCTCTGGCTGGCGGTCTTCTCCATGGCCAGGGAGCCACTGGGAAGGAAGGGCTGGATGGGCCTCGCCCTGGGACTCGCGGGCGTGGCAGTGCTGGTCTGGCCCACTGACAGCGTGCACATCCACACGGGCGGCCTGGTGGCCATGGTCGCCGCCCCGCTCATCTGGTCCTGGGGAACGCTCCATGGCAAACACTTTGTCCACGGCGGCGGGCTGCTCACCAACGTGGGCATCCAGATGCTCACGGCGGCCGTCATCGGGGTGATCATCGCCCCTCTCTCCGGGGGGTTCCTGCGGGGGGCGGTCACGGCCAAGGCGCTGGGAGCCGTCGCCTACCTCGCCCTGTTCGGATCGGTCCTGGCCTTCTCCGCCTACATCTACCTGGCCAAGGCTTGGCCCCCGGCCAAGATGGGCACCTACGCCTACCTGAATCCCGTGGTGGCCGTGCTGCTGGGCAGCCTGATCCTGCACGAGCCGTTCGGCTTCCGGGAGACCCTTGGCATGACCATCATTCTCCTGGCGGTGGCACTGGTGCAGTTGAGGTCGAAGACCAAGCCCGCCGAGGCTTGACGCTGGCCGCAGCGCCCCCTCTGCCTATCCTCGAACCTGGATGGCCCCGGCCAGAAGTGGCGCCAGCAGCCTGTTCCGTCACCCCTGTTCAAACACGAAACCCTTTCAGCAAAAGGCCTTTTCTTGATTCTTCCCGATTCGATTCTTGCAGCCCTTGACCACCTCGTTGCCGGAGGCACGCCCGAACCCATCCCGGTGGAGGGACTGGAGCCGACCTGCCTGGCAGTGGTGGAACGCATCAACCAGCTCATCGCCCGCCTCCGTCAGGAGGAAATCAACGGCCGGCTGCTGTTGGAGGGAGACACCCTGCCCACCATCATTTCGCGGGTCGAGGACGGGCGGATCCTTTTCGCCAATGGCCGGGCCATGGATCTCTTCCTGATCAAGGAGGAGGACCTCGGCGTCCGCCGGGCCGAGGATCTCTGGATGAAGCCCGACCTGCGCCCGGCCTTCGTGGCGCAGGTCCGCCGCGATGGCCGGGTGGACGGCTATGAGGTCGAGTACCGCCGCCAGGACGGGAGCCCCTTCTATGGCCTGCTGTCTTCCAGCCGCATACCCTTCCACGGCGAAGACGCACTCGTTTCGAGTTTCCTCTCCATCACCGAACGTCGCCAGGCCGAGCAGGCCTTGCGGAAAAGCCATGCCCGCCTGGACGAGGTGGGGTCCCTGGCCCGGGTCGGCGGATGGGATCTGGATCTGGCGCGGAATACGCTGACCTGGAGCCGGGTGGTGCGCGAGATCCACGAGGTGGAGGCTGATTACGAACCCCGACTGGAGGCGGCCATCGCCTTTTACGCCCCAGAGGCCGTCCCCGTCATCCAGGCGGCCATGCAGAGCCTCATCACGGAAGGCTGCCCCTTCGACCTCACGCTGCCTCTCGTCACCGCCAAGGGCAAACCCATCTGGGTGCGGACCATCGGAAAGACCCAGATTGAGAACGGGAACATCGCCCGGGTTGGCGGCGTCTTCCAGGACATCACCGAGGCCCGGGCCACCGAGGAGAAGATGCGCCAGTTGGCTCTCGCCGTGGACCAATCCTCCGCTTCCATCCTGATCACGGACACCAAAGGGAACATCGAATATGCCAACCCCAGGACCTTCGAATTGACGGGCTACGCGGCGGAGGAACTGCTGGGGCAAAACCCGCGGATTCTGAAGTCCGGAGTGCTCGGTCCGGCGTTCTACAAGGAACTGTGGCAGACCATCACCGCGGGCCGCGACTGGCAGGGTGAATTCTGCAACCTCCGGAAGAACGGTGAACGCTACTGGGAGCATGCCCACATTTCGCCACTCCGGGACCCGGCGGGCGAGATCACGCACTTCGTGGCCGTGAAGGAGGACGTCACGGCGAAGAAAAAGTTCGAGGCGGAACGGGAAACCCTCCTCGCCAGCCTGCAGGAAGCCCTCGAGAACGTGAAAACCTTGCGCAGCCTGCTGCCCATCTGCGCCGGATGCAAGAAGATCCGGGATGAAGCCGGATATTGGAGCCAGCTGGAAAGCTATTTCTCACGGCACGGCGACATCAGCTTCACCCATGGGCTGTGTCCGGACTGCGCCCGGGTCTATTTCCCAAAACAGGGGATGGACTAGTTTCCGCTCTGGCATGCGCGGGTGGCCGGAGCGGGAAATCCGGCATGGCCTCCAGATCATGGAAGATCTGCGCCAGGACCTTCTGGAGCGAGGCTTCGATCTGGATCTCCCGCCGCCTCTGGTCCGCTGGTGGGAAAGCCGCCAGTTCCTTGCGCGCCCACAGCACGTGGTAGGTCTCTTCCCAGAGGGGTTTTTCCGCCCCGGATCGCCGCAGCTTCGCTTCCAGCACCGCCGGAGTGGACCACCGACCCATCAGCACGGAGCCGCCGATCCAGAAGGCGCTCTCCTCCACCAGTTCATAGGCGCCGAGCCCTACTGCCAGACGCGGGTCGTGGGCCGCCAAGCCCGTTCCCACCCCCCAGCCGACTCCGCTCAGAATCCCCCAGGCGATGTATTTGGCCCTCACTTCCCCCAGGCTGGTGATGACCAGTTCCAGCTGGAGATCCGCGGAGCTGTCCAGCCGCAAACCCCGCGATGCCGCCTCCGCCAGGAAGTTCGCCTCGAAGTCCCTGCGGTACTTTTCCAGGGCCCTGCTCCTCGTCTCGGTTGTATCAGGCGCGCCTGCCGGGTCGCGGAGACGAGCCAGCTTGCGGCTGTGGTCCTCGATCCTCACCTCGAGGCGCAGACTGGGTCCCTGCTTGCCTGGCCGCAGGCTGGTGAGCGGCGATCGGCAAGCCAGGACGGCCAGGGTGACCAGCGCCAACAAACAGGCTTGAAGCTTCACGACGCAGGCACCCCCACCCCCAAGGAGTACCATCCGCATGACTCACGCGCCAGCGGTTCCGATGCCGAATGCATCGTGGCGACTACCCCACGACCCGGTTCCGTCCCTGGGCCTTGGCGTGGTACAGGGCCTGATCCGCGCGGGAGATGAGGCGCTCCGCCGTGTCCTCGGGTCCATCCCAGGTGGCCAGGCCGATGCTGAGCGTCACGCGGTCATTGGGCGGCAATCCGGGAATGGGATCCACCACCACCATCTCGCGCAGCCGCTCCGCCAGGGCGCGGACGCCTTCGAGTTCCGTCTGGGGGCAATAGACCAGGAACTCCTCGCCGCCGATACGGCCGATCTGATCCACCTTGCGGAGCGCGTACTGCATGCGCTGCGCCATGATGCTCAGCACCTGGTCACCCACCGGATGGCCGAAGCGATCATTAATGGCCTTGAAGAGATCGAGATCGATGAGCATGATCCCGAGACCCTGGCCGAAGCGCCCGCACTGGTCCAGCTCCATGCCGAGCATGTCCAGCGTGTGGCGGCGGTTGAACAGTCCCGTGAGCGGATCCCGGATGGCCTGGTGGTAGAGCCGGATCCTTGAGTCCTCCAGGCTGAGCAGCCGTCCCAGCTCCTCCGCTCCCACCTCGAAGAGGCGCTCGAAAGACTCGGCATTCTGCCGCTCGGTGATGAAGGCCAGGGCCCCCACCGTGGGATACCCGGGCGTCGAGGCAGGAAAGACCCGCATCGTGGGGTTCCTGAGGGCGTGCCGGCGTTCCTCCTCGCCTGCAGCCGCATGCCAGTGGCACGTGGGCATCGTCTTGAGCGCCACCTGTTCGATCAGGGCCTGCTCAAGCTGCTGGCGATCCTCCACGCTGGCGGAGGCGCCATGGACGCCGTGGCACCAGATGGATTCCTCTCCCAGGTAGGCCACCATCAACGCACCTGGCAGAACCAGTTCCTGCAGGATCTCCACGAAGCCGCTGATGAGCTTGGAGGTGTCGTGATCCGCCGTATAGAGGCGGGCGATGGAATCCCGGAGGGCGGTCTCCACCAGGCGCTGCTCCAGGGCCTGGGACAGCCGCTGCTGGATGGCCTCCACCGAGAAATTCTCCTGGGCCAGGTGGGATATCGCTGACGTGCTGCGTGGGGTCTCGCGGGATTCGGCCAGATGAGTCGCCGCTTCCACCACATGATCCAGGTCACGACCCTTCACAAGGAAGCGGTCCGCCCCGCAGGTCTTCGCCCAGAACCGCGCCAGGCCGCCCGCCTGGGCGGTCAGGAGCAGCACCGGCAAGTCGCGGGTGGAGCGGTCATCTTTCAGGAGGCGGCACAACTGGTAGCCATCCAGGAGCGGCATGACGCAATCACTGATGACCACATCGGGGTATTCCGTGGACAGCAGGATCAGGGCTTCCGCGCCATTGCGCGCTTCCAGGGTGGTATGCCCATGTTTCTGAAACAGATGGCGGAGCAGGCTCAGCTGGATGGGGTTGTCATCCACCAGGAGGACCTGCAGCACGCGGGTGGGTTTCAAGGAGGCGTTCGGCATAGACCCCGCTTATCGTGGAAGTGGGATTCGAACCTAAGTTCCGGTCTCCACCAGAATCCCATTCCCTGGGACCCCGGATCTCAATGGACTCTCCGGGGTTCTGTCCTTCCCCCAACCAGGAGCTCAACCATGGCCATGGATGCCCCGCTGCTGCTGGCGCTGAGCCGGTCGTGGCTGCATCAGCCCAGGTCCTTGCCCGTGGATGCGGCGTGGGCCTCGGGCCGGGCCCTGGGGCTGCGCTGGGCCGGGCGCAAGGCCAGTGAGGGCTGGGTGCTCCTCCTACAGCCGCAGCCGGAGCTGTGGCTGCTTCCGGTTCAGCACCCCGCCTGGCTCCGGCTTCAGTCCGAAGCCCCCAGGGAGCGGGGCAACCCGTGGGGCTCGCTCCTCCAGGGGGCCCACCTGAAGACCGTGGAAGGCGACCCTCGCGAACGTTGGCTGGGCCTCATCTTCGAGCGCAGGGCCATCACGGGCCGCCTGGAGACCCTGAGGCTTTCCTTCCAGGCCATTCCCGGGAGGGCCGGCATCCGGGTGGACAACCTCGAAGGCAACCTGGGCCGCCTGGGCCTGGGGTCTCCCTTCTCCGCCGCCCCCCCCCAGCCGGTGGCGGACCCTCCTCCATTGGCCCGCTGGCGGGAGCGCTGGGGCGCGGATCTGGATTCGGCCCTGGCCGGGGAACAGCCGGATGTGCTCGAGGGCGAAGGTGACCTGCTGGCGCGCCACCGAGCCTGGTCCGAACGGCGTGCTGAGGAACTCATCCTGCAGCCGCTGCGCAACGCCCTTGCCCGGAACATCGCGACGGAAGAAGCCCGCCTCGCTCGTCTCACCGGGGCCCTGGCCCGGGACCGGGCCCGGCATGCCGCGGGCCTCGAGCAGAAAACCTGGGCCTTGCGATTGTCAGCGGAACTCTACCGCCTGAAGGGGTGTACCGGGCAGGCCCTGCTCCTGGACGGCCAGGTGCTGACCCTGCCGGAAGGACAATCCGCAGAAGAGGCGGTACAGACCTGGTTTGCCGCGGCCAAGAAGGCGGAAAGAGGCATGGAGCGGATCTCCGAACTGGAGGCGGAGCTGACCCGGGAACGCGCGGCTCTGGCCCGGCGGCTCGCCACCGGCCAGGACGACCCGGGGCTTGCCTTGAAGGCCTCATCTGGGCGACAAACGAACCAGGGGACGAAGGGGAAGCTCCCCGCATCTGCCAAGGGGAAACGCACGATGGAAGCGGCCGGTGGAAAACGGAAGGACGGCAAAGGCAATGCCTTCCGGAGCGTCATGGTGGACGGTTTCGAGGTGCTCATCGGCAAAGGCGACGCCGAGAACGACCAGCTCACCTTCAAGGTGGCCGACAACCTGGACTTCTGGCTGCATGTGGCCTCCGTGCCCGGCAGCCACGTGGTCATCCGCAATCCCGACAAGTTGAGCGAGCTGCCCCGCCAGGTCATCGAGCGGGCCGCAGAACTGGCCGCCTTCCACAGCAAGGCCCGGGACGGCGGCAAGGTGGAAGTGCACCTTGCGCGCATCGCCGACATCAGCAAGCCCCGGGGCTTCGCGCCCGGGAAGGTGATTCTCAAGAAGTGGACCGGCATCCGCGTCTACCCCAAGCCCTGAACCCATTCCCAGGAGGTACGACCATGAAGCTCTACACCCGCACCGGCGATGACGGCTCCTCCGGCTTGTTCGGCGGTGACCGCGTCAGCAAGGCGCACCTGCGGCTCATGGCCTACGGCACCCTGGATGAACTGAACAGCGTGCTGGGCCTCCTTCGCCTCCATGCCACAGCCCCCTGCGCCAGCATCGAGACGCTGCAGCGCATCCAGCAGGACCTCTTCGTCCTAGGCGCCATCCTGGCCACGCCCGCTTCGCGCCAGAGCCTGCTGGAATCGCGCATGAACCTCCCCACCTGGGCCCTGGCGGACATGGAAGCCGACATCGACCGCCTCACGGACCTGGCTCCGCCCATGACCGCCTTCGTGCTGCCGGGGGGCACCCCCGCTTCCGCCCACGCCCACCTGGCCCGCACCGTCTGCCGCCGCGCTGAGCGTGAGGTGGTGGCCCTGCTGCATGCCGAACCCGTGGATCCGGTCGTCCTCACCTACCTCAACCGCCTCAGCGACTGGTTCTTCGCCCTGGCCCGGGCCGAGAACGCCGTGGCGGGGGTGGCCGATGTCCTCTGGGTGGCCAAGGACTGATCGCTTCTCCTCACGAGCAAAAAAAACGGGCCCCGAAGGGCCCGTTTTTTTGATGCGAAGGTTCTTTAGAACTGAACCTTGAAGCCGAAGCGGTAGCGACGGCCGGTCTGCCAGGTCACGGGAGCGCCGTAACGCTGGTCGAAGTTGCCGGTGTTGTCCGTGGCCTGCTCGTAGACGCTGGTGGCCTTCCGGGAATTGAAGAGGTTGAAGAGATCAATGCTGGGGACGATCTTGATCTTCTTGGTGACCTTGTAGGACCAATCGAGGTGAGCATCCACATTGTTGAGGGACGGCGTGCGGCCGTACTGGCCCAGCTTGCCGAAGGCAGGGGTGGCATCGCCGTAGTAGCCGATGTCGAGGAACTGGTGGTAGCCGCTGCCGTCGGAGTTCGGAACCTGATTGCCCGCGCCCACATTGGCCGTGTCGTAGCCAGGCTTCTCGCCGTTGGTCGTGGAACCATCATCAAACAGGCTGATGGGGTTGCCGCTCATGTAGGTCCAGTTGGCGCCCACATTCAGATCGCCGCCGAAGAAGTCGAAGCGGTGGCTGCCGAAGACCTTGACCACATTGGTGCGGTCCAGGGGCATGAGGCCGTAGCCCACGTACGGGTAGTAGTCGAAGCTGGCCGTGATGTTGCCATCGGACTGGCCGTTGGAGCTGGAGACCACGCCCTCGTAGTTGCCTTCGAGGCGGCTCCAGGTGTAGCTGAAGCTGAAGATGTCGCGATCAGTCTTCTTGTCCAGGGTCAGGTCGACGCTGTAGTACTTGTTCCCGGCCTTGTCGTAACCCGTATCCTGCACGATGAAGCGGTTCTTGGCGGCATCGTAGTAATGGGAGGTTTCGATCCCGTAGTTGTTGATCAGCTGGCCGTTGGCCAACTCGTAGAGCGACATGCTCTTGGCATTGGGCTTCCAGGTCTGGAAGTGGCCGGGGTTGCCGATGACGGCGGCGCCGGCGCCGTAGAGGGGGTTGCCAGCGCCATCAAAGGCGATGGCCGGACCCTCATCGTAGGGGTTGCCGAACTTATCCGTGAAGACCATGTCTTCCATGGCGTTCTTCAGCTCGCGGTACTTCCCGTGGACACCCACCGTCCAGCCACTGGCCAGGGTGTGGTCCACACCCAGGATGTACTCGGTGCGCTGGGTGAGCTTGGTGTTGTCAGCGATGGGGTCGTAGCTGAAGGGCGTGGCGTAATCCACCAGCTGGTTGGACACGGCGCCGGGGATGAGCGCGTAGGCGCCAGTGGCATTGTTGTAGGTGTACTGGCTGCCAGCAAAGCGGAAGCGGGCATAGATCTCGTTGGCGTACACGCGGATGGCCATGCGCTGGGGAATGGATTCGAAATAGGTCGCGTAGTTGCCGCTGACCTTGGTCTTGCCATCCTGGTTGACATCCCAGGTGAAGCCGAGGCGGGGCTGCAGGTAGTCGCTGGCCTTGTCGAACTTCATGAAGGACTTGTCCCGCCAGTCGCGCTGGTCCTGGGTCTCGAAGCGGAAGCCATACATCAGCTTCAGGCCCGCGCCCACATCCCAGGTGTCCTGGGCGTAGATGGCGTTCCAGATGGCCTTCACCGTCGCGTCGGTGCTCAGGAAGTAGATGTAGAGGGAACCGCGGGCCGTGGCGGAACCAGGATTGATGGTGTCGCGGTGGCCGCCCGTGGTTTCAGCGATTTCCGTGTACTTGGAGGTGATCTGGGAAATGCCGAACTTCATGTTGTGGGAGCCGAGGAACCAGCTCAGGTCAACCTTGGCCTGGGTGGTCTGGGTCTTGTCCTCGGAAACGTAATAGCCCAGGCCTCCACGGCGGAAGGCCAGGCCATTATTGGGGTTGTTACCGGTGTTGTTGTTTACGGGATCAGCGGCGAGCCAAGCGGCCATGCCGGGACCGTAGGCTTCCCAGCGGTAATCGGTGGTGGCCACGCTGTTGCCGTCCGTGGGGTCCACGGTGGTCTTGTACTGGGTGGTGCCGAACTTGGCGCTGAGGAAGAGGCTGGGGCTGATGCTCCAGTCGTAGTTCAGCACGATGTTCTGGGTCTTCAGCTTCGTGTTGGAACCCAGCTTCGCATCGCCCAGGGTGCCCGGGTAGATCGTCGGGGCGTCAAGCTTGGTGTCGTTCAGGTTGATCGAGAGGGTGAACTGCTGGTCCTGGGTGAGGTACCAGTTCAACTTGGTGAGGAACTGGATGTCGTCCCTGGTCTGCTTGCCGTTGGCCAGACCGCTGCGGTTCGGCAGGCCCATGCCAGTCTCGGTCTTGGTGCCGTCAATGCCGGCGAAGAAGAAGAGCTTGTCCTTGAGGATGGGACCGCTCACCTCGGCGCCGACGTCGTAGCGGCTGTTCGGGGCGCCCTGCTTGAAGTACTCGCCTTTCTTGGCCACGGCCTGGATGCCGATGGCATCCCAGGTGAGCCAGGAGGAACCCTTGAATTCGTTGCCGCCGGTCTTGGTGACGGTGTTGATCACGCCGCCGAGGGCGCTGAACTCGGGCTTGAAACCGCCGGTCTGGACTTCCACCTGATCGATGAAGTCCGTCACCAGGGCAGCGCCCTGGAAGCCGCGGGAGGTGTTGGTGGTGGAGAGGCCATCCACCACGTAGCTGTTCTCGGCGGAGGAACCGCCGCCGATGGCGGGGTCGTTGCCGAATCCGCCGGAGACCACGCCAGGAGCCAGGAAAGTGACGGAGCTGATGTCACGGCCCTTGGGGATGGAGGCCAGATTGTCCATGGTGGTGGTCATGCCGGTCTGGGTGGTGGTGGCATCCAGGGTGACGGCGGAACCGATCACTTCGACCACGGTGGCGGCCTCGGAGGCCATCTTGATGCTGACGGGCTGGTTCTGGTTCACCAGGACGCTGATGCTCTGGGTGAACTTCTGGAGACCCGACTTGGTGACTTCGATGGTCCAGTTACCGGGGTTCAGGAGGCCCATGCGGAAGGAACCGTCGGCGCCGGTCACGGCCGTGCGGAAGGTCTGGGCGGAGGACAGGCGAACGGAAGCACCTGCGAGGGGGGCACCCTTGCTATCAGTCACCATGCCGCTGACGGCACCGGTGGTGGTCGTCTGCGCGGTAGCGACGATGCCGCTCCCGGCGACGAGGGCCGCGGCGGTAAAGCCGAGCCGCGTAAAGATTCGAGTCATAAGTGCTCCTTTGAAGGGCGCGGCATAGCCGCATTGGGGGGAGAGGATTGTTCCATTTGGTTCCCGAAAAGCACGCCGCCAAATAGACTGGAGGTCAGGGAACCGAGGGGTCAGGTTGCGCAAAGAACAGGTGGAGGTGCGAATACATTACGACAGGTTCCCAACTTTTTGGTGAAATTTTCAACACCAATCAAGATTGACAGTTGATGGTTTCAAGAAGCCAGGGAGATGCCTCGACAGGCAGTTCTGACCATTGGAGGACCTGAAGGTACTGAGAAATTTGAATACGACTGGCGCGTTTGGCATAAATCGTAAATAAAACATCGTTTTTTTCTACCCTAATGCCAACCTGGGCATGCACCCGGATTCCAACCCCTAAATCCAGCACATCGCTCTGGTTCTTTCTTCCAGCCCCCAGGTCCATGGCCAGGAGACCCAGGGCCCGGCCATCGATGGCTTGGATGAAACCGTCGCGATCTGCGCGAATTTCCACGGTCTGACCCGGCTGGGGGAGGCGATCGAACTCGTCCAGGGCCCGGGCGTCGCCCCCATTCATGGTCACGAAGCGGCGCAGGGTCTCCAGGGCGGTGCCATTCTGGATGCTGCCCTGGACCAGGGCCATGGCTTCGTCGAGGGTCTTGGCGGCCCCGCCCATGATCATCATCTCGGCGGCCAGGCGGAAGCTCATCTGGGCCAGCTCAGAGTCTCCGTGTTCGCCACGCAGGATCTCCACGGATTCCATCACTTCCAGCGCGTTGCCAATGGCCCAGCCCAGAGGGGCGTCCATGCGCGTGATGAGGGCCCGGATCTGCATGCCGTGGGCCGTGCCCACATCCACCATGCTCTGGGCCAGGGTGCGGGCATCGTCCAGGGTCTTCATGAAGGCCGTGGGCCCGCATTTCACATCCAGGACCAGGGCGTCGGCGCCGCCAGCCAGCTTCTTGGACATGATGCTGGCGGTGATCAGGGGGATGCTCTCCACCGTGGCCGTGATGTCGCGCAGCGCGTAGAGCTTCTTGTCGGCGGGAGCAATGTCGGCGGTCTGGGCGGAATTGGCGAAGCGGGTCTCGGCCAGGCTCCGCAGGAACTCGGCCTCGCTCAGCTCCACCTTCAGGCCGGGGATGGCCGCGAACTTGTCCACGGTGCCCCCGGTATGGCCCAAGCCTCGGCCGCTGAACATGGGACAGGGCACTCCGCAGGCTGCCACGATGGGTCCCAGGATCAAGGTGGTCTTGTCGCCCACGCCGCCGGTGGAGTGCTTGTCCACTTTCAAGCCCGGGACGGAGGAAAGGTCGAGTCGTTTGCCCGAATCCCGCATGGCCAGGGTGAGCGCCAGGGTTTCCTCGGTGGCCATGCCGCGCCAGCAGATGGCCATGAGCAGGGAGGCACTCTGCTCGTCGGGAATGGACCCATCCGCCGCGCCCCTCACCCAGAAGCCGATCTGCTCCGGGGAAAGCGCGCCACCCATTTTCTTGGTGTAGATCAGGTCATACATCCGCATGCGCAGGCTCAGATGCTCTGGAGCATTCGCTCGAGTTCTGCGCCATCACTGCGGCCCTTGAACCGGGCCCGGTACTCGGCAAGATCCTTCAGGGCCTGGGCGCGATCGCCGGTCAGGCGGTCCACGTCAACCTGGCTGGTCCAGTAGGCCTCGGCCCAGGGCTCGGCAGGCAGCGCCTTGGCGCGAAGGGGTTCCAGCTGCGTCCGGGCCTCCTGGGCCTGACCCAGGGCCAGGGCCCGCTGGGCGAGGCGGATCCGGCCCCAGGCATCCGGGGTCTTGGCAGAGAGGGCGGCCTTCCCGTCCAGGGCCAGGCGCCAGGTGTTCAGAAGTCCCACCGCATCCTCCTTGCGGCTCGAAGGAGCGGTTGCCGCCAGGGCCTCCAGCTTCGGCAGCCGCTCGCGCATGCGCTTTTCCATCTCAGATGCCGGCACCGGAGTCACGCCGTCGCCTTCGACTTCCAACTGGAGGGCAGCCAGGGACGCTTCGTACTTCTCGATGCCCTGGGCGCGCCAGGCGCTCCATCCCCCGTAGATCAGCCCCACAGCCAGCAGTGCCCCAAACCCAATGAGAATGGGCTTCAACAGCCCTGCGTCCTCTTCCTGTCCCTGACCCAGCTTGGATTGAAAATGCGCGAGGCTCTGGGCGGGTTTCTGGACCTGGATCTCGCGAGCTTTGGTGGGACGGGCCATGGATATTCTCCGAACGAAAGACAATCGTGGCACAAACCATCAAGGATGCACCCGTCCGCCTCCTTCTGGCACTTGAAAATGCACCTCCTCCTGATATGCTGATCCTTCCCGCCTGGGTAGCTCAGTTGGTAGAGCAATGGACTGAAAATCCATGTGTCGGCGGTTCAATTCCGTCTCCAGGCACCAAGTAGAAGCCCTGATCCTTCCTCGGTTCGGGGCTTCTTCCTGTGTGGATTCACGACCTCAAAGAGCCTGTTGATTTACCCCTCCATTCTACCCTTCCCATGGGGGGGATTCCCTACACGATTCACTACAGGGGACCCAGGCTGAAACCCCATCAGATGCAGGGATCGTGATGCAGGGCACACCCGGGAGGGTATTTCCCGGAGTGGGGTCATCGGTGCTGGAAAGGCACGGGGTGGTCCACCTTCAAACCGAGGTCGGGTCAGAGACGGGTTAGGGCTTTACCAGTAGGTGGGTAGGGGTAGTAAAGCGACAGGTCAGACTGAGCCCCCGCCAGAACCCCATGAGAAGATCACGCTTGTCATGACCCACCCAATCGTTAGCCGGAAAGACCTCCGACTGCTGCTTACGCGATGGCAGTCTGGTGAGGTTGCAGCGCCTGAGGTCCATCAATGGGCTGAGGATCGATTCGCTACAGACATCTGGGTCCCAGAGGATGATGTGGTCAACGAGGTCCTCGGCACCCTGGACATGCTCGACATTAACCTCGTAATTGTTGAGGACATCCCTGTGCTGCTCCAGGCGCTTGAGATGGGTCCTGGTTTGGTGGACGATGTCGCCCGCTTGTTGGAGGACCACTGGAAAGTCATCCCAATGCTTCAGAGGGCGAAGACCCTCGTGACCGATCCCCTTTACGCGTCCTTCGCAAAGGCATATTGGAGCCGTTGAGAGACAGGTCTGGGCTTTACCAGTAGGTGAGTAGCTCGCCAGAGAACTTCTGTTTGGGTAGGAGTGGTTCAGTTACTCCCCGGTGCCCTCTTCACTGGTCGCAAGCCGCCCTCCAGCAGCAAGACGCTTCAGTCGAGTCATACCGATACCCTTTTCGCCCAGGTGTGAGTTCCTCACCCATCGCAGCCAATAGCCTCCAGCATCACCCTTACCGATAACCAGGAGGTGTTGGTGGCGTCCGATGCCCCCGTGTTCGTAATACATGAACCAGAGGGACGGGGAGGTGCCGCCAAAGATCAGGCGCCTTCGGGGACGGTGCAACATGCTCCGGGGGATCGCATCACCAGCAGTCCACTTCTCACCAGGGTTTGCGATGCCAGGTGTGTCGAACACAAAGAAGTCTTCCTTCTCCTGCTGTGACAGCGCAGCCCAATCAGGGTCCTTCTCCATTTCGTCCCTGGACCCTCGCGTCATACGCTCGTGTAGGGCATCGCAGTTCTTCTTAAACAGCTCGTGGATAGCCTCCTGGACGGGCTCTGGCAGTCCTTCAAGACGGTCCACCTGCTGGAACGGGGTCACCTTGAAGGTGCCTAGGAGGTCTTTGGGAGGGTCGGCAGCGAGGATAGGCAGGGCAATCAGGATGGACAGCAGGAGAGGTCGGCACCGGCGCTGGGTCACGGCTGCATGTCCTCCCTTGGGGCTGAGGACCCATTTGGGTCGAAGGGAATCAGGTCGACAGCACTGAGGTCCAGAACTTGGCTGCTATACACATCGGCTCCGGGGAACTCCACCATGTAAGCACCAGCGCTTTCACTGAGCACATAGACGATGGTGCCCCTAGCGCCGACCCGCAGACCGTGTTGGGGCAGGTCCACCTTGAGCTGGCAGCATTCATATAGCGTGAAGGCGTGTGCCATATGGTTGATCAACTCCGGCTGAGTTTGTGAGAGACGGGTTGGGGCTTAACCAGGAGGTTGGTTAGAGGTCAGACCCTGGGCTTGGTCATTTCGAGGACACAGAACCGCCGTTCTCCTTCACGGACCTTCGGGCAATCTCCATGACTGCCTCAGCAAAGCCTCTCAGAGGTTCCCTGACGCGGTCGCAACTTACGAAGCTGAACTCATATGGTGGTCCGGTGGGGTTGATGTCTCCCGTCACCCAGGAGTCCTCAAGCGCAGCTAGGTTCCGTCCATGCCATTCGGGTTCCTCGCCCTCCCGGCACACAAGGTCCCAGAATTCCTCAAGAGAGTGGATCGTTGTCCAATCAACAGTGAGCTTGTGCATGACTTCTTGAGTGTGCCCGAGGGTTGCTGCGTGCCGACTCTGATAACCCAGTCGAGCTTCTCTCAGAGACTGCCGGTTCGCCCCACCCTTGGCGTCAGGGTCCGCCGCCTGCACCGGATCATCCTCCCAACCGCACTCCCGGCAGATGGCGAAGGTGCCGGGCGGCTGCTCATCGAGCGTGGGGTGCCCACAGCAGGGGCAGGGGTGGTTCTCCGTGTGGGACATGTCACAAAGTCTAAGGCAGGGTCCCAGGAAGTCGTGGAACAGCATTCCCTTTGGAATTGTTCCACACCCTTATCTGGGTCCTCCTGGACCCAACCCTCAGTATTGATACATGTTCTCAACTGGCGATGCGGGCGTTATCGAGGTCCATGCACCCGGGTTTCCGGTGTTTCGATATAGGTCGAAACCCTTATGTCGCATGGCTTTTGTCCAGTTTGCGACTCGCCATGCTCTGGACTGCGCCATAGGAAGGGACTGCGAAAAGGGGGCAGAGACGGGTTTGTAAACGGCTGGTGGTAAGGAATAGGGTCAGAGGGCGTTTTGCTCCTGGCGCCTCTTCCACCTCTCGCCAGGAGACCCCCATTGCCCGCTGGATACGATTCTCATTACCGCCGCTTTGACCGCATCTACAAAGCCTTCAATGACGCTGGAGTGCCCCTTGCGGGGCTTCAGGAGGGCACCAAGCGCCTCTTCCACAACTCCGCGCCGCAGAGCGTGCTTAGGGACCTCCATCAGCTTGAAGCCGCCATGGACGCTGGGTTGAATGTGGGCGCTATCACCCATCAGGAACACCTGCCCGGCATCAACCCGCTCGGGTTCTGGGACCTTGATATTGATGGTCCCGATCATGGACTAGACCTGACTCCGTTCACTTGGCGTGTGCGCCGTGAGGGGGAGATGGTGAAGGCGCACTACCTCGCCCGCCTGCCTGACCCTACCGTGCCCCTGGCGGCTTCCCTCAAGGGCAAGGACTATGACCTCGCCACCTGGAACACCGTCCTGCCAGGGTCAGTCCACAAGACCGGCACCGTCTATGAACTCGAATACCTGGAAGGCGGGGAGTGGGTCCCCTGGGATGGGGAGTCTTTCAGCATCGACATGCTGCCTGCGGTGGACCCGGAGCTGTATCGCTCACAGGAGAACCAACGGCATGAGCAGCACCCAACCAATGTCCATCCGCTGCAAACCAAGCAGAAGGCACCCAAGCAGCCGCCAGTGTGGGTTGAAGCCTCTGGAACCCTTCCCTCGCGCATCAAGATGGCACGGACCTATCTCCGCACCCACTCATGGAAGTCGATTTCCGGGATGAACGGACATAGCGCCTTGTTGGTCGTCATGACCAACCTCCGGTTGTTCCATGGTCTGGATCAATCCTTGGCGCTCGCCATGGTCAAGGAGCACTTCAACCCACGCTGTGTTGATAAGCAGGGCAACTCAAGTCCCTGGTCCGATGCTGAACTCCTGCACAAGTGGAAGCAGGCGGGGAGGGCGGGTGCCTATCCGACCCTTGGCGTGAAGCATCCAAAGGCACTGGCGAAGGTCGCCCGCCTCAAACTGGAGAGCGAGGTCGCTGCGTTCTTGGGACATGTCACACAGGCAGGTGGCGCAACCAACCCCACGACCCTCAGACATGCCTTCATCGCGTCCAGGGGAGGGGAAGTCGTAAACCCCACAGCGTTCGGTCGCGCCGTGTCCAAGGCAACTGGCATCAAGACCACCACGCCTAACGGTAAGAGGGTCTATCAGGGGTTCTCTCTGACAGAGGCGGGTTTGGGCTTAACCAGGAGTGGAGGAATCGCTGCTTAGGTGCCTTCCAAGCTGGACCTACTTTCTGGGTTCGTTCAAGGCGTGAACCCGTTCGATCTCAGCTACTGGAATCCGGCTGAGCAGCAGCAGGAGGGCTTGGGGTGTGATGGAGGGGGCGAAATGTAGGGAGTGCAGTTCGGCACCGTTCTGTCCTGTTCCGGTTGAAACGAGGGTGCAGTCCAGGTGCTGATCGACAAAGAAATCATCCAGATAGTCGAACAGTTCCCAGTCATCGACCGTGATTACGGCATGACCGTCCTCTTCCATGATTGAGATGTGCTTGGTGTATTCCATGGTCAGCGCATAGGGGATGAGTTCATAGGTGGGCTAGTCTTCATCTGCTTTTTTTGGGACGAAGACGATGTGCCCACCTTGGTCCTGCTTATGCACAATCATTAGCTTCCCGCGAACCCCACCCACATCCATGTCGGCAATCGCAGCATCAGTGATTACATCACCGGAGGGTCTATTAGTGTAGGTGACAAGGCGAAACGGAACGAATCCTTCATTCGTTTTGAAGTGAACGGTTGCAATTGCTCCCGTGAGCGTGTGGATGGTCCCCGTTGAATCATCCCGAAGGGTCAGGTCGATGGATGGAAAGTGAATGGAGACCTGTTCGGTTTGATCGTCATTAGGGTCGAGTTGGATTTTCTGGAATTCATTCAATGCAAAGGGTTCAAGAGCCTTGGTATCAACTGGAACCCCCTCCGCGCTGAGGATCGTGAATGCTACGGGTGCAGGCACTATGTCAACTGCTGGGATAAAGGTCCATTCGATGTGATGGACCACCCTCTCAAATGACTTCATTCCAGTTGCCAGGAGCCAAGGGAACGAATCTGCTTCTGACAACTGAAGGCATCGAATGTTCCGAAAGGCTGCCTTTGTTAGAGCCGTTTTAGCAAATCCCAATGGCGACACGACGACGCCTTGGTCGATGCCAGTGTCTTGGCACTTCGCCCAAAACCCCTCGATGTCGTTGACCGTAATCTTTCTTGATCTATCTCGGCACTCGATAGCTATGAAAGATTTGTGGTGACTCCCTCTCATGGTGATCAGGACATCGTGTTCCCTGGGTTGACCAGTTACCCGATCCGGCAGGAATACCGGGGACTCGACCGAAACATTTGCCTGTCCGCCCAGGACCCTCTCTAGAGAAGAAACCAGCATCTCCAGTGATTTCCCAGGGCGCTTCCGGCGTGGTGGCATATCTAAGCCTACCGAGTATCGCCTTCCTTCGTTCGTCCACATGAGAATTTCATCCTTGGTAGACGCCACTCCGCAGCGCCTACCAAGCCAATGTCATCACGCTATGGGTTTGCCAAGGAATCGCGCTGGATGCCCCTAGAGGCGCTCCAGGGACCCAGGCGGGGCAGAACCCCACCCAAGTCCAACGAGGCGTGTAATGCGCTTATATGGCGGTGGCGCTGGGCTGCAAAACTGTGAGTCCCAGGTGCCGCCCGAGTCCTTCCTGCGCGTCCCTGCGAGCATCAAGGGTCTGTTCGATGTATCCCCACAGGGTCTTGTAGTCTTTATGACCCATCATAGTTCTCAGCTCACTGAGTGGGGTTCCAGCAGCGGCGTGAAGGCTGGCAAATGATGCCCTGAGGCGATGGGGTGTCAGGTGTTGAAGGCTGAGTTGCTTGGCGGCTGCTATCAGCGGCTTGCGCAAGAACCCCGGGCAATGAACCTTGCCGCACTTGGTTGGGAAGATCAGACCGCTTAGGGTGCCTTTGGGCATGGTCGTGAGGGAGTCCCACAGCCAGGAAGGGATAGGCAGCACCCTGGCTTCCTTCCCTTTAGCGCGTCCCACGGTATACAAATGCTGCTCGGGATCGACCCATTCCCAGCGCATCCCGGCAACCTCGCTGGACCGCAACCCAAGCCCAAGCATGACCCTCACCATCACGCGCGCCTGGGGGTTCTTGGTGGCATGGTCGATGGCAGTCAGGAACTCCTGCACACGGCTGGCAGGAACCGTGGCACGGGGTTTTCGCTGGACCCTCAGCAGCTCCACCTTGAGGGCTTTCTTCAGCCTGCCCCGCTTCACGGCGAAGTTGAGGTGAGTCCTTAGGGTGATCAGGACATTGTTGGTGAAGACCTGAGAGCGTCCAGCCTCCAGCAGCGCGTTACGGAGTTGGTCCACCAGGGCAGCATCAATCTTGTCGATGGGCATCTTGCCCAAGCGCGGCTCCAGCCAGACCCGCCAGTGTGCGTTGACGGAAGTGATGTAGAGGGGACTGGCAGAGGCAGTCTTGGACGCCAGGAACTCCTGATGGACCTCTTCCAGCAGCAGCGTCTTCCGGGTGTCCTTCAAGGCGAGCCTACCCCGGGCAATGTCCAGCCGGAGCTGGTGAAGGACCAGGGTGGCGGTCTTCAGGTCCGTGGTCCGGGTGGACCCCTGATAGCGGATACCGTCCACCAGGATGTCGTAGTGCCAAGTGGACCCGCCGCGCTTGGTGAGTCCGGGGGTGTTGCTGTGTGCCATTGCGCCCTCCGTGTGGAGGCGCTTCAAGGCGTGAGAGGGAGGGATTCCCTACAAATTCCCTACAAGGGGGCTTGGGACTGGTTCGGGGTTCGACCGGCGCTCGGACAAGTGGCATATCCAGTGGGTGTTAACCCGTCCCGCCTGGGTAGCTCAGTTGGTAGAGCAATGGACTGAAAATCCATGTGTCGGCGGTTCAATTCCGTCTCCAGGCACCAGAATCATGGCCCCGTTTCGGGGCCTTGATTTTGGAGAGACGGAATTGAAGTCACAGGGCGATTGGGTTGCGTTTTGCCCGAGGAGGACGCTCTGCGTCCGATCGAGGGCAGCAACCCTAGCGCCCGTGCGGCCCGGGGGAGGCGCGAGAGCGCCGGAGGAGGGAATTCCGTCTCCAGGCACCAGAATCATGGCCCCGTTTCGGGGCCTTGATTATTTATAGGCGGAGCTTTTCAGGCACCGGATCGACGACCAGGAATCACGCCGCCACAGGCGCCGGGATCGGACAAGGCACGCCAGGGCTCCAGCACGAAAGGGCGGCTGAAGGCGCGGGGATGGGGAAGCTCCAGGCTGAGCGCGGGACCGAGTGACTGCAGATCCTCCGGCGCCGGCCAGGACCAGACGCCCGGGGGGCCGTCCGTGGTGATGAGATCCAGATCCAGGGTGCGGGGAGCATTCCTTCCGGCGCGGCGATCCCGGCCCGCTGCCAACTCCAGCCGGAGCAGGGACTCCAGCAGCCGCCTGGGATCGGCCTCGGTGGTCGCCAGGAGCGCCACGGTGTTGAGGTAGGCGGGGCCCCGCCCGGACTCGTCGGGGGTTTCCATGATCAGCGGCGAGGGCACCACGGTGCCCAGGCTTTGCAGGGCCAGCAGCCCCCCCTCCAGGTTCGCCCGGCGGTCGCCGAGGTTCGAACCGAGGGCGATGACGGCCTTCATGGTTCAACCGCAGATGACGCAGATGATCGCAGATGAAAACCTGCGGATCCGATCTGCGCAATCTGCGTCATCTGCGGTTTCAATGCTTTTTCCCGTGTTCGGCCACCACCAGGGTCCGGATGCCGCCGCGGATGAGGAAGTCGCCCTCCACGCGCATCCACTGGGGCTGGGTGGCCTTCACGAGATCGTCGAGGATCTGGTTGGTGACCGCCTCGTGGAAGGCGCCCTGGTCCCGGAAACTCCAGAGATAGAGCTTGAGCGACTTGGATTCCACGCAGAGCTGGTCGGGCTGGTAGAGGATCCGCAGCTTGGCGAAGTCCGGCTGGCCGGTGAGGGGACAGAGACAGGTGAACTCCTCCGTCTCGAAGGTGATGGTGAAGGGGCGCCCCGGTCGCGGGCTGACGAAGGTATCGAGGTTCCCCGTGGGGCGTGTCACCACGAACTTGGGGAGGGGCTCGGGGAGCGAGGCTTGGGGGCTTTTGCGGGTGGCCATGATCCATCCAAAGAAAGGGCGTGCGGCAGCTCCCTAGCTTAGCCGTTGTCATGGAAAGTCATGTCACCGGCTCCCCAAGACGCCCCCTCAAGAACCCAGCGGCATAGGCTTCAGGCCCACTGGCTGGCGGGGATGCCGATCGTAGGCTTGCGCCTCTTTAACCCCCGTCGAGGCGAAGTACCGCTTCGCAGCCAACACCATGGGCAGGTGCCGAAGCAGGTGCCAGAGGCTCCAGCGGTGCTCCCAGATGCGGCGGCCGAAGCGCCGCTGATAGGCCTTGCTCTGGTAGAACCGCTGAATGTGCGCGTTGTAGAGGGCATCCATCTGCTCCCGGGAATCGAAACCCTCCGGCAGGAACACCGAATTGACGCAGTTGAGCAGCCGCCAGTCTTCGTTGAACTCGCCCTCCTTGCCTTCCACGCATTCGGCCCAGAGGGGCGCCCCATGGAGGGGGCTGAACTTGGTGAGGTTCATGTCGTCCAGGTCCAGGGAGAGGATGAAGTCGCTGGTTCGCTGGAAGCTCTCCGGCGTCTCCCCGGGCAGCCCGAAGATGAACAACCCCTTGGCGCGAAGCCCCGCGGCGTGGACCTTCTCCACCGTGTCGCGCACGGCCTCCAGGGTCACGCCCGCCTTGTGCCGGGCCATGAGCCCCGGATCGGCGCTTTCCACCCCGAAGCTCACCACGACGCAGCCGGCCCGCTTCAGGAGCCGGAGCAGCTCGTCGGAGGTGTGGCCCGTGCGGATGATGCAGTTGAAGTCCATGCCGAGGGGTTCGTCGATGAGGCGCTGGCACAGCTCCGTGATACGTCCCTGCTGGGCCGTGAAGAGGTCATCGTAGAAGTTCACGTGGTGCACGCCGAAGCGGTCCCGCAGGTGCTTCATATGGGCATAGATGTAGGCCGCGCTGTTGAATTTGTACTGATGCTCGAAGACCGTCCGGTCGCAGAAGGAGCAGGTGTAGGGGCAGCCCCGGGAGGTGATCATCGAGGCGCCATGCCGCTGCCGGTAGCTGAACAGGGGCAGGTGGTAGCCCTTCGGGAACCCCGCCAGCTTCTCGTAGGCGGGGAACGGCAGGTCATCCAGGTTCATGAGCCGCGGGCGGCGCGGATTGGTGACGATCTGCGCACCATCCCGCCATACTAGGTTCGGGATCTCGGCGAGGGGCTTGCCATCTGCCAAATCCAGGAGCGGGCCTTCGCCCTCGCCCAGGCAGAGGGCATCCAGCTCTGGAAAGCTCTCCAACAGCGGAGCCCCGAGGCTGGAGGCCATGACGTTCCCCACCACCACCCGCAGCTCCGGCCGGAGCGCCTTCAGGCGGGTCGCCAGGTCCACGGCGTCCATGAACCCCGAAGTGGTGGCGGAAAAGCCTGCGAGCTCCGGCGCCGTGGCCAGGATCTCGGCCACCCGGTCCTCGAAGGAGGCCGGAGCCAGGGGGCCGAGGCAGTCGTAGACCGCCGTGGGGTGCCCGTGCTGTTCCAGCCAGGCGGCCAGCGAGAGGATGCCCAGGGGCGCCATCCGGTTGGCCAGCACGGAAAAGTCCGGCTGTCCGGGAATGAAGTTGAACCCCGAAGGGTGGACGAGGGTGACGCGCATGGACCGCCTGGGCATTCCCGTGTCCTGCCGTGCGACTGGGAGCCACCTTGGAACGATACCACTGGGCTGCTCGCCCTGGCTGACCCTGGATCCAGGAGCCCCTGGTGTATGCCCCGGAGCGACGCCTTATTCGACGGGCCTTGCTGGCTCCAGGCCTTCGGGGATGAACCCATAGGGAATGGGATCGGGGAAGCCCGCCTCCTTGAACCCGCGCAGCCGCAGGTGGCAGCTGTCGCAGTGGCCGCAGGCCTCTTGTTCGCCCCGGTAGCAGGACCAGCTGAGGTGGAGGGGTGCGCCCAGCTCTCGCCCCTTGCGCACGATGTCGGCTTTGCGGAGGTGGATCAGAGGTGCGTGGAAACTCAGCATCGTCTCCGGCCTGGTGCCGAGGTTGGCGGTCTGTTCGAAGCTGCGGAGGAAGACCTCCCGGCAATCCGGGTAGCCGCTGCTGTCCTCCTCCACGAAGCCCACGAAGATGGCCGTGGCGCGCAGCACCTCGGCCCAGCTGACGCAGGTGGCCAGCAGGTGCGCATTGCGGAAGGGCACATAGCTGACCGGCACGCCGGGCCGGTCCAGTTCGCCCTCGGGAAGGGCGATGGAGGCATCCGTCAGCGCGGAACCCCCGATGGCCTTCAGGGTGTCGAAGCCGATGATGAGCCGGCGCGAAGCGGGGACTTCATAGAAATCCGCGATCTCATGGAAGGCCTGTCTTTCCCGGGCCTGGGTGAGCTGGCCGTAGTCGGCGTGGAGGAGCGCCAGTTCATACCCCTGGGCCCTGGCCACGGCGGCCGTCACGCAGCTGTCCATCCCACCGGAGAGGGCGACGACGGCGAGGTCAGGCATGCTTGATTCCTTCGGCCCAGGCTTCAAGGGCATCCATCTCGCCCTGGAGCCGCAGAGCTTCCGCGTGATCATCGGCCTTGGGTGGAATGCGGTAGGGCACCCCGTACTTGATCACGCAGGTGGCGAAGGGGTACGGAATCACCATGCGGTCCCAGGTCCTCAGCTCGAAGCAGCGGTCGAAGGCGAGGCTCACGGGAACGACCCAGGCGCCGGTCTTGCGGGCCAGGGCGGTGACGCCGGGCTTCAGTTCCATGAGCGGCCCACGCGGGCCGTCCGGCGTGATGCCGAAATCCCAGCCCTGCTTCACCGCCTGGATCATGCGCACCAGGGCCTTGGCCCCGTCGTCGCTGGCGGTGCCCCGCACGGCGTGGATGCCGAACCAGCGCCAGGTCGCCGCGCTGCGCTCGCCGTCCCGGCTGTCGCTGGAAAGGATGGCCACGCCGCGGCCTTTCCGGTGGAAGGGGTAGGCCAGGGGCATCATGAACAGGCGGCGGTGCCAGAAGCTGAGGATGAAGCGCTCGTCCCGGTCCAGGAGATTCTCCACCGCCGCGAAGTCCTCGCGCCGGACACGCAGGGTATAGGACCAGAGTTTGGATAGCCCGGCGACCAGGAAGGGAATGAGCCGGAAATTCAGCCACACCGAGAGCGGCGAGCCCAGGGGCCGGCCCCGTTCCGCGATGGCGACCCGGGCGCCCATCAGGCCTCTCCCAGCTGCAAATCTTCGCGAGTGATCGGGAACATGCGGCTGCAGTAGTCGCAGCGGACTTCCAGGGGGCCCGGCTCCCTGAAGAGCTCCTCCTTCTGCGCTTCGGGAAACCGGCGCAGGGTTTCGAGCAGGGCTTCCCGGGTGCAACGGCAGCGGTAGTAGAGTTCCGTGGCGGAGAGCTCGTCGGCGCCCTCGCCCCGGGACACCCAATCGGCCAGGAACTCCGCCGTGCGCTCCCAGAAGGGAACCACCTCCAGGCCTTCGATGGCCTGGACCAGGCTTGCCAGGCGGCTCGGAGGGCAGTCCGGAAGGGGTTCCACCAGAAGCCCGCCCGCCTCGCCGGTACCGGCGTCGCACCAGAGGGTGAGGCTGGCCTGGATCTGCTCCGAATTCTGCAGGTAGTGCTCCACCTGCACCTGGATGCCCCCTTCGACAAGAGGCAGATGGCCGATATAGGGCTGCCCCGAGGCATTGGATCGCATCACCTGCATCACGCCGGGAGCCGCGATCCAGTCCTGGGCCTCGGGCGCGCCGGGATCCAGCACGCCGCGGATGGTGCCATCGGGCCAACTGTCGGCCACCACGGCCCGGGCGCGGCCAGCACCCTTGATCAACAGCTGCATCCGTTCCGCGAAGAGGCTCCGGCTTTGCAGCAACGCCGTGGCCGCGAGCAGTTCCGTGAGACAGGCGCAGGCATCGGGTTCGAGGTGCGGGTGGCCGCGCCGGATTCCGTCCCACAGGGGACTGGCATCCAGGGAGGAGAGCCGGATGTGCCGGTCCTTGGTCAGGGATTTCAATACCCGGGCGTGGGGGGTGGCGTCGCTCATTTGATCCAGAAATTTAGATTCTCACCACGGAGCCCAAGAAGGCCTGGGCCTAGAACCCTTCATTTTGAGGCCAGTGCGGGGGATTTAGAATCCCTCCTTTTCACACCGGGAGCAGCACCGAGAAGTTGGTGCCGAAGCCGAGCTGGCTCTGGGCGCGAATTTGCCCCTGGTGCGCGGCGACGAGGCGCTGCACGATGGCCAACCCAAGGCCGAAACCGCGCTGGGCGTCTCCGGGTTCCGTCTGCCGGAACGGATCGAAGATGAAGGGGAGCTGGTCCGCCGGGATGCCGCGTCCCGTATCAATGATGCCGATCCGCAGGAAGCGGAGACCGGCCTCGACGCCCGCCCCGAATTCCATGGCAGCCTCGAGCTTCACGGCGCCGCCCCGGGGAGTGAACTTGATGGCATTGCCCAGGAGATTGTGGAGCACCCGATCCAGCTTCCCGCGGTCTCCCCGGATCGCCGGCAGGCTCTCCGGCCACTGGGTCTGCAGCAGCAGCCCCGCACTCTGGGCCTGCCCCTGGAACTGATCCGCGAGGCTCTGCAGCCACGGGATGGGATCGAAGAGGGCTGTTTCCAGGGGGATCTGTCCGTGTTCGCTGCGATGCAGGTCGAGCATCTCTTCCAGGAGCCGCTGCACCCTGCCGAAGCTGTCGATGGCCTGATCGAGGGTGCTGGGGCGCAGGGGGTTCCCCTCCTTGACCGTCTCGAGCACCAAGCCCACGCTGGTCAGCGGGGACCGCAGGTCATGCACGAGCATGGCCGTGAAATTCGCCTTGAGGACGTGGATCTCCTTCAGCTTCATGTTGGCGTCGATGAGGGACTGGTTCTGCTGCTCGAGGCTCTTCTGCATCCTGCCGAGGTTCACCTGATGCTCGACGCGGGCCATGACCTCCTGGGAGGAGAAGGGCTTGGTCACGTAGTCCCGCCCACCACTCTGGAAGGCCTTCACCTTGTCCAGAGGATCGTCCATGGCGCTGATGAAGATGATGGGGATCGCCGCCAGGCTGGGTTCCTGGAGCATCGCCACGCAGGTCTCATAGCCGTCCATGCCCGGCATGGCCACATCCATGAGCACCACTTCGGGCGGCTGGCGGCGGGCGGCTTCCAGGGCCATGGCCCCGCTGGTCACGGTCCGCACGCGGTGGTTCTGGTTCCGGAGCACCCTCGAGAGCACATCCAGATTGGTGGGATTGTCATCCACGAGAAGGACGTCGGCTGGCGGTACGAGCATGTGGGCCTCAGCGGAGGTGTTGGATGATTTCTTCCAGGGTATAGGCTTTGAGCCGTTGACGAAGCGCCTTCTCCAAGCCGGGATGCTGGAGCTCCTGGAGCAGCGCCTCCGCGGCTTCCAGGTCGCCCGTGAGGATTTCCTCCAGGAACCGCACCTTCCAGCCCGGTTCCTGGGCGTCCAGCGCGGCGAGGGCATCCGTGTCCTCCGCTCGATTCGGTGCCGCCTCGGCATCGGCTCGCTGGAACTGGACGCCCAGATACATCTCCAGCCGGGCGAACAGCTGTTCCTCCTCGATGGGTTTGGTCAGGAACGCGTCGAACCCCCGCCGGATGAGATCCTCGGTGCTGACATCGTAGACACTGGCACTGATGGCGATGACGGGCGTGCGCGGGAGACCGGCTTCCGCCTCGCACGCCCTCAGCTGGGTGACGGCCTCGAAGCCATCCATGACCGGCATCCGCAGATCCATGAGGATCAGGTCGGGGTGCCCATGGCGCCATTGTTCCAGGGCGGCTTCGCCGTGCTCTGCGAGGCTGCATCGAAATCCGACCAGGCGGAGAAGCCGGTCCAGGATATCCCGGTTCTCGGGCCGGTCATCCACCACCAGCACGTGGCGCGGCGCCTCCCCTTCGGCCAGCCGGAGCACCCGGCCGTGCGAAGAAAGCACCCATGGCACCTCCGGCTCGGGAAGGGGGATTTCGAAGAAGAAGCGGGATCCTTCACCCGGCACCGAGGTGACGCCGATCCTGCCCCCCATCAAGGACACGAGGGCCTGGCTGATGTGGAGACCGAGGCCCGTACCGCCGACGGCCTGACCCGAAGCCGTCTGGTTGAACGCGGCGAAGAGTTCGGCGCACTCCGCCTCGGAAAGACCGGGACCCGTGTCCTCCACGGAAGCGGTCAACCGATCCCGGGACCAGGCCACCTGCAGGCGGACGGAACCCTTCGTGGTGAACTTCAGGGCATTGCCCAGCAGGTTCACGAGCACCTGGCGAAGTTTCACGGGATCGCCCTCGACCTGGGGCGGCAGGCTCCTGGCCTCCATCTCGAAGGCCAGGCCCTTGCCGACGGCGGTCAGCCGGAAGATGGAATCCAGCTCCTGCAGCAAGGCCGAGGGGTCAAAGACAACCCGCCGCACCTCCATCTGCCCGGCTTCGATTTTCGAAAGCGACAGGACATCGTTGATGAGCGAAAGGAGATGCTCCCCGGCCTTCAGCACGTGCTCGAGCTGGACACGATCATCCTCGCTCCGCAGCGGTTCCCGGGCCATGAGTCGGGAATAACCCAGGATGGCCGACAGCGGCGTCCGCAGCTCGTGGCTCATGCTGGCCAGGAAGGCGCTCTTCGCCCTCGACGCCTCCTGGGCCCGTGCCTCGCTGGCGCGGATCGCCTCCTCCGCCTGCTTCAGCTCGGTCACGTCCTCCATGAGGCCGTCCCACAGGACGCTCCCATCGGGTTGCAGCGCGGAATTGCTGCGAATGCGGATCCACTTCAGTTCCCCGGGCCGTTCGGTGAAGGCCCTGCCCTCCCAGTGAAGGGAGCTGAGCTGGCGGGTCGCTTCCTGATGCAGGCGCAGGTACTCCTGGCGGTCCTCCGGATGGAGCTTCGTGATCAGGTAGTCCGGGTTCTGCTCCCAGGTCCCCTTCTCGGCACCGAACAGTTCCGTGAACTGGGGGCTGATGAATGGCCAGGTCTGTCTGCCATCGGGCCAGACCTGGGTCTGGTACACGACCCCGGGCAGCCGCTCGGCAAGACGTCGGTAGCGCGCCTCGCTGTCTTTCAGGGCTTCCTTCAGGCGGTGCACATCCCTGAGATCAAGGGCGACGCCCATGCTGCCAAGCAGTTCTCCATCGGGATTGCGCACCTGGGAAATGGTCAACAGCACGGGAATGAGGGCCCCGTCCTTGGTCCGGTAGTGGCACTCGGTGGCAAAGCCTGGGATGGAGGCGGCCACCTGCAGAACCTCGACGCCCGAGGCCACGGGTCGCCCCACCCGTTCGCTGACTTCCAGCGCCAGGGCGTCGAGTTCCTCGGGCAGGCGCCAGAGCATGGGTGTGGCCTTCCCGATCAGTTCCTCCGCCCGGTAGCCAAGGACTTGCTCGGCGGCCCGGTTCCACCGGCTCACCCGCCCCTCCAGGTCGAGGCCGATGATGATCGCATGCGCACCGTCCAGAATGGCCCGCTCAAGGGCCTTCTGGGCCTGGATCTCCGTCATGAGCTCCCGCAGCCGGGCCACCGTGCGGTTGAGTTCCCGTTCCGCGCTGGCCAGTTCGCTCCCTCCCGGCGCGACCGGGGCCGGGTCGAGGTTCCCATCGGCTACGCTGCGGAGCCTCGCCACCAGGGACTTCACCCCTTTCCGCACATGGGCGGCAAAACCCTGGCCGAGGCCAAGGGCGAACAGCAGCGAGGCCAGCATGAGCGAGAGCCCTACCAGCGTGGTCCGCTGGGAGCTGCGTTCCAGGGCCCTGATGCTGGCCTCGGCCCGCTGGTCCTCCTCGGCCCTCAGGCGTTCGAGGCTACGGGAACAGGCCAGCACTTCCGGCAGCCACTGGTTGTCGCCGAACACCCCCAGCTCCTCGCTCATGCCATCGGGCAGCATGGCCGCCACTTGATTGCCGAGCACCCGGAGCCGGGCCAATTCCTTCTCCGTCTCCTGGATCGCTGGCGTGGTGGCTCGTTTCGCCCGGAAGGCGGCCCAGTTCTCCCGGGCCTTGGCCTCGCCCGCCCGGAGTCTGCGCAGCCCTTCCTCTGAGGACATCCGCCCCGCCCGCACCATCCGGAAGGACACCGTGATGTCCACGGAATAGGCTTCCGAAACATCCATGAGCCGCATCATGGGTTGCAGATGGTCCAGGTAGACAGCACTCGCCTGGCCGGCGGCGCGACGGGCGAGCACCAGCATCCCCACCGAACCCAGGGTCATCAGCAGCGCAAGCAGTCCCAGCGCCACCCTGACCTGGGCCGCGATGGACCGCTGGTTGAGAAAGGCCACGAGAAAGCTCCGCAGGAGAGGACAGGAACCGTTAAGGGCGGAAGATAGGTACCTAGGATCGGCCAATATCCTGGAAATGTTGAATCTTTTAATGGTCCACCGCGGATATGAACTCGATCTGCGATAAGGACAAATCGGGCCCAGCCCTGCTCTCCGACGGAAGACGGGCCAGGCCCCAGCAGCCGCGGACGGTCATTGCCGCGAAGCGGCGTGAGAAGATGGATCCATTCAAGGAGGGGGTACGCCGTGTTTCGCCTGAGGAGCCTTTGCTGCGGCCTCCTGGCCTTGGCCAGCTGGGCGGGCGCTCCGCCTCGCCTGGCCATCGCCGCGGCGGCGGATCTCCAGTTCGCTCTGGTCGAAATGAAAGCAGCCTTCGCGAAGGCCCATCCCGAAATCGACGTGGCCATTACCTACGGGTCCTCGGGAAATTTCTACACACAGCTCACCCAGGGGGCTCCCTTCGACCTCTTCCTTTCAGCGGATAGCACCTACCCGCAGAAGCTGGTGGCCGCAGGTCAGGCGGACGGAAGCACGGCCTTCCTGTACAGCCGCGGGCGCCTGGCCCTGTGGGTGCGCCAGGATTCCCCCATTCCGGTGGAACAACTTGGAATGAAGGCGCTGCTGCATCCAGCTGCCAGGAAGGTTGCCATGGCCAACCCCCGGCATGCGCCTTATGGCCGCGCCGCCGAGGCCGCGCTCACCGGGCTCGGCATGATGGAAGTCCTGCGACCCCGCCTCGTCTTCGGCGAGAACATCGCCCAGACCGCCCAGTTCGTGCAATCCGGCGCCGCCGATATCGGCATCCTCGCCCTCTCCCTCGCGAAGGCGCCGGCCCTGGTGCGCGCCGGACGGTTCTGGGAAGTGCCCCAGGAGGCGCACCCCCCGCTGGACCAAGGCGGCGTCATCCTCAACCGCGCACCGAACCGGGCCGCCGCCGTGGCCTTCCGGGACCTCCTGCGCTCGAGCGAAGGCACCGCCATTCTCCGCCGCTACGGCTTCCTCGTGGATGGCCGCTGATGGACTGGGAGGCCATTCGCCTGAGCCTGAAGCTCGCCGCGCTCACCACGGTGCTGCTGCTGGCCCTGGGCCTGCCCCTGGGCTATTGGCTGGCTTTCTCGCGGCGCCGGTGGAAGTTCCTGGTGGAGGCGGTGGTGGCCCTGCCCTTGGTGCTGCCGCCTACGGTGCTGGGGTTCTACCTCCTGCTGGCCATGGGGCCCCGCAGTCCCCTGGGGCGGCTCTGGGAACACTTCTTCGGCAGCACCCTGCCCTTCTCCTTCCAGGGGCTGCTCATCGCTTCGGTGCTCTACAGCCTCCCCTTCATGGTCCAGCCCCTCGCAGAGGCCTTCGCGTCCGTGGACCGCGGACTCATCGAGGCCTCCTGGTGTCTGGGCAGCTCGCGGCTCCGCACCTTCGCCCGCGTGATCGTTCCCCTGTCCTGGGGCGGCCTGCTCACGGGACTGGTGCTCTCCTTCGCCCACACCCTGGGTGAATTCGGCGTGGTGCTCATGGTGGGCGGCAACCTCCCCGGCCGGACCCGCACCGTGAGCATCGCCATCTACGACCAGGTGCAGGCCATGGACTACGGCGCCGCGGCCAGCACCGCCCTGCTGCTCCTGGGCGTCTCCTTCCTGGTGCTGGTCATCACCTACGGGCTGCGTCGCCGTCAGAGGAAACCGTGGACCCTTTTCTGACGATGGACGTCGAGCGCCGCTACCCCGGAGGCAGCTCCGTGGCGGTTCGTTTCGACATTCCCGAACCGGGTTTCTCGGTGACCGTCCTCTTCGGGCCTTCCGGCTCCGGCAAGACCACCGCCCTGCGTCTGCTCGCCGGCCTGGAACCCGTGGATCGAGGGTTCATTCGCGTGGCCGGGCGTCTCTGGTCCGACGCCGGACGCCGCGTCCATCTTCCCGCCCAGGCGCGGAACCTTGGCTTCCTCTCCCAGGCCTATCACCTGTTCCCCCACCTCAGCGTGAACGCCAACCTGGGCTACGGCCTTGCAGATCTCTCGGCTGAGGCTCGTGCCGCCCGCGTGACGGAGCTGCTTCATCTGCTCGACCTTGAAGGACTCGGCCACCGGCGCCCCGGCGAACTCTCCGGCGGCCAGCAGCAGCGGGTGGCCCTGGGCCGGGCCCTGGCGCGCAAACCGCAGCTCCTGCTTCTGGACGAACCGCTCTCCGCCCTGGATCTTCCCTCCCAGCAGCGCCTAAGGAAGGAACTCCGGGACCTGCTGCGCCAGCTGGACCTTCCCACCGTGCTGGTGACCCATGACCGCACCGAAGCCCTGCAGCTGGGCGACCGCCTCGTGGTGATGGACCACGGTCGCGTATGCCAGAGCGGGGACATCCAGCAGACCTTCGACCGTCCCACGGACCCTGCCGTGGCCCGCATCCTGGGCGTGGAAACCGTCCTCCGGGGCCGCGTGGAGTCCGTCCTCGACGGCATGGCCACCCTGGTCGTGGGAACCGCCCGCATTCTGGCCGCGGATCCGGGCGGCCTCGGCGCCCGGGCCTTCGTCTGCATCCGCGGCGAGGACGTGGTGGTGGAGCGCCGGGACGGCGCCCTGGCCGAAACCACCGCCCGGAACCGCATCCCGGCCCGCATCACGGCCATGCACCCCGAAGGTCCCCTGGTGCGCGTGCGGCTCGACGGCGGCTTCGCCCTGGAGGCCCTCATCACCCGCCGAGCCTGCCAGGACCTCCGGCTGGTGGAAGGCGATCAGGTCTGCGCCATCCTCAAGGCGACCGCCGTGCACCTGATTCCCCACGACTGAACCTTTTGGTAGCTACCGCCCGTACCGAACCGGTTCAGGCTCGCCCTTTTCCACCCGGGAGAGGATTCCCTCCAGGCGCTTGCGGTACTCGGGGTCCTTCTCCTTCTCCAGAATGGCCTTCAGGATCGTGGCGTGCGCCACCTTCAAGGCTTCCGCGGCGGAGACGGCCACCTCCGGCTTCACGCCCACATGTTCCCAGTTGGTGCCGGTCACGGGATTGATGGCCCGGCCCGTGGGGATGAAGGCATGGAAGCCGTGGCCCAGGAGCACCGCGCCACCCGGATTGGCGCCGCCACCCGTGGTCTCGCCCACCAGGGTGGCGCGCTTCTGGGTCTGGAAGTCGTAGGCGCATTCCTCCCCGCCCGAGAAGGTCCGCCCGGACACCAGCACATAGACCGGACGGGTGTAGCGGACCCCCACCGTGGGGCTGGTCCAATACTGGCGCGTGGTGTTGCGCGGACGGTTGTAGATGGAGTTGAGGTGCCGCGTGTCGCCCTCTTCGAAGAAGTGGCTCACCAGGTAGGCCACGCTCTCCGGATCGCCGCCGCCATTCTGGCGCAGGTCGAGGATGAGGGCCTCGGTGCCCGAGAGGATGGACAGGGCTGCGGTGAACGCGGGGCCCACGAACTCCGTGGGACCAAAGCCGCGCACATCCAGATAGCCCACATTGCCCGCCAGCTGTTCCACCTTGGCGATGCCGAAAGCCCGCCGCTGGGAGAACTGGCGCATCTGCGCCACCTCCTCGCGGGTGGGCGGCTTGTCGTCGTCATCGCTCATGGGCTTGAATTCAGGGTCGAAGCGCACCCGGAAGTGGCCGTCCTGACCCACCTCCCGTAGATCCTTGGAGAGGGCCTCGGCGAAGGCCTGGGTGGTGGTTGCACCGTCATAGGCGCCCTTGGCGGCCCGCGCCTTGAGGGCGGCACCGGTCTTCTCCGCCACTTCCGGGAAGACGTACCGGGCCTGCAGTTCCTTGGCGAGCGCTTCCACCACGGCCCTGCGCTGTTCAGCTGTCAGGGGTCCCGAGATCTGCTGGGCGGCGAGGGTCAGGACCAGGGCGGGCAGGACGAGGGACATGGGGATTCGCATGGAGGCTCCAGGGTGATCTCCAGGTTTCGGCCGGCCCCTGCCGGAGTGTAGTCGGCAGTGTGCCGGAAACCCGGCGGAATGCCAGAATGCGGGTATGCCCAAAACCGACCTGGACGACCTCGACCACCGCCTCATCGCCGAACTGGTCGCGGATGCCCGCCTCACCCAGGTGGCCCTGGCCGCGCGGATCGGGTTATCCCGGTCGGCCGTGCAGGAGCGGCTCAAGCGCCTGGAGCGGGATGGCGTCATCCTCGGCTACACGCTGCGGCTGGGCAGGGACCCGAGACCGGGGGTGAGGGCATACCTCCTTGTCCGGGGCAGCGGTCCCAGCCATGACCGGGCGGTGCGGATGGTCAAGGCCTTCCCCGAGGTGCGTGTGGCCGATTCCGTCAGCGGCGACATCGATTTGGTGCTGCAGCTGGAAGGAGAGCGTCTCGAGGATATCAACCGCATCCGGGATGAAGTCGCCAAGCTGCCGGGGGTGTCTTCCACCCAGACGCTGCTGGTGATGGCGGAACGCTTCGACCGACGCTAAAAGAACGAGGCCCCTGAGGGCCCCGTTCTCTGAAGGATGCAGGAATGCTCAGGCCTTGGTCCACCGCAGGACCGGCTTGCGGGCGGCCGTGGTTTCGTCCATGCGGCGCAGGGGGGCCAGGGTCGGCGCCTGGTGCAGGGCGTCGGGGTTTTCCTCGGCTTCCTTGGCGATGGCCAGCATCATGTCGCAGAAGGCGTCCAGCTCGTCCTTGCCTTCGCTTTCAGTGGGTTCGATCATCAGCGCACCGGGCACGATGAGGGGAAAGTAGATCGTGGGCGGGTGGTAGCCGTGATCGATGATCCGCTTGGCGATATCGAGCGTGTGGACGCCGTGCTTGGCCTGGTTGGTGTCGCTGAAGACCACCTCGTGGAGGCTTGGGGAATCGATGTGCAGGGCGTAGGCGCCCTTGAGGCGGGCCCGCACGTAGTTGGCGTTGACGATGGCGCGCATGGTGGCTTCGCGGAGGCCGTCGGAGCCGTGGCTCAGGCAGTAGGTGAGCGCCCGGACCAGGATGCCGAAGTTGCCGAAGAAGGTGTGCACCTTCCCGATGCTCTGGGGGCGGTCCCACTCGAAGCGGTAGCTGTGCTTCGGCACCTCGCCCTCGCCCACCTTCTCGGTGTCGCGGATCACCACGGGCACAGGCAGGAAGGGAATCAGGGACTCGACGCAGCAGACGGGACCCGCGCCGGGACCGCCGCCGCCGTGGGGGGTGGACATGGTCTTGTGCAGGTTCAGGTGCATGACGTCCACGCCGAAATCGCCCGGCCGGGCCTTGCCGACCAGCGCGTTCATGTTGGCGCCATCCATGTAGAGCAGGCCGCCTTTCTGGTGCATGATCTCGGCCACCTTATGGATCTCCTGCTCGAACACGCCCAGGGTGTTCGGGTTGGTCACCATCAGGGCGGCGACGTCGTCATTCATCTGCGCGACCAGCGACGGGACGTCCACCATTCCGGCGGCGTTCGACTTCAGGTTCTCGACCCCGTAGCCGCAGATGGCTGCGGTGGCGGGATTGGTGCCGTGCGCTGAATCAGGGATGAGGATCTTTTTGCGCGGATTGCCTTTCGACTGCAAATACGCGCGCGCCATCAGGATGCCGGTGAGCGCCCCATGCGCGCCCGCAGCCGGCTGAAGGGTGATCGAGTCCATGCCGCAGAT
>DATEZS010000023.1:0-11917 GCA_035255365.1 Geothrix sp.
CCACGAAGGCCAGACGCTGGTCCAGCGGGATCGCGGCGCCGCCTGGTTCGCGGACAGGAACGGCGCGCGCCTGCTCATCTGCTCCGAGATCGGCAGCGAAGGCCGCAACTTCCAGTTCGCCCACCACCTGGTGCTCTTCGATCTGCCTCTGGATCCCGGCCTCCTGGAGCAGCGCCTCGGCCGCCTCGACCGCATCGGCCAGACCTCGGATATCCAGGTCCATGTGCCCTTCGTCCTCCGCAGCCACCAGGAGGTGCTGGCGCGCTGGTACCAGGAGGGCCTGGACGCTTTCGCCGAGAACCTGCAAGGGGGGCGCGAACTGCAGGAGCGCTTCGAGCCGGAGCTCCGGGCTCTGGCCATGGGTTTCCACGAACAAGGAGAGCCCGAGGCAGCCCTGCTGGGACTCATCCAGGCCACTCGCACCGCCAAGGAGGAGGTGTCACTGCGGCTGGAGCAGGGCCGGGACCGGCTGCTGGAATGGAATTCCTGCCAGCCGGCCGTGGCCCAGCGGCTCATGGACGAGATCCTGCGCCAGGATGGCCAGCGCGTCCTGGACGATTTCATGCTGTTGGTCTTCGACCTTTTCCTGGTCGAAGTGGAGGAGCTGGCGCCCCGCACCTACCAGCTGGGCTCCGCGGGCGTTCTGGTGGAAGCCTTCCCGGGACTGCCATCGGAGGGCCTCACCATCACCTGCGATCGCCACCGTGCCCTGGCCCGGGAGGACCTGCAGTTCCTCACCTGGGACCACCCCCTGGTCACCGGGGCCATGGATCTGCTGCTGGGTTCGGAGCAAGGCAACAGCAGCTTCGCCCGGTGGCCCGACACCAAGGCCTCCGGCCTGTATCTGGAAGTCATCTTCCTGTTGGAAACCATCGCGCCACCCCACTTCCATCTGGACCGCTTCCTGCCCCCCACCCCGCTGAGAATCCTCATCGATCACCGGGGACTCGATGCCACCGCTGCCTATCCACACAAGAAGCTCAGCCCCCTGCTCGTCCCTGGCGCGGGGCACGGCTTGATGGAGCAGCCGGAGATCCGCGAGAGCGTGCTGCCCAAGCTCCTCCAGCAAAGCGAGGAATTCGCGCAGCGGAAACTGGGAGGAATCCTCGCCGGGGCCCGCAAGGAGATGCATGCCCGTCTGGATCAGGAGATCGCCCGGCTCTGCGACCTGCAGAAGGTGAACCGCAGCGTTCGCGACGAGGAGATCGCGCTGCTGGTGGAGCAGCGGAGCGCCATGGACGAACACATCACCGCCGCCCGGCTTCGCCTGGACGCCTTGCGGCTGATCCATCGCGGGCCGTTGAAATAGGGTGCTTCTCGTCATGGTTTCTGGCTCTGTCTGCCAGACCGGGCCGTGAGAAACTGGTTTCATGCCGGAGCCTCGCCCTTTCACTTCTCGAACCAAACCTTCCAAGGCCGAAGGCGCGGCCGCGGCCATTCCCCAACCGGGGGAAGTGGCCAATCTGACCATTCTCGCCACCAACAAGGCTGGCGCCGTGCTGGCCTGGGGCGGCCCCGAGGAGCTGCTGCTGCCCTGGAGGGAAGTGCGGCACGAGCAGAAACACCAGATTAAGGAAGGGAAGAAGGTCGTCGTCTTCCTGTTCTGGAACGACGAGAACCGGATCACCGCCTCCACGCGCCTCGCGGATTTCCTGGTGGATGAAGCCGATGATCTGCAGGAAGGCGATCAGGTCTCCCTGGTGATTTGGGACCGGACCGACATCGGGGTGCGCGTCATCGTCAACCATCGCTACTGGGGTATGGTGCACGACAGCGACATCTTCGGGAAGCTCACCCGGGGCGAGACCCGCGTGGGCTACATCAAGGCCCTGCGCGCCGATCGGAAGCTGAACGTCTCCCTCAACGCGCCCGGATACGCCAAGATCGATGCCATCGCCCAGAACCTGCTCGATGTGCTGAAGCGCCGGGGCGGGTTCCTGCCCGTGACCGACAAGAGCCGGCCGGAGGAGATCTACGATCTGTTCGGCATCAGCAAGAAGGTCTTCAAGCAGACCCTCGGGGCCCTCTACAAGAACCGGCGGATCCTCATCGCGGAGGATGGCATCCGTCTGGCGAAAACCACCTGAGCCCCTGTGGACCCCATCATCCCCCTGAAATACCTTGAAGCCTACGGTCCCGCCGTGGAGGCGAAGGTCCGCGACCTCATCGCCCAGGACCGCCTGGGCGACCACCTCCTCAGCAGGTATGCCGAGCGCCATGACGTCCGCAACGACAAGGCCCTGCGCCTGATGGCCATGGAGCTGAAGGACCGCTTCCTGCGGAGCACCGCGCCTCTGGACAAGGTCCTCTACGACGGCAAGCTCCAGGTGCTGAGCCAGGCCCTCGGCACCCACACGAAGCTGTCGCGGGTGCAGGGGCGCCGGCTCAAGGCCAGCCGGGAAATCCGGGTGGCGACGGTATTCCGCGACGCCCCGGCTCCCTTCCTGAAGATGATCCTGGTGCACGAGCTGGCCCACCTCAAGGAGAGCGACCACAACAAGGCCTTCTACCAGTTGTGCGTCCACATGGAACCGGCCTACCACCAGCTGGAATTCGACCTCCGCCTGTACCTGACCCACCTGGAACTGCAGCCAGCCCCGCTTGAGGCGGTCAACACCCCCGCGCCCGAGCCAATGTGACGAGGTGGATCGCCAGATCCACCGGATCCGCGGCCATGAGCGGCTGCCCAGCCACGAAGCCGGGGCGGGCGAGGCGGTCATCCACCGGTGCGTGCGGCGCGAGCACCTGTAGGCGAGCCAGGAGCGCCGCCTGGTTCCCGAGGGTGGAGAGCTGGAGGCCGGAACCCAGGCACTGGTAGTTCACCTTGTGCTCGTAGAGCACGATCTCCGGCAGGCCGCCCCCGCACTGGATCAGGAGGAAGGCCTCCTTCACCGAAGTGGTCGTTTCCGAGACGGTCTCCACCTTCTTGGTCAGCATGAGGCCGCCGGACAGCAGGGCCTTCCCCATGTCCAGTTTTCGCTGGGTCGTCTTGGTGATTTCGGTGGATTCAAACCGGCGGAAGCCCCGCAGGAGAGCCTTGATGGCCAGGCCCGAACAGGCGAAACGCTGCCCCCGCCCGTCCACGGCCACCAGCCCGTCCGGCGACAGTTCCAGGTTCCGCGCCACAATCCGGTCCTTGTCGCCGAGGACCGCCGACTCCTCCCCCAGCAACGCCACGAAGCCGACCTCTTCCAAAGCCTTGGTGATGCGCTCACCTTCAGTCGTGGTGCGCACCAGCACTTTCGGAAGTGTTCCCGCCAGCAACCGTGAGACATCCGCCAAGGCAAGCCCTGCGATCGCCGCCGCTTTTTGAAGGGCGGCAGGATCGGCAGGCATCTGGGCGACGGCGACGAACATCCAAGCAGTGTATGCCTGTTATGACGGTGAAACGGGCGATCTACTCCGTCATCGTATAGGCGCCGTTCAGGCTGTAGACATGGGTCTCGAGCACCCGCTGGCTGCGGGCGGGGTCGAGGTTCGCCTTGCGGATCATGGCCATGCACAGGTCCATCTGGGCCGGAGTGCTGGAGGGCTTGCTGTGCACCTGCAGGGCGAAGCGCGAGAGGTCACGCACCATGAAGTCGAAGATCTGGTCCACCAGGTCATCGGTGATGCCCAGGAGGTTGGCGTTTTCCAGGATCAGCTGCCCGTAGACCACCAGCGTGAAGATCTCGCCCACGGCCAGCAGGAAGTCGATGTCCTTCTGCTGGGCGGCATCGGGCGTGGCCTTCAGGAGAAAGTCCCGGAAGATCTTGATCTGCTCCGAGAAGATCTTCACGTTGGGCAGCGGCCGGCTGCCGTAGGCCTTCCGGTAGTCATGGAACTGGATCTTGCCCAGGCCTTTCGTGGGCCCCTGGTCGAAGAGGAAGCCGTCGTTGGCGGCGTCCAGGCGGCGCGGGATCTCGGCGTACTCGGCAGGATTGAAGAAGTAGTTCTGCATGAACTTCACGATGAGCGCGATGTTCACGTGCACCGTGCCCTCGAGCTTCGGCAAGGCGCGGATATCCCGGGCGGCGGTCTCGAAGTACATGTCCTTCTCGAAACCCTTGGCGGCGATGACATCCCAGAGCAGGTCGATCACCTGCTCGCCCTGGGTGGTGACCTTCATCTTCACCACGGGGTTGTAGAGCAGATAGCGGCGGTCATCCTTGTTCGCGGAGCGCAGGTAGTCCGAAGCCCGCAGCGCGAAGAGCTTCATGGCCACCAGCCGGGCGTAGGCGTCCAGGAAGGACTGCTTCACGTGGGGGAAATCGGTCACGTGCATACCGTAGAGCTGGCGTCCTGAAGCGTGGTTCAGGGCTTCGTAAAAGGCGTGGGTGCAGATGCCGATGGTGGCCCAGCCCAGGTTGTACTTGCCGATGTTCACGGTGTTGAGGGAGGCGTTCCAGGCCTCGTCGCCCCGCGAAAGAAGGTCTGTCTCCGCGATGGGGTAGTCGTTGAGGATGAACTCGGCCACGTAGGACTGGGTGCCCGTGATGTTCTTCACCAGCTGGAACTGCTCGTGCTTGCTGTCCACCACGAAGAATACGTATTCGCCGGACTCGGGCAGGCGCCCGAAGGTTGAGACCATGGCGGCCTCGTTGCCGTTGCCGATGTAGTACTTGTCGCCCTGGGCCCGGTAGCCGCCCTCCGCCTGGGGCACCAGCAGCATGTCCGTGGCATAGATGTCGGCGCCATGCTCCTTCTCGGACAACCCGAAGGCGAAGATGGCGCCGTCATCCAGGAGCTTGGCGGCCTTGCGCTTCAGGGGCTCGTTGTGGCTCATCCAGATCGGACCGAGGCCGAGGATGCTCACCTGCCAGGTGTACCAATAGCAGAGGCCGTAGAACCCAAGGACCTCGTTGAACACGCACAGCCGCGAGGTGTCCCAGCGGCAGTCGGTACCACCGTAGCCTTCGGGCGTGAGCAGGGTCGCGAAGATCTTCTCGCGCTTCACGAAGTCGATGAAATCCGCGTACCACACCCGGTTGAAGTCATCTTCCTTGAGGCGCCGCTTGCCCTTGGTCTCGAAGAATGCCACGGTCTTGCGCAGGATCTCGTTGACCTTGGGGTCGGGGTGTTCGGTGCTCAGCTGCTTCGGGTTGAACAGGATCATCGCGGGCTCCGGGGAGGGTCTGGGCTCTTGGAGAAAGGGGGAAGGGACCCAGCATCACACAAGCCGCGCGGCGATTCATCTTGTCGCAAGGTAGGGTCCACCGGCCCGTTCGAGGGCGCGGTACGCGAGAATGACTGTGTGCGCTACCACGAACCCCTCTTCCGCCCGCCCAGCGAGGCCGACTCCTTCATCCTCCAGGCCACTCTCGGCTGCTCCTGGAATGCCTGCACCTACTGCGCGATGTACCGCACCAAGCAGTACCGGGTGCGGCCCCTGGACGAGGTGCTGGCGGATATCTCCGAGGCCGGCGCAAGGTTCGCGGAGGAGATCCGCCATGTCTTCGTGGCCGATGGCGACCCCTTGGGCATGGCGCTCGACCAATGGGAGCCCATCCTGCTCGCCCTGGCGGCCGCCTTCCCGCGCCTGCGCCGGGTGAGCACCTACGCCACGGCCCGGAACCTCCTGGAGAAATCGCCCGGGGAACTGAAGCGCCTGCGGGAGCTGGGGCTCTCCCTGCTCTACATCGGCCCCGAGTCCGGAGACGACGCGACCCTCCACCGCATCGCCAAGGGCGCCACCGCGGCGGATCACATCGAAGCCGCCCGCAAGGCCCGGGAGGCGGGCATGGAGCAGTCGCTCATCTTCCTGCTGGGCGCCGGCGGGCGGGACCGCAGCGAGGCCCACGCCCGCGCCTCCGGCCGTCTCGCCTCCGCCATGGATCCCCGGTTCCTTTCCACCCTCACCCTCACCGTCGTCCCGGACACGCCCATGGCGCGGCTGGAGGACCAGGGACGCTTCGAGCTCCCCGATGTCCACGGCCTGCTCCAGGAGCTGCGCTGGTTCGTGGAGGAAGCCCACCTGAGCGCGGCCATCTTCCGCTCCAACCACGCCTCCAACTACCTACCCATCGGAGGTCGCCTGCCTCGGGACCGGGAAAGCATTCTCGCCGCCATCGACGAAGCGCTGGCAGGGCGGGTGCGGCTCCGGCCGGAGTGGGCGCGGGGGCTATAGCTCCGAGGTCAGTTTCCACCTGGGGTTCGGCGGCGATTCGCGCGAACTGGGACGGCGGCGCAGGCTTTCCTGGCGGCTCCGTGTTCTTCGGAGAAAGGACATTTCGCGCAGGATCCGCTGGGACAGCTGTCTTCCGACCTGAAGGAGAGGATCCCCTCCCGGAGGAAATACCCGGCGGCCAGCAAGGCGAGCAGTTCGACGATGAGGGCCTGGATGCTCATGCGAACCCCATGAGGCGGCCGAGGGCCACGGTGGACCAGGCGAGGCCCCAGCCCAGGATCAGCCCGTAGGCCACCGTGAAGCCGGACCAGCCCCAGCTTCCCGCCTCGCGGCGGATCATGGCCAGGGTGCCCAGGCAGGGCGTGTAGATGAGGGTGAAGACCATGAAGGCCAGGGCGGTCAGGGGCGTGATGCCCGAACCATCCCGGAGGGCCACCTGCAGGGGGCTCAGCAGCTCGCCGGGCTTCGGCTCCTCGCTGGCCTGATGGATCACGGCCATGGTGGAGACCACGATTTCCTTGGCCACGAAGCCCGCCGTGAGCGCGATGACATCCTTCCAGGCTTCGGGACGCTTGTGGTCCGGATCCATGATGGGACGCATGAAGGGCTCGACGGTTTTCCCGAGGCGCGCGGCCAGGCTGGTGTTCACGATGCGGCTCTCGTGGGCCAGCTGCAGGCTCCTGAGGCGCTCTTCGGAAACGGGGGCTTCAAGGTGCTGGCTGAGGATGGCCTGGCGCTGCACCTGATACTCGGCCGTCCATTCCCGGTTGGCGATGCCGGGGTAGCGGGACAGGAACCAGACCAGCGTCGCCCCGGCGAAAATGGTGGTTCCGGCGCGGGTCAGGAAAATGGAGCCCTTCTCCCACATGTGGATGAGGGTCGCCTTCAGCACCGGCAGCCGGTAGGGCGGCAGCTCCATGACGAAGGGCGTGCTGGGCCCTGCGAACAGGGCGCTGCGGAGCACCCGCCCCATGATCACGGCGAGGGCCAGGCCCAGGAAGTGCATCGCGATGATGGCCAGGGCGGCCTTGAAGGGCGTGAAGAAAGTCCCCGCGATGACGATGAAGACCTGCAGCCGGGCGGAGCAGGACACCAGGGGCGTCACCAGCATGGTGATGAGCCGGTCCTGGCGATTCTCGATGGTGCGGGCGGCCTGGATAGCCGGCACGTTGCAGCCGCTGCCCATGATGAGGGGGATGAAGCTCTTCCCGTGCAGCCCCATCACATGCATCAGGCGATCCATGATGAAGGCGGCCCGGGCCATGTAGCCCGTATCTTCCAGGAAGGCGATGCAGCCCATGAGGATCATGATCACGGGCACGAAGACGATCACCGCGCTGACGCCGGGGATGACGCCGTCCACCAGCAGGCTCGTGAGTTCCCCGGCCGGCAGGTGATGTTCCGCGATGCCGCCCAGGGCCTTGAAGCCCGCGGCGATCCAGTCCTGGGGGATCTTGCCCAGGACGAAGGACAGGGAATACACCATGGCCAGGATCACGAGGAAGATGGGGATGCCCAGGTACCGATGGGTAAGAATGGCATCCAGCTTGGAGCTGGAACTCTGCCGGTCCTCGGCGTCCGTGGCCACCTCCTTCACCAGGCCGTGGGCGAATCCGTAGCGTCGCTCGGCGATGAGCGTGGCTCCGTCGGCCCCGAGGTGGGGCTCCAGGAAGGCGAAGCTCTTGGACAGCTGTTGTCCAATGGCCTCCTTGGCGTGGCTCTGGTCCACACGAGCCTTGGCCTCGGCATTGTTCTCGAGAAGCTGAAGGGCCAGCCAGCGGGGAGGCATGGCGGCCTCGAGCTTCTCATCCCGGCGGATTTCCGTCTCGAGCTTGCGGAGCTCCCCTTCGATGTCGTGTCCGTAGTCCACGGCGACGCGGCGGCACCGCTCGGATTCGCCCCTGGCCATGGAGGCCAGCAGCGCCTTGAGTTCGGGGATGCCCTGCTCCCGGTTGCCGACGGTGGGGATCACCGGACCGCCCAGCAGCGTTTCCATGGCCGGGATCTGGATGATGACCCCCTTGGTTTCGGCGTCATCCACCATGTTCAGGACGAAGGCCACCGGCTTGCCGAGTTCCAGCAGCTGCGTGCTGAGGTAGAGGTTGCGCTCCAGGTTGGAGGCATCCAGCACATTGAGCACCAGGTCCACTTCGTCCGAGGCCAGGAAGTTCGCGGCGACCCGCTCGTCTTCACTGCGAGCGGACAGGGAATAGGTGCCCGGAAGATCCACCACCTCCAGGGTGCTGCCCTCCCACTCGAAAAAGCCGCTGCGCCGCTCCACGGTGACGCCGGGCCAGTTCCCCACATGGTGCCGGGCCCCGGTAAGGGCGTTGAACAGCGTGGTCTTGCCACAATTGGGATTGCCCGCCAGGGCGATGGTCAGCGACATCACGACACCCGTTTGACCAGGATGCAGGCGCTTTCCTCCCGGCGCAGGGAGAGATGGTAGCCCTTGATCACCAGTTCCATGGGATCGCCCAGAGGCGCCAGCTTTTCCACCCGCAACCGGGCTCCCCGGATGAATCCCATCTCCAGCAGACGCTGGCGCACCGGTCCCTGGGCGTGGACCTGGATAACTTCCCCTTCTTCTCCAGGATGGAGGGTCGCCAGGCTGATCGATGGATTTTGAGTCATAGTCTCAACTCCGTATCCCAGTCTACCCCCTCCCCCACCTCCCGCAACCTTCCCGGCGGAAAGATGTGATCTCCGTCTAGACTGGTGGCGATGCCTTCCACTAGCCCAATGACACTGCCCAATGCATTGACCCTGCTCAGGATCCTGGCAGTGCCCTTTTTCGCCATATCCATCTGGTATGGCCACCACTGGGAAGCCTTCTTCCTTTTTGCCGGAGCGGGAGTCACCGACCTGCTGGATGGCTTCATCGCCAGGAGGTTCCACCAGACCTCCGACCTGGGCGCGGCGCTGGATCCTGCAGCAGATAAGTTCCTGATGACAACAGCCTTTGTCCTCCTGGCCTGGCGCACCGAGGGCATGGTGGCCCCCATCCCGGTCTGGGTGGCGATCCTGGCCATCACGCGGGATCTGGTCATCTCCTTCTATTCCTTCGCCTCGGTGGATCGCCTCACCGACAGCAAGTTCCATCCAAGCCTGCTGGGCAAGCTCAGCACGGCCATGCAGCTGATCGCGATCAGCCTGAGTCTGTTTTTCAACGCCCTTGGGCACCACCCCTGGATGGATCCCCTCCTGCCCACCATGTACTGGGTGGTGGCGGCCCTGGTGCTCGCTTCCGGGATTCACTACTTCTTCCGGGCAACCCGCTCTCCCGTGGCCTGATAGACTGGACTTTCCGCGTCGGGAGACGCCGAAGGAGCTGCCATGAGGAAGTTCACCCCCAAGGGGCCGGGAACCGCGTCTGCCACCAAGAAGTCCACCGGCAGCAGATCGAGTGTCCGCCCCGGCGATAAACCCGCCCGCCGCCCCGCGGTCAGCGCTGAGGACCGGCCCGCGCGCCGAACCTCCAGCCGCCCTGCCGAATCCGGTGCTCCGCGGACCGAGGAGCGTCCGGCCCGGCGCGCGACCAGCCATTCCGAAGAGCGGCCGGCCCGCCCGGCCTCGGCTCGCCGTTCAGGCATCCCTTCCGATGCGCGCCCCGTGCGCCGCCCGTCCAGCCGCAGCGCTGAAGCCGGCTCGCCCTTGCCCACGGATCGTCCCGCTCGACGCACCACCAGCGGCTCCGTAGAGCGGCCTGCCCGGCGCCTGCCGGCCCGCGCCGGCGATCGTCCCGCGAACCGTTCCACGACTCGACCTTCCACCGCTGCAGCGGCCAAACCCAGGACCGTCACTCACCCGACCCTGCCCAAGGCCGCGCCCCGTCCGATCCGGCCTGGCGAGGAACGCCTGCAGAAGATCCTCGCCGCAGCCGGGATCGCCAGCCGGCGCGCCTGCGAGGAACTCATTCTTGAAGGCCGCGTGCAGGTGAACGGCAAGACCATTACGGAACTGGGCACCCGCGCCGATCCCCGCCGGGATGAGATCACCGTGAACTTCGAGCCCATCGAGCGGGAGGCCCCGGTCTACATCCTCATGAACAAGCCCAAGGGCTATGTCACCACCGTGAAGGACGAGCAGGGGCGGCCGACGGTCATGGCGCTCCTTCAGGGCGTGGAGGCCCGCGTGTACCCGGTGGGCCGTCTGGATTTCAATTCGGAAGGTCTGCTGCTGATGACCAATGACGGGGCGCTGGCCCAAGTGCTCATGGGCCCCGAGCATGAAATCCCCAAGGTCTACCTCGTGAAGGTCCACCGCACTCCGAAGCCCGAACTGATCAAGGAATTCGAGGCGGGCTTCCTGCTGAGCGGACGCCGCCTCAAGCCCTGCCACATCGAGATCGCCGAGAAGGGCGACAACCCCTGGCTGAAGGTGACCCTCACCGAGGGCAAGAACCTGCAGATCCGCCGCATGTTCGCCGCCGTGGGCCACCCGGTCAGCAAACTGCGCCGCGTTCAGTTCGGCCCTCTGTCCGATCCCTACCTGAAACCCGGTACCTGGCGCTTCCTGAGTCCCCAGGAAATCGCCGCCATCAAGAGCCTTTAAAGCACTTCTTCCTCGAAATCCAGCAAGTGCCCGCTCTTGCGGGCCTTGGTCTTGAGGTATTTGAGATTGAGGGGATTGGAGGCGAGCTGGTGCCGCTCCCGTTCCACCTCGAACCCGGCGGATTCCAAGGCCCCGATCTTCTTCGGGTTGTTGGTGAGCAGCTTCACCTTGCCGATGCCGAAGAACTTGAGCATCTCGACGGCGCATTCATAGGTGCGCAGATCGTCCGGGAAGCCCAGGGAGTGGTTGGCTTCCACCGTATCGAGCCCCTGCTCCTGGAGGGCATAGGCCTTCAGCTTGTTCAGGAGGCCGATGCCGCGGCCTTCCTGCCGCAGATACAACACCATACCCCCATGCTCGGCCACATACCGCAATCCCTCCTCAAGCTGCTGCCGGCAATCGCACTTGAGGCTGCCCAGCACATCTCCCGTCCAGCACTCCGAGTGGATCCGCACCGGAATGCGGCGGCGGGCGTCGATCTCCCCGCAGACGATGGCGAGGTGCTCCTTCCCGGTGGCGTGTTCCAGGAAGCCGTACACGGTGAACTTGCCGAAGATGGACGGCACATTGGCTTTGGCGATGAACGGGACCTTCTCCGCCTGCAGTTTGCAGAAGAGTTCAAGCTTGGGGGCACTGCTGGGCTCTTGAGGGGACACTAAATCTCCCATGGGAGGGTGGCGCTCATCCGATTGGATGCACTGGAACGACAAGTGTGTGACGAGATTCCTGGTTCGGCAATGGAGGGGCTCCCCTCACTGCTCAGCTAAATCCTTTGCCATCTGATCCATGACAGCCAATTCCACCTGCTCCATGAAGGTCGCCAGGTCCATTTCCGCCCGGGCTCCCGAGGCGAGGCGATGCCCCCCGCCGCCGAATTTCCGGCAAACCGCGTTCACATCCACCCGTTCCCGGGATCGAAGGCTGACCTTGGCCCGGCCATCCGCCGTCTCCGAAAAGAGGGCGGCGACCTCCACGCCAAGGAGCTTCCGCGGTTCTTCCACCAGCTCATCCAGGTCCTCGTGAGTGGCTCCGCAGGCTTCGAGATCCGTGCGCGTCACGGACACATAGGCGAAGCGGCCCCCGTTCAGAAGCTGCAATCCGCCCATGGCCCGGCCGAAGAGCTTGAGCTTGGCGGGCGTGGCGGTCTGGTAGAGCGCGGTATAGGTGCGGGCCGGATGGATGCCCTGGGCGATGAGATCCGCGGCGGCCAGATGAATGGCGGGCGTGCTGTTCGAGTGGCGGAAATTCCCCGTATCG
>DATEZS010000024.1:0-22535 GCA_035255365.1 Geothrix sp.
AAACCTGCCACCCAAGTCCCTGACCATCAGCTTCGACCAGGGCGTGCCCGTGGCGCTGAATGGCAACGCCATGGACCCCGTCACCCTCATCGCGCAGCTCAATGCCGTCGGCCGCCCCTACGGCATCGGCCGAGGCGTGCACCTGGGCGACACCATTCTGGGCATCAAGGGCCGCGTGGGCTTCGAGGCTCCGGCGGCGCACCTGCTCATCGGCGCCCACCGGGAGCTGGAGAAGCTGGTCCTCAGCGGCAAGCAACTCTTCTGGAAGGAGAGCCTGGGCAACCTCTACGGCTCACTCTTGCACGAGGGCCACTTCTTCGATCCCCTGGCCCGGGATCTGGAAGCCTTCCTGGAATCCAGCCAGGACCGCGTCTGCGGCGAAGTTCGCCTCACCCTCCATCCCCGCGCCTTCGTGGTGGAGGGCGTGCAATCCCCTTACTCGCTCATGGATCCCCGCATCGCCACTTACGGCGAAGCCAACAAGCTCTGGACCGGCGCCGAGGCCGCCGGCTTCGCCAAGCTCTTCGGCGTCCAGCAGACCCTCACCCTCAAAGCCAAGCCGAACTGATCCCGAGGATCCCATGATGCGCATCCACATCGACAAGCTCGCCTCCGTCACCCGGAACCTGCGGCTGAGCCGCACGCTCACGCTCTCGCCCGAGATCCTGCTGGAGGAAGGTTCCGTCATCGCCTGCCGGGTGAAGGGCGAGAAGACCACCTACAACCAGCTGGAGGACCCTCACGGGCGCATGAGCACCCTGCATGACGGAGACATCCTTGTGGGGGCCCTGGGCCACCGCAACGCCCTCCAGGGCTACGAGGGCGTCCTGCCAACATCCCTGAAGCCCGGCGACACGGTGAACCTCCTCAACATGGGCGGCGTCCTCGGGACCTGCCTGTCCCACAACCCTGATGTGGGCAAGCCCTTCGAGCTGGAGGTGCTCGGACAGGTGCTGGTGTTCCCCGAATTCCAGTCCCGTGCCGGGCAACCCGCCCACGTCCGCATGGGCGCCCTCAAGGGCACGGGCCTGTCCGCCCGCTGCCCCGTGGTGTACGTGGCGGGCACCTGCATGAACGCGGGCAAGACCGCCGCCGCCTGCGCCGCCATCCGGCAGCTGAGCCGGGCGGGCTACCGCGTGGGCGCCTGCAAGCTCACCGGCGTCTCGCTCATGCGGGACGCCCTGGCCATGCGCGACTACGGCGCCGAGGTGGCCCTGGACTTCACCGATGCGGGCTGCGTGTGCACGGACGCCGGCAGCGCCGCGGGCGTGTCGCGCATCATCTTTTCTGAACTGGCGGCCCACGGGGTGGATGTCATCGTGGCCGAAACCGGCGACGGCATCATGGGCGAGTACGGCGTGCAGGCCATCCTTCAGGATCCCGAATTGCGGGTCCTCAGCGGCGCCTTCATCCTCTGCGCCAACGACCCCGTGGGCGCCGCGGGGGGCGTCGCCAACCTCCAGTCGGCCTTCGGCATCCGGGCCGACCTCATCGCCGGGCCCGCCACGGACAACCGGGTGGGCGAGCGCTTCGTGGCCACCCTGGGTCTCCCCGCCCGCAACGCCCGGGCCGACGCCGAGGCCCTGGGCAAGTTCGTGCTCGATCTCCTCGAACCCAAGCTCCCTGCAACAACCAGGGTGGTTGATTGAAACCGCAGATGACGCAAATTGCGCAGATAAAACCTGAACAGCTTCTCGTCATTTCAGCGGCGTCATCTGCGACATCTGCGGTTAAACAGTCAGTGTCTTTTTCGAGGCATTCATGATTTCAGTTGATGTCCTCATCCTCGGCGCGTCGGGCTACGGCGGCGGCGAACTCTTGCGCTGGCTTATGAACCATCCCGCCGTAGCCTCCATCCGTGGCACGGCCCGCAGTCATGGGGGCAAGCCCTTCCACGCCCAGCATCCACACCTGAGGGGCCTGGTGGAAGGCCACTTCGAGGCCTCGCCGGATTGGGCGGCCTTGGCGCAGAGTCCCGAACCGGTGGTCTTCTCGGCCCTGCCCCACGGCGAGCTGGCCAAGCTGTGGCCCGGGTTCCAGGCCGAATGGGATCGCCTCGGCCTCACGCAGCGGCTCACGGTCATCGACCTCTCCGCGGACTTCCGCCTGGATCCCGCCTGGGTATATGGGCTGGTGGACTGGCAGCCCGAGCGCATGGCGGGGGCCAGGCGCATCGCCAACCCGGGCTGCTTCGCCACGGCCCTGCAGCTGGCCCTGCTGCCCCTGGCCGGGTGGCAGCCCGCCTTCGTGGCTGTCACGGCCGCCACGGGGTCCAGCGGCTCGGGCGCCGCACCCAGCGACACCACCCACCATCCCACCCGGGCCACGGACTTCCGCGCCTACAAGGTGCTGGGCCACCAGCACGAAGCCGAAGTGCTGCGGACCTTGGCCAGCGCAGGCTGGGAGGCGCCCCTCAGCTTCGTGCCCCAGAGCGCGCCCATGGTGCGGGGGATCTTCGCCACAGCCCAGTTCCCCTTGCCTGCGGGCGTGGATACGTCCGCCCTCAAGGCCCACTTCGAGGCCTTCTACGGGGAGCGCTTCTTCGTGCGGATCGTGGATGGCAGCCCCCGGGTGGCCGCCACCACCGGCAGCGCCTTCGCCGACCTCGCCGTCGCCGCCCGCCAGGGCCACGGCGTCGCCATGGTCGCCCTGGACAACCTGGGCAAGGGCATGGCCGCCCAGGCCGTGCAGAACCTCAACCTGGCCCTGGGTTTGCCCGAATGGACGGGCCTGAAAGTCGGCGGCACCTATCCGGGTTGAAGGCATGGGAGATGTCTAGATCCCTTAATAGACAATACTTTCGGTTGTGGGATGATGATTGACCCTTACCGGAGTGTCTATGAATCCATCCTTATTGACTCGCGAGGCCCTGGCGGGGTTCGCGGCAGAGAGCCGTGCGTCCTTCGAGGCGGAATTGAAAACCCTGGTGGAGATCCCCTCCATCAGCGCCGACCCGGCCCACCAGGCTGATGTGCGGCGGGTGGCCGAAGCGGCCCGGGCCCTGTTCGAGCGGCACGGCGGCAAGGCCGAGATCCTGGAGACCAGCGGCAATCCCTTCATCCACGGCTGGTTCGGCGAGGATCCCAGCCACGCCACCATCACGGTGTACAACCACATGGATGTGCAGCCGGCCAACGAGCCCGAGTGGACCGCGGATCCCTTCACCTTCGTGGTGGAAGGCGACACCTACAAGGGCCGCGGCAGCACGGACGACAAGGGTCCCGCCGTCACCGCCTTTTTCGGCGCCCTGGCCGCCCGGCGCGCCGGCGTGCCCCTCAACATCCACTTCCTGTGGGAAACCGAGGAGGAGGTGGGCTCGCCCAGCTTCGAAGGCGGCCTCAACCGCCACAAGGACCGCATCAAGACCGACGCCATCGTGGTCAGCGACACGGTGTGGATCACCCGCGGCAAGCCCAGCACCCCCGCCGGCCTGCGCGGCCTGAAGGGGTTCCGCCTCACGCTGGAAACCGCGGATCACGACCTGCACAGCGGCGTGGTGGGCGGCGCGGCGCGCAATCCGCTCTCAGAGCTCATCAAGGTGGTCGCCGCCATGATGGACGGCGAAACCGGCAAGGTGAAGATCCCGGGCTTCTACGACGAGGTGGTGAAGCCCTCCAAGCAGGAGCTGGAAGAGTGGGCCCACGCGGGCTTCAGCGTGGAGACATTCAAGAAGGATCACATGATCACCGGCATGCGCACGGAGGATCCCCTCAAGGTCATGAAGCGCGTGTGGGGCCGACCCACCATGGAAGTGCACGGCGTGGTGGGCGGCTACACGGGCCCCGGCATCAAGAGCGCCGTGCCTCCCCGGGCCGAGGTGAAGATGAGCTGCCGCCTGGTGCCGGACATGGACGAGCACAAGACCATCGGTCGCATCCGCGCCTTCGTGAACGAGCACTTCCCTGATGTCCAGTTCCACGAAGAGCACGGCCTGGCGCCCTTCAAGGGCCACGTCACCGGCCCCTACGCCGAGGCCATCAAGGATGCCTACAAGTTCGCCTTCGATGCCCCCTGCTCCTTCACCCGGGAAGGCGGCAGCATCGGCGCCGTGAAGACCATGGAGGACATCCTCGGCTGCGATGTGTTCTTCCTGGGCCTCAGCCTCCCCAGCCACGGTTACCACGCGCCCAACGAGAACTACGACTGGGAGCAGGCCAGCGGCGGCATGGCGGCCTTCGCCCACTACTTCGAGACCGTGAGCGGCATCCAGCGCTGAGAGCAACGACCTGAGGAGAGACGCCGACCAGTGGGTCGGCGTCTCTGTACTAGAAGGTGCCCTGCACCAGGCCCCCGTCCACGAGCAGGCTCTGCCCCGTGAGGTAGGAGGCGGGCTTGCTGCAAAGGAAGGCGATGACAGCGCCGATCTCCTCTGGATTCCCGATGCGGCCCGCGGGGATGGAGGTGGCCGTGCGGGCGAAGTGCTCCGTCATGGAGATGCCGTCCGCCTGGGACCGCACTTCCGCCAGATGCACCTGGCGGTCGGTCATGACATGGCCCGGCAGCACCGCATTCACCGTGACGCCATCCCGGGCGGATTCCGTGGCCAGGGTGCGGGTGAGGCCGGACAGGCCCGCCCGCAAGGTCGAGCTGATGGTGAGCAGGGGGTAGGGCTGCTTGGCCACCAGGCTGGTGATGTTCACGATGCGGCCCCACTGCCGCGCCCGCATGCCGGACAGCACGAGGCGGGAAAGGCGCACCACATTCATGAGCGTGGATTCCACGCCTTCCGCCCAGTCGCCATCGGACAGGTCTCCGAAGGCGGCCGCTTTGGGACCGCCGGTGTTGGTGACGAGGATATCCACGGGTCCCAGCGCCGTTTCGGTCTCCTGATGCCAGCGCACCAGATCCTCCGCCTTGGAGACATCCGCCACCACCGCCAAAGCCGGCACGCCCAGGGCCTCCAGCTCCGCCTTGGTGGCATTCAGCGCCTCCCGCCCCCGGCCGCACACGGACACCGCGCAGCCTTCGGCCGCCAGAGCCAGGGCCGCCGCCCGACCCAAGCCCTTGCTGCCCGCCGCCACCATTGCCACCTTGCCCCGGATGCCGAATTCCATGGTCGTCCTCCACTGTCTCCAGCATAGTGTGGAGCCATGACTTCAAATCGGCTCCCCCACGTGCTGCTCCTGGCGGTCCTCGCGATCTTCCTGCTGCTGGGCTGGTCGCCCCGGGCAGACCGTTTCACCTGGTTCATGGAAAACCTCCCCGTGATCATCGGTGTCCCGATCCTGGCTCTGACCCACCGCCGCTTTCCGCTCACCAACCTGCTCTATGTACTCATTGCCCTGCACGCCCTGGTGCTGATGGTGGGCGGCTATTGGACCTATGCGGAGGTGCCCGCCGGCCACTGGGTGAAGGGTTGGCTGCACTTGGCCCGGAACCCCTATGACCGCCTGGGCCACCTCGCCCAGGGTTTCGTGCCGGTGCTGCTGTTCCGGGAGGTCCTGTTCCGCAAGGGGGTGCTGAAACCCGGAGCCTGGTCCATTTTCGTCCTGCTGCTCATGGTGCTGGGCCTGAGCGCCGCCTACGAACTGGTGGAGTGGCAGACCGCCGTGTGGACCGGCAGCTCCGCGGACGCCTTCCTGGGCAGCCAGGGCGACCCCTGGGACACCCAATGGGACATGGCTTGCGCCTTCCTCGGTGGCTGCGCGGCCTTGGCCCTTTTTTCATCCCGGCCAATTAAGGGACTCAAGCTCCTGCACCAAATCACCGAAATACAAATAGATCCCTTGTGATATCCCGTCCAGGGGCCTAGGCTGCAGGCGCCATGTCCTATTCCAGCGAGCTTCCCGCAGGAACCACTTTTTTTGCTCCCGCGGGGCGGGAGGCGCCGGAAAAACTGCGGGACCAGGTGGCCGCCATCTGCGACAACCCCATCGCCGCCTTTCTGCTCAGCAGCCTCCAGAGCTACGTGGCCATCCTCAACGAGCATCGGCAGATCCTCGCCGCCAGCCCGGAAGTGCTCGGCGCCCTCGGACCCCGCTGGGATGGCGCCTGCACCGGCGCCCGCCTGGGCGAAGCCTTCGACTGCATCCATGTGCAGGAAGGCCCTGCCGGCTGCGGCACCTCCAAGGCCTGCCGCCATTGCGGGGCCGTGCTCGCCTATCTGGCGGCCCAGACCACCCAGGGGCCTGCCACCGGGGAGTGCGAGCTCTCCATGCGCCTCGAGACGGGCACCTGGGAAGCCCGGGAATTCCATGTGACGGCCACCCCGCTGCGGGTCGGCCCCCACCGCTTCACGGCCATGGTGCTCCAGGACATCAGTTCCCTGAAGCGGCGCGAAGCCCTCGAACGCCTCTTCTTCCACGACATGAGCAACATCATCCAGGGCCTGCTGGGTTGGTCGGAATCCCTGAGCGGAGGCTGGGTTCCACCGGAAGACGCGGCCCGGAAGATTCTCGTCATCTCCGAGCGCCTGAACCGTGAGATCCATTCCCACCGCCGGCTGCTCCTGGCTGAACAAGGCCAACTCCGGGGCCATGCAGCCGAGGTGGAAGGCACGCAGATCCTCCAGGAGCTGGCGGCGGGCGTGGCCCAGCATCCCGCCGCCCAGGGCCGCCCCCTGCGCCTGGACACGCCCCTGGCGCCCGGCGTCTTCAGCACGGATCCCGATCTGCTGCTGCGCGTGCTCTACAACATGACCATCAACGCCTACGAGGCCACGGAGGCCGGGGGAACGGTGCGCGCCACCTTCGAATGGCGCGGGGATTCTCCCCATTTCTCCGTGCACAATCCCGGCACGATTCCAGCCGACGTGCGGCCCCGCATCTTCCACCGCACCTTCAGCACCAAGGCTTCCATGGGCCGGGGACTGGGGACCCACGCCATGAAGCTATTCGGCGAAAACCTCCTGCAGGGGCAAGTGGGCTTCGACACCTCCGACGAAGAAGGCACCACCTTCTGGATCACGCTGCCCCGGGACCTGGTGACGTCTTAGCGCGGCTATGCTCGAGGCATGGCCTCGCTCCTGGAACGACGCTCCCTGACTGTGGGGTTTGAATGCTGAACCCCGCCGCCCTGCAACTCGCTGCAGAACTGGGCGGCACCCTCCTGGGCGGCGCCTCGGGGGAGCTGCTTCTGGTGGAGCGGGTCCAGCGCCACGCCCTGCCCCAGCTGCTGGTGCTGGGGCGCAGCCCCGGGGATCTGGCGGTCCCCCTGGAAGCCGCCGGGCGCGTGCAGGCGGAGGGACTGGAACTCAATGTCCTGGCCCTCCTGCCAATGCCGGGCTGCGATCTGGCCGCCGCCCTGGCCCTGCACCGGCAGCGCCTCGGCGCCCTGGTGGCCGCCCTGGACGGCGGCCTCTCCTGGTTGAATGACAAGCCCATGCTGGCCCGGCGCCTGCCTGGGAGCATCTTTGCCCCGGCGCCCCTGCCCCTGGCCAAGGCCCCCATGGGGCCCCTGGAAAAGGCCGAGCTGAAAGCCTTCCTGTCGGATTGGGAGAAGGAACGGCGCAAGCAGACCTTCCGGAAGCCCGGGTGGCGGGCCATCGAGGGCGGCTTCGAAACCGAGCTCTGGCCCGGGGTGCCCCTGCCCGCAGGGGCAGAGTTGCGGATCCCGCCCCTGGAATTGCCTTGCATGACGCCGCTCACCGATGCGCTGCGCTCGGCGCTGCGCTCCGCGACAGGCGGGCCCGTACCGATCCTGCCCCTCTCGGAAAACCCATTCTCACTCCACGCGCTTCGGGAACTCACGCCATCGATCGCCGCCTTCTGCGGCCCCAGGGAAGCCTGGGAGCAGGCGCTGCGCAACGTGGCGCGGCTGCCCTCCCCCCCGCATTTCTGCGCCCGCTGCTGAGGGTCTCAGTGCGGTCTCGGCGGGCCCTCCAGCGCCTCCCGCAGGAGCCTGCTCAATGCCGCCGGGCGGAAGGGTTTCTGGAGAAAACCATTCGGAGCGACATCCTGGGCCCCGGCCGCGGCGGCCCCCTCGTCGAAGCCGCTGCAGAGGATTACGCGGGCTCCCGGATCCAGGGCGCGGATGGCCCTGAGCACCTCCCGCCCATCCATGTGCGGCATGCTGAAATCCGTGAAGACGAGGTCGATGGCCTCCCGGTGAAGGTGGAACAACGCCATCGCTTCCCGCCCGTCCCGGGCCTCCAGTGTCTGGAATCCGAGCTGTTCGATCTGGGCCCTGGTGGCAGCTCGCACGTCGTCGTCATCGTCAGCGATCAGCACGGTGCCGTGCCCTTTCCAAAGCTCGGCCTCCGCTTCGCGGTCCTGGCGCAGCGGCCCACCGCTCGCCGCGGGCAGGAAAAGCCGGAATGTGCTGCCGCGCCCCGGTTCGCTGTAGACCTTGACACCGCCCCGGTGGGACCGAAGAATCCCCAGCATCGCCGAGAGCCCCAGGCCCCGGCCGGTGGTCTTGGTGGTGAAGAATGGATCGAAGATCCGCTCGATCACTTCGGCCGACATGCCCGAACCGGTGTCCGTAACGTCCAGCGTGAGATAGGGTCCGGGGGCCAGGGTCAGGCCCGGCAGGAGGGTCCGCAGATCGGATTCCGTGAATTCCTGGAAGTCCGTGGTCAGGGTCACGGTCCCCTCCCGATCGCCAATGGCGTCCGCGGCGTTGGTCACCAGGTTCATGACCAGCTGCTCCAGCTGGGCCGGATCCGCCTCCAGCTCCGGCAATCCCGGCCGCAGGTGGAATCTCAGGTGAACCTTCTTGAGGATCGAAGCCTCCAGGAGCCGCGCAATGTCCTCGACCGTGGCATTCAAATCCAGGCGTTTCACGATGAACAAGCCCTTCCCTGCATAGGCCAGCATCTGGCGCGTGAGGTCGGCGGCGCGCATGACGGCGCGATCGATGCTCTGGAGGTATCGAGACGATTCTTCAGTGGCGGGCGTTTCCAGCATGGCAAGGCTGAGGTTGCCCATGATCGCGGTCAGCAGGTTGTTGAAATCATGGGCGATGCCGCCGGCCAGGATCCCAAGGCTTTCGAGCTTCTGGGTGTGGCGCAAGGCTTCTTCCTGGCGCCGGTTTTCTTCGACCCAAAGGGCATTTTCAAGTGCCACCGCCGCATGAGCCACCAGGCCCTGGAGCAGGGAGAGATCCGAATCGCCAAAGGGACGGCGGTCATGGGTGTTGTGGATTTCAACGGCACCCAGCAGGCCACCCTTGCGGCCCAGAATGGGAATATCCACCAGATTGAAGAATTTCAACGTCCTCTGGATCTCGGGAATGACATGGGGATCCCCTTCGGCATCGTTGGAAATGTAGGGCTGCAGGGTCTCCATGATGTGGCCGGGGACGCCCTCCCCGGGCCCGAAGGTGTAGTCGATGGGAATCCAGCTCCCCTCCCGGAAATAGTCGCGGAATTCCAGCCGGCCGTGGACCAGCATGCCGAAGGTGCCGTCCGCCGCCCCCGTCAGTCGCAACGCCGACTCCACCAGGCGGCGCATCACCGTCTTGATATCCAGCTCGGAGTTGATTTCCCGGGCCGCGATGGAGAGGACTTCCAGCTGCTCCTCGCGGCGCAGGAGGGCCTCCTCCACCCGCTTGCGATCCGTGATGATGGTACGCAGGGAGATGAAGCGCTCCGGGCGGCCCTGGCCGTTCAACCAGGGAACGATGGTGGTATCGACCCAATACTGCGAACCGTCCTTGGCCCGGTTGCAGACTTCGCCGCGCCAGACCCCTCCGGCGAGAATGGTCTCCCACATCTGCCTGAAGAAGCCTTTGGGATGGCGCCCCGATTTGATGACGCGATGGGTTTTGCCGAGCAATTCCTCCCGCGAGTAGCCCGATACCTCGCAGAAACGCTCGTTCACTTCCGTGATGACGCCCATGGCGTCCGTGATGGCGAAGATGGTGGATTCATCCACGGCGTAGCGCAGATCCTCCAGATGCTTCAGGAGGTCCTTCAATTCCCGCTCGGCCTTCTTCTGCTCGGAAATATCCCGGGCGATGGTGGAGAAGAATCCGACCTGTCCGGAGGGGGCCCGGTGCGCGAGGATCAGCTGGGAAATCGGAATCTCCCGGCCCTGCTGATCGAGAAAGGCGCTTTCACCCCGCCAGACGCCCTCGGCCATGGCCGTGGGAAGGCCTTCTTCCAGCACCTTGCGCGCGGCCCAGGGTGGATGGGCTTCGGCGATGCGGCGTCCCAGTTCCGGGGAATCCAGGCCCCGCAGTTCCCGCATGGCCCGGTTGCCGTAGACCAGCTGCCCCACAGGGTCCGCCATTCCGACAAAGTCCGTGGTGGCTTCCAGAATTTCGGCCAGGCGATCCCGCTCCGATTCAACTTGCTTCCTGGCAGATAGATCGTGAACGACGGCCACACCGATTCTTCCACCCTTCAGGGTCAGCCGGTTGACCGTCACATCCACATCGAGGAGAGCACCATCCTTCCGGCGGTATTTCCTTTCTCCGATGTACAAGTGCCCCGTCTCCAACAGCCTCTTCCCATCCGCCTCGATGGATCCCCGGTCCTCCGCGATGAAATCGGAGAGGGTCAAACCCTCCACCGTCTCGAGCGAATAGCCCAGCAATTGCCGGAAGGCCGGGTTGCTCTCCAGAACGGCGCCGCTGTCGAGATCGAACAGGTAGATGCCCTCGCCGGATTCCTCCACCAGGGCGCGGTATTTCTCCTCGCTCTGCTTGAGGAAGGCCTCGGCGCGTTCCCGCTCGATGAACTGACCCATCTGGCTTCCGAGCGCCTCCATCATTGCCAGGAATTCCGCGTCGAAACCCCTCACCTCGCGGCTGAGGAACACCATCACCCGCAGGACCCGATCCTGGAACCGGACCGGGAAGGCGAACCCGCTGCGCAGCCCGGCCTGGCGGGCGGCGTCCTTGCGCCTGAAGCGGGGATCCCCCTGGAGGTCCTCCATCCAATGCGCCTTCCCCTGGATCCAGGTGAGGCCCGGCAGGCCCTGGTCCGGCGCAAACCGAAGGGATTCCGAGGCAGCCCAGAAGGACGAAGCCTCAAAATCCGTGGCGCGCCAGTGCGTCTGGATCTTCAGTTGCCCATCCGATTCGTCCGGTTTCCACAGGCTTCCCCATACCCATTCCGAAGCCGTGCCGATCGCCTCCATGATGGAAGGAGCGACCGAATCGAAGGCTGAAGCTTCTGCCAGCAGGCTCGTCACACGGTTCTGGATGCGCAACCGTTGTAATTCCGTCATCGGCATCCTTGAAAACCCCCGAACCATAGGCCTAGAAGCCGTTATATCGGCCAAAATTGGCACAGGATGAGTCTTGGCTTCACGGAATGCGATGCGGCTCCGCTGGCCTACATGTTCAAGGCCCGGCCATAGACGGCCCGGGCCGCCTCGGGGAACACCTCGTTGAGGCTGGGGTGCGGATACATGGTGTTGATGAGTTCCTCCACCGTGAACTCGCCGCCCATGAGCGCCACACTGGAGGCCACCAGCTCCGTGGCCTTGGGCCCCAGGATGTGGATGCCCAGGATCTCGCCGTATTTCTTGTCGGCCACGATCTTGATGAAGCCGTGGGGCTCGCCCACGATGTTGGCCTTGGCCATGGGCGCGAAGGGAAAGCTGCCCACCTGCACGTCGTGGCCCTTGGCCTTGGCGGCGGCTTCGGAGAGGCCCACGCTGCCCACCTCGGGATCGCAATAGGTGCAGGCGGGGAAGCGGTCGTAGCGCACGGGATGGGGATGCACGTCCTTGCCCAGGCTCTGGGCGGCGTGCTCCGCGGCCACGATGCCCTCGTCGCTGGCGACGTGGGCCAGCCACGGTGTGCGCACGATGTCGCCGATGGCGTAGAGGCCGGGCTCGGCGGTCTGCATGTACTTGTCCACGCCCACGCATCCGCGATCCACCTGGGCCTTGGTGGCCTCGATGCCGATGCCCTCCACCAGGGGGGAGCGGCCCACGGCCACCAGCAGGTGGCTGCCCACCACCTCGCCGGGGGTTTCGCCTTCGAGGAAGCAATGCACGCCGTCATCCTGCTTTTCGATGCGGGTGATCTTGGTCTTGGTGCGCACATCCATCTTGTAGGACTTGCGGAAGATCTTGGCCAGCTCCGTGCCGATGTCCGCATCTTCGAGGGGCAGGATGGTGTCCATGAATTCCACCAGCGTCACCTTGGAGCCCAGGCGGCTGAACACCGAGGCGAACTCCACGCCGATGGCGCCCGCGCCGAGGATCACCAGGTGCGAAGGCACTTCGGTGATATCCAGGATGTGGTCGCTGTTGAGCACCCGCACGCCATCCGTTTCCAGACCGGGGATGGGCTTGGGCGCCGAACCCGTGGCCAGGATGATGCGCTTGGCTTCGTGCACCTCGCCCGCCACATCCACGCGCCCGCTGCCCAGCAGCTTGCCGAAGCCCTTCAGCACGGTCACCTTGTTCTTCTTCATGAGGAACTCGATGCCCTTGGCGTTCTTGAAGACGATGCGGCCCTTGCGCTTGACGATGGTGTCCAGGTTGGGTTTCAGGGCCTTGCCGTCCACGCCGTCGATGCCGTAGTCCTTGGCGTCCTGCATCTGCTCGAAGCGATGGGCACTCTCCAGCCAGGTCTTGGCGGGGATGCAGCCGCGATGGAGGCAGGTGCCGCCCAGCTGCGCGTCCTTTTCCACGAGGGCCGTGCTCAGGCCGAGTTGCGCGGCGCGGATGGCCGCGATGTAGCCGCCGGGGCCGGAACCGATGACGAGAAGATCGAACTGAGCCACGGGGCCTCCAAAGATCCAGAATCCAGTATCCCATGTCGGCGGTCATTCCACAGGCCTCGGTCTGCGTTTGCGGCCGTTTCCGAAGCCGCTTTCAATGCATCAAGCCGTGGAGCACCCATCGAAAACCGACCCGTTCCACGGCCCCAATCAGCGGCAGGAAGCTTGCGGCCAACAACAGCGACTCAAAGCCTCTGCGCCAAACCGAGCCGCCGTAGACCTTCCCAATCGAAATCCAGTGATAGGCGGCCATACCGCCCAGGAACAAGGGCACCGTCACCGCATCTCCAAGACCAGATCCCACCATCCCGAAGAGGACCAGGGACAGCAGGAGCACACTGGCCAGCAGGAGGATGAACACGAAACAGGCGTGGTGGATGGCGAACACGATGTGCTCCACCAGCCGGCGGCGGGGGTGCAGAATTTTCAGCAGCAAGGCCAGTACCGGGATCAGCACCAGGAAGAGGCTTCGTTTGGCTCCCTCCATTCCCAGGTCCGTGAGGTAGGCCACCGCCTTCATCGGCAGATCCCTCTGCTCAGCCACCTGGTGTGCCAACTGGGCAATCCTGCCCTGGGGGGCATGTCGCATCGCATCTTCCAACCGCCACCCGAACAACCCCAGGTGCGGAGCTGCGATGAAGAACAGCAGGTTGAGAACCACGAAGAGCTGGATGGGCTTGGCGAAGGCGACTCGACGACCCTCGATCCAGGCCTTCGTCAGGAACCCCGGTTCCAGGACCAGCGGCCGGAGCGTCCGGATGAGGGTGTTGTCCAGATGCGTTTCGAAATGAAAAAGCTCGTGTAGGAAGGGCCCCAGGTCCAGGGCATGCGGCCCACGCTGTTTCTCCCCGCAGGCATGACAGTAGGCACCAGCCAAGGCCGTGCCGCAGTTGGAACATGAAATGGATGGATCAGATGACATGTGCGCCAGCCTATCGGGGGCCTGGGACGACCCGGAGATCAGGCGTACACCAGCGCTGACCGCACTTCCAGCCGGGCGGCCTTCCACTCCATCAGGGCCGACTTCAGCTCGGCGCGATGGATGGCGGCCGTGGCTTTCCATTCGGCTTTCGCCTCGCGCCAGGCCTCCGCCTTGGCCATTCCCTTGGCCCGCCATTCGGTCTTCTTCTGCCCCCAGGCCTCATGCCGCTCGTGCAGAGCCGCAAGGGCCGCATCAAGCTGCAGCCGCGCGGCGGCGAGCCTGTCGCGCATCGGGGTCGCAGCCCCCGGGCTGGCCAGGGCCAATCGGTCCCGCAGCCGTTTTTCCTCCATGTGGAGCCGTGCCCGGGCCATGGAGGCGTCGGAGACGCGCCGGAACTGGCCCACCAGGCCCATCCAGGCCAGGACATTGAGCAGCCACTTGGTGGTGTCCCACTGGTACCAGAGGGCGCCGTTACGGTAGTCCCACTGCCAGAGATGGTGGAAGTTGTGGTAGCCCTCGCCATAGGTGAGGGGCGCCAGGATCCAGTTGTCGCGGGCCGTATTGGCGTCGGTGTAGGGGCGGCTGCCGAACATGTGGGCCGCGCTGTTGATGAGGAAGGTGGTGTGGTGGGTGATGACAATGCGCAGCAGGAGACCGAAAACCAGGTGCCCCAGCACGTTCCCAGTGGCGAAGCCGATGGCCACTGGGATCAGGGCCACCACGGCGCCGATCTTGAAGAAGTGCCGGTGCTGCCAGCGCACCAGGGGATCCTTCTCCAGGTCCGCCACACCGGTGAGGGGCAGCACCTTGGCCTCCATCACCCAGGTCCAATGGGCGAACCAGAACCCATGGCCGATGGTGTAGGGATCCTGCTCCGTGTCCACATGCTGGTGATGGATCCGGTGATCGCTGGACCACTTCAAGGCTGAGTTCTCGAAGGCCGCCGCGCCGAAGACCAGGAACAGGAACCGCACGGGCCAGGAAGCCTTGTAGGCCCGGTGGCTGAAGAGCCGGTGGTAGCCGCCGCTGATGGCCGTTCCGATGGTGAAGACCATCCCCAGGAGCACGAGCCCCTCGCTCCACCGGATGCCCGCGGTCGCCAGGCGCCAGGGAACGGCGACCAGCGCGATGGCCAAAGTGCCGGTGAGGAAGAGGGTGTTCAGCAAATTCCAACGCTTGGCCTCGGCCATTCCATTGACTCCAAAAGAGAGTTCAATTCTACCCCGGGTCAGCAAGAGTCCCTCCATGCCAAACTTGCCTGGCTCCCTGCTCGCGAGGTTTCCGTGATCCCCAAGCGCCCCTGGTACCGCACCAGCACCTTCTGGATCTTCGTGGGCCTGGTCCTGGGCGTGGCCCTGGGCGGATTTCTCCCCCAGGACCAGTACCCCTGGGCCTACGACTCCTTCCGGTTCCTCTCCAAGGCCTTCATCAGCCTCATCAAGGGCCTCATCGTGCCCCTGCTGCTCTCCACCATCATCGTGGGCATCGCCCAGACGGGGGACATCAAGGCCGTGGGACGCATGGGCGGCAAGGCCCTCCTCTACTTCGAGATCGTCACCACCCTGGCCCTCTTCATCGGCCTGGCCATCGGCAACTGGCTGCAGCCGGGGGCCCACCTGCCCATGGACCTCTCCGCCCACACGGCCGTGGCCGCCGCCAAGGCCCGGAGCGGCTGGGAGATCGGCCTCCACCTGTTCCCCTCGAACCTGATCCAGCACGCCGCGGAGGGTGACATCCTGCCCGTGGTGATCTTCGCCAGCCTCTTCGGCGTGGCCCTCACCCGGGTGGGCGAACGGGGCAAGCCGGTGCTGGCCTTCTTCGATGGCGTGGCCCAGACCATGTTCCGCTACACGGACATGGTGATGACCCTCACCCCCCTGGGCGTCTTCGGGGCCATGGCCTACAACGTGAGCCACATGGCCGCAGGCCACGCGGTGAACGGGTCGATCCTCAAGGGCTGGCCCGCGGTCTTCCACCTGCTCAAGCAGTACAGCCTCCTGGTGGGCAGCCTCTACTTCGCCCTGGCGGCCCTCTTCGTGCTGGTGTTCGTGCCCGTGGCCTGGCTGTCGGGCATCCGAATCCTGGGCTTCATCAAGGCCATCAAGGATCCCGCCCTCACGGCCTTCAGCACCGCCAGCAGCGAGGCGGCCCTGCCCAAGCTGCTGGAGGAGGTGGTGCGCTTCGGCGTGCCCCGCCGGGTGGCCAGCTTCGTCATCCCCACGGGCTACAGCTTCAACCTGGACGGCTCCACCCTCTACCTGGTGCTGGCCAGCCTCACCATCGCCCAGGCGGCGGGCATCCACATGAGCCTGGGCCAGCAGCTGCTCATGGTCTTCACCTTCATGCTCACCAGCAAGGGCGTGGCGGGCGTGCCGAGGGCCACCCTGGTCATCATCGCCGGCACCTGCGGCAGCTTCGGCCTGCCGGGCGAAGCGGGCATCGCCATGCTGCTGGCCGTGGACGAGATCATGGACATGGCCCGCACCACCGTGAACGTCATCGGCAACGGACTGGCCAGTGTGGTGGTCGCCCGGTGGGAGGGCGTCTTCGGCACGGACCCGGAGCTGCTGCCGGATCAGGAGAGCTAGCCGGCTCCTACCCGAAGTAGCCGCCCCGATTCCTTGTCCTGAAAGCCTTTCGCCGGTACTCTGGGAGATTCCCATTGCGGCGCAGCATCAGGATCCGACCGGGGGCCCCATGAAGATCATCGTGACCGACGAGGTGACCGGCGAAGGCCTAGCCCTGCTCCAGCGGGACCCGCGCGTCACCCTCGACGTGAAGCTGGGGTTGTCCCGGGAGGCGCTGCACGCCTGCATCGGCGGCTACGACGCCATCATCACCCGCAGCGGCACCACAGTGGACAAGGCCCTGCTGGACGCCGCCACGAACCTGAAGATCGTGGCCCGGGCCGGCGTGGGCATCGACAACGTGGACGTGGACTACGCCAGCTCCAAGGGCGTCATCGTGGTGAACGCGCCCTTCGGCAACACCAACAGCGCCGCCGAGCACACCCTGGCCCTGCTGCTCTCCGCCTGCCGCCACGTGCCGGCCGCGGACGCCAGCCTGAAGGCCGGGGAGTGGAAGCGGGCGAAGTTCACGGGCGTGGAGCTGAAGGGCAAGACCGCCGGCGTCATCGGGCTCGGCAAGGTGGGCGGCCGTGTGGCCACGCGGCTCAAGGCCTTCGAGTGCGAGGTGCTGGGCTGCGATCCCTACATCAGCGCCAAGCGGGCCCAGGACCTGGGCGTGCGCCTCACGGACCTGGACGAGCTCTGCCGCACCTGCGACATCCTCACGGTGCACACGCCCCTGAACGACGAGACCCGCGGCATGATCGGCCCGGAGCAGCTGGCCCTGATGAAGGAGGGCGTCATCCTGCTCAACGTGGCCCGGGGCGGCATCCTGGACGAGCCCGCGCTGCTGGCGGCCCTGGAGTCGGGCAAGGTGGCCCTGGCGGCCGTGGACGTGTGGTCCGAGGAGCCCCCCAAGACCGACCTGCTCAAGCGCCTCATCGGCCATGAGCGGGTGGTGGTCACGCCTCACCTGGGCGCCAACACCCAGGAGGCGCAGGTGAACGTGGCCATCGACGTGTCGCGGGAGATCCTCAACTACATGGACCGGACGCCCCTGGAGAATGCCGTGAACCTGCCCCGCTTCGATCCGGCGGTCATGGACCAGATGCGACCCTACTTCAAGCTCATGGCCGTGCTCAGCGAGTTCGGCCTCCAGCTGGTGAAGGGCAGCCTGGACCGCGTCACCTTCGGCTTCTCCGGCGCCATCGCCCACCACGACTGCTCGCCCCTCACCGTGAGCGGCCTGGCCGCCCTGCTGGGCCGGGCCACGGACCAGCCCGTGAACATGGTCAACGCCAACCTGGTGGCCGAGCGCATGGGCCTGGTGGTGGAGGAGCGCAAGTCCACCGAAGGCGGCGCCTTCTCCAACCTCCTGACCCTCACGCTGGAGGGCAGTGGGAAGACCCGCGTGCTGTCGGGCACCCTCTTCGAAGGCACCCCCCGCATCGTCCGGCTCCGGGACTACGCCATGGACTTCATGCCCGAGGAGCACATGCTGCTGCTGAGCTACCAGGACCGCCCGGGCATGATCGGCAGGATCGGCACGGTGCTCGGCCAGCATGACGTCAACATCGCCTTCATGAACCTGGGCCGCCGGGAGAAGAAGGGCGAGGCCATGGTGGTGCTCTCGGTGGATTCGCCGGTGCCGCCCGCCGTGGTCGCCCAGCTCCAGCAGGCCACGGAGGCCACCTTCGTCCGGGCGCTGCACCTGCCCTCGGCCGCGCAGGCCTAGGCTGGAGGATGCGATGATGGAGGCCTGGAGGCCTCTTTGAAACTCATCGCCTGGGACTTCGACGGCACGCTGGTGGACAGCCGCCCCCTCATCGAGGCCGGCATGGCCCACGCCCTGGACGTCCTGGGCCAGCCGCGCTCGGTCATGGACGAATGGCTCAAGTACGTGGGCCTGCCCGTGGAGGCGGGCATCCGGAACACCTTCGGCCCCCTGGGCCTGGACAACGACACGGTGCTCAAGGCCTACCGCAGCTTCGGCCACGCGGAGCACGAGCACCTGATGCAGCCCTTCGAGGGCATCCCCGAGCTGCTCGAGGAACTGCGGGGGCGCGGCCAGCGCATGGCGGTGGCCACCTCCAAGCGCCGGGTCCCCCTGCTGCGCCAGATGGCCCGCTGGGGCTGGGAGGCCTGGTTCGACCCCATCATCACCCCCGACGAGGTCACCCACGGCAAGCCCCACCCCGAGAGCCTGGAGAAGATGCAGGCCCTGACCGGCCTGGCCCCGGAGGACATCCTCATGGTGGGCGACACTCCCTTCGACCTGGACATGGCCCGGGACGCCGGGGTGCCGAGCGTGGCCGTGGGCCACGGCTTCTACTCCCAGGAGGCCCTGGCCGCCTGCGGCCCCCGGGCCTACGCGCCGGACACGGCGGCCCTGCGGGACATCCTCCTGGCCTATCTATGATCCGGGGGGGACCGCCTGCTCGCTGCGCTCGCGATGTCCCCCCGGACCCCCGGGCCTTCAGCAGGCCGAGCCTACTGAAAGCCCCCACTTCGGAGACCTCATGGCCAAGCTGACGCACCTGGATCCCGAAGGCCGCCCTGTGATGGTGGACGTCTCCGCCAAGGCCGTGACCCGGCGCCTCGCCGTGGCCGCGGGCTACCTGGAGCTGGACGTCCCCGCTGCCGAGGCCCTGGCGAAGGGCGGCGGCCCCAAAGGCGATCCCTGGTCCGTGGCGCGGATCGGCGCCGTGGGCGGGGTGAAGCGGGCCTCGGACCTGATCCCCCTGGCCCATCCCCTGGCCATCGAGGCCGTGGACGTCGTCCACCACTGGGATCCGGCCACGCGGCGGGCCTGGCTCCGGGTGGCCGTGAGCTGCGAGGGGCGCACGGGCATCGAGATGGAGGCCCTGGCCGGCGTGACCGTGGGCCTGCTGGTGCTCTACGACATGCTCAAGGCCGTGAGTCACGGCATGGCCATCGGGCCGGCCCGTCTCCTCCGCAAGGAAGGGGGGCGGCGGGGCACCGTGACCCTGCCCTGGGATGGGTGTCCCTGGGCGCCCTGAGCCCGCCACGCCAGTTGGAAAACATTTGCATATGCAAGGTTCCAGGACCCCGGTAGGATTGGGGACTGGACTGTTCCTTATTCCATCGCGACCGGGGTCACGACCCCCCCAAGGAGGCCTAGCGAAGCAGGCTTTTCCGTTCCAGCCGGGAGTTTCTCCATGCGTCTTGCCGTCTTGACCCTTGTTCTCGCGTCCCTCAGCCTCGGCCTCCAGGCCGCTCCGAAGCGGACCTCCAAGAAGACCTCCTCCAGGCCCGCCGATGATGGTGCCGTCCACATCGTGCGCAAAGGCGAGACCGCGGCCGCGATCGCCCGCGCCCGTGGCATGAGCCTGGCCGACCTGGCCGCCCTGAACCCCGGACGGAAGCTGTCTAAGCTGTCGCTGGGCATGAAGCTGAAGGTGCGCGCGTCCAAGGCCGAGACCCGGGCCGAGACCCGGGCCGCGGCGCCGGAAGCGGAAGAATCGGCCGTCCAGCCTCTCCCGGCCGTACCCCGGCCCGCCCTCGCCGCCCTGCCCGCGCCCGCCGTCGTGCCCCCGGCCCCCATGCCCCACCTGGAGCGCCTGCTGCCCTATCAGGTGCGTGCCGTGGCCCCCGAGGCCCGGGCTGGCGCGACCTCCGGCCACCTTGAGGCGCACCTGCCTCCCGACAACCCCTCCCAGCTCCTGGCCCGGATGCAGCCGGTCATGCCGCCCGTCAGCGAGGCCGAGCTGAACGCCCTGCTCCCCACCTTCACGCCGGCCGACCCGGGTCATCTCGACCTGCTCTGGCCCGTGGAGACCCGGACCATCAGCTCCGCCTGGGGCCCCCGCATGCGCACCAAGACGGTGCGGGTGAAGAACCAGCGCAAGAAGCGGGTCCGTTATAAGGGGCGGCACCGCGGCATCGACCTCAACGCCCCCGCCGGCACGGCCGTGTTCGCGGCCATGGACGGGCAGGTGGTGATGGCCGGGAAGCACAAGCAGTACGGCAACTTCGTGGTGGTGGATCACGGGAACGGCGTGGCCACCCTCTACGCCCACCACCAGCTGAACCTGGTCCACGAGGGGGACATCGTCCGCCGGGGCCAGAAGATCGCCGAGGTGGGCCGCACGGGGAACGCCACCGGACCCCACCTCCACTTCGAGCTCCGGGTGGACGGCGTGCAGCGGAACCCGCTTCCGTCCCTGGACGATGAAGAGGAAATCCCGGCCGAAGTGGCCGCGCAGAACGCCGCCCTGGATGACGCCCGGCGCTGATTCCGGAACCGCTCCGCCCCTGAACTTCCCGGCCGCCCGCAGCACTGGATGAACGCGTGCCTCCCCGTTCCCGCGCGGGGCGGAGGGGCTTTCGCGTGCTAGACTTGACCTTTTCGCCGCATCGAGGTGGCCATGCTGCTGTACCGAGCTTTCCTTCGGGCCCTGGGGGTCACAGCCGTCCTCGGCTTGGGCCTGAGCCTCGCCTGCAAGGGGAAAAGCGGAAGTTCCTCCACCCCAGCCAGCACGGTCACTGTCGGCGGCACCATCACCTACACCCGGATTCCCTTGGCCAAGGACGCCAACGGGGTACCCACTGGCCTCGTCGATGCCACCGTGGCCAGCAACCTGAAGTCACTTCCCGCTCGCGGGACCGCCGTCCGGGCCTACCAGCGAGACGACGAGACCCTGGCGAACGGCACCACCTCGACGGTGTGGCTTCTCCTCGGACAGACCTTCACGGATACCACCGGAACCTACTCGCTTACGGTTCCGAACACCAAACCCGTCATGATCGAAGTCCTGAGTTCCTTCGACGGTGGCGGTGGCTTCACGGTGGACGTGATCGGCGATCCCGCTGGCATCAGCAGCACGGTCCCGGCCGCCAATCGGTGGCGCTACGCTTTACGGAAGGCCGTGGATGGGACGGCCCCGGCTGGCAATCCGACGCCCGCCGCCGTGCCCACAGGCAACGCCACCGTGAATTTCACGGTGGGCCTCACGGATAAGTGGTGGCTGATCGATCCCAGCCATCGGCCAGGCCCTCAATTCGAAATCGCGCCGATGGTCCCCAACGCCGTGGATGAGACCACCCTCCCAGGCCGAACCACCGGCACCGGCAGCCGGGTTCTGGCCATCGGCGATTCCGTGGCCACCTTCTTGGCCGCCTACGGCACCGCCACCCCTGGCCAGACGATCGACCTCCATTACGCTCCCGGGATCGCCGATCCGCGGGGGTCCTTCGTGGAGTACGACCCCTCTATCTATCCTCTGTCGATCGTCGCGAACACCTCGACCGGCACACTGACCCACCAGTATTTTGGATCGCTGCAGGCCGGAAGCAACGACGATGCATGGGATGAGGGCGTCCTCTTCCCGATCCTGGCCCGCGGGGTCCTCTACGCCAGGATTGCCTCCCGGACTTTCGGGATGCCCCAGAGCCCCCTCTTCCCCCAGGCCGTCGCCCTGACCGACCTGAGTCCGGACGAGGCTCTCCTTGAAGGACTGACCAGAGCCATGGCGGCCAATGTCCTCCAATCCCCCTTCCTGGCCGATACCCAAGGGACCGGGCTTGCAGCCCCTGTGACGGACATCCGCGATCTTTCCGGCCTCCCTGCCTCCCAGCTATCTCCCTATTCGGCCCCAGCTATCGGCGCGCTGACCTGGGAACTGATCCTCAAAGCCAACAGCCTTCCGACCCCGGGCACCCCCACCGACTGGGCGAAGATCACCACCTCCACCCTCATGCGGTTCTTCACGGGTCCCATCTACGCGGGCACCACCACCGCGTATGAAACCGAACCTCTGAACATCTACAAGCAGCTCGGCCGCCTGCAGGAGAGCAAAGGAACCCTGGAGACGGTCGACCTGGCCACCATTTTCACGGATGCCACCCTCACCCAAATGACAGCAGGCTTCGGGATTCCCTGGCCCCGGCCCGCCACCGGCGCCTATGCGTCCTTTGCTGCCGCATGGGGTGCCGATCCGAACTCCACCACCGCCGCCCTTCCGCCCTTGACCCTGAGCATGGCCAAGGCGGTCCAGGTGCGCGGGGTCTACCCGAACTTGTCGGAAGGCGAGGTGGCCTACGCCGGCTTCACCCTCAGCGCCGACCGGGCCTACACCCTGACGGTGTCGGCCAGCCCCGCCCTGGGCAGTGCCGCCCATCTGGAGATGGTGCTTCCCTACTACCAGGGTGCTCCCCTCGTCTTTTCTGGAAGCGGCGGTAGCCAGCGCATTGTCCTCACGGGGAACAGCACCACTCCTGTCTTCCAGTCGGTACGGATGCGCATGGTCAGCCCGACCGCCGTGCAGCCGGATACCACCGTGACGATCAGCCTCGTTCCCGTCCCCTGACCCAGGTCGCCGCCATGCCCGTCTCCGCCGCCCTCCAGGCCCTGCAGGCCCGCCTCCCCTTCGTCCCGGAGCTGGCCATCGTGCTGGGCTCGGGC
>DATEZS010000025.1:0-9932 GCA_035255365.1 Geothrix sp.
CCGTTGCCGCCGAGGATCTGCACGGCGTCGGTGGTGACTTCCATGGCGGTGTCGGTGGCGAAGGTCTTGGCGATGGCGCTCTGCTTGGAGTTCTTGATGCCGTTGTCGGTCATCCAGGCGGCCTGCCAGGTGAGCAGGCGGCTGGCTTCGATCTTCTTGGCCATGTCCGCCAGCATGAAGCTGATGGCCTGGTTGGCGAAGATGGGCTGGCCGAACTGGATGCGGGTCTTGGCGTATTCCAGGGCGATCTCGAAGGCGGCACGGGCCACGCCCACGCCCCCCGCGGCGACGGCGGCGCGGGTCTGGTCCAGGGTCTTCATGGCGATGACGAAGCCGAGGCCTTCTTTGCCGAGGATATTTTCCACGGGCACTTCGGCGTCGTTGAAGTAGAGCTCCACCTGGTTGGAAGCGCGCTGGCCCATCTTGTCCAGGGCCTTGCCCACCACCAGGCCCGGGGTGTCGCGGGGAACCACGATGCAGCTGGTGCCGCGGGCGCCCTTGCTGGGATCGGTGCTGCAGAACAGGCTGTACCACTCGGCATGGCCGCCGTTGGTGCAGTAGCACTTGGTGCCGTTGATGATGTACTTGTCGCCCTTCCGCTCGGCGCGGCAGGACATGCCGCCGGCGTCAGACCCGGCATTGGGTTCCGACAGGGAGAACCCCGCGAACAGGGCCTCCTCGGCCAGCATGCCCAGCCACTTCTTCTTCTGCTCGGGGGAGCCGGCGATGAGGAGGGGGGTCATGGCCAGGCCATTGGCCATGATGGAGGTGTAGAGGCCAGCGCAACCCCAGGCCAGTTCCTCGCAGACGAGGGCTTCATCGAGCTGGCTGGCGCCGGGGCCGCCGCAGTCCTCGGGGACCAGGGCCTGCAGGTAGCCGAACTCGAAAGCCTTCTGGTAGACATCCACGGCCCACTCGCCGGTCTCGTCATACTTGCGGGCCACGGGCCGCATGATCTTCTCTGCAAAAGTGTGCGCGCGCTCTTTCTCGGCCAGCTGCTCGGGGGAAAGGGTGAAACCGATCATGGATGCCTCTTGGGAAATGTGGTGAAGGTTGCTTGGCTGGCAGGATCCGGAAGCTCCAGTCTATCGCCCGGAGGGGCCTCCACCAAAGGTCGGAATCCTTGCCGCGGAGTAGGATGACGTCGGTCACAGGCCGGTGCGGCGGTAAACTGGATGGCTGGAGTGACCATGACCATCCGACTCACCGACCTTGGGAAGGCCGTCCTCGAGACCGAATACGCCGTGCGTGGCCCCATCGTGGCCCGGGCCTCGGAGCTCGAAAAACATGGCCGGGAAATCATCTACTGCAACATCGGCAACCCCCAGTCGCTCGGGCAGAAACCCCTCACCTGGAACCGGCAGATCCTGGCCCTCTGCGAATATCCGGCGCTCATGGATCTGGCGCCCGGGGTCTTCCCGGCGGACGTGGTCGAAGTGGCCAAGGCGATCCTGGCCGGCACGAAACATGGTCTGGGCGCCTACAGCGAAAGCCGCGGAGTGCGCTTCATCCGGGAAGGCGTCGCCGAGTTCATCCTGGAGCGCGATCACATCGGCGTGGATCCGGACCACATCTTCCTCACGGATGGCGCCAGCAAGGGCGTGCAGACCATCCTGCGCCTGCTCCTGGGAAGCCCCCAGGACGGCATCATGGTGCCCATCCCCCAGTACCCGCTGTATTCGGCCACCATCACCCTGTACGAAGGGCGCATGGTGCCCTATTACCTGGATGAGGCCAATGGCTGGAAACTGAGCCGCCCCATGCTGGAAGCCTCCCTGGCGCAAGCCAAGGCCGAGGGGACGCAGGTCAGAGCCATCTGCGTCATCAACCCCGGCAATCCCACCGGCGCCGTGCTGGACGAGGCCAACATCGCGATGATCCTCGAATTCGCCAAGGCCCACGGACTTTCGGTCCTGGCGGACGAGGTCTACCAGGAGAACATCTACCTGCCATCGGACGAATTCACCTCCTTCGTCAAGGTCCTGCAGCAGATGGAAGAGAAGGAGGTCTCCCTCTTCAGCTTCCACTCCTGCTCCAAAGGCTTCCTCGGCGAATGCGGCGTGCGCGGCGGCTATTTCGAATTCCGCAATGTGCCTGATGATGTGGCCGCCCAGATCCTCAAGCTGCAGAGCGTGAGCCTCTGCGCCAACCTCGCAGGCCAGGCCGCCACCTACGCCATGGTGCGTCCGCCCAAGCCGGGCATGCCTTCCTACGCCCAGTACGCCGCCGAACGGAGCGCCATCCTCGACACCCTGAAGCAGCGCGCCGTCCTTCTGGCCGAGGGCTTGAACCGCATTGAAGGCATCAGCTGCAATGTGATCGCCGGGGCCATGTACGCCTTTCCCAGCATCATCCTGCCGCCCGGCCGCACGGATTTCGACTACGCCATGGCGCTCCTCGAAGAGACCGGCATCTGCGTGGTGCCTGGATCCGGCTTCGGCCAGGCCGAGGGCACCGCCCATTTCCGCACGACCATCCTGCCGCCCACCGAAAAGATCCAGAAAGTCGTGCAGGCCCTCGGGGAGTTCCACCGGAAGTTCCGGTGAACATCAGGTTGAGCTTCTGACCCGGACCAGTTCCTCCAGATTCGTTTCAAGTTCACCCATGCTGAACGGTTTCATGAGCAGCGTGACCTGGGGATGGTTCTCGACGAGGCGCTGGGCCAGCTGGTCCGCCCGGCCGGTCGCCAGCAGGATAGGCACCTCGGGCAGCAATGTGCGCAGGCGGGGCAGGGTTCCGGCCCCGCCAAGCCCGGGCATGTTCATGTCGAGGATCACCACATCCGGTTGGAGGCCCTGGCTGATTTTCTCCAGGGCGTTCTCGCCGCAGGAGGAAATGGTGGCTCGATGCCCAAGGGCTTCCAGGATCATCTGCGTGGAGCTCTGGATCAACTCGTCGTCATCCACGAGGAGCACGCGGAGCGAAGTGCGAGGCTTTTCCGCTCGGCTTCCAGTCTCAACATCCAGGGGCTTTGTGCTGGTTGCGCAGGCGGGGAATCGCATGATGACGCAGGTGCCTCGGCCGGGTTCGCTCTGGATCTCGAACTGGCCGTGATGAACTTTCACGGTGCTGTAGACGATGCTCAGGCCAAGTCCCGTACCCTTGCCCACGCCCTTGGTTGTGAAAAAAGGATCCAGGGCCTTCTCTTGTATTTCCTTCGGCATGCCGCAGCCAGTGTCCTCCACCTGGACTTCGACGAGGTCCTGGTCAAGATTCCTGGTGCGGAGGGTGAGGGTGCCGTTCTCAGTCATGGCGTCCACGGCATTGACGCAAAGGTTCATGAAGGCGTGGGACAGAGCTCCCGCATCGCCGCGGATGGGGCGCAGATCTTCAGCCAGCTCCAAGTTCAAGCGGACCTTGGACAGGGTGGTGCGCTCCAAAAGGCGGACCTCCTCGCGGAGGATCGCGTTCAAGTCCAAGTCGCTTTCCTCGGCCGGACGCTGTCGGGCCAGGTTGAGAAGCCCCTTCACCGTCGTGCCGCCCCGCTCGGCGGCCTTGATGATGGTTGCGAGCACTTGCCGGGTTGGCGATTCCGGAGGCTGGGCCTCTATGCTCGCTGAAGCCAGCCCAAGGATGGCTCCCAGGACATTGTTCATGTCGTGGGCGATCCCACCGGCCAAGTTGCCGAGGCTTTCCATCTTCTGGGCCTGATGGAGCTGGGCTTCCAGTTTCGCATTCTCCTCCGCGGCGCGCCGATGCTCTGTGATGTCGCGCGTGACGGCGAGGTGAACCACCTTTCCCTGTTCCAGCATGGGTACGGCATGGGTCTCCAGCCAGCGGCGTCCGCCTTTGAGGCCCAGCACCTCATAGGCCAGCTTCGCCGGTTCCCCGGCGATGACCCGACGATGCATCTGGAGATAGGCCTCCCGGTATTCGGGGGCAATGACATTCACCACAGGTGCTCCAGCCACCTGCTCAAGGGAGTCGGCCTCGATCATCGCCAGGCCCGCTGCGTTCATGTGGATGAGGCGGCCCGCTTCGTCCACGATCTTGATGCATTCCGGCTCGTTGTCGATGATGGTTCTCAGGTGCGATTCGCTTTCTCTGAGCTTGGCCTCGGCTTCCTTGCGGTCTGTAATGTCCACGGCGCCGGAGAGCAGGCATGGAATGCCACGCATGGTCACCTGCTGGGCCGAGTAGGACACCCACCGGAACGTTCCATCCTTGCGCCGGATCTGGACCTCCTGACCACGAATGACTTGGCCTGATAGGAGGCGAGCCAGAACCCCGCTGCGGGTTTCGGCATCCGCCCAGATGCCCACTTCGAGCACCTCCCGCCCCTCCAGTTCCGCGGCGGAATACCCATAGATATCCTCGAAGGCCCTGTTGACAGTGAGGAAACGCCCTTCCCCAAGAGTCGTGACGCCAAGGGCCACGGGTGTGAACTGGAACGCCGTATTGAAGCGCTCTTCGCTAGCCTTCAGGGCTTCTTCCGCGATCTTGTGAGTGGTGACGTCGCGAACAATCGTGATGACCATATCCTCACCGCAAGAGGCCACCCGGGCTTCGAATGATTTCTCCGCTCCGGCAAGGCTGAGCGTGTAGTTGATCTCCTGCACTTCATCCAGATCGAGGGCATCCGCGAAGGCTTTCAGGAACCGTTCAGCCAGCGGCTGCGGGAGGACCTCAATGATGTTTCGTTGAAGGAAATCTTCCGGCTTGACCAGGAGCAGGGCCGGGTCGGAAATGTGGACACCCAGGTATTTGCCATCCCGGTGGTTCGTGAAAATCAGATCCGGTATGGCACTGAGGAGGGCTTGATTCTCCGCCCCGCTTTCAGACAGGGCCTGATTCGCGCGGAGGAGTTCCGAACTCCGCTGCTCCAGCTGGTCCAGCATGTCGTTGAACCCGATCGCCAGGTCCGCGGCCTCATCTGATCCGGGTACGTTGGACCGGACGTGGCTATTTCCTTCCCGCACCTCTTCCATGACCGCCTGGAGTTTCGAGAGCCGACGCGTAAACCGGATGCCCACGACCCAGGCGAGGAATGAGCCCACAAAAATCGCACCGAGGGTGTAGATCAGGCCATCCCGGGTGACAGCTGCCAGCCGCCCTTGTATTCCCGCCTGGTCGATGCCGACCATCGCCCAGCCCAGGAAGTGATTGGAGGTGCTGACCGGGGAATGGCCCTCGATGATGGTTCCCTTCTGGAGGATGGCGACACCTCCCCTGCGCGCCGGCAGGTCTCGTAGATACTGACCCACATAGGCAGGTTCTGAATGCGCCAGGATCCGCCCGCTGTCATCCAGGATCATGGCGTACCGGAGGCCCGGATATTGTCGCTGGGCATCTACCAGCTCCTGGAGGCCCGACAGGTCCTTGGCGGCCATCCAGCTGCTCGAGGCCGCAGCGAGGGCATTCACCGAGGCCGCCACCTGGTCGGACTGGCGCTCCAGGAGAAGGGCCTTGTGCCGGTGGGATAGGTCGAGGATGAACAGGGACATCATCACCGCGTGAACTGCCGCCACGGCGAAGATCAACCGGCGTCGAAGCGTCCCGAACAGCAGTATGCGCAGGGAGGTGGCCATCACTGCCCTCCCACCTGGCGGACATCTCTTTCGAATCTGTCGACGAAGCCGCGGACCACCTTGTAGTCCTGGTCGGTGGCAGGGACGAACCGCGTGGTCTCCATGGTGGCGAGGATGGTGCGCCCCTCCCTGGATTCATGGAGATGCACCAGCGCTTTCCGGAGGTCATCCGTGATTGCGGGAGGGAGGTCATCCCTCACCATCACTGAATTGTTCAGCAAGGATGGGGTCTCCCAGAGGACCTTCAACTCCCTTGCTTCGCGGGGATGGTCCTTCTGGAAGGCACGCCAGGGCGGCGGCCAGGTAGCTCCCGCGGCGGTCTGTCCCAGGTAGACGTTCATGATGGAGGATTCCTGGGAGCCGACATACCGGTTCTCAACCTCCGTGCGGACGTTTATGCCGTGTTGAAACAGGAAATACTGGGGCAAGATGCAGGCGGCCAGGGCCGTGGGGGAGGGGTAGCTCACGGCCCTGCCTTTCAAGTCCGCGGGAAACCGGAGGCTGCTGTCCCGGCGCACAATGAAGAGGCCCTTGAAATCCTCCGGGGCGCCGGCCGAGGCGATGACGTGGTAGCCGACCTTCATGGCCTGCAGCGTTTGCCACGGATTTGGCAGCAGGATGTGAGGGATCCTCGCCTGGTATTTAGCTTCAAAGTGCCCGTAGTCCCTGGAGGCTTCCAGCTCCAGCCTCGCGCCAGTGAGGTGTTGATTAAGGTAGTCCACCAGGGGCTGATAGGAACTATAAAGCTTCTTCGGGTTGTGGAGAGGATGGACCGCGAAGGTGTGCACCACCCCCTGAGGGACTGGAGGCGACGATTGGTAGTGGGGTCCCTGGTCGGCTGGGGGGCGCTCGCAGCCTGGTCCCAGGATGAACAGGATCAGCGCTGCGAGGAGAAATCCATGGTGCACGCTCATGCATCCACCGCCCGACCGGCTGCGTTCGGAAACCTTCCGGTCCAATTCCTACAGCTGAATCATCGGCCGATTTGCCAGCTTGTCCCACCTGATTTTTCCAGACCGCCCTTCTGAACTGGCAGGACTTCGAATCGGCCGCCGGGTTCCCTGGCTAACTTGTGGTAAATCATGATGGTTCCGTTTTTGGAGTCCCCCATGCGTCCCGAGCATCCCATCGTCCTCATCACAGGTGCCTCCAGCGGCTTCGGCGAAGCCATGGCGCGGCTGCTGGCCGCCCAGGGCTGTCACCTGGCCCTGGGCGCCCGGCGGGTGGAGCGGGTCCAGGCGCTTGCCGATGAACTGACCCGAACCCACGGCGTGGAGGCCTTCGCCGGTTCGGTGGATACGCGGCACACCGCCAGCGTGGATACCTTCGTGGCCGAGGCCGTCGAGGCGCTCGGTGGCCTGCACGTGGTGATTGCCAACGCTGGTTTGGCCAGTGGCACCTTCAAGATGTGGGAAACCCCGGACGAGGATCTGGAAGCCATGCTGCGCACCAATGTGGAAGGCGTGGTGAAGACGGTGCGGGCCGCCATTCCCCATCTCCGGGCCAGTGGCTGGGGCCATGTGTTCTTCCTCGGCTCCACGGCGGGCCATCAGGCTTACGAAGGCGGCAGTGTCTATTGCGCCTCCAAGTTCGGCGTGAAGGCCATGGCCCAGAGCCTGCGACTGGAGCTTTGCGGCGAGCCCATCCGCGTCACCTCCGTGGATCCAGGCATGGCGGAGACCGAGTTCTCCAATGTGCGCCTCAAGGATGACGAGAAGGCCAAGGCGGTCTACCAGGGCGTGGAAGCGCTCACGGCCATGGACGTGGCCGAGTGCGTGCGTTGGAGCCTGATGCTGCCCGACCATGTGAACATCGACCAGATCCAGGTGAAGTGCCGGGATCAGGCGGCCGTGCACAAGCTGCACCGGCGGAGCTAGGAAGCTGGCGGCGGGTCCTGCTTGCAGGCGCCGCGGGCGGGGACTATCTTGCATGCTGCTCCGGCCCAGGTCTTCCGGACAAGGAGGCACCGATGGATTACTGCATGACGAAGGTCGTGAAGGGTGGCGGGGCCGAACTTGAGGACAGAGTGCGGAAGGCCCTGGCGGACCAGGGCTTCGGCATTCTCACGGAGATCGATGTGCAGGCGACCCTCCGGAGCAAGCTGGGGGCCGAGATCGGGCCCTACAAGATCCTGGGCGCCTGCAATCCAGCCTTCGCCAAGGGGGCGCTGGAAATGGAAGCGCGCATCGGCGTCATGCTGCCCTGCAATGTGCTGTTGCGCGGCGTGGAAGGAGGCACGGAGATCTCCATTGTGGATCCGGTCGCTTCCATGACGGCCATCGACAACCCGGGCCTGCTGGCTCACGCGGAGGCCGTGAGGGGGAAACTCCACCAGGCCTTTGAGACGATTGGCTGATTCCGGATCAATCCCTGGCCAGCTTCAAAGCCGTGGGGAGTGAGGCCAGCACGGCCAGGGCGCCCAGGCCCCAGCCGACCCGGTAGCCATAGGTGCCGATGACCCAACCCAGCGAAAAGCTGCCAAGACCGATGCCCGCATCGAATGAGAAGAGCAGGGCGCCGAAGGCCGCGCCACGGCGTTTGGGGTCGGCCGCTTCCAGCATCCGGGCATTGAGCAGGGTGTGCATCATGCTGTATCCCGCACCGTAAAGCAGGGCGGAGAGCACGTGCCGGAGGGTGCCTCCCGGCAGCAGGGCCAGGAGGGCGAGCCCCGCGAAGGTGGCCATGAGCATGCCGGGCAGCATGCGGATGGGGCGCCGTCCGAAACCGCGTCTCACCATGGCGATTCGCATCAGCACCATGCCCAGGGCCATGCAGGAAAGGAAGGCGGAGGGCATGGGCATTCCCAGGGCCAGACCCTCCTGGGCGGTGTACGAGCCCAGGGCCCCGTAGCCCAGGGCCACGGAGAAGAACACCAGGGCCGGGGCGAAGACGGAGGCATCCGGTAGGCGGAAGGGCTCCGCCGGCCCATGCGGATGGTCCTTGGGCAGGCTGGTGCCGAGGGCGCCCAGCAGCAGGAACAGGGCCGCGAGGTACCAGCCGATGGGTGCGAAGCCCCAGTGCTCGAAGATCCAGAGGCCGAGCAGCGGTCCCACGATGACGCCACCGGGACTGGCCAGTCCATAGAGGCTGAAACCGTCCGCACGCCGCGCTTCGGGGATGACGCCGCCCACCGAAGCCATGGTGGCCGTGAGCAGGCCCGACCAAACCACCCCGTGGGGGAAGGCCAGGGCGTAGAAGCCCCACCGGACGGGCATCCAGGCGTAGGCGCCGAGGAAGGCCGCATACAGGATGGCGCAGGTCACCAGGAGCCGCCGGTGGCCGAGACGATCTCCCAGGGAGCCCGTGAACAGGGCGCCAAGGGCGCTGCCCGCGGTGAACAGGCTCATGAAGCGGCCGCTTTCCGCCAGGCTCGCGCCCAGCACCCGCAACCGCAAGGGCACGGTCGGGAATAGCTGGAAGGCGGCAAAAAAGGTAAGGAAGGTCAGGGCCCACACCAGGGCGAAGTGGCGGGTCAGCAGCGGTTCTTTGGACACATCACGCATGGTTCAAGGATGGCAGCCATCCAGCATGCTGTTGTCACGCTTCGCCACGATGCGCTGGGCGATGGGGATGGAGAGGGCCATCAGGGCGGTGCCCAGGCCCCAGCCCCAGCGGAATCCGGCCCGTTCCATGAGCCAGCCCAGGCCCAGGGAGCCCAGGGCCGTGGCGGCGTCGAAGGCGAAGAACAGGGCTCCCACGGCGCCGCCCCGACGGGCTGGAGGCGTGGTTTCCAGAATGTGCATGAACAGCAGGGTGTGGACCACGCCGTACCCCGCCCCATAGACCAGGCCTCCGGCAATGTGGCGGGCGGTGGAGCCCGGCAGGAAGGCCAGGAGACCGCAACCCACGCTGGCCAGGCCGATCATCCAGGGGAGCAGGGCCACGGGGCGCCGCCCCATGCCGGTGAGGGCCAGCAGGCCGCGGATGGCCATCATGCCCAGGGCGAAGCAGGTGAGGAAGGCCGCGGGCCACGCCGAGCCCAGGGCCTTGGCCTCCTGGGCGCTGTAGGGCGGCATGGGGCCGAAACCCAGGCCCACCAGCAGCATCACGGCCGCCGGGGCCCAGACGGCCCGCTCAGGCCACTGGAACATCGCCGTTTCCGGCGCCTTGGATGTTTCTCTCGGCAGGGTTCCGATGAGGAGATGCAGCACCGCGAACACCGCCGCGAGCAGCATCAGCATCCAGGCGAACCCCAGGTGGGGCAGGAGCCAAAGCCCGACCAGGGGACCGATGGCCACGCCGCCGGGCCCCGATAGGCCGAACAGAGAGAGCCCCTGGGCGCGGTGTACCAGGGGGAGAATGCCGCCCACCTTGGCGATCGAGGCGGTTCGCAGCGCGGACCAGAGCAGGCCGTGGACCGGCGCCAGCAGGTAGAACACCCAGCGGATTTTCAACAGCGCGTAT
>DATEZS010000026.1:0-9647 GCA_035255365.1 Geothrix sp.
TCCCGCGCGCTTCGCTTGCGGAGGCGGAGCCTCGGACCGGGGTTTCCCAGGCAGACGCCATCGCAATAGAGTTCGATCTTCATCCCACCAGAGTAGGTGATGTAGCCGCCACGGCGGCTACGGACTTGCGGAGCAGCTCCACGCCCAGATCCAGATCCTCGGTCTTGAGGTTCATGGCGGGGCGGAAGCGCAGGCCCTTGTCGCCGGTGGAGAGGATCATCATGCCCAGCTCGTGACCCTTGGCCACCACGGCGTTGCGCGCCTCAGGGGTCGCGATGTCCAGGGCGCAGAAGAGGCCGCGGCCCCGGGGATTCGAGGTGAACTCGGGGAAGTCGCGGTTGATTTCCTGCAGGCCCTTGAGCAGGCGCTCGCCCTGCTTTACACCATGCTCCAGCAGGTTCTCTTCGCGGATGACATCGATGATGCGCGTGCCGCGCACCATGTCCACCAGATTGCCGCCCCAGGTGCTGTTGATGCGGCTGGGAACCTTGAAGACGCTTTCGACCTCGTCCAGCCGTGGGCCCGCGGCGATGCCGCAGGTCTGGGCCTTCTTGCCGAAGCTGATGATGTCGGGCTTCACGTCGAACCACTGGTGTGCCCACCACTTGCCCGTGGCGCCGAAGCCGGTTTGCACTTCGTCGAAGATCAGCAGGAACTCATGACGGTCTGCCAGGACGCGGAGCTTCTGCAGGAACTCGGCGCGGAAGTGGTTGTCGCCCCCCTCGCCCTGGATGGGTTCCACGATGAGGCAGGCGATGTCATCAGGATTCTGGGCCACGGCGGCTTCGATGGCGGCGACGGATTCCGCTTCCATGGCTTCGATCTTGGCGAGGTCCATGGGGAAGGTCAGCTTGGGATTGGGCACGCGCGGCCAGGGGAACTTGGGGAAGTACTGGTGTTTGCGGGGATCGGCGGTGTTCGTGAGGCTCATGGTGTAGCCGCTACGGCCATGGAAGGCTTCACGGAAGTGGATGACCTGCGAGCCCTTCTCGCCCTTGCCAGCAGCCATGTTCTTCCGCACCTTCCAGTCGAAGGCCGCCTTGAGGGCGTTTTCCACAGCCAGGGCGCCGCCGTCGATCCAGAACAGGTGGGGCAGGTAGTCCGGGGCCACATGGGTGCCGAAGGCTTCCACCCATTCCGCGAAGGCGGTGGTGTAGATGTCGGAGTTGGCGGGCTTGTTCACCGCGATCTCGCCCAGGCGCTGGATGAAGGAGGCCTCCCGCAGGCGCGGGTGGTTGTGGCCGAGGGGGGTGGTGGCGAAGAAGGTGTAGAAATCGAGGTATTTGCGGCCATCCCGGGCATCCACGATCCAGGAACCATGGGATTTATCCAGGTCCATCACCAGATGGAACCCGTCCACCAGCATGTGGCGCCCCAGGGTGTCGAAGACGGCATTGGGATCAAGGTGGGACTGAGACATGGGAACTCCAGGCAATGCTCCAGTGTAGAGTTGGGGACGAAATGGAGATACGCATGATTCCCTGGATAGCGGTTCAGGAAGCGCCCTTGGAGGCCATGGCTTTACGAAGTGTCATGGAAGACCCCCATGCCGGTGCTCTGGTCCTTTTCGAGGGCCGGGCGCGGGATCACCACGAAGGCCGGCCGGTACTGGAACTGGCCTATGAGGCCTATGTGCCCATGGCCGAGAAGGAGCTGGGACTCCTGCGGGAGAAAGCCATCGAACGCTACGGCCTCACCCGCTGCGCCATCCATCACCGCATCGGGGTGGTGCCCCTCACGGAGGCGGCGGTCATCGTCGCCACCAGCAGCGCCCACCGCGCCGAAAGCTTCCAGGCCGCGGCCTGGATCATGGATGAGATCAAGCAGCGCGTGCCGATCTGGAAACGGGAACGCTACAAGGACGGATCCGAGAGCTGGGTGGAGTGCACGCACCGGTTCCAGATGTGAACGCGTCCAGCTTTTGCCCTTGGGCGCACGGCCTGCGGCCTTCGCGCACAGGGCGTCTGGCAGCCCGCGATCGGACGCGGCTTGTGCCGCGTCCTCCTGCTCCCCGCTGCGCGGGATCGCAGAGCGGGGCCCCCGGGTGGAGTGCACGCACCGGTTCCAGATGTGAACGCATTCAGCTATCGCCCTTGAGCCTGTTTCAACCCTTCACTTTGGACTGAATCCGGTTGCGCCCGGCGTTCTTGGCCTCGTAGAGGGCCTGATCCGCCCGCTCCACGAGACAGGATACGGTGTCTCCGGAGTCGTAGGCTGCAATCCCGAAACTGCAGGTCTTGTGGCCCGCGATCGGGAAGGTTTCCGCCTCGAAGGCTTGGCGCAGCTTTTCGGCGAGCAGGATGGCCTTGTCCAGATCCGTTTCGGGCAGCACCAGCAGAAATTCCTCGCCACCCCAGCGCCCCAAGGTGTCGGATTTGCGGATGTGTTCCCTGAGGATATTGGCGACGCGCACCAGTACCGCGTCTCCGACGAGGTGACCGTAGGTGTCGTTGACCTTCTTGAAATGGTCAATGTCCAGCAGGATGACCGAGAACGGGGATTGGTACCGGGTGGCGCGGGCCACTTCCTCTGACAGCACAGCGTCGAGCTTCACCCGGTTGTAGACCTGCGTCAGGGCGTCGGTGGAGGAAAGCCGGGTGAGTTCAAGGTTGGCCTTCTGCAGTTCCAGATTGGAGGTCTCCAGGGCGCGAGACTGCTGCTCGATGGTCTGGGTGCGCTCCTGGACTGCCCGGCCCAGGGCTACGGTCCGGTCCTTGAGGACCTTTGTGCGGAGCCGCCATGCGCTCAGGATGCCCCCCGCCAGCAAGAGTCCGTAGAGCACGAGAGCGAGCGGGTGGAGCCAGGGTGCTGGCGCCACCTGGAAGGGGAACTCCACGGGCCCGGAAACTTTCCCGTTGAAAGTCCGGGCCCAGATCCGAAGGACATATCTGCCGGATGGCAGGGTCGCGAACTCTCGCCAAGCCTCCGGATGCCAGGGGCGGGGTTCTGGTTCAAGGCCGATCAGCTGGGTTTGATAGCGCGTGTCCTCCTTTCGGTGAAACACCGGCAGGGAGAATTCGAAGCGAAGGTGGTGATCCCTGAAATCGAGACGCTGACCCGCGACCAGGGTCCGCTCTGGGTCTGCCACGGTGACCCGCTCAAGCACGGGCGGGGGTGGTGGCGGCGGGAAGGTTTCCTGGGCCGGATCGAGAACCGTCGCGCCCTTGGAGGTTCCGATCCAGACCCGGCCCAGAGCATCAACGACAGAGGCTCCCAGATTCCCGTTCTGGCTCGGCAGGCCGTCGCCGAGCGTGAAGGTCTCCAGCCCGGTAGGCTGGGGAATGCCGCTCTTCCAGTCGAGATGGAGGCGGTTGACGCCCGTGGAGGTGGACAGGTACAGCCGCCCCTGGCGATCCTCCTCGATGCGCTGGATGTAGTTGCTGGCCAGTTCCGGCAGGTTGTCCCGCGAGAAGACTTCCCACCGGGACGGTAACTGGAGATCCAGCCGGGCCAGACCGCCACCCAGGGTCCCGGCCCAGAGCCAGCGAAGGCCATCGGGCCCAATCGTCGTATGGAGGGCGTAGACATTGCCATTGGGGATTCCCGCTTCGGCGCCGAAGGTCGTCCAGACCCCGTGCTCGAGCCGGCACACGCCACCCCCGCGCGTCCCCACCCAAAGGACAGGCTCGCCATCGGTGCTCGAAACCGCGCAGAGGGAGGAGACAAAGTCGTTGGGCAGACCATCCCGTCGGGTCATCAGGCGCCAACGCCCCTGTTCGCGGCAGGCGAGCCCATTGGCCGTTCCCACCCACAAGGTTCGCCCAGAGGAGCGGGATTGGGTTTCCAGGAGGCAGATCACCATCCCTTCAGGCAGAACTCCGTTGCCATCCACCCGGTGCCAACCGGTGGCATCCTTTCGGGCCAGCCCCTTGAGGGTTGCGGCCCAGAGCTCGTCGCCGGTGGGGAGGAGCGCGATGATGTAGTCGCTCGGGAGGGTTTCGGAAGCCACCCGCTCCACGGGTTTGCCGGGTCGGAAGCAGGCCAGGCCGTTGGCAGTGCCCACCCAGAAGGCACCTTTGCCGGTTCCCTGAGTGATTTCCGCAAAGCAGGTCACCTCCATTTCAGGGAGACCGAGGGATTCATCGAGGGTGCGCCATCCGCCCAGGTCGAGGCTGGCCACGCCACCACCCCGGGTTCCGATCCAGAGGGTCGGCTTGCCCTCGGGAATCGGCAGCAGGCTCAGGATGCCGGCGGTGAGGAACCCCTGGCTCTTGCCGAGCGACTCCCAGCGGCCATCCCTGAACCACCACAGCCCCTGGTTCAGGGTCCCGATCCATAAAATGGTCCGGCCCGAGGCGTCTTTCGATGCGCCCAGACTCGATGTGGGAAGACGTGCGGGGAAGTTCTTACCGGTCACATAGTATTTCCAAGCGCGGCCATCCCAGCGGCCGAGCCCCTGGGTGAACATGGAGACCCAGATGCTGCGGCTGCCGTCCGCTTCCTGGACCTCGAGCACGTCATTGGCATCGCGACCCCGGAAGCCGTCCCGGAGCCCCAGGACCCGCCAGCGGTCTCCCTCCAGAACACACAGGCCTTTCTCGGTGGCTGCCCAGATCTGCCTGGAGCCATCGGGTGAATGGATCTCCCGGATCTTCCAGACGGTGCCTCCGGGCAGCCCCTCCTTCGGCCCCCAGGTGCGCCACCGGTCCCCGGACAGGGCTGCGATGCCCTGGTCGGCGGTGCCGACCCAACGGATGAGCTTGCCCTGGGCATCCCTTGTTTCCAGGAGGGAAAATACATGGTCGGAGGGCAGGTCCCGCCCTCCCTTGAAGTGGGTCCACTGCCCCTCCTGTAGGCGCCAGAGGCCGCCATCCTGGGTAGCGAACCAGAGGCTTTCATCCTGGGAGGCCAGGATGGCCCGGATGTACTGGGAGGCGCTTTCCCGGGGCATCCGCACGGATACCCACCCGTGGCCGGTGTAATAGGAAGCACCATCCACGGAACCCGCCCAGAGGCGTCCCTTGGAGTCCCGGGCAAAGCAATAGATGGTGCCGCTCGGAAGGCCGTCCTCCATTCCGTAGGTGCGGAGGGCGGGCCTGGCCAGATCAAAGGGGCTTTGAGCTCGCAGAGCCAAGGCGACCAGGAGGAGCAGAAGAAACACCCGGAACACGGATCGGATCATGAGTTTCCATGAAAGAAGAGCAAGGCCTTTTCGGTGAATCCGAGCGCTCCCCTTAGAACCGGCCCGGAATCCTCGTGCGCCGGTGGGCAAGGCGGATGCAGCAGCTATTTGCCAAGGGGGTGAACCCTTTCATGACCCAACCATCTCTCTTTCTTTTGCTACACTGGCTGCGGCTTTGTCGCTCAGTGGTCAGCTCTGGTTGCTTATAGTTGCCTTATTGTTGGTAATAAATTAAATTAAATCAATATTTATAATTATACTTAAAAAAAATCTATTGCCATCGGGTGCGCTTGAACCGCCCCTCGTGAAATGGAAAAAACTGCAGGGAGAAACGACATATGATTCGGCAACCCATCCTTTATCTGATTCTAGGCTTGGGCTTGTCGGCCCAGGATGTCAAACCAGCTCCCTCGCCCAATCCCGATCCGCCAGTCGCTGCAACAGCCGCAAAACGAGAGATGAATTCTGGTGAACAGAAGCTGGGGGAGGAAATCAGCACACTCAAGGCTGCGCTGGGCATCAGCCAGAAACTCCTTCTGGCCCAGGAGGGAGAACAGGGAAGAAAGAACCTCGAACTACAGAAGTCCCTGGAGGAAATGAAAAGACAGTGCGCTGATCTGGCGGTTTTGCTCGCCTCCAGCATCAAGGAATGGCAAGGAAGGCTTGCAGAGCTGGAGTCGGCCAGTTCCTCCGGATTGAAGGAACGCTCGGACGCCGCCCGGATGGAATACCTGAAGAATCTTGGCCGTCTTCATGCTGTGCTGGGTGAGTCGGCCAAAGACAGGGAGAAATTGTCCAGTCTTGCTCAGGATCTGGCCAAGGCTCATGCCACGATCCAGCTGAGCTTTAATCCAGCCTACCAATCCCAGCTGACTGCCCTGAAAGACCGAGTGGGAAAGGGGGCGCTGAAAGAGCCTCTGGAAACTCCGGAACGTTCCAAAACTTTCTTTTCCAATCCTTATGTGGCCTCTGTCTGGACGCTGGCCTCCAGTGCCCTGTGTGGCGGAATGTTGGAGAGCAACAAGTCCAAGGAAGAGATATTCAAGAACGCCATGATGGCCCTGGATCTGGCTACCCGCTTCGAGGGTGACTTCCGAGCCTTCGAGCATCAATTGGACATGCTTCGCAAGGAAGGGGATGCCTTCAGAGCCGACGTCCGCAAGTTCATCATCCAGGATCAAAAACTCGTGGACCCCTCCACTTCAGAACCTCTGCCACCCACTTCTGAAGTGCTTACCGCCAAGCTTGAGGAATTTTGCAAACCCAAGCCGGATGGAAAATTCAAGGAATCCGATCTGCACATTCTGACTTCGGCCAGCAGGGATAGCGCGGTTGCCGCCGAACTGGAGCAGGCCCTTTTCGTGCGTCATCTCGCAGCCTTTGCTGGAGACCTCGCCGGGACCTGTGATCGAATTCAAAAGGCTTTTCCCGCGTGGCCCGGAGAGGCTGTGGAAGCCTTGAAGCAGTCCGCCAAGGATCTTGCGGGCCCTCTGGGTTTTCTCAATAGCTCAGCCAGACCTTGATTTCCGATTCCAAGGATCTTCAGGACCTGCGAGTGCTCAACACGGCCATCCGGTTCGGCAGCCCTCAACCTCCCCGCCCTCTGGAACAGGTGGAGGCAAACTGAAAGAAGAACGACATCCAGGTTCATTGGGCCGAAACCTGTGAAGGGTCAACGGGCTGATCCTGGGTCTGCTATCCACGCATCAGGCCGTGCCAGAAAGGCCTCCTTGGCCTAAATCGCGGCGCGTCCTCTAAGCAAAATCGGATAATTGCATTTCGCTAAATTTTCGCCATACTTGAATCCCCCTGGAGGTTCTGGTGCTGGCGATGTGGGTTCCCGAATTGCCGTTCCAGCTGGCTTGCGGCCGGGACGGGGGACTGCGGGACCGGCCCCTGGCCTTCCTGAACCCGGAAAGCCCCCGCTCGCCCACCCTCTGGTTCGTGAACCGCCTGGGCCGGGCCGAGGGGCTGGTCTCGGGCATGCCCATGGACCAGGCCCTGCGCGCCGCGCCGGGCCTGCGGGTGCTGGACCCGGCACCGCAGGTCTGGTGGGAGGCCCAGGGCAGCCTGGGTGATTTCCTTCAGCACTGGACGCCCCAGGGGCAGCTGGGACGCCTGGGCGAGGCGCTGGTGGAGCTGCAGGGCACCCAGCGCCTCTTCGGGCCCCTGGCGGATACCGCCGAGCGCATGCGCCGGGAGCTGGCGATTCGGCACGGCTGGGATAGCCACGGGGGGCTGTCCCTGAGCGCCACCGCCGCCCAGCTGGCTGCCCATGTGGAGCACCATCTGGAGCTCGTGGAGGACGGCTCGGAGAGGACCTTCCTCGCTCCCCAGCCCCTCCGCCGCTTGCCCGATCTGGCCCCGCGCCTCCACGACCGCTTCCAGCGGCTGGGCCTGCGGCTGTTCGGCGACCTCCAGCCCGTGCCCCTGCCCGTGCTGGCGGAACTGACGAACCCCAAGCTGGCGCCGGACCTGCGGGCCTGGGTCCGAGGCGAGGACCGGCCGCGCCTGCCCCTGCTCACGGAGCGCCCCGGCCACGCCCGGCACGGCTGGCGCCTCCAGCCGCCCCGCCTGCCCGAAGAGGTGGCCCTGGCCGCCCGTTGCCTGGACTGGCTCTGGTCGGACCCTCGCCACCCCCGGAAGCTGGTGCTGCGCTGGTGGGATGTGGATGGCGAGCCTCACGCCTGGCGGGCCTCACCCGAAGATCTCACGGCCCCGCCCATGGTCCTGGCGCGCCGCCTCCAGCAGGCCTTCCTGGCCCTCACCACCCGCCGCCTCCTGGTGCGCGAGGTGGAACTGCGACTGGCTTGGGGCCTGGGTCGTGAACGGGCCCTCTTCGAGGATCCCCGGAACCAGAAGCTCGACCGCCTCGAACCGGCCCTGGCCCGTCTCCGCCGCCGCTTCCCCGATCGCGCGGTCCTGCCGGGATGGATGGGGCCGGTCGCTGAGGGTTCCCGAGCCGCCCCATGTTCGCCCTAGGCATTTCCGATTTCTCTCTAGGCGAAGGCGTCTACCCGGCGAAGCAGCTGCTTTCACTGGCGCGGCAACTGGGCTACCGCGACCTGGTCTGCTGGGACCTCGGCATGGCGGGCTATCCGAAACTGCGCGACACCCTGGAATGGATCCACAAGTCCCGGGAACTGGAAGGCCTGCCGCCGGATCCCCGGTGGGTGGACTTCCGGCTGCACCTTGGCTGCCGCTTCACCTGGCGAGGCCATGGCTACGGCGCACTGCCCTTCACGGATGCTGGCTACGCCGAGCTGAACCGCCTGCTCACGGCCCAGGCCCATGAGGGGCACACGCCGTCCATTCCGGGCCTGGGCGAGGCGGAGCCGCCCCGGGACTGCGTGCTGCTGGCGGATGACCTCGCGGGCCTGGATGTCCTGCTGCGCGCGGGCTGCTACGGGGCCCTGCTGGCCCACCCCCGCCGCGCCCAGGAGGCCCGGAAGGCGCTGGCCGCAGGGCTGGAGGTGGTGGCGCCCCAGGTGCTGCGCTTCCGCACCGCCGAGGGACTGGAGATGCACCGCCTGAAGCGGGCCATCGAGACGCAGGCCACGCTCATCCGCACAGAGGCCCTGTGGGATCCCGCGGAGGCGGCCGTCCCCCGGGCCGACTGGGAGGCCCGCTTCCCCTTCGGCGAGCCTGCCGTGGAACGGGCCACCGCGGCCGTCCTGGAGCGCATCTCGGGCTGGAACGTCCACTGGGGCACGTGGGTGCTGGCCGATCCCCTGGGCTGCAAGGGCTCGGACTTGGACGCCCTCCTGCGCGAGAAGGTGCGGGCGGGGGTTGCCGCGCGGTTCGAGCACCCGGGCGGCGAGGTGCTGGCCCGCATGGAGCGGGAGCTGGACCTCATCGCCTTCAAGGGCTTCGCCCGCTACTTCCTGCTGGTGCAGGACATCGTCCAGGCCGCCCAGGGCGCGACGCCCCGCATCTGCGGCCGGGGCAGCGGCGCGGCCTCCCTGGTGAGCTACGCCCTGGGTCTCAGCAACGTGGATCCCGTGGCCACGAACCTGATGTTCGAGCGCTTTCTCACGCCGGAGCGGAAGGACCCGCCGGACATGGACATCGACTTCGCTTGGGACGAGCGGGGGGACGTCATCCAGAAGGTCTTCGAGCGCTACGGCCGCGACCGCGTGGCCATGGTGGCCAACCACGCCTTCTTCAAGGCCAAGGGCGCCCTGCGGGCCGTGGCCCAGGCCCACGGACGGCCCGACAGCGAGCTGAAGCAGCTGGCCCGCTACGTCCGCGGCTGGGAAGGGGGCCTTCCCCGCGCCGCCGAGAACCCCGCCTGGGACACGATCCTGCGCCAGGCCGCGGCGCTGAAGGGCCACTTCCACCAGTTCTCCGTGCATCCCGGCGGCACCGTCGTCACGCCCGGTCCCTTCTGGGAACACGCCGCCTTCCAGCCCGCGCCCGCCAAGGAGAAGGTGTCCACCACCACCTGGGACAAGGACGGCGTGGAGAACTACGGCCTGGTGAAGATCGACCTGCTCGGCAACCGCAGCCTGGCCGTCATCCGCGA
>DATEZS010000027.1:0-24337 GCA_035255365.1 Geothrix sp.
CCCTGATCTCGGCGAGGATCTCCGGGTGCTCCTTGAGGAACAGTCGGGAATTCTCGCGCCCTTGGCCGATGCGCTCCTTGCCGTAGGAGAACCATGCGCCGCTCTTCTCGACGACGTTGCGTTCCACGGCGAGATCGAGGACGTCCCCTTCCTTCGAGATACCCTCGCCGTAGAGGATGTCGAATTCGACCTCTTTGAACGGGGGGGCCACCTTGTTCTTGACCACCTTGACGCGGGTTCTCGAGCCGATCATGTCGTTGCCCTGCTTGAGCGCCGCGATCTTCCTGATGTCCATGCGCACCGAGGCGTAGAACTTGAGGGCGTTGCCGCCGGTGGTGGTCTCCGGATTGCCGAACATCACGCCGATCTTCATGCGGATCTGGTTGATGAAGACCACGCAGGTGTGGGTCTTGCTGATGGTGCCGGTCATCTTGCGCAGGGCCTGGCTCATGAGGCGGGCCTGGAGGCCCACATGGCTGTCGCCCATCTCGCCGTCGATTTCGGCCTTGGGCACCAGGGCGGCCACGGAGTCGACCACGATGATGTCCAGGGCACCGCTGCGCACCAGCTGGTCGCAGATCTCCAGGGCCTGCTCCCCGCTATCCGGCTGGCTGATGAAGAGGTTCTCCACATCCACGCCGAGCTTCTGGGCGTATTCGGGATCGAGGGCGTGCTCGGCGTCGATGTATGCGGCAAGGCCGCCCTTCTTTTGGGCCTGAGCCACCATGTGCAGGGCGAGGGTGGTCTTGCCGCTGGCTTCCGGGCCATAGACTTCCACGACGCGGCCTTTGGGCACGCCTCCGACACCCAGGGCCGAGTCCAGCGCGATGGAGCCCGTGCTGATGACTTCGATGCCCTCGGCATTGCTCATGCGATCGCCCAGCTTCATGATGGAGCCCTTGCCAAAGGCACGGTCAATATCAGCAATGGTGCGGGTTAGGGCTTTGAGGCGATCGTCTTGCTCGGCAGCGGCCATGGGTCCTCCAAGGGGATGTTCGTAAGTTTGTGGCAAAAAGCGAAAAAAACAAGAAATCTTTTTTCAGGATTCCCTGCGGACCGTCCGAAGAGGAAGGGGCATGACCACTGATCCGACTCCGACTCCCATTTGTGCGGCGCCTCCTTCCCTGGAGGCTCACCTGGCCCTGGCCCAGGCCGAGGCCGAGCGCTACCGGGCCCTGGTGGACCACCTCAAGGAAGTGGTCTTCCAGGTGGATCGCCAGGGGCGCTGGTGTTTCCTGAACCCCGCCTGGTCCGCCCTCACGGGCCGCTCGGTGGAAGAGAGCCTGGGGAAGCCCTTCCTGGATGCGCTCCATCCCAGCGATCACCAGAGGTACCTGAACCTGCTGTCCTACACGGTGGAAACGGGGCAGGAATCCTTCGAAGGCGAATTCCGCATCCCCACGGAATCGGGAGATACCAAGTGGGTGGAGGCCTATCAGCGTATCTCCTACGACGCCGAGGGGGTGGTCCAGGGCGTCAGCGGCACCTTCACGGACATCACCGAGCGGAAAGCCGGCGAGATCGTCCTGCGCATGGCCACGAGCCGCCTCCGGGCGCTGCTGGAAAACATGCAGGCGGGCATCCTGGTGGAAACCGAAGGGCGCAAGATCGCCCTGCTCAACGAGACCTTCTGCCAGATGTTCCAGGTGCCCGTGCCGGCGCATGTGCTGGTTGAAAGCGACACCCGAGACCTGTTCGAAGAGGGGCTGGATCTGCTGGTGGATTCCGCCGTCTTCCTGGACCGCCAGTCCAGCGTGGTCGCGGCGCGGGTGCCCTTCTCGGGGGAGGACCTGCCGCTGCGGGACGGGCGCATCCTCTCCTGGGACTTCGTTCCGATCCTCGTGGGCGAGGAATGCCTCGGCCATCTCTGGCAGTTCCACGACATCACGGAGCGCCGCCACGCCGAGCGGCAGCTGGAAGAGGCCGCCGGGGAACTGGCCAAGGCCAGGGACAAGGCCCTGGAGCTGTCGGGGCTCAAAAGCGAGTTCCTGGCCAACATGAGCCACGAGATCCGCACGCCCATGAACGGCATCATCGGCATGACCGGCCTGCTGCTGGACACGCCGTTGGAGGCGGAACAGCGCCAGTACGCGGAAACGGTCCGTTCCTGCGGGGAGGCCCTGCTCACCCTCATCAACGACATCCTGGACTTCTCGAAGATCGAGGCGGGCAAGCTCCAGTTCGAGACCCTGGACTTCGACCTGCTCGGGGTCATCGAGGATGTGCAGGCGGTCCTCGGCGTGAAGGCCCAGACCAAGGGCGTGGATCTGGGCGTGGTGATCGACCCGGCCACGCCCATGACGGTGGCGGGGGATCCCACGCGCCTGCGGCAGATCCTCACCAACCTCATGGACAATGCGCTGAAGTTCACCCACGAGGGTTCGGTGGAGGTCCGGGTGCGGCCCGAGCCCGCGGATGCCTCCCTCATCCGGATGGAGATCCGGGACACGGGCATCGGCATGCGGCCCGATGTGGTGAGCAACCTGTTCACCAGCTTCTTCCAGGGGGACAGCTCCACCACCCGCAAATACGGGGGCACGGGGCTGGGGCTCACCATCTGCAAGCGCCTGGCGGAGCTCATGGGTGGCACCATCGGCGTGGAGAGCGAACTCGGGAAGGGCAGCACCTTCTGGGTCACCCTCCACCTGCAGCCCCGGGCCGACCAGCCGCCGTTGCGGCCCTTGCACCGTCCCATCCTGCTGGCGGGGCTGTCTCCCATCATCACCGCCTTGATCCAGGAGCAGCTGGAAGCCTGGGGGCTGCATCCCCTGGTGGCGCCAGCCGGCGTGGACCTGGGCGCCTGGGTGTCCATCCACCAGCAGGGAGAGGACGCGCTGGTGCTGACCGGGCCCGATGAGCTTCCACTGGTGATGAGGGCCGCCAAGGGCGCCCAGGTGGCGCTCATCAGCCCGCTCTACCAGCCAGAGCTGCGCCAGGACGGACAGAAGCTGGGCGTGGAGGCCTTCCTCTCGATTCCCGTGCGGCCGAGCCTGCTACGGGCCCTGGTGGAGCCGGTCCAGGCACCGGAACCGGCCCCTGCCCCGGCGGACAAGGCCAAGATCGAACAGGAGGCCATCCAGCTGCGGGTGCTGCTCGCCGAGGACAACCTGGTGAACCAGAAGGTGGCCCTGACCCTCCTCAAGAAATTCGGCATTCAGGCGGACGTGGCCGCCACCGGCATGGAGGCCCTGGATGCCCTCATCGGGGTTTCCTACGACCTGGTCTTCATGGACTGCCAGATGCCCGAAATGGATGGCTTCGAAGCCACGCGCCGGATTCGGGAGCGGGAGCGGGGCAGCCGGCGCCTGCCCGTGGTGGCCATGACGGCCAACGCCATGGCCGGGGACCGGGAACGTTGCATCGAAGCCGGGATGGATGACTACATTCCCAAGCCCGTGCGGGTTCCGGATCTCCATCGCGCGCTCGCCCGCTGGCTGCCGACCGGGTCCATTGCCCCTCTGCCTGAGGAACGATAGCCATGGCCAAAGCGTCAGCCCTGCTCGAAGACACCACGGAGATCCGCATGGCCCTCCAGCGGCTATGCCTCGCCGGGGCCAAGCTGGAAGTGGCCTTCAAGGCTCAGCGAGGCACCTTTCCCATCCTGACGGAAGACGGGGATCGCCTTGCGCTCCGCATGGATCACCAGGATCTGGCGAGCTGGGGCATCAAGCCCGGCGAGAGCCTTTCCATGAAGCTGAAGGATCGCGGGCTGGAGTATGAATGCGTGGTTCCCCATGCGGGCCAGGAGGTGATCGAAGGTGTCGAGGCCTGCCTGACCGGCATCCCGCGGGTGCTCCGCCGCAGCGATCTGCACCGGCTGGCGGATTTCATCCCGGATGGCGCCCGTTCCCAGGCTCATGTGGCCACCTTCACCAATACCCGCAATGCCCTCATCGATGGCACCGTGCAGAGCTTCGGCGAAGAAGGCATGGAGCTGGTGCTGCGCAACAGCCGCCAGGACATCCGCGAGCTGCTCCGCATGGGCGAGGAGTCCCTGCTGGATGTGCCCCTGGACGCGGACCTGCGCTTCCGCGGCCGCGCCACCGTCGCCTACTTCGGCGAGAACCTGGTGGGTCTGCGGTTCGCCAAGGACTCCGACCCGAAAATGCTGAGCCAGTACCGGGACTGGATCCAGGCCCAACAACTGGAGCAGGCCCGGCTGGACAAGGAGGACTTCAGTCCACGGGGCTTCCAGGAGGCCACGGCCCGCATCAACCGGGTGGCGGCGTTGCCCACGGTGAAGCTCGTGGTGGACCGGGATCCGCTGATCCTCCTGCTCACCGAGAAGGAGGAGTTCGCGGTGCGCCTCGGGGAGGCCCTCAGCCGGAAATTCGGCCTTGCCACCCTGGATCACATCAAGGGCCCGGTGAGTGCCCAATTGAAGCCGCTGGGCGTGGAGGGCAGTTCCTGGGGCCGCGTGAAAATGGTGCTCATCCACAACCAGCTGAGGCTGACCAGTCCCCTGGATCTCTGCCGCCAGCTCGTCTCCCAGGAGGGCTGCCCCCTGCCCGTGATCCTGGCGGGCACGGAGGAGGATGAGGTGAAGAAGCGCCACCACGCCCTCACTGCGGGCGCCGTGGACTACGTGAGCGTGGAGCCCTTCCGCATCCTTTCGATCCTGAGGCGGCTCGATGACACCCTGAAGTTGTTCGAGGGGGCTTGATCGACCCCGCACTCATCTGCCTGGACGACCATTGATGGCGGCTGGCGGGAAGGGTGGCTCAGCGTGCGGTTCCGACCACCAGCATCTGGAAACTGCCCGGCACCATGGTGGGACGTGAGCGTTCCCCGGCCTTGGCTGCGGGCGCGGACGCGAATGCCGCGGTGGGCAGGTAGAGAAGATGGGTCTTCGGATCCACCGCCAGGGTCCGGGCGCCCTTCCGGGTGGGAACGGTGGCTTCGACGGTGAAAGGTGTCTTCAGGCCATCGGCCCGGATGATGGTGATCGTCCCCTCGCCGTTGGCCGCGTAGGCGCAGCCTGTGCCGGGATCGAAAACCACGCCATCGCAACCCGCGCCGATGGGAAGCGTCGCGATCAGCTTCCCGCTGGGGATATCCACCACCGCCATGAGCTTGTTGCCGCCTACGGCGAAAAGGCGCTGGCGGGCCGCATCGATGGCGAGGCCCGTGGGCTCTTCCAGGGGCTTGAGGGACCAGCGGGCGGTGACTGCGCGCTTTATCGCATCGATGGTCAACAACTCGTGGGTGTCTTCCACGTTCACAAAGATGTGGCCCTTGCCGTCGCAGGCGGAAAATTCGGGCTTGCCGCCGATCGGAATCGTCCCGACCACCTGCAGGGTTTCGGCGTTGAAGACCGTGGCGTTCTTGCCGCGGCCGTTGAAGGTGAAGATCTGCCTGGTGGCGGGTTCGTAGAGGATGGCGTCGGGGTTCTCTCCGGTGGTCTTCACCTCCTGGATGACCGCCAGGGTGGAGCGTTTGAAGACGGTCATGGTGTTGGACCGGCCGTTGCTGGTGAAGCCGCGATCCAGCTCCGGGGCGAGGGCCACACCATGCACGCCTGAGGTGGCCGGGATGTCGCCCATCGGCTTGCCCTCAAGGTCGAGCACCATCACATGGGTGGAGCGGGGCACATAGAGACGTTCAGCTTCTGGATCCAACGTCACGTAGTCCCAGCCGCCCTCACCACCTACGGGCAGGGATCGTAGAAGCGACCAGGTGGAAGCCTGCTGAGCCGCCGGCGCCGGCGCCGACGGAGCCGATGGGGTGGATCCGGCCTGGCCGAGAAGCCCAAGGGCCAGCAGGGATGAACCGAGGAGAGGCATGGTGGCTCCTGAAGGAGGTGTTCAGGATAGTTCCGTCTGGGCATCCGCCGCCTGTTGGACTTTCAGCCGGGTTTATTCCGCAGGTCGTGCTGGCCGCAGCGTCACATCCCGTCCGCGCCAGTGGTTCACGCCGCGCACCCGGTCCACCAGGGCCCAGGCGGTGCCCGCCAGCAGCACGAACGTCGTGAGGGGCCAGAGGGCCCAGAGCAGGTCCATGGGCCGTCCCGAGAGCCGCTGCTGGGAGTCGCCCGCCAGGGTGGGCACCAGGAGCCAGAGGAGGAGCGCGCTGGCGGGGTACCCCGCGAAGGGCAGCCACAGGGGGGCAAGACCGATCAGGCCCATGGCCGGCAGGAGCGGGAACATCAGTCCCCAGTAGGGGATGGCGGCCGAGTTCTTCCGCATGGCCCGCACCAGCTCCGCCAGCCCGTGGTACATCCGCAGATGGAGGTCCGGTCCCCCTTGGGCTACGCGATTGAGGAAGCCCGCAGCCTTCACGCGCCGGGCCAGCATCATGTCGTCAATGGCCTCCAGGGGCGCGGCGGCGTGACCACCCACCGCATCGTAGGCGGCCCGGCGCACGAGGGTGAAGGCCCCCACGCCGCAGAAGGCCGGGTGCCGGGGATTGGGCACCTGGTGGGGCGGCACCAGGGTCAGGAAGGCCGAGGCCGCCAGGGGCAGGACGATGCGTTCCGCCGTGCCCACCGCGTCGATGGCGGGCACCAGCGCCAGGATGTCCGTGGGTTGGCTGAAGGCGAAGGCCATGGCCCGCCGGAGAAGATCCGGGGCGGCCTTCACATCGGCATCCGCGAAGAGCAGCCAATCCGCAGCCAGCGCTTCCGGCTGACGACTGGCGAGATCCAGGGCGTGGTTCTTTCCCAGCCAGCCAGGGGGCAGGTGATCGTTGCGGAGTACGCGCAGGCGCTCTGGATGCGCGGTCGCGCGCTGGCGCAGGAGCTCCGGGCTGTCATCGGTGGAACCGTCATCCACCACGAGGATGCGGAGCGCCGGATAGTCCTGGGCCAGCCAGGAATCCAGGGCGGCGGGCAGTTCTTCCGCTTCGTCCCTGGCGGGGATGCAAAGACAGATGGAGGGGGCCAAGGCGGGCAGGGCCGCCCCCGTTGGCAGGAGGGGCAGCCGGAGGGTGTGGCGGCGAAGCAGGGTGAGCCCACTCAGGATGGTGAGGATGGAAACCCAGGTTGCAAGGCTGAGCAGGCTCATTCGTTTCGCGTTCCCTGGAAGGCGGCCACCGTGGCCACCAGGGCGGGCACCACCAGCGCGGCCTGGCCCGTGGTTTCGGCCAGGAACACCACCGGTGTGAGGAGTGTGCGGTGCACGGCTCCGGCGAAGGCGCTGGCCCCCACCAGGGCGAAGAGGCCAGGTTGTCCGAGGCCGGCCCAGGCATCGAAAGCCGCGCCCAGGCAGGCGCCGATGGTGACTGAGGGAAGCCAGGTACCGCCGACGCCACCCCCCGCGAAGGTGAGGGCGGTGGCGGTGAGCTTGAGTGCAAAGAAGGTGAGGGCGGCGGAGGAAGGCGTTCCACCATGCAGCACATGGGTTACCAGGTCCAAGCCGCCACCCTGGGTCACGGGCAGTCCCGGCCACAGCCAGGCACCTGGGAGCGCCAGGATCACCAGCCCCAGGCCTGCGACGAGGCCCCGCAGGGACAGCGGCAAGGGACGCAGGTGGTGGCGGCCGAACCGGAGCAGGCGACGGAACAGGGATGCGGCCAGGGCGCAGGCCAGGCCGAGGGGTAGGGCCCAGAAAAGTTCCCGGGCCTTCAGCGTGTAGGGCGCGGCGATGCCGAGGAGGGGGGCCGTTCCCCGCAGCGCGATGAACGCCAGATAGCCCGTGGCGGAAGCCACCAGCGCAGGGGCGGCTTGGGTGGCATTCAATTCGCCTTCATGTTCTGCCGCCAACAGGGCGCCTGAAAGGGGGGCCCGGAATACGGCTGCCAAAGCCGCCGCTGAACCCGCCATCACCATGACCCGGGGCTGGACCAGGACCCTCCGCAAACGGGGCCAGCGGCGCGCGAACCAGCGCAGCGCCCCGTGGAACTGGGCGCCCAGGGCCGCTCCCAACCACTTGGCGGGGCCTTCGATTCCTGCGCTCCCGCCGAAGCCGATGGTCAGGGCGCAGGCCAGGGTCTTGCCCAGGCTGGGCCAGAACCGGAAGGTCCCCAGGGGGTCGGCGTGGGCCTCCACCAGGTCTTTCACCAGGGAGACTTCCCCGATGCGGGAGACCTTCAACCAGATGCCTGTGAGAACCAGTCCCACCAGCGGCGAGGCAACCAGGAGGAAGGTGTGCCACCGATGGTCAGTGATCAGTTCCTGGAAGCGGGTCATGCCCGCCAGGGCCAGGGCCACCAGCAAGCCGATGACGGCCCCCAGGGGCAGCACTGCCAGAGCCAGACGGCGAGCCTGGGCGATCATCCGGAGGCTTCGCAGCCGGGAAGGCAGGGCCAGGGGATGCTTCGGGTCGAATGTCGCGGGCTCGGGTAGTTCTGGCATGAAATCAGTGTGCGCGTTGCCCTCTAAACCTGTCTACGAAAGGGACGGTGATCTAATGGAACCACGCACTCAGAGGCCTCATGCCCTTTGCCTTCCTCATGCACGACCCGCTGGCTGGCACCTTGATGCTGCTGGCGCTGCTCTGGCTGTCCGCCAAGGTGGGGGGTGAGCTGGCGGTGCGCCTGAAGCTGCCTGCTGTGGCGGGGGAGCTGGCCGTGGGCATCGCCCTGGCGGTCCTGCACCGTGCCTGGCCCCCGTTCCTGGACGTGGCGGCTTCGCCCGGGGCCGAGTTGCTGGGCGGTCTCGGCGTGGTGGTGCTCATGTTCGCCGTGGGGCTGGAATCCACCGTTCCGCAGATGCTGAAGGTGGGGCTGTCCGCGCTGCGCGTGGCGACCATCGGTGTGATCGTGCCCATGGCGGCGGGCCTGGCCGGGGCCTGGCTGCTGCTCCCGGCCGGCACGCCCTTCGTGGTGGACCTCTTCATCGGCGCTTGCCTGTGTGCCACCAGCATCGGCATCTCGGCCCAGGTGCTGCGGGAAAAGGGCGCTTCGGATTCGATGGAAGGCCGGATCATCGTGGGCGCCGCGGTGCTGGACGATGTGCTGGGCCTGTTGGTGCTGGTCGCAGTCTCGGGTCTGGTGGGCGCCACCGCGGGCCGTTCCCTGGGATCCGACCTTGCGCGCACCCTGGCACTGGCCCTCGGGTTCCTGGTGCTGGCCCTCACCCTGGGCCGCCTCGCCACGCCGCGCCTGTTCCGCCTGGCCAGCCGCTTCCGGGGCGAGCAGGTCCTGCTGCCCCTGGCGCTCGGGTTCGCCTTCCTGCTGGCCTGGCTGGGCAGCCTCGCGGGCCTGGCCTCCATCGTCGGCGCCTACGCGGCGGGGCTCATTCTGGAACCCGCCCACATCGTGGACATGGAACGGCGGGAACGCCACACCCTCGAAGAACTGGTGCATCCCCTGGTGTCCGTTCTGTCGCCCCTGTTTTTCGTGCTCATGGGCGCGAAGGTGGATCCCACGGCCCTCCTCAGGCCCGCCACCCTTGGCTTTGCCGCAGTGCTGGCCCTGCTGGGCGTGGCCGGCAAGTACCTCGCAGGCTATGGGGGCGGCCGAGGCGTTCGAGCCGCCGTGGTGGGCTGGGGCATGGTGCCCCGCGGCGAGGTGGGGCTGATCTTCGTGGCCACGGGAGCCGCCTTGCAGATCCATGGCGCGCCTCTGCTCTCTTCCGACATCCAGGCAGGCGTGATCGGGGCCCTCCTGCTCACCACTGTGATCGGGCCCGTGGGGCTGGGGTGGGTGCTGAAGCGTCAGTAACGGCCTTACTGCGAGGGCAGTTCCGGCACCAGGCTTTCCACGAAGGTGGCCTCCACCCGGAACACCTGGCGGATCAGGGCCGCCGTGAGCACCTGGTGAGGGGCGCCGTTGCCTACGAGGCGGCCCTGATCCAGCACCAGGACCCGGTCGAACCGGTAGGCGGCGCGGAGGTCGTGGAGGCTCACCACCATGGTGGTGCCTCCGGTGGCGAGCTGCCGGGCCAGGCGCAGCACTTCCAGAGCGTGGCGCACATCCAGCTGGGCCACGGGTTCGTCCCAGAGCTGGATGGGAGCGCCGGTGGCCAGGGCCCGGGCAAGGCTGACGCGATGGCGTTCTCCGCCGGAAAGCCGCGTGGCGGCTCGATCCGCGAGATAGGCCAGGTCCAGTTCCGCCATGGCCTCCGCCACGCCATCAAGATCATCCCCCCAGGCGTAGCGGCCCTGGGCCACCACTTCGCGCACCGGAAAGGCGAACTCGAAGAGGGCTTCCTGGCTCACCCAGGCGAGCCGACGCCCCCGCTCCATCATGGGGATCTGGGACAAGGCCTGGCCATTCCAGTGGATGACGCCTTCGGCCGGAAGCAGTCCCGCCAGGGCCTGCATGAGGGTGGACTTGCCGGCCCCGTTGGGCCCCACCACCGCCACCATCTCGCCGGGTCCCAGGTTGATGGACACGGCTTCCAGGCGGCCGGGGACCGTGAGGGCGGAGGCGTGGAGCGCGGGAGTCATCGCGGCCTCCGCAGCAGCCACAGGAAGAAGGGGCCGCCCACCAGGGATGTGACCACGCCCAGGCGAAGGCCCATGGGGAAGGTGCGGGTGATGAGGTCGCAGGCCAGCAGGAAGGCCGCGCCACCGAGCATGGCGTAGGGCAGCAGGCGCCGGTGGTCAGGGCCGAAGGCCATGCGCAGCATGTGGGGGACCACCAGGCCCACGAAGCCGATGATGCCGCCCACGGCCGTGGCCAGGGCCGTGAGCACCGTGGAGAGCAGGATGAGCTGCCAGCGCAGGCGCCGCACATCCACGCCCAGGCTCTGGGCGCTCTGCTCGCCGAGGCTCAGGAGGTTCATGGCGCGACCCAGGGGCAGCAGCAGCAGGCAGCCGGCGAGGATGGCGGGCACTCCCATCCACACATGCTCCCAGCTGCGGCTTTCGAGGCCGCCCATGAGCCAGAAGAGGATCTGCGCGTTCACCTCGAAATGGCCGGTGGTGATGGTGAGGAGGAAGCTGGTGCCGGCCCCCAGGAGCGCGTTGAGGGCCACGCCGGAAAGCAGCAGCCGCTCCGTGCCGGCACCCCGCTGGGCCAGGAACAGCACGGCACCGGTGGCCACGAAGGCGCCCAGGATGGAGGCCAGGGGCAGGGCCCAGATGGAGGCCGCAATGCCCAAAGCGGGCCCCAGGGCCAGCACCGTGACCGCGCCCAGGGCGCCGCCACTGCTCACGCCCAGGAGGCCCGGGCTGGCCAGGGGATTGCGGAAGAAGGCTTGCATCACCACGCCGCTGGCGGCCAGGGCCGCGCCCGCCGCCATGCCCACCAGGGCCCGGGGCAGGCGGAAATCCCGCACCACCGTTCGGGCGAGTTCATCGCCGCTCCCGGTAAAAGCGCCCAGTACCTGCCCGAAGCTGAGTCGCAGTTCCCCGAAGGCCAGCGAAGCCAGGAAGGCCAGGACCAGCAGCGCCAGGAGCGCGGGAACCGCGAGGCGGGATCTCACCGGAAGCGCTCCGGGTGCAGCGCCCGCGCCAGGAGCTCGTAGGTGTCAATGCGGTGGTGGGACACGCTGGACAGCATGGAGCCGGGGATCACCACCAGGTGTCCTTCCTTGAAGGCTTTCATGGCGCGGTAGTGGGGGATCTCGGCGAGGCGGGCCCGGATGTTCTTGTCGTCGGAGGCGACGAGCACCTCCACGTTCCAGGCGAGCAGCTTTTCGGAGGGCGTGGGGGCATGGCCCTTGAGGCCCGCTTCCGCAGCGACATTGATGGCACCGGCGTGTTCGCACAAATCCTGGAATGAAGTGCCGATTCCGGAGGTGAAGGGATAGAGCCCGGCGCTGAGCACGCGAACGGGCCTGACGCCCTTCAGCCGCGCCGCCAGAGCATTCGTGCGTTGACGGCACTGGGCGATGAGGGCTTCGGCCCGGGCCTCCTGTCCCAGCTCATGACCGAGGATGCGGATGCTGAAGAAGACATCCTCCAGGGAATCGAAGCGGTCCATCACCACCAGCCGAACCCCGGCCCGCCTGAGCAGGGCCAGGGTTTCGGGGCGGGTGAAGCTGGCGGCCAGCACCAGGTCGGGACGGAAACTCAGCACGCTTTCCGCGTCACTGTCCTTGAGGGCGGGGAAGCGCCGGGCTTCGGCGGCCACCGGGCTGAACTCGGCATCGTGGCTGATGTGGCTGAGCGCCGCGATCTGCCCCGGGTCCGCCAGGGCCAGCAGCAGCTCGTCCGTGCCCACCGCCTGGCTCACCACCCGCTGGGGACGGGCCGCCAGGAGCGGCAGCGCGCAGAGGAGCAGGGCCAGCAGGCGCAGCACGGACGAGCGGAACATCACCACCTCCAGGTCAGGCCCAGAGTCCACCGGGGCTCGGGGGCGGGGAAGCCGTAAACCAGGCTGGCATCACCGTTCTGATCGTAGCGGCCCGTGAGCCAATCCTGAACGTTCTGCCGCGGCTGGAGCAGGTGCTCGCCGCGAAGGGAGAGGGTGAGCCCCTTCAGGGGTTCGTGGGACAGGCCCAGGGTGAGATCACGATAGGCCTTGCCCGTGGAGATGACCTGGAAGCTGGTGTCGTTGATGTCGTAACGAGGCCCGATGCGGTCAAAGCGGAGATCGGCCCGCCAGCTCCTGGACTGGGCGAAGGCGGCCAAGGCTCCCGTGAAGAACGGGTGCCGGACGATGGCGGTGTTCTGCTGACCGAACTGCTGGCCCTCGGCGTTGTGGTCCAGGTCCCGGGTTTCCTGGCTGCGCAGGATCAGGTCCCAGCCGTAGGCCACATCGGCTCCTCCCCGCCAGCCAAGGGCTCCTTCGAGGCTCTGGGCCCGGATGGTGCCCTCATTGGCGTAATGGGAGGTGAAGGCCGGTGGGTAGCCGTAGTCGTAGATGTAGGCCAGCAGGTCGGAGATCCGGGTGCGCTGGGCCTCCAGGCGGTATTCCCAGTGGCCCGCGAACTGGCCCGTGGCACCGACCTGGATGGTGCTGCTGCGCTCGGGCTGAATGCGGTACACCTGGCCATCCTGGCTTTCCGCCTGGGCATTGAGGGTGAACTCGGTGGTGTTGGGCATGCGGAAGCCCTTGCCGGTACTGACATAGAGCCGCAGGGCGGGAGCGGCCGCCCAGTTCAAGCCCGTGCGCCAGGTGCTGGCCCCATCACTGCCGACCCGGCTGCGAAGGCCCGAGTCCTGGCGGGTGAGATCCCGGTGGCCTTCATCCCTGCGCAGGCCCGCCACCCAGTCCAGTCCTTCCGCCAGGGTCCAGCGGGTTTCCAAAGCCCCGGCCAGATCGCGGCCTTCGCCGCGGTAGCGAACCGGGCTGTAGGTGGAGGGATCGTAGTAGTTCATGGCGTGGCTGGTGTCTTCGCGGCCTTCGAGGCGGGCGGAGAGATGCAGCGACTTGATCGGTTGCCAGTGCAAGGTGAGCTGGTCCTCCACCCGCTTGAAGTCACGGTCGGTCTGCTGGCGGAGAGGTCCATTGGGATCGCCGCTACTGCCCGAAAGAGCCTGGAGGGTGTTCTCCAGCACCAGGCCAGGCGCAAGATCGCTGTGGAGGGCCGCCCCCCAGCTCTCCTGGCGCGCATGGGTTTCGCGGCCCGGTTCATAGCTCCGCGAGGCGGGCCAGCCGGCCGTGGTGAAAGGTACCGAAGCCGTCTGGCCGCTGTTGCGATAGAAGGCTGTGAAGGCCGTCTCACCCACTTTCATGCCCAGGCGAAGGAAACCACCAGCCTGCCTGAAGGCATCATCGGTGAATCCGGTTTCCTGCTTCTCGGCCTCGGCGCCGGCCGCGATCCAACCCTGGCGGCCCGACAGCTGCACCTGGGCGGTGCCCCCGACCTGGCCGCCTGTTCCGATCTTCAGGCCGGTCTGCCCGTGGAAGCCCAGGGCGCCACGGCCCACGCTGGTGAGGGCGATGACGCCTCCGATGGCGTCGCTGCCGTAGAGCACCGAGGAGGGCCCCAGCACCAGTTCAACCCGGGCGATGCCCACCAGGCTGATGGCACCGAGATTAGGCGTGACGGTGGTCGGATCGTTGAGGCGCAGGCCGTCCAGGAGCACGACCACGTTCCGGCTGAGGGTGCCATTGAGGAAAGCGGAGGCGGTTTTGCCCGCGCTGCCGCTGGCCATGACGGCGCCAGGCTGGAGCACCTCGAGCAGCTCCGACAAGGTGCGGCTGCCGAGCCGGGCCAGTTCCTCGGCCTCCACGATGCGCACCGGCGCGGGGGTGCGGGTGACCTCCACTGGCTGGGCCTCGGCGCTTACCGTGACGGTGGCCTCGGCTGGTTTCTTGTCCTCGGCGGACAGGAAGAGGGCGGACAGGGCCGCCAAAGAGAAGAGAATCCGGGATGAACCCATCATGCCTCCACGCATGGCGTCGTGGCGGCGGGGCGGATCCCGCAGGATCTAGGCCCGGCCCGTGCCCACGACGGGGGGTGAAGTGCGGGACCGGTCTCCGGGCTCACACGCGACAGGGGCTTTTCAGCTCCCCCCGAACCTTCCCAGGACGATCCCAGTGGTTCGGGCTTGAGGTCTCACGCGGCATCCAATGGCGATGAGCGTGGTGCATACCGTTGCGGGGCAGCGCAGGATTCCCACCTGCTTCCCGTGCATCCAGCACAAGAAAATTGTCAGGCATCCAGAGAAGCATGAACGGCGGAGACGGGGCAAGTAGAATGAGGGAATGAAAACACCCATCGGCATCATCGGCGGCAGTGGCCTCTATCGGATGGAGGGCTTGGCCCTCGATCGGGCGGTGGAGGTGGAGACTCCCTTCGGAGCCCCATCGGGGCCCGTGCATATGGGCACCTTCGATGGCGCTCCCGTGGCCTTCCTGGCCCGCCATGGCGAAGGCCATCGCTTCACCCCCACGGAAGTGAACTACCGGGCCAACCTCTGGGCGCTGAAGTCCCTGGGCGTCGAGCGCCTCCTCTCGGTATCCGCCGTGGGCAGCCTCCAGGCCCGCCACAAGCCCGGCGAGCTGCGACTGGTGCGCCAGTTCATCGACAAGACCCGGCACCGCAAGGATTCGTTTTTCGGAGAGGGGCTGGTGGCCCACGTGAGCTTCGCGGAGCCCACCTGTGCCCATGTATCCGGCGTGCTGCTGGATGCCGGCCGGGAGATGGCCTTGCCCATCGAAGGCGACGCGCTCTATGTGTGCATGGAGGGCCCGGCCTTCTCCACCCGCGCCGAGAGCCGCCTCCACCAGAGCTGGGGCGCGGATCTCATCGGCATGACCCAGGTGACGGAGGCGCGTCTCGCCCGGGAGGCGGAGCTTTGCTACGCCTGCATTGCCCTGGTGACGGACTACGATTCCTGGCGCGAAGAGGAGGAAGGGGTGGATGCCATCTCCGTGCTGGAAGTCATGCACGCCAATGTGGACAAGGCCCAGCGCCTGCTCCGGAAGGTGGTGCCCCAGTTGGCGGAAATGCCTCGCGCCTGCGCCTGCGGCGCGTCCCTGAAAGCGGCCCTGTTCACCGCGCCCGAGGCGGTGACGCCCGAAGCGCGCCGGCGGCTCGACCTCCTGGTGGCCAAATACGGCTACGGCATGGCGCACTGATGGCGTTCACCAAGAGCCAAGGTCCCGCCCAGCCCAGTCCCAAGCTCCAGGCCTTGCTGAAGGACTTCCAGCAGATCGCCAGCATGTCCGGCTACCTGAACCATTCCTTCGACCCGCCCCAACTGCGGCTCTTCTTCACGCTCTACGGCCGGGTGATGGTGACCTCGCCCGAGCAGGGGCTGGCGCTCACGCCCCAACTGCAGGCCTGGTGCGACGCCCTGTCCACCCGGTTGCGCGAGGGCAGTTCCGCCACCATCCTGCAGCCCCAGGTCCAGATCAGCGCGCCCCAGACCATGCCCGATGGTCGCGACTACATCGTGGCCACCATCACCTTCAACACCAAGGTCACCGAGAGTTCCTACCTTCGCATCCGCACCGCCATCCTCGGCGCCTACCAGGACGCCTTGAAGATGCGGGAGGTGGGCTTCAGCGAGGATGGCGCGAGGGGCGACCTCGAGGGAGAACAGGCTGATTCGATCGGGGTGGCAGACGCCCCGGTCGCGACCGATCAAAGCAATGGAACGGCCCAGTAACCATCCCGAAGTGCGCCTCTCTTAGTGAAAGGATCCCTCATGCGCAGATTCGTTCTCGCCGCCCTTCCCGCCCTTCTGGTCGCCGCGCCCGGCGTGCCATCGGCTGCCATCAAGACCGCATTTCCCTTCAGGATTCTTCAAAAGACCCTTCCCAACGGACTGAAGGTGGCGGTGATCCCCACGGGGATGCCCAATCTGGTGAGCTTGCAGATCCCCGTCAGCACCGGGTCCCGGAATGAGGTGGAGCCCGGCAAATCGGGGTTCGCCCACTTCTTCGAGCACATGATGTTCCGCGGCACGCCCACGGTGAACAAGGACCAGTGGAACGCCCAGCTGCAGCGGAGCGGCGCCAGCCAGAACGCCTTCACCAGCGATGACCTCACGAACTACCACACCCTCTTCGCCAAGGAGGATCTCGAGACCTGGCTCAGGCTTGAGGCGGACCGTTTCCAGCATCTCAGCTACAGCGAGGGCGACTTCAAGACTGAATCCCGGGCCGTGCTGGGCGAATACAACAAGAATGCCGCGAATCCCATGCGGAAGCTCTTCGAGGTCCAGCGCGACGCTGCCTTCACGACCCACACCTACAAGCACACCACCATGGGCTTCCTCAAAGACATCGAGGACATGCCCAACCAGTACGCCTACTCGAAGCAGTTCTTCCAGCGGTGGTACAAGCCGGAGAATGTCACCGTCATCATCGCGGGCGACGTGGATCCCGCGAAGACCTTCGCCCTGGTGGAGAAGTACTTCGGAGTCTGGCAGCGGGGCACGGCCAAGCCTCCCGTGATTCCCCAGGAACCAGAAGCGAAGGCGCCCGTCACGGTCCATGTGGCCTGGGAGACGCCCACACTGCCCTGGATGACCGTGGCCTTCCATACTCCGGCCCATTTCAGCACCCGCGACAAGGCCTCCTCCGCCCTGGATTTCGCCGCCCAGGAACTGTTCGGCAGCCGCTCCGAGCTGTACCAGCGCCTGGTGGTGAAAGAGCAGAAGGTCGATCAGCTCTTCACGGATGGAGGCGACTCCAAGGACCCCAGCCTGTTCACGGTCGGCGCCCGTCTCAAGCGTGTGGAGGACATGGCCTATGTCCGCGATCTCATCCTCGAGACCTGCGCCAAGGGCCGGGCGCTGCCCTTCAGCGCCACCAAGTTGGAAGAGGCCAAGACCGAGGCCCGGCTGGCCTTCCAGCGCAGCCTGGATTCCACCATCGCGGCAGCCTCCCTGGTCGCCCGTTTCGCCAGCTACGACCGTGACCCGGAAGCCGTGAACAAGGCGCTGGCCCTGCAGGAGACCGTCACCGTGGCGGACCTCAGTGCCATCGCCAAGGCCACCTTCCGGGACAATGGCCGCGTCATCACCACCCTTTCCCACGAAGCCTTGCCGGAGAACCTCAAGGGGGACGTCCTGGGCGTGGAAGCCCGGGCCGCCCAGCTGGCGGTGCTCCCGAACCTTCCGCTGCTCGAAGAAGCCAATCCAGCCTCGCCGCTGATCAATGTCCGGGCCTCGTTCCGGGTGGGTTCCCTCCATGATCCCAAAGGCAGGGAGGGGCTGGCCGCCCTGACCGCCGCCATGCTTTCGGAAGCGGCCACGAGGACCCGCAGCCTGCCGGAGCTGACGAAGGCCTACGGCGCCACCGGCGCCCGCCTCTCGGGGCTGGTGGACAAGGAACGAACCACCTTCTCCCTCAGCGGGCCCAAGCTGAAGGGAACGGAAGCCCTCGAGTTGATGCTGGAACAGATCACCCAGGCCGGTTTCAAGGCCGAGGATTTCCAGCGCCTGAAGACCCGCCAGCTGAACGCCCTGAAGGTGGGCCTCAAGGCCAGCAATGATGAGGAACTGGGCAAGGTGGCCCTGGAAGCGCGAATGTATGCCGGGCCCCTGGCCACGCCCATCCTCGGCACCGAGAGCGGCCTCCAGGCCATCACGCTGGAGGATGTGCAGGCCTTCGCCAAGACCTACTACACCCGCATGCGCCTCACCCTGGGCCTGGGCGGCGGCTTCAGTCCCGAGCAGAAGGCCGCGTTGCTGCGCGGCATGGGCAGTCTGCCGGAGACGGATGCACCCAAGGTCATGGTCAGCGAGGCCGAGCATCTCGACCGCACCCACCTGCAGATCATCACCAAGGATTCCCGGGCCACGGCCATCTCCTTCGGCATCCCCTTGCGGGAACGCAATGAGAAGGGCGAACTGCTGGATGCGCGCGTGAACCGGGCGCATCCGGATTTTCCGGCGCTCTGGATCGCCACCAGCCATTTGGGACAGCACCGCGACAGCACCGGTGTGCTCTACCAGCGCCTGCGCGAGATCCGGGGACTGAACTACGGCGACTACGCCTACCTGGAGGCCTTCCCCAATGCCTCTGCCCAGTTCCAGCCCAGCCCCGGCGTGGCGCGGACCTTCAACCACTGGCAGGTGTGGATCCGGCCCGTTCCGCCCGCCAGCGCGGCCTTCGCCATCAAGGGCGCCCTCTTCGAGATGGACAAGCTGGTCAAGCAGGGCCTCAGCGAGCCTGAATTCAAAGCCGCCCAGACCTTCCTGGTGAAGTTCATGGATCACCTCACCGATACTGGCGCCAAGCGCCTGGGCCACGACATGGACAACGCCGAATTCGGCCTCGGCGCCTATGCCGACACCATGAAGGCGCGTCTGGGCAAGGTCACGCGCGAGGATGTGAACCGCGTCATCCGGAAGTACCTCCGCACCAGCGCCCTGGACATCGTCGTGATCGCGAAGGACGCGGAAGCCTTCAAGCAGGATCTCCTGGCCGAGGCGAGCATGGTTCCCGTCTACACCGCCCCCAAGCCGGAGCTACGGGCCGAGGATGAAGCCATCCGCCGCTTCAAGCTGGACCTCGATCCCAAGGACATCACCGTCACGCCCGTGGAGGAGTTGTTCAAGTAGGCCGGCAAATAAGAGATAAGCCGGCCGGATCGCTCCGCGTAATCCGGTCATGCTTCGACGATGGCTGCATCTTCCCGCCCTCATCCTCGCTGCCTGGTTCATGGCCAGCGTGGGGGTGGGGCTGTGGGTGCTTCCAGGGTTGCTCCTGAACGCGCCCTTGCCGCAACGCACGGCAGATTTCAAGGCGCAGGCCAAGGCCGACCTCCAGGCCTCGGGCGGTTCCTTCACCAGCCTCCGGGTTCAGGGCGGGGAGGGCAGGATGCTGGAGATGTGGCATCTCCGGAGGACCGCGCCCAAAGGTGCGGTGATCTACCTGCACGGGTTTGGCGATGATGTCTGGGGCCCACTGGGGCGGGCCCGCTCCCTGCCGGAGTGGGATGCGGTGGGATTCACCTTCCGGGGCCGGGATGCGGATCCATCCTCGTTCTGCACCCTGGGCGGCTGGGAGCGGAAGGATGTGGTCGCGGCCTTTCACTACCTTGAGCGCGCAGGCTTCTCCCCGGACCACATCGTCATCGCGGGCTGGAGCATGGGAGCCGGCGTCGCCCTGCTCGCCATGGAGGATCTGGAACGTGAAGGAAAGGTCCTGGGCGGCGCGCTGCTCGAGTGTCCCTTCGAGGATCTGGAACAGGCCGCCCGCGACCACCTCCGCGGCACCCTGGGGCGGCTGGAGATTTTCGCGCGCCTCGCGGAGCGCCTTGCCATCAGCCGGGCAGGGCGGATGGCCGCCTTCGATCCAGCCCAGGTGTCGCCAGCCCGCTCCGCCGATCACGTGAAGGGTCGGATGGCCCTGATCACCGGGGATGCTGATCGGGAAACACCACTCCGGGGTGTTCAGCGCATTGCCCGGTTCCATCCGGATCTCACGATCATCCCGGGCGCCGGACACTGTGAAGCGAGCAATCGACTGCCGGGAGGATGGGAAGTCTGGGCCAGGACCCGCCTGCAGGCATGGGGCTTTGACACCGTTCCCGGTGGGCGCTGAAGGGCGATCGGAGGGAGGCGCCACCTCGCGGCACCGGTCGCATCAGGACCATCCTCCTGTCCGCATTCCCGGAGAGCCCCATCCAAGCCTGTATCCTGGAACCCTCGTTCGTGCGAGGGTTCTGGGATGGCCATGATTGGACGCTTCTCCGCAGGTTGCTCCGCACTCCTCATCGCCGTGGGAGCGGTGGCGATCCCCGCCTTCGCGGGTGCCGAGGAGGCCGCGCTGGCGATCAAGCCCGCTCCCTTCCCCGGCGGCGTGGCCCTTGTGGCCATCAAGGGCGGGCGCACGGCGCCCAGGGTGACCTACCGTGGCGAGGCCGTGCTGACCAGGCATGGCGCCGCAGGCTGGCAGGCGGTGGTCGGCATCCCCCTGAGTGCGAAACCCGGTGTCGAATCGCTGGAGGTGGACGGCCACGCGGTGTCCTTCACCATCCGACCCAAGCGCTACCCCGAGCAGCGCATCCGTCTGAAGGACCAGCGCCAGGTGACGCCCTCGCCGGAGGATGCGGCCCGCATCGCCAAGGAACAGGCCCTCATGGCCCCCGCCTGGAAGGCCTGGCCCGCAGGGTTCGTTCCGTCCCTGCGGTTCCGCCAGCCGACCCCGGGCACGCTCACCGGCTCGTTCGGACTGCGCCGGATCTTCAACGGGGAACCCCGAGCGCCCCACTCGGGGCTCGATATCAAGGCGCCTGCGGGGCGGGTCGTCCGTGCGCCCGCGGCGGGCGTGGTGGTGTTGACCGGGGACTTCTTCTTCAGCGGCAACGCCGTGTTCCTGGCCCACGGCGAAGGCGTGGTGAGCCTCTTCGCGCACCTGTCGAAGATCTCGGTGAAGCAGGGTCAGGTGCTGCAGGCGGGTGATCCGCTGGGCGAGGTGGGCATGACCGGAAGGGCCACGGGACCCCACCTGCACTGGTCCCTGAGCCTCAACAATGCCCGGGTGGATCCCCGGCTCTTCCTGTAGGCAGGCGGCCCCAGGAGGGCGTGGTACCTTGATTCCACCGCCCGGAGTCCGTCATGGCCGAATCGACCGCGTCCAGCCCTTCGCCCCTGAAGGAGATCACCCAGCCCTTCATCGACCTGGTGCATGCCCCCCGGGCCTTGTGGGCGCTGAATGTCAGCTACCTCCTGGAGGGCCTGACCTACTTCGGCACCCTCACCTACCTGGCCATGTATTTCAACCAGCTCGTGGGCCTGGATGATGTGCGGGCCGGCTGGATGGTGGGCGTGCTCACCTCCGGCATCACCTTCTCGATGCTCTTCTTCGGGCCCAGGGTGGATGCCTGGGGCTTGCGTAAAACGCTGGTGGTGGCCCTCCTCCTCATGTTCTGCGGGCGCGTGGTGCTGGCCGTGGCGCCCCGGCTGCACCTGCTCGGCGGTCAGTTGGGATCGCCCCTGAACCTCCTGGCCACGGGAGGCATCCTGCTCATCGTGGTGGGCTTCGGCATGTACCAGCCCGCCATCTATGCGGGCACACGCCAGATCACCACCGCCGCCACCTCGAGCATGGCCTTCGCCATGCTCTACGCCGTGAACAACCTAGGCGCCTGGCTGCCCTCCTTCATGTCGCCCCTGCGGAAGGCCTTCGGCATGCACGGCGCCATCGGCTTCTATGCCTTCGTGACGCTGCTGGGCTTTCTGCTGCTGTTCACCCTGCTGACCCGCCCCGTGCTGGAGAAGGCCATGGCCGACGCAAAAGCGGCGGCTGTCCCCGAAGGTTCTGAAACCTCGCCGGAATCTGCGACTAAACCCGCAGTGCCCGCAGCTTCAGCGAAGGGACCCTTGGGGGCGCGGATGATGGCCTGGCTCAAGGCCCATCCCCTGGCGGATGCCAAATTCAGCTTCTTCATCTTCTGCCTGATCCCGGTGCAGACCCTCTTCGCCTACCAGTGGCTGGTGATTCCCCAGTATGTGGCGCGGGCCTTCGCGGGCTCGAAGGTGGGCGAGAACTTCGAGGTGGCTTCGAACCTCAGCTGCCTGCTCATCTTCATCCTCTGCCCCATGGTCGCGGCGCTCACCACCAAAGCCAAGGTCTATCACATGATGATCTACGGCACCGCCGTGATGGCCCTGGGGGCCTTTCTGCTGGCGCCGGGGCCCACGGTCGGCGGGCTGTTCTCCTTCATTCTCGTGATGAGCATCGGCGAGGCCATGTGGCAGCCGCGCTTCCTGCAGTACGCCGCGGAGATCGCGCCCGAGGGCCGCACCGGGGCCTACATGGGCGTGGCCCAGTTCCCCTGGTTCCTCACGAAGATGCTGGTGCCACTCTACTCGGGCGCCTGCCTCGCCCGCTGGTGCCCCGAGCCCGGCAAGGGGCTGCAGCAGACCGGCCTCATGTGGCTGGTCTTCGGCTGCATCGCCGCCGCCAGCACGGTCTTCCTGGTGGCCGCCAAGGGGTGGCTGGGCAAGGATTTCAAGACCAAGGCATAAGCCCCTCCATTGTGAAGCGCGCCTCCCGGGAAGGAGGCGCGCCATCATCCCGACTGTGAGAACGACACTCAGCCCAGGGTCATCTCGATGGACCCGGCCATGTGGCCGGTCCAGCTCCGCAGCTGCCAGGACTTCAGCAGAAGTTCGGCCTTGGCGGATCCGGGGAAGGGGCGGCCGAAGGAAGCCGACTGGATGTGGCCATTGGCATCAACCTTCAACGTGAGGGTGGTGCCGGAGGGAAGCCCCGAGAGGGCTGCGACTGAGCCCGGCTCCAGGAAACGGGCCTCAAGCTCCCGGCGCAGGGCTGCGGGGTCCGAAGTTCCCGTGACACCCGAGAAGGACCGGATGCGCTGCGCGCCTGGCACCATGGCCAGATCGCGCCGGGGCAGCTGCTGAGGGGCCGCCTCCGCACATGCGATTCCGGCAATGGAGGGGGCCATCGCCATCGTTTTGGCCGCGGCACGGTAGGCCGGGACGCCTCCGACCGCGCCAGAGGAATGTTGCGCCATGCCGCCCACCGCCGCATCGGCGACGCCTTCTGGCATGGGCAGGGGCTGAGTGACGGTGGTCGAGCCGCCGTGGTTGCGCACTTGCGAGTCCACGGCCACGAAGGAGGTGTAGGCAGTGAGCAGGTGGTAGGCGAGGCCGAGGCGGGTGACTTCGGCCTTGCGGCCCGCGTCCTGGCCGAACTGGTCGTAGTCCGACAGCATCTGGATGCGCTGCCGGGCCCAGAGCTGGCGCAGGGCCTGGTGGCTGCGGTCCCTGGCCCGGCCCACCTCGAAGGTCTGGCTCCAGGGGCCACTGCCGCTGAAGCCCGAGAGGGTGACCGTGCCCTTGGCCTCGCCCGTCCATTTGCCGAGGCAGACTACGGGCCGGTCGGCCAGCACATCGGGCAGCTGCATGGGCTCGAGATCCTGGATGTGGAAGCCGTTGGTGGTGAGCTTCAGGTTCGTGAGGACCGGTGATGAGACATAGGCGCGGAAGCGCTCCGCTTCGGCGGCAGCCTGCTCGGGCCGGGTGATGACGAAGGCCTCGCCTTGGCCCGCATGGGCCATGCCCTCGATGAGGTGCCGGTTCACGGAGGTGCCGATGCCGAAGGTGAAGAGGTTGGCCGAGCCCAGGTTCTTCCGGATGATGTCGAACACCTGGCCGTCCGCGCTGATGTAGCCATCCGTGGACACCACGAAGGTGCGCGAGATGCCGGGCACCCGAGGGAGGCCCAGAGCCCGCCGCAGGGCGCTGCCCAGCTCCGTGCCGCCGCCGCCGTTCTGGGAGCGCACGAAAGCGAGCGCCTGTTGTGCGTTCGCGGGTGTGGCGTGCTGCGAGGAGGGGGACCAGAGCGCGGAGCTGCCCTCGAAGACCATCACATTGAACAGGTCCTGGGGCCGCAGGCCCTGGATCATCTCCTTCATCAGGTTCTTGGAGATCTCCAGGGGGAAACCCATCTGGCTGCCGCTCACGTCCATGATGAAGACGTACTCCCGGGGCGGCATGGCGGCGGGGGCCACGCGCTTGGGCGGCTGCACCATGAGCAAGAAGAAGTTCTCATCTTTGCCCTGGGTGAGGAGCAGGCCCGACTGCACCTGGCCACCAGCGAGCTGGTACTTGAGGATGAAGTCGCGGTTTCCCCGGTGGGCTTCGGCGGGATCCAGCTTTAGGGTGGCGTCCTGGCTCCCGTCATAGGCGATGGCCGTCTTGTGGGTGTCGCAGGCCATGCGCTGGATGGCCATGCCTGCGGCGAGCTTCACTTCGATGTCGAAGGTGGTGGCGGGCTTTTCGCCCGCATGGGTGTAGGGGTTGGCCACCCAGCCCTCGCCGGTGTGCGACGCCGTTCCGGGGGTGCCCGCGTAGCGTGGTCCCACCACCGTGGGATAGACGAAGGCGTAGGTCCCCTCGGAGGGCACGAGCAATTCGGTGTAGCTCAGCTCCACCTTGATCTCATCGCCGGGCATCACGTGGGCCACGCTCATCTGGAACACGTTGGGGCGGTGCTGCTCCAGCAGGGAGGCGCTGCGGCCCTCGACCTTGGCTTGTTCGTAGGTTTTGCGGGCCTCATCCCGGCTCTGGATTTTCGCCTGCAGCACCCGGGCGCCGATGGTCATCTTCATGCCGTACACGGCGGCCCGCGT
>DATEZS010000028.1:0-12857 GCA_035255365.1 Geothrix sp.
TCCTTGGCCATCTTCTCCTTGTCCTTCTTGCCCATGGCCCGGCGCAGCATGTCCGCCTCGCCCAGGGAGTACCCGGCGATGAGGCTGGCGATCTGCATGACCTGTTCCTGGTACAGGATCACGCCATAGGTGGGGGAGAGGATGGGCTCCAGGTCCGGGAACATGTAGGTGACGGTCTCGCGGCCGTGGCGACGTTCCACATAGGTGGTACCCATGCCCGCGCCCAGGGGGCCCGGGCGGAAGAGGGCGTTCAGGGCGATGAGGTCATCGAAGCGGTCGGGCCCCAGCTGACGCAGCAGCTGCTTCATGCCGCCGGATTCGAACTGGAAGACGCCATCGGTGTCGCCCGCGGAGAAGAGCTCGAAGGTCTTCTTGTCGTCGAAGGCCCGGATGGTGGTCATGTCTTTGGGCGCGCCGTGGCGCCGGGCGATGACCTCCTGGGTCTTGGCGATCTGGGTGAGCGTTTCCAGGCCCAGGAAGTCCATCTTCAGCAGACCCGCGCGCTCGGCCTCGGTCATGGTGTACTGCACCATGACTTTGTTGTCCTTGTCCTTGCAGAGGGGTGCAAACCTGGTGAGCTCGTCGGGCGAGATGATGACGCCCGCGGCGTGGACGCCGGTGTTGCGGGCGATACCCTCCAGGCGCGCCGAGATATCGAGGATGTTCTTCACCTCGGGATCGGTGTTGTACAGCTCGCGCAGCTTGTCGCTCTTCTCCAGGGCTTCGCCGATGGTGATGGGTTTGCCGGGCTCCTGGGGCACCAGCTTGGTGAGGTTGTTGGCGAAGGCGAAATCCTTCTCGAAGACCCGGGCCACATCCTTGATGACGGCCTTGGTCTTGAGCTGGTTGATGGTGACGATGTTGCTCACGCGGTCCTGGCCGTACTTGGCCGTCACGTATTCGATGACCTTCTGGCGGCCGTCCCGGCAGAAGTCGATGTCCACGTCGGGCATGGACACGCGCTCGGGATTCAGGAACCGCTCGAAGAGGAGGTCGTACTGCATGGGATCGATGTCGGTGATCATCATGGACCAGGCCACGATGCTGCCCGCGGCGGAGCCACGGCCTGGGCCCACGGGGACGCCCATCTCCCGGGCCTTGCGGATGAAATCCCAGACCAGCAGGAAGTAGCCCGGGAAGCCCATCTTCAGGATCATGTCCAGTTCGAAGGCCAGGCGATCCCGGTAGGCCTGCTCCGGGTGTTTGAGGACGCCCTGCTGCCACAGGGGCTGGCATTCCTGGAGCCGCTTTTCGAAGGTCTCCCGGGCCACCAGCAGGAAGTAGGACTGGAGGTCGTGGCCATCAGGCACCGGGAACTGCGGCGTGATGGGCTTGCGCGTGATGGGGAACAGATCAATCTTGGCGGCGATCTCCAGGCTGCGGGACAGGTATTCCGGATGGTCGGGGAACACGGCCTGCATTTCCTCGGGCGTCTTCACGTAGAACTGGTCCGTGGAGAAGCGCATGCGCTTCTCCTTGGCCTTGGTGGTCTTCGTGCCGATGCAGAGCAGGGTGTCGTGGAGATCCGCGTCCCGGTGGTCGAGGTAATGCGCGTCGTTGGTGGCCACCAGGGGGATGCCGAGCTTCTGGGCCAGCTGCTGCTGGTAGGGGATGATCTGCTTTTCCTTCTCGAATCCCTGGTCCTGGATCTCGAGGTAGAAGTCCTCGCCGAAGATGTCGCGGAAGTCGCAGGCCACCCGCTCGGCCTGGTCCAGGCGGTTCTGGAGGATGCGGGCCTGCACTTCGCCGCCCAGGCAGGCGGAGAGCCCGATGAGGCCCTCGCTGTGCTCGCGCAGGAGATCCTTGTCGATGCGCGGCTTGTAGTAGAAGCCTTCGGTGAAGCCCGTGGAGACGAGCTTGCAGAGGTTCGTGAAGCCGACCGGATTCTTGGCCAGCAGCACCAGGTGGTAGCCCGCGTCCCGGCTGCCGCTGGGATCCACGCAGTCCTCGAGGCCCTCGTCCCCGGTGGTGTTCTTGGCTTCCAGCTTCCGGTCGAAGCGGGTTTTGGGGGCGACATAGACTTCGCAGCCCAGGATGGGCTTCAGGCCCCAGTTCCCATCGGCGTCCCTGGTTTTCTCGCAGGCGTCGTAGAGCTTCATCATGCCGAACATGTTGCCGTGGTCCGTGACGGCCACGGCGGGCATGCCGCTGGCCACGCACTTCTTCACCAGGTCGGGAATGCGGGTCAGGCCATCCAGCAGGGAATATTCGGTGTGCAGGTGCAGGTGGGCGAAGCTCATGGCCCCATTGTCCGATGGATGGGGTTCGTCCGGGCAAGTGTCCCAGGGACAGGAGCTCGGGGCTGGCCGTGGGCTTGCACCGCCGGAGAAAGCCGGAATTCCACCAGCGGCACCGGCACCCTGGTGGGACGGGGGTGTTGGATCTACCCTAAGCCATTCTCTCCCTTCCCTCGTAGCCGCCTACATCCTGGAGCAGATCGTGATTTCGTTCGAAAACCTGGAAGTAAGGTACGCCTCTGCGGCGGCCCCGGCGCTGCAAGGGCTGACCCTGACCTTGGATCAGGGCATCGTGGGCCTGCTGGGGCCCAACGGCGCGGGCAAGTCCACGCTGCTCAAGGCCCTGCTGGGCCTCCTGCAGCCTTCCGCGGGCGGTGGATCCGTACTGGGCGTGGCCCTCGGCTCGCCCGCATCGGCCGGGCTGCGTTCCCGCATCGGCTACATGCCCGAGTACGATGCCCTCATCGAGGATGCCTCGGCCTACGAGCAGGTGGCCTTCTGGGGGGAGCTGAGCGGCCTGGCCCCGGAATCCTCCCGGGACCGCGCCCATGAGGTGCTTTATTTCGTCGGCCTGGACGAGGCCCGCTATCGCCCCGTGAGTGGCTATTCCACGGGCATGCGGCAGCGGGTGAAGCTGGCCCAGGCCCTGGTGCACAGCCCCGAGCTGGTGTTCCTGGATGAGCCCACCAACGGTCTCGATCCCGAAGGCCGGCGCCGCATGCTCGACCTGGTGCTGCGGGTCCACGCCGAGCTCGGCACCGGCGTGATCCTGGCCTCCCATCTGTTGGGGGACGTGGAGAGGGTGGCGGACCAGCTGGTCATCCTCGACAAGGGGCGCATCAAGGCCGCGGGCTCCATCGCGGGATTACGCCGCGCCTTGGCCCGCCGGGTGGAGCTGCGCTTCCTGGATCCCCTGGATCCGGCCCAGGAAGCGGATCTGACGCAGCTGGGCCAGGTGCTGGAGGCCCGCAACGGGCTCTACGACCTGGAGCTGATCGAAGCGGAACCGATGGGCGTGTTCCGCTGGGCGGAGGCCCATGGCACGACGCTGATCCAGCTCACTCCCCGGCACGACCGCCTTGATGAAGTTCTGCTGCGCGCCCTCCATGGCGATGACGCGGCCCAGGGCACCGGCCTGCGGCCGTCACCCCCAGAACCTCCACGTCTGGAACAGGCAGAGCCTGCTCCAGACTTCATCGCCACGACCGACACCTTCACTTCCCGGGAGCGGTGAGATGCCCATTTTCGAACCGACCCTCCCGCCCGCGCCGGATCTCAGCCTGGGGCAGCCGCCCGCCCTGGTGATCATGCGCTTCGACGCCGCCCGGCTCTGGCGGCAGAAGATCGGCCGCTTCTTCGTGTTCGCCTTCCTCGGGATCCTGATGATCAAGGTGGCGCGCATCTACCTGGAGCATCTTCTCCAGACCAACGAATCCCTGAAGCCCATGCAGGAATACGCCAAGAAAATCCTCACCCAGGGGGCGGATTTTCAGGCGGACCTGCTGAATCCCGTGTCCTACCTGCTCTGGTTCCTGGTGGCCCTGGTGGGTGGTGGGCTGGTGGCGCGGGACACGCTCTACCGCGTGCGTCCCCTGATGTATGCCCATCCCGTGACGCCCCGTGACTACCTGCTCGCCAAGCTCGGTTTCGCGTCGGCGCTGCCCTTCGCCATCCTGCTGCCCTTTGCCCTCCTGCCCTGGCTGATGTCGCTGGGGTTGGCTGGGATCCATGGCCCCGTCTGGCTGTCCACGCCGCTGCGCCTCCTGCCCGCCATGATGTTGAGCTGCGCCCTCATGGGCAGCCTGGCCGCGGGCGCCTCGAGTCTGGCCAGCACGCCCCGGGCGGGCGTGGGCTGGGTGCTGGGGGCCGTGCTGGGCTTGGGGGCGCTCACCTCCATGATCCACGGGCTTACGGGCTCGCGGTGGGTGGATGGCCTCAACCCGGTCCTACTGGCCGAGGCCTGGCCGCAACTGTTCGTCGGGGTCGCCCATCCGCTGGTGGACTGGGCCCCCGCCATCCTCGGCACCGCGCTGCACCTGGGGATCTGGACCTGGATCGCCGCCGCCAAGACCCGTCCTTCTGAAGTGGTGATCTGATGATTTCCCTCGATCGCGCCTCGCTCCGCTACGGTCCCATCCTGGGGCTGAGCCCCACCTCGTTCCAGCTCCCCGAAACCGGGGGGATCACGGGTCTGCTGGGCCCCAACGGCGCCGGAAAATCCTCGCTGCTGCAGCTGCTTTCCGGGCTCCTGCCGCCTTCCGGCGGCGAGGTGAAGGTCTTCGGGGAAGCACCCTTCCGGAATCCCGCCGTGCTGGCCCGCCTGGGCCTCGTCCCCGAAGGCGACCGCCTGCCTGCGGGGCTGCGGGCGGACCGCTGGCTGCGCATGATGGGCGAGCTCTCAGGGCTCACCGGCGAAGCCCTGAAGGGCGCGGTGGCGCGGGCACTGGACCTCGTCGGCATGACGGAACGCGCCCATCTCCCCTTCGTCCGCATGTCCAAGGGCATGCGCCAGCGCATCCGCCTGGCCCAGGCGCTGCTGCACGAGCCGCGCCTCCTGATCCTCGACGAGCCCTTCAACGGCCTCGATCCGGAGGCGCGGCTCAACCTCATGGGCCTCCTGCGTGACCTGGCGGCCGGTGGGGTTCGGGTCATCGTCTCCAGCCACATCCTTGGCGAGATCGCTCAGCTGACGGACCGCATCCTGCTGCTGTTCCGGGGCCGCCTGCTGGCCGAAGGCAGCGTCACCGAGATCCGTCAGCTGCTGGATCGCCACCCCGTGGAGTTGCGCCTCACGGGCGAGGCCGCGGAACTGGCCCGCTGGGCGGTGGAACAGCCCGAGCTGGTGGCCCTGCGGGTGGAGGAGGGCGCCGTGGTGCTCTCCGTGCGCTCGCCCCGGGACATCCTGCCGCGCCTGCAGAAGGCCACGGCGGAAGGACGCTTGCCCCTGCATACCCTGGATCCCCTGGATCTCAATCTGGATGCGGTCTTCCAATACCTCACCAAGGATCATGCATGAACCAGGCACCCACTCCCCTGGCGACGATCCGAGCCACCGCGTTCGGCTATGCGCCCCGTGTTCTCCAGAGCCGAGGCTGGATTCTGGCCGCCTGCGCCATCGGCCCCGTGCTCATCGTGCTGGGCGGGACGATCCTCGCCCACCTTCAGGCCACGGATTTCAGCGCCCGGGATGCCCTGCAGATCTTCCACGAGATGCTGCGCATCCTGCTGCCCATCATGGCCCTGGTGGCGGCGCCTGCGGGCATCCGCGAAGACCTGGAACAGCGGACCATGCCTTTGATGCTGGTGCGCCCCGCCCCCGCCTGGGCCCTGCCCCTGGGCAAGGGCCTGCCCTGGTTCCTGTGGGGCACCTTGTGGCTGGTGGCGGCTGTGCTGGGGCTGGCTCTGCTGGGCGGGGACCCCTCCGCCATCCCCGGCCGCCTGGGCGCCATGGTGGGCGCCTGGTGGGGCGAGCTCGCCCTGATGACCCTGGCGGGACTGCTGTTCAAGCGCGGTGTCCTCTGGGGTGCGCTCTACTTCTTCCTCTGGGAACCGCTGGTCCGCATCTTCCCGCCCTTCCTGCAGCGGTTGACCTTCAGCCACTACATCGAAAGCCTCGCCGGAAGCCGCGCCGCCAGCGTCCAGGCCAACCAGATGCTGGCCCAGGAGCAAGTCTCCACCCACCCGGCGCTGGCCCTGCTGATCCTCATCGCCTTCGGCGCCCTCTGCTGGGGACTCGCCGGCTGGAAGCTGCAGCGCACGCCCATCGGGCTGGCGGGCAGCGAGGCGGAGGGCTAGGAACAAACGCCGAGTGGCCAGGAATAGGAAGCCTGCGGAGATGATGCATTAGGCCCAGCCTTGGTCGCTGTGAAGGGGCAATTTGCAGCAGGTGGGCGTATTTTCCGGGGCATCCTCCTACCTGCTTCAAGCCATGCGCGGATCAAGACCATGGCATAGGTCTCGCTTGCCAGCAGCCTGATTCAATCAGCGTTCCTGGGGGTACGATGCGCATGCTTCATGGCGGTCGATGGACGGCGGGCGGGTTCGGCCTGTCTCTCTCCACGTTGATGCTCGGCTTGGTGGCGTTGGGCTGCAAATCCATCCAGGTCGCGGTGGGCACCAGGACGCGGCTCGCCGATGTCCCGGTCGTGGCTTTGAAGGCTTCCCTTCCCAAGGGACCAGGCCTCGGGCCCGGCCAGGCATCGCCCCTGGTGGTGGTGGCCACGACCCAGGATGGGCGGGAACTGGCCACGGAAGGGGAGGGTCACGGCCCGGTCCTCTGGGACAGCTTCGACATCCAGGGGGCCATCGCCCAGGTGGATGCGCACGGGATCGTGACCCTCCCTGCGGATCCCCGGGAAAGCGAGGGGCGCCTGCCGCACCTGCGCATCGTTGCCAAGGGCCAACCCGGCGCCACCGCGGAACTGGACATTCCCGTTCGGTACGATTGTGCCTTCGTCGCCGACTTTTCCGGGAGGCCCGGGAGCAGCGGATCCCGGGGACGCGACGGGGCCTCCGGCCGGACCGGCACCTCCGGAAGCTCGCTCCCTGGCCATGAAAAACCTGGCGGCCGGGGCGGCAATGGCGAAGACGGCACCAACGGGGGCAGCGGGGGGCGCGGCGAACCGGGGAAAGCCGTCCAGGTCTGGATCGCCCTCAAGCCCGGACCTCGGCCGCTGCTTCAGGTGCGGGTAGCGGGAGACGGCCGCGAACAGCGGTTCCTGGTGGATCCCCAGGGCGGTTCGCTTCTGGTGAAGACCGATGGCGGGAAGGGTGGCTCGGGCGGCGCGGGAGGCCAGGGCGGACAAGGTGGCCAAGGCGGCTCGGGCTGGCCGCCGGGTTCCAGCGGCTTGTCCGGTCACAGCGGACGGGCGGGCGGGAGCGGCTTCGGTGGCGATGGCGGAGCCATCCGTGTTGCCGTGGACCCTCAGGCCAAGCCCTACCTCGGCGTCCTTCGTTTTTCGAGCCAGGGTGCTGCCTGGGGCGGAAAGGACGGCCCGCCCCCCGAGATCCGGGACGAAAGCGTCGGAGCGCTCTGGTAGCGTGGCTCCGCATCTGCCTTGGGGTGGGGTGATGCTCCTGGCTGTAAACTGATCGGATGCCTGAAGCCCCGCTCCGCACTGTCACGCCCCACGGCACTGAAATCCTCATCGAGCCCCTGCCCCACGTGCGCAGCTGCGCGGTGGGGTTCTGGGTGCGGCGGGGATCCCGGCACGAAGGGCCCGCGGAAGAGGGGCTGGCCCACTTCCTGGAACACACGGTCTTCAAGGGCACGGAATCCTACGCCACCCCTGATGAGCTGGCCGAGGCCACGGATCGCCTGGGCGGCCACGTGGATGCCTTCACCGGCAAGGAAGTCGCCTGCTTCTACGGCAAGGTGCTTTCCGATCAGCTGCCTGAGCTGGTGAGCCTGCTGGGCGAGCTGGTGACCTCCCCCCGCTTCGAGGCCGAGGAACTGGTGCGGGAGCGCGGCGTCATCCTCGAGGAGATCGCCCAGAGCGAAGACCAACCCGACGATTGGGTCAGCGAGCTCTTCTACGGCGGATTCTGGGAAGGGACGCCCCTGGCCCACCCCATTCTGGGCCGCCGGGATCAGGTGGCTGCCTATGGTCCTTCTCAAGCCCGAGCCTTCTTCGACCACACCTACCGCGCGCCCAATCTGGTCGTGGCTGCTGCGGGTGCCATTGATCCCATGAGCTTCCGTGAATTGTTGGAACCCATCCTGGACCGGCTTCCTCAGGGCACGGATCACGCGCCCAACCCCACCGCCCAGACCCGGCCCTTCCTCTTGAATGTGCCTAGGAAGGATCTGCAGCAGGCCAACCTCGTCATGGGCTTTCCCGCGCCCGACCATCGGTCGCCGGACCGCGCCGCCGCGAACCTGCTCAGCTTCGTGCTGGGCGGCGGCATGGCCTCCCGCCTCTTCCTGGAACTGCGGGAGCGCCGGGGCCTCTGCTACCAGGTGGGCAGCTACCTCAGCCCCTATGCGGATACCGGGGCCCTGCAGATCAGCGCCAGCTGCGCTCCGGCCCAGCTGCGGGAGCTGGTGCAGCGCACCATGGTCGAATGCGCCCGCATCCGGGAGAAGGGCGTGGGCGCCGACGAGCTGGAGCGCGCCAAGCTCCAGGCCCGAACGAGCCTCGTGTTCAGCCAGGAAAGCAGCAGCAGCCGCATGTTCAGCCTGGCCCACCAGGCCGTCCACCAGGGCGAACTGCTCAGCCTCGACGACCAGATGGCGGAGATCACCACCGTCACGCTTGAGGATCTGTCCCGGGTGGCCCAGACTCTGCTCGATCCCGCCCAGGTGGGTCTCAGCGCCCTCGGCACGCGCCGCGGCAGCGACATCCGGCCCCAGGATCTGGTGGCTTGATGCCCGCAGACCTCATGCCCTGGGATCGTCCCGCCCCCGAACGGGAGGGACTGCCCTCGGCCTGGTCGCTCTTCCCTGAGGAGCTGGAAGCCCTCGGATGTCCGGGGAGCGCTCTGGAAACCTTCAAACGCCTGCACCGTCCCTGGACCTGGAGGGAGGGCGCGCCAGACCTGGGCGTCAGCATCCGGAAGTGGCTGGAGGGTGTGGCCGATCTGCGGCTGCCGGGCATCGCCGAGCGGCAGCCCTCCTCGGATGGCTCCACCAAGCTGGCCCTGGAACTGGTGGATGGGAAGCGCATCGAGGCGGTCCACATGCCTCGCAAAGTCCGCAATCCGCGGGTGACCTACTGCATCTCCAGCCAGGTGGGCTGCGCCATGGGCTGCACCTTCTGCGCCACGGGGAGCATGGGCATCCTGCGCAACCTCCAGCCCGGCGAGATCCTGGGCCAGGTGCTGGCTCTCATGGCGGCGCTGGGCCCGGATCGCGGCCACGAGCTGACCCTGGTGTTCATGGGCATGGGCGAGCCCCTCCACAATCTGGACAACCTGCACCGCGCCATCCGCCTCATGTGCCACACAGCGGGCCTGGGGTTGGGGAAGAACCGCATCACCGTGAGCACCTCGGGGCTGGTAAGCGGCATCGATAAACTGGCCAGATTGGTACCAAGGCCCCTGCTGGCCCTCAGCCTGAACGCCACCACGGACGAGGCCCGGAACCGCACCATGCCCGTGAACCGGGTGTGGAACCTGGCGCGGCTGCGCCAGGCGCTGGAGGACTGGGCCCCCAAGCGCGGCGAGAAATTCTGTTTCGAGTACGTGCTGATCGCCGGCGAGAATGATACCGAGGGCGATGCAGAGCGGCTGGTCCAATGGCTGGGTGACCTGCGACGCGGCCACAACCTGAACCTCATCCCCATGAACGAACACGCCGCCAGCGCCTTCCACCAGCCCAGTGAGGACCGGGTGCAGCAGTTCTCCGACTGGCTCAAGATTCGCGGCTGCTTTGTCACGGTCCGCCGCAGCCGGGGCCGGGATGTACAGGGAGCCTGCGGGCAGCTGGTGAAGGGGACCTCCAAGGCCTGAGAGAACGTGAACGCGAGATGGCTTGACGATCCCCGGCCTGGAGAGTAAACCTCAGCGGATCACGATTGCTGTGATCCTGCCAATCGAGGCGGTGGAATGATGGATATCGATCTCCGTCAAATGGTCATGGTCCTCGGCGACGCGGTGGATCTGGTGGGAGTTGACGATACCTTCCACGGGAAGAGGGTTGCCCTCATGGCCGTGAGCGTGGCGCAACACCTCTGCTGGAATGAAGTGGACCAGGGGGTGATGCTGAATGCGGGCCTTCTGCACGACTGCGGCGTGTCCACGACGCAAGGCCATCGGGCCATTACCAGCACCATCGATCCAGAAGGGAACTTGGCTCATTGCGAGAAGGGAGCGGGTATCCTGGCCCGGTTCGCTCCACTCGCGTATCTGGCTCCGATCGTGCTGCACCATCACAGGCACTGGCAGGACTTCAAAGCCCTGCCAGTGGCCCCATCCACCCTTCGGTATGCCAATCTCCTCCACCTCGCCGACCGCGTGGATGCGTTGGCGATTCCCCATCATCGATCCGATTCAATCCTCCAGCATATGGACGAGATCCGCGGGCAGATCGCCCAGCACCGGAACACCTTTTTCAATCCCCTGTTTCTTGACGCCTTCCTGGAAGTGTCCCGAACGGAGGCGTTCTGGCTATGCCAGAGCAGGGACTATCTTCCCTTGACCCTCGAGGGCCTCGTCGCTTCAAGGCCAGCCTTGCCGATGGGCTTCTCGGAATTGAAGCAGTTCGCCCTCACCATGGCGGAAATCGTGGATGCCAAGTCGCCCTTCACGGCTCAACACTCGCTTGGCGTTGCGCGGCTGGCGAGCTGCCTTGCCAACCTTGCCGGCCTCTCCTCCGAGCGCATCGCGCTACTCGAAGTCGCGGCCCTTCTCCATGACATCGGGAAGCTGTGCATTCCGGATGAAATCCTGGAGTTCCCAAGTCAGCTGAGTCCCGAGGACCGATCGAAAATGCGGCGCCACAGCTATGCCACGTACCAGATCCTTCGCCGCATCCATGGATTCGAGGAGATGGCCCTCTGGGCGGCGGCGCACCACGAATCCATGAACAGCAACGGGTACCCCTTCCATCTCGGGCAGAAGGATCTTCCCGTCGAGGCTCGCATCCTCAAGGTGGCCGACGTCTATCAGGCCATGGCGCAGAATCGCCCCTATCGGGAACCCTGGCCGCCCGACCAGATTCTGGTCCTGTTGAAGCAGATGCAGGCCAACCTGGAAATCGACCCGGACATGGTGAATCTGGTCGCCGGGAATTTGGAATGTTGCCATCGGGCGGCCATCGGTGATGCCGCCTGAATCAATGGTCCGGTTCACCGGTGCGAGCACCAGGGTCGGAAAGGGCTCAGGGCGTTTCTTCGGAGCCCTTCCACCGCAGCCGGAGCCACTGGACAGTGCGGGGCGCGCTGAACACCAGCAGGGACGGGATCCCGATCCACACGAGCTCGGTACCCAGGGAGAACAGCAGCCAGTCCAGGAGCCTTCCGGAGAGTGGGATCGGGGACACGAAGATGGGCTGCCAGAGACAGACGAACCGGGCCTTGGAGAAGGGCAGGAGGAAGGCCACGCCGGTGCCGCCGAAGGTGCAGGCATCCAGGAGACCGTGGGAGAAGGCGGCCGACAGCATGCAGGCCCAGTGGCGCGGGCTCCGGAGGTGGGACCGGAAGCCTAATAGCATGGCCGCCGCGGCGATGAGGCCCGCGGCGAGCAGGGAGTGGCTCAGGCCCCGGTGGGCGAGGCTGGTGCCATCCGCGGACCGGAGGAAGCCGGTGAACCAGTCCAGGTCCGGCGCGACCGCGCAGGCCACGGCGAAGGCCCAGATCCGGCGGGGTGGTCGGCTCTGGGTGCAGGCGGCGCTGATGGCGAGGCCCGCGAGCGCGTGGCCGAAAAGAGAGGACATGGGAAATCCAGGATGCTTGAGCCGCAGCGGGCCCGGCTCAAGGGAACCGGTCCTGCTCGGGAGAGGGCTTGCCGGAGCTCACCTTGAAAGCGGATGCATCCATCGGCGAAGCGCAAAGCATCATGATAACGCCGCAGCCCGGCGGGAGCGAGCGCGGGGCTGTGCTTCACTCCGCCACGGCGAACACCACCTTGTCGTTCTTGAAGCGCGAAGGGACGAGCAGCTCGATGGTGGCGGTCTGGCGGTCCGCGCTGAGGGTCAGGCGATAGTGCTCGCCGGAAACGTAGGAGCCCGGAACGACGCTCAGCTGGCCGATCTGCCCCAGGCCGAGCTCCCGGGCCTGGATGAGGAGGGTGGTGCTGGTGCGGAGATCCAGGTTGCGGGTGAAGACCGCGTCCCGCCAGTTGCGCCCCGAGTGGTCCTTGCCGAACAGGGGAACCTCGATGATCCCCTCGGCTTCGAGCTGGTCCCGCACGCCGATGAGGTAATGCAGGGAGTTCAGGCGGGCCAGCTGCTGGGCATTCTCCGACTGGAGCTGGGTGCGGCCCTCCAGGAAGGTTTGCCGCTCCGATTGGATGGCGTTGATCTCCGCTTCGATCTGCTGCTTCTGGTTGACCAGCAGACCCAGTTCCCGCTGGAGCCGCTGACCGTTTGCCACGGCCTGGTCCCGCTCGCTGGTGAGCAGGTCCGGGTCCTGGCGGAGCAGGTCCCCGGGGGCGACGGAAGCCCTCCCCTGGGAGACCCAGGTGCCGTACTCGCCGTGGACATAGAAGTGATAGACCTCGAAGCCAGGGGCCAGGCGCTCCGAGAGGGGCACGCGGCTGAGGACCTGGCGGGCCTGCTCTTCCGCGAGGCCCCGGCTCTTGAGGAAGCGCAGGGCCAGCCCATAGTGGCTGTCGTTCGGCCGCACGAGCTCGGGCTCGGGAAGGGCGGCCTTGAGAGTGGCCAGCCGCCCGTTGAGGGCCTGGAGCTCCAGGTCCTTGTCGAGGATCTCCCGGAGGAGGGCCCGCCGGGAGCTGTCCTTCTCGATCCGGACGCGGGCCTCAAGGGCCAGCTTCTGTTCACTTGTGAGCAGCATGGGGCTGGCGCCGGGGCGGAGGTTCCTGATCCGGGCCAGGCCGAACCGCCTGAACTGCTCGCTCCAGGCCTGCCGAAGCTGCTGGGCGGCCGCATCGGTCTGGGCAGCCTGCTCCGTCAAGGCGCGGATCTGGGGATCCTCGTGCTTGCAGCCCAGCAGGGCCACCAGG
>DATEZS010000029.1:0-27796 GCA_035255365.1 Geothrix sp.
TCCAGCAGGCAGCCCGTTCCCACGGTGCCGCTGCCGATGACTTCGCCGGGCTGCATCTGGATGCCGTAGCTGGTGCGCTGCAGGATCTGGGCGAAGGACCAGTTCATGCTGTCCGCGTTCCCCTTGGACAGCTGATGTCCATTCACGGTGCAGGTCATGAGGGCATGCAGGATCTCGCCCCTGGAAGTCCGCTCCAGTGCCAGCTCGTCCTTGGTCACCAGCCACGGCCCGAGGCTCGTCGCGAAGTCCTTGCCCTTGCAGGGTCCCAGGGACAGCTTCATCTCCTCCATCTGGAGCATGCGGGCGCTCCAGTCGTTCATGATCATGTATCCGAAGATGGCTTCGTCCGCCTCCTCGAGCGTCGCGTTCCGCAGGGGGCGGCCGGTGACGATGGCCACTTCCAGCTCGAAGTCGAGGCGTACCAGATGCTGATCCTGCACCACCATTTCGCCGGGACCGGTCACGGCCAGATGGTTGGTGAAATAGGTGACGGGGAAGAGATCGAATTCCGGGATCATCTCCAGCCCGCGATTGCGGCGGGCAGTGGCCACGTGCTGGCGGAAGGCGTAGCCGTCGCGCATGGAGACGGGGCGCGGGATGGGCGCCAGCAGGCGCACCGCATCGGCCTCCAGCAGTGCCGCAGGGGGAGGCTGGCCCACCAGGCCGCGCGCCAGGGGCATCAGCTCATCCTGGCGGCGGATGAGCGTGAGCATGTCCACCGCGAGGCGGGCATCCGCGGCGGCCAAGTCGAGAATGCGGCTATCCGGCAGCACCGCGCCAATTTTTTCGACTCCTGCCATCTGGAAGGTCACCAACTTCATGAGGGGCTCCACGCGAGAACTGCCAGTGTAAGGCTGTTTGGACCGCAATTCCCCGGCACTCTCCCAGGACCGCGGCAGGCCGGCGATATACTGGCTCATGCGCGTTCATGCCCTACTCAATCGTCTTCTTCTTTCCGTGGCCGCCATGACCTTGCTCGCGACAGGACCCAGACCCCCAGCCACTTCACTGGTCCAGCCCTTGCGCCTGGGCCAGATGGAAGTGTGGCGGCTTCAGGATGGGCAGCTTTCCCTGGAAGCCTCGCTCCTTTCCGGCATTTCCCCGGAGGAAGCCAAGCGAATGCTCGGGGGGAAGGATGCGGCTGTCACGCCGGTCAACGCCTTCCTCGTGCGCCTCCAGGGCAACACCATTCTCGTGGATGCCGGGGCCGGGAAGGCTCCGGATGAAGACACCGGGCACCTCGCCGAGCAGCTCGCGGCCGCAGGCGTGGCGCCCTCGGCCATCGATCTGATTGTCATCACCCATTTCCACTTCGACCATATCGGTGGCCTGGTGAAGCCCGATGGGACGAGGGCCTTCCCCCGGGCCCGGCTCCTCGTACCGAAGCGGGAATACGTGTTCTGGATCGAGAACCCGGCCTTGCTCCCCGAGCGGCTGAGGGACCGTGCCCCCAAGCTCAAGGCCCTGTTCGACACCTATGAGAAGGGCGGCGCCTTCCACGCCTTCAATGACGGCGAGCCGCTCGCTCCTGGTCTCCGTGCCATTCCGGCCACGGGGCATACCGGCGGCCACACGATCTACGCCTTCACCTCCGAGGGCCAGGAACTCTGGTGCATCGGCGACCTGATCCACTTCGGGGCCGTGCAGTTCCAGCAGCCGGAAGCTGGCGTCAGTTTCGACCTGGACGCCGGGCGCGCCATCCAGAGCCGCCAGGACCTGTTCCGCCAGGCCGCGAAGGCCAAGATCGTGCTGGCGGGCGCACATCTGCCGGGGCTCCTGCGCATCGAAAGCAGGGGCGCGGGCTTCCAGCAGGTGCCCGTCCCCCTTCCCTGAATTTTCAGGATCGCGCATTAAGGCGTGAGCAGGCGCTCCAGGATGGCCCCCACCTCGCCAATCCGGCCTGGCGGGGTGTTCATGGGCGGCATGAGGTAGAGGCAATCCCCGATGGGCCGCACCAGGAGGCCGTGGTCCAGGGCGCGGCGATGCAGATTCCAGCCGAACCGGTCTTCCGAGTCATGGGCCAGGCCCGTGGCGGGATCCACCAGGCGACAGGCGCCGATGGTGCCTAGCACCCGGGCCTGGCGCACCGCTGGATGCTCTGCCAGAGCCGAGAAGGCGGCGGTCATGGCGTCATGGATGGCGGCGGCATGGGCCAGCACCGCTTCCTCGTCGAAGAGGGCCAGGCTGGCGCAGGCCACGGCACAGGCCGTGGGATTGGCGGTGTAGCTGTGGCCGTGGAGGAAGGCCCGGCCCGAGCTCGGCTCGCCCCAGAAATGGCTGTAGATCTCCTCCGTGGCCCAGGTCATCGACAGCGGCAGGGTGCCCCCCGTGAGGCCCTTGGAGAGGCAGAGCAGATCTGGCTGGACGCCAGCCTGCTCGCAGGCCAGGAAGGTTCCCGTGCGACCGAAGCCCGTGGCCACCTCGTCGAGGATGAGATACACGCCGTGGGCATCGCACTGGCTCCGCAGCTCCTGGAGCAGCTCCGGCGGCCACAGGCGCATGCCCCCCGCACACTGGATGAGGGGTTCCGCGATGAAGGCGGCAAGACGTTCGCCGTGGGTCGTGAAGAATTGCCGCATCTCCTGGCGTGCATCTTCGAGGCGCCAGGGCCACCCGGTCAGATCGGGATGGACGTCGTGCCGGGGATCCTCCGGAACCTCCAGGCGCTCGCAGGCCAGCAGCAGGGGCTTGAAGAGGGCGGTCATGAAGTTCTCCAGCTCGCCCACCCCAACCGCACCGAGGGTATCGCCGTGATAGCCGCCCCGCAGGGCGCCGAACCGGTCGCGGCCCTGCTCGCCCCGCTGGAGCTGCGCCTGGAAAGCCATCTTCAGCGCCACCTCCACCGCGGTGCTCCCGTCATCGGAAAAGAAAGCCCGGGTCAGGTTCGCGGGCAGTTTGCGGCGCAGCCGCGCCACCAGCTCCAGGGCCGGTTCATGGGTGAAGCCCGCGAACATGGCGTGGTCTAGCCGCGCCGCCTGGCGTTCCAGGGCGCTCACCAGCCGGGGGTGGCCATGGCCGTGCAGGCAGGTCCACCAGCTGGAGATCCCATCGAGAACCCGCTCGCCGTTGGCCAGGAGCAGATAGCAGCCTTCCCCGCCGATGATGGCCACGGGGGGATCCGCCTCGTGGACCTTCATCTGCGTGAAGGGATGCCAGACATGGGCGCGGTCCAGGGCCAGGCGATCGGACCATTCGGGAGGCAGCAGCATGGGCATGGAGACAGTGTAGAGGGAGCTTCCAGCGGGCGGGAGGTGAACCCAGGATCCTAGTCCAGAACGATCACGGGCACCGGCAGGAACCCGCGCAGGAGTTCGGCGTTCCGTTCGGCCACGGGGATTGCCGTGCCATCGGCGCCAGGGTTGAGCAGCACCGCCTCGATGCGCCATCCGCGCATCATCAACGCCTCGGCGGAGAGCAGGGTGTGGTTGAGCGTGCCGAGCCCCCCCAGACCCACCAGCACGCACGGGATCCGCTGCGCGTCCGCCGGGCGGCGGCAGACAAGACCTGGGCTCACACCCGTCGACCAGTCGCCAGACCTGGAGAGGACCCCATGGCCCCAGCGCACCTCGGTGGCCCAGGCGAGGAAGTGCACCTGGGGCGCCAGGGGCACCAGGAGACCTCCGACACCTTCCAAAAGCACCCGTCCTTCCGCCGGACGCCCGCACCAGGTCGCGAGGGCTTCCAGATCCAGCTGCCGGCCCTCCTCCTGGGCCGCCGCGAGGGGTGATAGCGGCGCCCGCAGCAGCACGCCACTTTCGGCGGCGATGCCTGCTGTGGCCACTGCCGTCGCATCCGCCTCCGAGTGATCGGGCCGATCCACGCCGGTCTGGAAGGGTTTCCGGTAGGTCACAGGGCCGTCTTCGGCCCAGGTGCGCGCGATGAGGGAGGACACGAACGTCTTCCCGACACCGGTGCCGGTGCCGAGCACCCAGAGGGGGCTGGGAAGGCGCCTGAGCAGTTCCACCTACTGTTTCAGCTGGCCCAGCATCTGTCGCGCCTGGGCTGCCTGATCGCTGGCGGGGGCCTTGGCGATGAGCTGATTCCAGACCTTGGCGGCTTCCGCGGGCTTCTTCAGGTCGTTGGCGTAAACGATGCCGATGTTGAAGAGGCTGTGCATGTGGGTCGGGTCCAGCTTCTGGGCCTTCTGGAAATTGGCCAGGGCCTTTTCCGGCTGACCCAGGGCGCGGTACATCACCCCCTGATCCGTGAGCACGTTGGGATCATTGGGTTTGAGGGCCAGGGCCTTGCCATAGGCGTCAATGGATTTCTGGGGCTGATGGCTGTCGAAGTAGAGGTTGCCAAGATCGGCCCAGGCATCGTGATTCTTCGGGTCACTGAGCACCACCGCCTCGAGCCTGTTGATCTGGGCCTGGGCCTCGGCGGAAGGAAGCGTTGCCGTGGGCATCCCGGCACCGGGCATGGCACCGGGCATCGCTCCGGACACGCCACCTCCGAGGGAAGGCGCAGGCATGACCACTGCGGTCGGAGCGGCCGGTGAAGCCTGTGCAGCTTCGGCCTCAGCCCCACTCTTGCCCACGTAATAGCCCACCAGGCCCCCGAGCACGACTCCACCCACCAGGGCAAACATGATGTTGCGATTCAAGCGGCACCTCCCGATGACCCTTCGGTCCCAGGGGATTCTCCCACATTTCATGGTGGGTAGGCGGTCAGCCGATGACAAGGTTGAGTGGTTGCCACGCGCAGGCCCTCAACCATGCAGTCCATCGGCAGCGAAGCAGGCCCCATGCCCTCCTCAAGTCCCATCCATTTTTCCAACCGGCACTTCCGGACCCTGGCTGTCTTCCTGCTGGGGGCGTTCCTTTCTTTCATGGCTTTCGCCTTCACCGCACGCCAACTCCGCCAGGACGTGGAGACGGCCTTTCTCGCCGCCGCCCAGGAACGGACGCGCAGCGTCGCCGCCGGCCTCACCGAGCAGTTCTACGATGTGGCCATCCTGCGAAATTTCTACTCCTCCAGTGAGGATGTCACCCGGCAGGATTTCGACGATTTCACGGGGCCCCTCCTGTCCCACCATCCCTCCATCCTCGGCTTCCAGTTTTTGCCGGAAATCACGGGCCAGAACCGGGCGAAGCTGGAAGCCGAAGCCCGCCTTCGCTACCCTGATTTCAGTTATTTCCGCATGACGGCCCAGGGGAAAAGGGTGGAGATCCCCCGTGCGGATCGGTTTTTCGCCGTCCATTACCTGAGTCCATTCGAAATAAACAAGGCCGCCCTCGGCTACAGCGCCGACCACCTCCCCACCCGCCAGCAGGCCCTGGAGCGCGCCCTGACCACAGGTGAATTGTCCGCCACGGGACGCATGCGGCTGATCCAGGGGGATGGTGAGCAGTTCGGCGTCCTGGTGATGGCCTCCGTGCACCTCCAGGACCGCCGCCCCCTGGGCGTGGTCCAGGGGGTCTTCCGCATGGGCGATCTCGTCCGCGCCTCCCTGGCCACGCTGGAACCCCGGGGACTCACCCTGAAGCTGCTCGATGGCAGTGCCCCGGAATCCGAAGCCCTGCTTCATGAAGAGCCTTCCCGCCTGCCTTCCCTCGGCCCATCTCACGCTGGAGATCTCAGTTGGACCCAGACTTTTTCCGCCGCTGGCCGCCAGTGGAAGGTCGTGGTGGTGCCTGCGGACGGGTATTTCGATACCCGGAGTCCGTGGCAAGCCTGGATCACCCTTGTCTCGGGACTGGCCTTCTCGAGCCTTCTCACGGGTTACGTGAGCAGTCTTCTGGCCCGCCAGGAAGTCATCGCGGATCAGGTGAGCGAACGCACCATGGCCCTCTCCAGGGAAATGGAAGACCACCGGAGGGACACCCTGGCCCTGAAGGAAAGCGAGGCCCGTTTCCATCAGCTGGTGGAGGTCATGGACGAGGGGATGTGGGTGCTCGATGCCCAAGGCTGCACCACCTTCGTCAATCCCCGCATGGCTGAAATGTTGGGCTACACGCCTGAGGAGATGGTCGGGCACTCGCTCTTCGAGTTCATGGATGCCGAGGAAGTGCCCTTCGCCCAGAACAACATGGCCATTCGTCGAGAAGGCATCTCCTCGCAACATGACTTCCGGCTCAGGAAGAAGGATGGCAGCGATCTGTGGGTCATCGTCTCGGGTACGCCCATCAAGGACGAGCAGGGCAACACCGTCAGCATCCTGGGCATGCTCACCGACATCACCCAGCGGCGTCAGGAGGAACGCGCCCATACCGAAAGCCAGAAACTCGAGAGCCTGGGCGTTCTCGCAGGGGGCATCGCCCACGATTTCAACAATCTGCTCACCGCCATCCTGGGGAATGTGAACCTCGCCCAGCTGACCCTGCCGAAGTTCTCCCCGGCCTGCCCCTACCTGGAGAACATGGAACGCACCATCCAGCGGGCCACGAACCTGACCCGACAAATGCTGGCCTACTCGGGCAAGGGCCGCTTCACGGTGGAACCCCTGGACCTGAATCAGGCCGTGGAGGAGATCTCCCACCTCCTGAGCGTCTCCATTTCGAAGAAGGTGACCCTGCGCTACCACCTCCAGCCGGACCTTCCGCTCCTCATGGCTGAGGCATCGCAGATCCAGCAGGTGGTCATGAACCTCGTCACCAACGCCTCCGAAGCCATCGGCGATGAAGAAGGCTTCATCAGCATCCGCACCGGCCACCAGACCTACCAGGAAACAGACCTCCGCCGGGACTTTCCGTCCCAGTCCATTCTGCCCGGCAGCTTTGTGACGCTGGAAGTGTCCGACACCGGCAAGGGCATGAGCCCCGAGGTGCAGGCCCGGATCTTCGAACCTTTCTTCACCACGAAGTTCACGGGCCGCGGCCTGGGGCTCTCCGCCATGCAGGGCATCGTCCGGGGCCATAAAGGGGGTATCCGCGTCTACAGCGAGGTGGGCAAGGGCAGCGCCTTCAAGCTGATCTTCCCGGCCTGCGACGAGCGCCTGCGGGAGGCCGCCACCACCGCGACGGACGCCGACATTCAAGGCAGCGGCACCATCCTGGTGGTGGACGATGAGCCCTCGATCCGGGAAGTGGCCTCCGGGCTGCTCCGCGCCATGGGATTCAAGGTGCTCACCGCTTCGGACGGGCAGGAAGCCCTCGTCATCTTCCAGCAGCACCTCGCCGAAATCAGGGCCGTGCTGCTGGATCTGACCATGCCCCGCCTCGATGGCGTGGAGACCTTCCGAGAATTGCGCAAGCTCCAGCCCACTTGCCGCGTGGTCCTCACCAGCGGCTACAACCAGGAAGAGGCCCTCCACGAGTTCGTCGGCAAGGACCTGGCCGCCTTCGTGCAGAAGCCCTTCCAGCGCACGGAACTCGTCGCCGCCCTGCGGAAGGCCCTCGAATACTGAGCCAGCCTCAGAGCAGGCGTTTCAGGGCCTCCGCAAGATCGCCGACCTGGGCTTCCTCCAGATGGGCCCCGGTGGTGATCCGCAGGCGCGCCGTACCAATAGGAACCGTGGGAGGGCGCACGGCCCGCACATCGAAGCCCAGTTCCTGAAGGATGCCTGCGATGCGGACGGCAACGGCATCGGGACCGATGGGGACGGGAACGATGGGCGAAGTCTGGTCGGAAAGGCCGAGGCTCCGGCGGAGACGGGCGCCGTGGGCCAGGGCCCGGTGCCGGCGCCAGGGTTCGGCCCGGGCGATCCGGATGCCTTCCAGAGCCGCGCCCAGCACCGGCGGCGGCAGGGCCGTGGAGAAGATGAAGCCCCGGGCCGTGTTCAACAGGTGGTCCCGCAGCAGCGCCTCACAGCAGACGAAGGCCCCGAAGGAGCCGATGGCCTTGCCCAGGGTGCCCATGACCAGCGGGACGCGGCCATGAAGCCCCTGGGCCTGGGCGAGCCCGGCGCCATCCTCGCCCAGCAGGCCCGTGGTATGGGCCTCATCCACAAGCAGGAGGGCCCCCTGCTGTTCGCAAATCCCGAGGATCCCCGGCAGGTCCGCCGCATCGCCATCCATGCTGAAGATGGCGTCCGTGGCCACCAGGGCCAGGCTCTCCGGAGACGCCGTGGCTCGCCACGCCTCGAGTTGCGCGGCCAAGTCAACCAGATCCAGGTGCCGGTAGATGCCCACCTGGGCACCCCTGGCCTTGGCCATGCGGCAGCCATCCACCAGGGAGGCGTGGTTGAGTTCATCGGAGAACACCGCATCCCCCGCGCCCACCAGGGCGGGGATGAGGGTGGCGTTGGCCTGGTAGCCCGTGTTGAAGAGAAGGCAAGCCTCGGTGCCCTTCCAGCGGGCCAGGGCGAATTCCAGGTCCTCGTGGAGGGTGGTCGTGCCCCGGAGCAGACGGGCGGCCCCGGTCCCCGCGCCGAAGGTCCGGGTCGCCCGGTCGGCAGCCAGGGCCAGGCGGGGGTCCCGCCGCAGCCCCAGGTAGTCGTTGGAGCACAGGTCCCAGCCTCGGCCAGGACGGATGGAACGGTCCCGCCCCAGTTCCAGGCGCAGGCGGGCCTGGCGCTGGAGACGGTGCTGCCAACCTTCTGGAATCATTGGACCTCGATATGGGGGGAACCTTCGTTCGCCCGGCGGCAGGTAGCAGGTGGGGGGAATGCTAGGATCTAAGAGGGGTCCACATCGGGCCCCTCTTGGAGCCTTCCCATGGACTACCAGCAATCATGGCAGAGCAGCCCGGCCTCGACCGACGCCCGTCTGGGCTTCGTCCGAAGCGTCTACATGTGGCTCATGGGCGGCTTCGCCGTCGCGGCCCTCGGCGCCCTCAGCGCCCCCTTCATTGCCGCCGCCCTGATTCCCGTGGTCGGCCAGTTCCTGGGCTGGGTGCTGTTCGGGGTGCAGTTCGGGACCCTGATGTTCGCTTCCTCCGTGAGCCGCCGCGCCCCCCTGAACAAGGTGGCCTATGGTCTGTTCACCTTCGTGTCGGGCGTCATCGCCGGCATCGTGGCCCTGGTCATCGCCCAGGGCGCCGGGTTCACGCCCGTCTTCACGGCCTTCGGCCTGACGGGGGTGGTGTTCATGACCCTCACGGTCACGGCCTTCGTCTCCAAGAAGGATTTCAGCTTCCTGCGCAACTTCGTCATCGTGGGCATCGCGGTGATGTTCTTCGGCGGCCTGGCTGCCGCCATCTTCCATCTGGAAACCTTCGGCCTCATCATCTCCGGCGTGGCGGTGATCGCCTGCTCGGCGAAGCTGCTCTGGGATACCTCGGCCATGCTGCGCACCCAGGATCACAGCGATCCCGCTGGCTTTGCCCTGGCGCTCTTCGTGAGCCTCTACAACATCTTCATCGCCCTGATGAACCTTCTCGGTGGTCGGCGCCGCTAGCGCCCACCTTTCAAAGGACCTTCATGCTCCGCGCTTCCGCTCTCGCCCTTCTCAGCCTCGGTGTCGTCGCCCAGGAACCCGCTCCGGCCCCGGCCCAAGCACCCGCCCCGGCCCAGGTTGCGGCCCCCAAGCCACCCGCCCCCGATCCCGACAGCATTGTCCTGGCCCGGGTGGATGGCGAACCCATCACCGAAGGCGACTTCCGGTCGGCCTTCCAGCTGCTGGGCCAGCAGGAGCAGATGCAGCTCCTCATGGTGCAGGGCGGCAAGGACGAGTTCGTGCGCCGCATGTGCGAGAGCAAGCTGCTGGCCGCCAAGGCGCGCCGCATGGGCCTGGACAAGACGCCCAGCTACTTGAAGGGCCTGGAACGGGCCAAGGACGATCTCGCGGCCCGCGAGTTCCTCACCAAGGAAGGTGAAGCCCTCCAGAAGAAGCTGGCCATTGATGATGCGACGGTTAAGGCCTACTACGAGAAGCACAAGGACCAGTACAAGCAGCCCGACCTCGTGAGCGTTCGCCACATCCTGATTTCCGTGAAGCAGGGCGAGGGACAGCCTGGCCTGACCGATGCCGAGGCCAAAGCCAAGGTCGCCAAGATCCAGGCCGAGCTGAAAAAGAAGGGCGTCAAGTTCGAGGACCTCGCCAAGAAATACAGCGACGATCCCGGCAGCAAGGACAACGGCGGCCTCTATGCGGACGCCGACCCCTCCGGCTGGGTGCCCGAGTTCAGCGCTGCGGCGAAGACCCAGGCCATCGGCAAAGTGGGGCCGGCCGTGAAGACCAAGTTCGGTTACCACCTCGTGAAGGTGGAAAGCCGCAAGCCCGCCCGCCAGCTCACCTTCGAGGAAGCCAAGGCTTCGACCGAGCGGCCGGTGGAGGAAATGGCCAAGCGGGACCGTCAGAACGCCGTGTGGGACGAGCTCATGGATGGACTCCGGAAGGAGATCCCCTACGAGATCGTGAAGGCACCGGCCCCCAAGGCCCCTGCCGCCGTGCAGCCGGTCGCGCCGGCCGAGCCCGCCGCCCCGGTCCAGCCAGAAGTCCCCAAGGGAGGTTCTAAGTGAAGGTCCTCAGACCGCTGATCGCCGCTGCCTGCGCGATCCTCGCCCTCCAGGCCGCCGATGTCCGCGAGGAAATCCTCGTGGTCGTGAACAAGCACATCATCACGCGCCGCACCCTCACCCAGGCTGTGGAGCAGCAGAACGCCGCCCTCTACCGCCAGTTTTCAGGCAAGGAGCTGGACGAGAAATTGAAGGACGCGCGGGAGAAGACCCTCCAGGGGATGATCGACGCGTTCCTCCTGGATGACAAAGGCGCTGAGCTGGGTTCGCCCGTCTCCGATGAATACGTGCGCGCAAGTATCGACAACATCAAGAAAGAGAACAACTTCGCAACTGACGCGGACTTTGAGCGCGCGCTCAAAGGCAGCATGGGCATCACCCTCGATGAGTTCATGAAGCGCCAGAAGATGCAGGCGACCCAGCAGTTCGTGCTCCAGCGCGAGGTGTTCTCCAAGATGGCCGTGGAAGACAATGAGCTGCGGGCCTATTACGAAGACCACAAGGAGGAATACCGGCTCCCCACCCGCTTCCGGATCCGCGAGCTGGTGCTAGCCAAGGGCGCCACCGCCGAGGACCAGGCCGAGGCCCGGAAGCAGCTTGCGACCATTCAGGAGCAGCTCAAAGCCGGCAAGAGCTTCGAGGAGCTCGCCAAGCAGTTCTCCACCAGCCCCAGCAAAGCCACGGGTGGCGACCTGGGCTGGATGAACAAGGGTTTCCTCCGGGCCAGCATCGAGGAAGCCGCGGTCAGCCTCAAGCCGGACCAGGTGTCCGCGCCCATCGAGACGGACAAGGATATCTACCTGATCCAGCTCATCGCCATGGAGGATGCGCCCGTGAAAGCCTTCGCGGACGTGAAGGACAAGATCCTCGAGAAGCTGCAGGAGCCCAAGTCCCATAACGCCATCGAACAGTACCTCTCCAACCTTCGGATGCGCGCCAACATCAGATACCTGGTGCCGAAGGAAGATATTCTGAAAGGGTGAAATCTTGCGTCTTGATGCCTTCCTGAGAAAGAGCCTGCTCATCAAGCGTCGCGAACTGGCCAACCAGCTGTGCGACGAGGGGATGGTGCGGGTCAACGGCGTGCCGCGCAAGGCCAGCCAGGAGGTCAAGGCCGAGGATGAGCTGGAATTCCCGCTCTATAACCGCGTCCTGAAGGTCAAGGTGCTGTCCCTTCCTGATGGCAACGTGAAGAAGGCGGACCAGTGGTCCCTCTTCGAGGTCCTGGAGGACAAGCGGATCCCCGTGGATCTGGCCTACGGGGACGACGATCCCTTCGCGCCGCCCCCGAAAGTGCCCCGCAACCACTAGAACTGCTAGACAACGATTGTCGCCTCGGGGGCCCCATGCTGAGGCGGGACTGAGGCGGGAACTGGAGCATCCATGCCCGACCAACCATCCATCCGGACCCTGAAGGAAGGCGACGCCTTCCAGGGGTTCCTGCTGGCCCAGGAAGCCGCCTACAAGACCAGCACCAAGGGCAGCGAATACCTGGAGCTGAAGCTCTCCGATGCCAGCGGCGAGCTCAAGGCCTTCCTCTGGGACGTGCGGGCGGTCGAGGGGGACCTGGAGGCCATCCAGGCGGACGCCTTCCTGTGGGTGAAGGGCACGGTCACCAACTACAATGGCCGCCAGCAGATGAAGCTGGACAAGGTGCGGTTCGCCACCGATGGCGAGGTGGGGGATCTCTCCGCCTTCTTCCCGGTCAGTCAGCGCCCGGTTCCGGAGATGCTGGCCGAATTGGACGCCATCATCGCCTCGGTCCGGGATCCCTGGATCCAGGGCCTCCTCAAGGCCCTCTTCCTTGAGAACGAAACGCTTCGGGCCGCCTTCGCCCAGGCGCCCGCGGCCAAATCCATGCACCACGCCTTCCTCGGCGGGCTCCTGGAGCACACCCTCTCGGTCCTGGCCATGGGGGAACGGGCCTGCGGCCACTACGCCGCCTTGAACCGCGACCTGGTGATCGCCGGCATCTGCCTCCACGATGTGGGCAAGACCGCCGAACTGACCTATCAGCGGAGCCTCGGCTACAGCGACGAAGGGAACCTTCTCGGTCACATCGCCATGGAAGCGGGCTGGATCGACCGCGAGATGGGCAAGATCCCCATGTTCCCCGAAGACCTCCGGCTGCATATCCTGCACATCGTCCTGAGCCACCACGGGCGTCTGGACTTCGGTTCGCCGGTGGTTCCCAAGACCCCAGAGGCCCTCCTCGTCCACTATCTGGATGACCTGGATGGGAAGCTGGAAGCCATGTTCCGCAGCATCGCCGATGAGGCCGGCAGCGCGTCTTGGAGTTCCTACAACCGGAACCTGGATCGCCTCATCTTCCGCCGCCGGTGGCCTGCCTCTGGACCCGTCCAGAACTGAACAGGCATTTACGGAATTGTCCGCATCTGGACATACGATCGACCCGAATCCCCGTCCCTAGGCAGGGATCACTCGGCACCAAAGGTGGGGAAGTCCTGCTAAATCAAAGCCTCGGACTTAATTTCATCGGTAGAAATTTCCTGGCACGCCTCTGGCACTTAGGGTTTCAATCCCTCCCCGAGGTATGCCATGAAACAGTCCCGGAAATCGAAGCGCTATGACGATGCCGTCATCCCGGGCGAGTTCGAAGGGTATGAAGCCTTTCACCAGAACGACCTGGAACTGAACGGCGTCCTGGATGGCTGCCTCAGCCGGACCGAGGGGGGCGTTCAGCTCGGCGAGATGGTTCTGGAGCGCCACATCCCCCAGAAGCTCAGCTTCGCCAAGCTGAAGACCAAGGCCGAAAAGCTTTCCGAGCAGGTCACCTATTTAAAGGAAAGACTGGAGATCGTAGACCACGACCGGCGGGGCATGTATATCCAGCTGCGCAGCCTTCCGCCCTACAAGGACGACACCCAGATCCAGTTCAATGAAATCAGCATCGGCAAGAACAAGATCGTGGTGAAGCGCATCGCCTTCTACCGCAAGGATGAAGTCAAGCAGCAGGTTCCCCTCCAGCTTTCTGAGGCGGAACTGCGGCGCCTCCTGTTCGATATTCGTCAGGCCATCGCATAGGTGGTTTTTTTGCAAGTGTAGTGCGCAAGTGAGTAGTGAAGGGGGTAATAGCCAAGGGGCGCCGGGGGGCGCCCCTTGATGCTTCTTGGCGTAGATCCGGAGGCGACCTGCTCCCGCTACACCATGGCCAGCCAGTTGCTGCTCTCTCCTCCCCGGATGGGTCCTTCCGGAAGGTCGCTCTCCTTGAAGAGGAAGTGGTTGCTGTTCCAGCTGCCGCAGGAATCGCAGCGATCGGCGTAGTCCTGGGCGCGGTGCCCGCAGACGGAGCATTCGTAGCGAAGCTTCAGGATGCCGAGGTTGCGGAGCAGCTGCCGGTATTCGGTGACGGCGGCGTCCAGGCGGCCCCGGCGGCTGTGGATCTTGGCCATGAAGAAGAACAGGATCGGGCTGTACACCACCTGGCTGCGCACCTCCTGGAACAGATCCAGGGCCTCGTCCAGGATTTCCAGGCGGTAGAGCATCTTGCCCAGGAAGAATTTGGCGGTCGTGGCGTGCTTGGAGGTGGCGGCGACCCTGCGCAGCAGGGCCAGGCCATCATCGGGACGCCCGGACTGGATGAAGTAGTCCTCGGCTTCCTGCAGGAAGGTACCCTCGCCGGTCTTGCGGAAACCCTCCAGCCAGATCTCCAGCCCCTGGGCTTCCTGGTCCTGGAGGATCATGCAGCGGCCAAGGCTGAGGTAGGCCGGCACGAAGTCGGGTTCATCCTTGATCACCTGCTGGAAGACCTGGGCCGCTTCCTTGAACTGATCCGCCTCCACCTTCCCGATCCCGAGCTGGTAGCTCAGGGCCGCGCCCTGGGCCCGCTCGGCCTGGGTGAGCTCGGCGGCGAAGTGGGCCTGCAGCTTCTTCTGCGCTTCCGCGGCCTCTTCCCAGCGGCGGCCGTCCATGTAGATCGCCCGCAGCCGGCGCAGCGCGCGCAGGGCCTTCTTGGGATGATCCGCGGTGAGGCGGCTGAGCACGGCGGTGGATGCCTCGGGATTGCGCGCGATCATGTAGGCTTCGGCCAGCTGGTACCGGGCTTCCACTTGATCGGGATCGTCCTTGCAGACGAGTTCGAAATGCTTGATCGCCTCTTCCGGGTACCCGGTCTTCAACAGGATTTCGCCCATCAGCATTCTTGCGGGGACATGGTTCTTCCGCTGCTCGAGGATGCTTCCCAGAAGGACCTGGGCCTCCTGGGGCAGGCCGTGGGCGAGCAGGTCCCTGGCGTCCTGCATGCGCTCGGAGATGCGCTTCACCAGACGGTTGTCCGCGGAATCGTTGAGCCCCCGGACGAGGCGCACCAGCTCCATGATCCCCGTGTAGAGCACATTCAGCAGGAAGCCCAGCAGGAAGGAGAGCAGGATGACGCTCTGGATCTTGATGCTCTCGCCGAAGATCATCACCTCCCGCACGAGGATGTCGTGGTTGGTGAGGTAGAGGTTACCCAGCACCGCCAGGGCGAAGGCGATCAGGACGAAGAAGAAGACATTGACGAGACGCATGGGCAGTCCTCGAAAGCTGGACTTAGCATGACACAGGTCAGGCCACGGCCTCTCCTTCCGGAATCAGGCCGGAGGAGCATCCATCCAGGCTTTCGCCGCCTTGAGATCCTCCCAGACCACGCGGCGCACTTCCTGGGTGTACTGCCGCAGCACATAGGCGGGATGGAAGGTGGGCATGACGGGGATTTCGCGCCCCCCGACCTGCAACTGCCGCCACTGACCCCGGACCCGGGTGATGCCTTCGCCGACGCCCAGCAGTTCCCGCAGGGGCGTGGCCCCCAGGGTGACGATGACCGCGGGCTGGATCAGTTCGATCTGCCGGTGCAGATAGCCCAGGCAGGCGTGGGCCTCTTCGGGGGTGGGCGTGCGGTTGTCCGGGGGGCGGCACTTGACCACGTTGGCGATGTAGGTGTCCTCGCGCTTCATGCCGAGGGCCCCGATCATGCGATCGAGCAGTTCGCCCGCCTTGCCCACGAAGGGGCGGCCCTGGAGATCCTCGTCGCGGCCCGGGCCTTCCCCCACGAACATCAGCCGGGCCTTGGGATTGCCTTCGCCGAAGACGAACTTCATGCGACCCGGTCCCAGGGGACAGGCCAGGCATTCCCGGATGGCCGCCTCCAGTTCCGGCAGGGAGTTGCAACCGGCCACCAACCCGGGCGGCGGGCATCCGGGGCCGCTTGCTGGCGGCACATAGGCCGCCTGGTGCGGAGCTGCCGGAGCGGAGCGAGGCCCAGGGACCACGGGGGATCGAGGCCGCAGCGACGCCGGCTCGGGGTTGCTGGATCCCGCCGCAACGGGAGTTCCTCCCGCGGGTGCCTGGGCGACGGGCTCCCGCACGATTCCCAGCACCCCCAGATCCTTGAGGGTGTCGCGCCAGGCTTCGAGGGAATCCTTCATCATCCTCCAGCCTACCGGAACCTCCGCCAGGATCAGTGCATCCTATAGGTTCGGAGCACAGGCATGGAGCAGTCCCCCCATCCCCCCCCATTCGGCAGCGAGGAGGCCTTTCACGGCGCCTTCGCCGAACTTTATCCAAGGCTGGTGAGCTATAGCCGTCGTTACGGAGCCCACTATCCGGAGGATATCGCCCAGGAGGCCTTCGTCATCCTGATGCAGCGGCCCGAGCCCGTGGAGCATCCCACGGCCTTCCTCTATGGCACCGTGCGAACCCTCTCCCTCACGGAGCGCCGCCCCATGAAGAATCAGAACCTCAGCCTGGAAGTGGTCGCCGAACCCGGTTTTGCCGGAGGAGCCGACGACGAACTGCTGAACCAGGAAGTCCGGGAGCGCATGCGGGTGCTCTCGCCGACCTTCCGCGAGGCCCTTTGGCTCTTTGTCGTGGAGGGCTTGTCCATCCACGAGATCTCCGAAATCCTTGGCATTCCCGAAGCCACGGTGAAAACCCGCATTTTCCGGGCGAAGGCCCAACTCAAAGATCAGCTCAACCCCGCAGGAGGCGTGCATGTCCTGGTCTGATCCAGCCCGTCGTTTCGAACCCGTCGAAGATGTCCAACTGCGTGCGGAGCTTCGCGATCTGCTTGGCCTGGGGCCCGTGGCTTCCTCGCGGGAAACAGCCCCCACGCCCGAGCTTACCGCTCTGGCCAACGATCTGAGGCGCGAAGCCCAGCGCCGCAGGCGCACCGAACGCAAGCGCCCCACCTGGGGCATGCTCGCCGCGGCCGCCCTTCCCCTGCTCCTCGCCCTGGGCGGTCTCGGTTCCTGGGGCTTGCACCAGAAGGGCCGGGCCGATGAGCTGGCCGCCCAGACCCAGCGCCAGGAGGCCGAGCTCACCCGCCTGGCCGCCTCCCACGCCGAGGAAGTGGCCCGGGAACGTCAGGCCAAGGAATCCGCCCAGCAGCAGCTGCAGTTGGCCTCCCGGCAGACCGGGCGGAAGGCCGCCGAGCCCTACCTGGTGATCCCCGTGGAGAAGCCCCTGCGGGTCCAGGCCGATGACTACCAGCGGGTGAAGCAGAAGCCCCAGTAGATTCCGGCACGGTCCTGGCTATCTTTAGGGCAAGGTGTACCCATGGCCAGCAATCCGCTCCTCCTGCTCATCCTCCTGCTTTCAGCCCTGGCCACGGTGTTGGCCGGCATGGGCGTCTTCAGCAACAGCCGCCCCCCGGATCCCAGGCTGAACGGCCTGCTGAACGACCTGGACGACCTCAAGGGCATGGTCGCCCAGCTGCAGAAATCCGTCATGCAGACCGAGCGGAAGCTGGAGAAGGAAGTACAGACCAACCGGACCGAGACCCGGGAGGTCATGGAAAAACTTGCCGACACCCTCGACAGGCGCCTGAAGGAGCTGGTGGGCTAGCCCAACCTTGCCCATCAGCCTCGTGGCATCAGCCCACCTGCGGGGTGCTGGTCGGTGACCAGCCCCGCTCGTTCAGCAGTTTGACGCCCTGGATGCGGGTGAGCCGGAAGGCCATCTCCTCCTGATGGAGGTGGCAGAACGCCAGCAGGTGGTCCTCCTGAATGGTGCGGGGCGAGACGCGGCGCAGCTGGGTGCGGTGGGCCGCCGGCGGCAGGTAGGTGAGTTCCACCATGAGCGTGTGCCCGGCTGCGTAATCAAGGATGCGCTGGACTTCCTCGGCCAGCTGATCCTCGCCGCCCAGGTGGAGCATGGGGATGCGCCGCAGCACTTCCTGGTAGAGCCCCGGATCCTCGTCGTGGAGGCGCTGCAGCGCGCCATGCACCATCTGGCGCACGGGATCCAGGTGGTGGTTCATGCCCTTCTCGTCCACGAAGGCCAGGGCGGCCATGGCCCACAGGTAGAGCTTCTCGTCGGCATCCAGGCTCAGGGCCAGGAACCGGCCCGGCTTGGGCATGAAGCCCGCCTGCTTGAGCAGGGCATGGGCATTGCCATTGCCCCGCACTTCCAGAACCGTGTCGGAAAGGGGAGACAGCTTGAGGGGGGCCAATTCGGGACGGACCTTCAGCTCGTTGGCCAGATGCGCATCCCGCGCCCTCACCAGGCGGACGCCCTGGTGGACCTCCACCTCGCCCACGCGGCGGGAGAGGTCTTCCAGCAGCTGGAGCAGGGGTTGGGGTGTCGTCTGCGTGCCCACGCCGAGGCGCGCGCCGATTTCATCCAGGCTGACGCCGACCTCGAGCGCGCGCACCAGGGTGGCGTGGTCGATGCGGAAGGTACCCATGGCGTCCAGGGCCTCCACTTCGGCCACCTGGGCCAGCCGGAGCAGCCGGTGCGGGTTCTGCAGCAGCGGCGTGAGCATTTCCAGCGTCGGTTGGACGATGAGGGGTTGTTCCTGTTCCAGGGGACGCCAGTGTTCCTCGGTCCCCTTGAGGTCGCGCATCAGATACTCGTGGGCCAGGGCTTCGCCGTGGTCCGTGAGGCGCAGGTGAACGAATTCCGCATCTCCCTGCACCATGCCCATGCGGGCCAGGAAGGGCAGGAACACCGTGCGGGTCCGGGCCTCATCCAGGGGGTGCAGCGTCTTCAGGAAGGCGAGGAAAGGCTGCACCACCAGGGTCTGGCCCCGGCGCTCCAGCAGGTGCTGCATGAGGAAGTGGCGATCCTCGGCGGGGGGCATTCCCCAGGCCTTCAGATCATGCTCGAGCAGGCTGGCGAAGGCGCGCTCGGCCACCCACCGCGGCGGATGGCTGGTGACGGCTGGAAGCAGCGTCTCGACGCGGCCATCGCGGTTCCAGAGCAGGCCCAGACGGTGCAGCAGCGTGAACAGCAGCGTCGCGTCCTGCTCCTCCTGGAGCATGGCGTTGCGCTGGAGCAGCTGGCCCAGCTCCTTCTTGGCGGGAAGCCCCCCCTTCAGCACCCGCAGGCCGCCCACGCAGCGCAGCAGGACGCTGGTCAGGGCCAGGGAGAACCGGAAGGGTTCGGCGGCCGGGAGGTGCACATCCGCGGAGGCCGAGAATTCCAGGGCGCCCTCGTCGAAGTCCTCCAGGGCATCCACCACCCGTTCGGGAACGATCCAGGTCTGGCCGTCGGAGAGGATCAGGCCCAGGTTCTTCAGGCTGTCGAAGACCGGACCGTCAGGCATCTTCCCCTTGTGGGCCAGGTGCTTGAGCGCCACGAGCGAGTGGCTGTCCAGGTCGGCCAGGGTGCCGCCCAGGCGCTTGTGGTCCTCCAGGTGGAAGACCATGGTCTTGAGCAGGCGCATGCGGCCATCGCCGCCGTCCTCCCAGTTGGAAGGAATCGGAAGCCTTCGCTGCTCGCAGATTCTGCGCAGCTGTTCATCCGAGCAATTCGAGAGAAGCTGGTAATGCGTGTGCGGCATGGGCACCCGGGTACAGACGATCGTCCAGTGTGCCACGAATCGCTGGAAATGCCACGCTTGAAAAACAAAACCGGCCCCGGGGAGGACCCTCGGGGCCGGTTGGCGGGGGTCAGGCTCAGAGCTCGAGGACGATGCCCTGGGCCAGTTCCACCTGGCCGCTGAAGTTGATGGCGTTGGTCTGGCGCCGCATGTAGACCTTCCAGGCGTCGGAGCCGCTCTCGCGACCGCCGCCGGTTTCCTTCTCCCCGCCGAAGGCGCCGCCGATCTCCGCGCCGCTGGTGCCGGTGTTCACATTGGCGATGCCGCAATCGCTGCCCGCCGCCGAGAGGAAGAGCTCGCTCTCGCGCTGGTCATTGGTGATGATGGCGCTGGACAGCCCCTGGGGCACGCCGTTCTGCAGGGCGATGGCCTCCTCGATGGTCCGGTATTTCATCAGGTAGAGCACGGGCGCGAAGGTCTCCTCCTTCACCATGGGGATGTTGCCGGGCACCTCCACGATGCAGGGCGTGATGTAGCAGCCACCCGCGTGGGGGAGGCGCTCGCCGCCCATGAGCACCTTGCCGCCGTCGGCCTTCACCTTCTCGATGGCTTCCAGCATGGTGGCCACGGCCTGGGTGTCCACCAGGGGCCCCATGAGGTTGTCGTTGAGCCGGGGATCGCCGATTCGGGTCTGGCCATAGAGGGCCTGGAGGCGCTCGACGAAGGCGCCGTAGATGGATTCATGAATGATGACGCGGCGGGTGGAGGTGCAGCGCTGGCCCGAGGTGCCGATGGCGCCGAAGTAGACGGAAGGCAGCGCGATCTCCAGATCGCCCTTTTCGCTCACGATGACGGCGTTGTTGCCGCCCAGTTCGAGGATGTGCTTGCCGAAGCGCTCCTGGACCAGCTTGCCCACGTGGCGGCCGCCGGGCACCGAGCCCGTGTAGGACACCAGGGCCACCCTCGGATCGGTGTTGATGAGATCGCCGATGTCGCTGCCCTTGCCGATGACCAGGCTGCAGATGGCGGGATCAAAACCGAACTCGCGCAGCACCTTCTCGGCGATCTTCGTGCAGGCGATGGCCGTGAGGGGCGTCTTGGACGAGGGCTTCCACAGCACCGTGTCCCCGCACACCAGGGCCAGGGCCGTGTTCCAGCTCCAGACCGCCACGGGGAAGTTGAAGGCGGTGATGACGCCCACCACGCCCAGGGGATGCCACTGTTCCTGGAGGCGGTGCATGCGGCGCTCGCTGGGCATGGTGAGGCCGTAAAGCTGGCGGGAGAGGCCCACCGCGAAGTCGCAGATGTCGATCATCTCCTGCACCTCACCCAGGCCCTCGCGCAGGGTCTTGCCCATTTCCAGGGTGACCAGTTCCGCCAGGGCCGCCTTGTTGCGGCGCAGCTCGTCGCCGATGGCCTTCACCACCTCGCCGCGCTTGGGGGCGGGCACCAGCTTCCAGGCCGCGAAGGCCGCATGGCTCTTGGCCAGGATGGCTTCGAACTCCTGGGGGGTCACGTTGGTGACCGAGGCCAGGGTCTCGCCGTTGATGGGGGAAACCACCTTCTGGGCCTTGCCGCTGCCGATCCAGGTCCCCGAGAATCCGCCTGCGTTCACATCCGAGATACCCAATGATTTCAGGATCTTCTCCATGACTCACCTCCAGGATTCATTTGTATCGTTTTTTGTTTCAATTATGAAATTCATTCGATTCACATCATTCATGAATATGATTCATGAATGGATGACCTGCTCGACCTGCCCCAACTCCGGACCTTCTACACCCTCGCCCAGGCCGGCAGCTTCACCGGCTGCGCGAAGCGGCTGAACCGGACCCAGTCCGCCGTGAGCCATGCCATGGCCAAGCTGGAGGACCTGGCCGGGGTGCACCTGCTGGACCGGCGGGGGCGCAGCTTGGGGCTGACTGACGAGGGGCGTCGGCTTTACCAGGCCTGCGAGCAGGTGTTCGCCACCCTGGATTCGGCGGCGGATGACCTGCGGCGGCACAAGACCCTGGCCCGCGGGCGGCTCCGAGTGGGGGCCACGGTGGAATTCGGCAGCAGCATCCTCATGAAGCACATGCAGCCCTTCCTGGCGGCGAACCCTGACCTGGAGATCGACTTCACCCTCAGCCACGAGCTCCTCGGCCCCCTCCTCCGGGACGACCTGGATCTCATCATCGACTGCCAGGAGCACCCGCTGCCCACCCTGAAAAAAGCCCCGCTCTTCCGGGAGACCTATGTGGTGGCCTGCGCGCCCGCCTTCCAGAAGACCCATCGCCTGCGCGTCCCCAGCGACCTTTCCAGGGGACCGGTCCTCTCCCTGGACAAGGCCGGCGCCTGGTGGAACCGCTTCCTCATGGCGGTCCCGGACCAGGAGCAGCCCCAGCTGGACCGGATCATCGTCGTGAACCACATCCGCGCCATGATCCACGCCGCCGTGGAAGGCATGGGCGCCCTGCTGGTTCCCCGCTACAGCGTCCTGGAGGAGCTTCGCCGGCGCGATCTCGTGGCCCTCTTTCCAGCCATCTGCCCCACGGAAGACCGCTTCTCCATCTATCAGAAGAAAGTGAAAGCAGGCCATGAGAAGCAGCGGCTGCTCACCCAGTACCTGCAATCGCTCAGCCCTGCGGAGTTCGGGTCGTAGGGAAAGACCGGGGGTTCTCCTCGCCGGGGGCCGACTCAGAACGCGCTTCGACCTCCCGCGCGGCTGTGTTCACAAGACGAAGGCCGCCTTTCGGCGGCCTTCTGTAACAGTGGCATAACCTCCTCGCCGGGGGCCGACTCAGAACGCGCCACTGGCGCGTCCTTCGTCACCCGGCGGTCGGTTACATCTGGTCCTTGAGCCCCTTGGCCGTCTTGAAGACGACTTTGCGGCCGGCAGGGATCTTGATGCTTTCGCCGGTCTTGGGGTTGCGGCCCATCTTCTCCTTGGTGGCGCGCACTTCGAAGGTGCCGAGACCGAAGAGGTTCACGCGGTTGCCCGCGAGGAGGGTTTCCACCATGTGGTCACGGACGCCATCCAGAATGGCCTTGGCGCGGGCTTTGGAGAAATCCTGGGACTCGGCCAGCTTGGCGGCGAGTTCGGCGATGCCGAGGGTATCGGGCTTGGCAGCGGATTTGGTCATGGAAAGGCTCCTTTAGGGATGGGAGGTCGGGTGTCCGAATGCGCGAACATCCGTCGGAACCAGCTTCGGTGTGAAGCCAGCCGGAAAGGCGATTGGATGAAGGGCTATTCTGCCTCGGTGGCAGAAACCTCGAGATTGACCTTGGCGTGAACGCCGCTGTAGAGGCGCACATCGACGACATAGGCGCCGGCATTCTTGATGTGGGGCACGGTGATGTCGCGGCGGTCGAGGGTGAAACCCTTGCCCTTGAAGAGTTCGGCCACATCGGCATTGGTGACGGAACCGAAGAGGTGGCCGTTCTCGCCGGCCTTCTTGCCGATGGCGAGGCTGACGGCCTCGAGCTTCTGGGCCAGGCTCTTGGCATCGGCCAGTTCCTTGGCGCGCAGCTTCTCGGCGCGAATTTTTTCCAACTCGATCTGGCGCTTGTTGCCGGCGGTGACGGGAAGAGCCATCTTCCGCGGAAGCAGGAAGTTACGGGCGTAGCCGTCCTTGACATTCACGACATCGCCACGGGCGCCGAGGTGGGTAACGTTTTCGATCAGCAGAATTTCCATGGGAATTCCCCTTGAAAGTGAGGGTGGGTTTGGCCAACGCTGTGCTGCTCGCGCGGTCCCCGCTTGGGTGAGACGGCGTCTTGCGCCGTCAGGGTCGCGTCCCACTGGGACCCGCCCTGTCCCCCGGTGGGTTCAGGCCGTTCAGAAAATCCAGTCTATCGTGGAAGGATCCGATACCCAAGCATGGAATGACTGGAGACCCCTATGGGCACGCTGGCCGATCGACGCGACACCAAGAGAGTCATCCTCGACTCGGCCTTCGCCATCGCATTCTCGCTGAAGGGCTATGCCTACCAGGAGGTTCGCATCACGAACATCAGCATGGGCGGCTGTTTTGCCCTGGTCGGGGCCCGTGATGCCAGGCTCTTCATGCGCGGCGCGGTCCTGGAAAACCTGGTGCTCCTCCATCCGGAACTGCCCAAGGAGCCCATCACGGCCGTGGTGTCCTATGTGCTGGGCGGCCGCCCCGGGCAGGAGACCATGGAAATGGTTGGGGTTGGCATCCAGTTTTTGAACATGGATGATGCCGCCCAAGGCGCCTTGGCCGCCTGGATCGACGCAGCCGCGATCACAGCCTAGTCGCGCTGAACCAGGGTCTGTTTTCAAATTGGAGACGAGCCGCGATGCTGCCAGGCGCGTCATCCGGCTAGGCGAGGGCCGAAGGGCGATGCGGCACATCGTTCGTGGCCCCAACGCAGCCGGGGGCGCGCCTGGCGACATCCCGAAGGGCGAGTGGCGGCGCCCGGCGCAGCTCGGCGTCGAGCTCCTTGTCCATAGTACCGCTATGGCCAGCGTCGCTCTCCTGGATTTGCTTGGGCGGCGCCACTCGCGCGGCCCCGCCCCAATTTGAAAACAGGCCCTAGCTTCGACTGAAGAACCCCAGGATGGCGCTGGCGACCTCCTCCCGCATGATCTCGGTCATTTCGGGATAGACCGGGAGGCTGAGCACTTCCTTGGCGGCCCGCTCGGATTCCGGCAGCTGGCCCGCCTTGTAGCCGAGGTCCAGGAAGCAGGGCTGCTCGTGGAGGCAGATGGGGTAGTAGATGGCGCTGCCGATCCCCCGCTCCTTGAGGTGGGCCTGCAGGGCATCGCGCTTGCCGCCCTTCACGCGGATGGTGAACTGGTTGTAGATGTGGCGACCGTTGGGCACCACCTCCAGGGGCAGCACCACCTCGTCGGCGGTCAGCCCCTTCATGCGTTCCAGGTACCAGGCAGCGTGCTTGCGGCGGCCCTCATGCCAACCGTCCAGCATGGGCAGCTTGGCCCGCAGCACCAGGGCCTGGAACTCGTCCATGCGCCCGTTCATGCCCACCTCGTGGTGCATGTAGACGGGCTCCATGCCATGCACGCGGATGCGGCGCACCCGGGCAGCCAGGGGGGCGTCCTCGCGGATGGCGGTCATGCCCGCATCGCCGAAGGCGCCGAGGTTCTTGGTGGGATAGAAACTGTAGGCGGTCATGTCGCCGAACTGGCCCGCCGACTTGCCCCAGCCCTTGGCGCCGAGGCTCTGGCAAGCATCCTCGATGACCGGAATGCCGTGTTTGGCGGCCACGGTCATGATGCCCGGCATGTCGGCCAACTGGCCGAAGAGGTGCACGGGCATGATCGCCTTCGTGCGGGGCGTGATGGCCGCCTCCACCAGGGCGCCGGTGGCGTTGAAGGTGGCGGGTTCAAGGTCGATGAAGACGGGCTTCGCGCCCAGGCGCGACACCACACCCGCCGAGGCGAAGAAAGTGAAGCTGGGGACGATGACTTCGTCGCCATGCCCGATGCCCAGGGCCATAAGGGCCGCCAGCAGCGCGTCCGTGCCGCTGGACATGGCCACGGCGTGAGCCGCGCCAGCATAGGCGGAGATCTCGGCCTCGAGGCCTTTCACGTTCTCGCCCAGGATGAAGGAGGAGCGGTCGATGAGACCCGACAGTCCTTCCAGCACCTTCGCCTTCACGGCGGCGTTCTGCGGTGCGAGCTCAAGCATCGGGACGGGCATGGGGGCCTCCATTCGCAGGTTTCAAGTATGCCAGCGGGTCAAGCGCGATTCCGTCACATCGGCTCACCGACCCTCAGAGCGGAAAAGATTCACCACCAAGACTCCAAGACGCCAAGAAAGGCAAAAGCAGTTCTTGGAGCCTTGGTGTGTTGGTGGTGATCAGTTCTCCTTGGATTCCTCGATGGTCTCAGTCGGCTTCGTCGGGCGCATGAGGGGGAACAGGATGACGTCGCGGATACTGGCGCTGTTGGTGAGGAGCATGACCAGGCGGTCGATGCCGATGCCTTCGCCACCGGTGGGCGGGAAGCCGTGCTCCAGGCTGGTGACGAAATCCTGATCCAGCAGCATGGCCTCGTCGTTGCCGGCTTCGCGCTCGTCCATCTGGGCCTGGAAGCGGCCCATCTGATCGATGGGGTCGTTCAACTCGGAGTAGGCGTTGGCCAGCTCCATGCCGCCGATGAACATCTCAAACCGGTCCACGAAGCGGTCGTCACCTTCCAGGGTCTTGGTGAGCGGGGACAGCTCGATGGGATAGTCCGTGATGAAGGTGGGCTGGATGAGCTGCTTTTCCGCGTAATGCTCGAAGAGCTCGCCCAGCAGGGTGCCCACGGTCTTGGTGTCCGCATCCTCGGCATGGATGGCCTTGGCCAGGGTCCGGACGCTGTCGCCATCCTCCAGCTGGTGGCGGTCGATGCCGCCGTACTGGGCGATGGCGTCCTTCATGGTGAGGCGGCGGAAGGGCATGGCGTAGGAAATCACCTGGTCGCCCCAGGGCAGCTCCTCGGAGCCCATGACCTCCCGGGCCACGGTGTTCAGGAGGGTCTCCGTGAGGGTCATCATGTCGCGGAGATCGCTGCCCGCTTCATACATCTCCATCATGGTGAATTCGGGATTGTGGCGGACACTGAGGCCTTCGTTGCGGAAATTGCGGTTGATCTCGAACACCTTCTCGAAGCCGCCCACGATGAGGCGCTTGAGGTAGAGTTCCGGTGCGATGCGCAGGTAGAGGTCCATATCCAGGGCGTTGTGGTGCGTGATGAAGGGCCTGGCCGTGGCGCCGCCCGGGATGGGCTGCATCATGGGCGTTTCCACTTCCAGGTAGCCGCGGTCTTCCATGAAACGGCGCACGGCGCTCACGATGCGGGACCGGGTCTGGAAGGTCTTCAGCACGTCCCCATTGGAGATGAGGTCGAGATACCGCTGGCGGTAGCGCTGCTCCTTGTCCTGGAGGCCGTGCCACTTTTCGGGGAGGGGCAGCAGCGCCTTGCTCAGGAACTGGATCTCCTTCACCCGGACGCTCAGCTCGCCGGTCTTCGTGCGCATGAGCGGGCCCGCGACGCTGATGAAATCGCCCATGTCCAGCAGCTTGAGGACGTCCCAGCCGGGCTCGGCGAGGTCATTCATGCGGAAAAAGGCCTGCAGCTTCTCACCGTTTTCCGTGAGGTGCGCGAACACGCTCTTGCCCATCTCGCGGATGGTGAGCAGGCGCCCCATGACGGAAACCGTGATCTCCAGCCCTTCCAGCTTCTCGTTGGGCCAGGCTTCCGCGTCACCGTAGGCCTCCACCAGCTGGGCGATGCCATGGGTGCGCTTGGCCTTGCGCGGCCACACATCGAGGCCCAGGGCTTTCAGCTTCCCGAGCTTTTCGAGACGCACATCACGGTATTGGTTGGGTTCCATGGGTACTCCGGCTGCCTTCACGACCATTCCAGTCTAGCCAGAGGGCGCGTTTCACAGGCGATAGGCCACGAAAGCGGTGATGTCCGGGGCCGTGTAGGTGCCGGCCTCCTCGCTGAAGCCGAAGCGCCACCGCGGGATGTGGGCATGGCGGAAGGTCCAGTGCTGTTGCCAGCCGGCCCGGTCAATGCGATTGATCCCCGTCCTGTAGGGGCTCCCCGCGTAGCCAAGGGCCACTTCCAGGCCCATCCCCGGGAGAAAGCCGGCGCCGTCTCCCACCCAGCCGAAGGAAGCCCAGGCCCGGCTGAACGACCGCTGAGCCAATGCCACCTTGAGGGGACTGTTGGCCGGAAGCCCCAGGATGACGCGCTCCAACTGCCCCGAGGCCCGCCAGTGCCCCCAGCGATGCCACAGGGCGCCCCCCATCAGGGCATCGGTGCCGCCGGATCCCGAGAAATCGCTGAGGCGACCCGTGGGGAGCTGAACCGAGGCCCCCCAGCGACCACCGGCATCCTTGGTGCCGAAGGGGCGTACCCACGCGATATCCACATCCATCAGGCTGAGGTCGGGGCGGGATAGGTCTCCCACCACCACGCCATCCCGCTCCAGGTGATAGGCCAGCCTCCAGGTGGGGACCTGCGCACGGCCCCCTTCGTCCATGCCGAAGAGCCTGTGCCAGTTCTCGATGGCCCGATCGGCGATGCCGCCCGAGCGATCCTCCAGGCGCACCCGGAGGTTGAGGCGACCGGGGCCCAGGGCCCAAGCCAGATCCGCGGTGATCTGCCAGGCTTCCCCGTCCAGCCGGGCGAAGGTTCCGCCATCCGGGGAATGCTCCAGATCCGGCCGCAGGAACTGGCTGGTGGATTCCAGGGCCACTTCATTGACCCCCTCGGGGAGGGGTTCCGGGAAGCCCTCGAACCAGGCCAGGCGGTTGGGTCGAGGCGTTTCCTGGGCCAGCAAGCTAGGGGCGCCCCACAGCAGAACCAATCCGAGCAGCCCGACCCGGCACAAATGGACAGGCAACCTCCCCCCATGAACATCCCTCGCGGGGGAAAGGATCGATATTGCTGGAGTCAAGACTTCCCCCTATTTAATCAACAAGGAATACGATTGTGCTGAAAGTCACGATTGACTTCCCATGGGTCGCCTTAGGATTATCCATTGTTCCTTGGACATTTCTGATTCCAATGCTTGGAGGTTCGAACGCCCTGTTCAGGACAGGATGTTTCATCTTCTCAGCTAACTCTTTTACACGCTTCGCAAGAAGCACATCCAGAAGGAGGCATATCATGCTGATGGAGGCCACCATGACCCAGCTCAAGTCAAAGCTGCAGGCAAAGATCGAGGAGCACCGCC
>DATEZS010000030.1:0-52165 GCA_035255365.1 Geothrix sp.
ACAGGCCCCAGCCGAAAAAACCCACGGAGGGGTTCTGGCTGACGTAGGCGTGGATCCAGAACACCAGGATCATGGTCCAGGCCATCTGCACGGCCACAATCCAGAAGATCGGGCCGATGGAGATCCGCAGCCATAGTTTGAGGAGGTCCCTGGACATGAGCGCCCGCCTGGGGCGCCTAGTTTGATGCCGATGGAGGGACGGAACAACCCGATGCTTGGATCGGGAATGCCGAACTTTTACTCTTCTTTTCCGTTCGGAGCCATCGGGATGCCCACCTTATCCGAGGGAGTGGGCCATGACGAAGCGGATTCTCCTCACCTCAGTGTTCGGGCCCTTCGGCGTGGACGATCGGTGGGGTCGCAAAGAGAACATCATGGAGCTCTTCCACAACCAGGTCACGAAGGCCCAGGGCATGGCTTCGCTGCGCGTCCAGCACCGCTCCTTCGGGCTCTACTTCCTGGCCGCGAACGTGGCCAGCCCCGTCCAGGTGCTGGATTTCCCCAGCCGGCGCGACTTCATCCGCCTGCTCAAGCGGGAGCCCTTCGATGCCATCGGCATCAGCTTCATCACCCCCAACTTCCTCAAGGCCCGCGAAATGGCAAGGCTGGCGCGTGAACTCCAGCCCAAGGCCGAGATCATCCTGGGGGGCCATGGCGCAGCCATCGAAGGGGTGGAGCAGCTGATCCCCTGCGACCATGTGGTCAAGGGCGAGGGCATCCGCTGGCTCAGGAGCTACCTGGGCGAGGATCCCGCGCGTCCTTTCGTGCACCCCTCCATTCCCTCCTCCGATCACAACCAGGTCTTCGGCATCCCCTATGCGGGCGATGGTGGCCTCCTGGTTCCGGGCGTGGGCTGCGTGAACGGCTGTCGCTTCTGCGCCACCTCCCACTTTTTCGGCAAGGCCTATACCCCCTTCTTCTCCACGGGGGCCGAGCTCTTCGACATCGCCTGCCGGGTCGCCAAGGACCTAGGCACCGAGGATTTCTTCATCATGGATGAGAACTTCTTCAAGGAGGAACAGCGGGCCCGGGAGCTGCTGGCCCTGATGGAAGCCCACCAGCGCCCCTTCCGCTTCGGCCTCTTCTCCTCCGCGGAGGCCATCGAGGCCTTCGGCGTGGAGAACATGGCGCGGCTCGGCGTGGATTTCGTGTGGCTCGGCGCGGAATCCAAGCGGGAGACTTACGCGAAGAACAAGGGCAGGGACCTGCGCGGCTTGATCCGCGGATTGCGGGACTACGGCATCCTCGTCCTGGCCTCGGGCATCCTGTTCCTGGAGCACCATACCCCCGAGAACATCCAGGAGGACATCGACTTCATGATCGAACTGGAAGCGGACATGACCCAGTTCATGATGTTCACGGCCATGCCCGTCACGGCGCTCTACGAGGACCTCAAGGCGCGGGGGCTCCTGGATTTCGATCTGCCCTACGAGGAGTGGCATGGCCAGCACACCATGAATTGGCACCATCCGCAGTTCAGCACCGAAGCAGCCCGGCGCGTGCTCGGCGATGCATTTCGCCAGGAGTACGACCGGAATTCCTCCTCCATCCTCCGTCTGGCCCAGACCGCGCTGCGGGGCATGGCCACCCTGGAGGAACCTGCCAGGACCGATCCGTGGCTTGCCATCCGGCGCGACCAGATCCGTGGGTACGCGGAACGGTTCCGCCTGCTGCTGCCGACCCTCAAGAGCTTCGCCCACAATCCCTTGGAGCAAAGGCGCGTCGCCGAACTCGACCAGGCATACCAGCAGGCCCTGGGGCCCATGGACCTGGGGTCGCGGGCAACCGCCTTGGCCGCCCTGGCCTTGGCAAGGTTCCAGACCCTACGGACAGCCCTGTTCGGCGACATGGCCCAGCCCCGGACCCGGCTCACCCGCTATCGCTGGCCGGATGCCAGGCGCGAGCCGGCCCCGCAGCTGAGGCTCACCACGGCGTCCTGACGCTCAGCGAACGTCCACTTCGATGCAGCGCCCCAGGAGGGTGCCCAGGAGTTCGCCCTTCTCGCGAAACGCTTCCATTTCAGCGTCTGCTTCACCCTGGGCCTGGAGTCGCACTCGCAGCGCTTCATCCTCCACCTTGACGTCGAGATGCTGGACGAGTTGGCGCCGACGGCGGTCCAGGGCATCGGCGCCGCGCAGGATGGCGGAGAGTTTGCGGACCACCTGGCGATGCCAGGGGGCGAGGTCGCGGAAGGCCTCGTGGCGGGCATGGTGGGGCGGCTTGCCGCGATGGAAGCGGATCACCTGGGCGATGATGTCCACCTCCTCGGGCCAGAAACCGGGCAGGGCGGCGTTCCGCACCAGGTACTCGCCGTGCTTGTGATGGCCCTTCTCGGCGATGGACAGGCCGATGTCATGCAGGCGGGCGGCATAGGCCAGCCACTGCCGCTCCGTGTCGCCCAGTTCGAAGTGGGGCTGGAGCGCCATGAACAGCTCGTCGGCCAGGCGCATGACTTGCCGGCTGTGGTCGGGGTCGGGGTCCAGGCGATCCGCCAATTGTTCGATGGAAGTGCGGCGACGGTCCGCCACGGGCGGGATGGCGGCCCCGCCATGGCCGAGGGATTCCCAGATCATGCCTTCCCGCAAACCAACCGGCAGGTGGCGCAAGGGCGGCGCGCCCAGCCACTCCATCAAGGACAGGGCCCACACGGCGCCCACGTGGAGCACCTCGGCCCGTTTGGGATCCACCGCCAGCCGCGTGACCCGCTGGGCGGCATCGCAGCGCCAGAGTTTCAGCGCGTAGGCCCGCAGCTGGGCCAAGGTCATGGTGCTGCCCTGGGCTGCCCCTTTGGCCAGGTCCTCCAGGGTGCCGGAGGTGCCGAGGATCAAGGTGGGTTCCGGCAGTTCCGAGGGCAGGTCGCGCCGGGCCTTCTTCAGTATCTTCCGGATCATGCGGCGCAACCGTTTGAGGTCGCCGCCCGTGGGTGGATCCGAGGTCTGGGCCGCGTCCGCGATGCGCTGGAGGCCCCAGGGCAGGGAGATGCAGGCCGCCACGCGACCCGCCTGCACCCAGGTCAGCTCGGTGCTGCCGCCGCCGATGTCGACCAAGGTCACCGGTTCCGGCGGGAAGGGAACCGCGTGGGAGACCGCCTGATGGATGAGGCGGGCTTCTTCCTCACCCGAGATGACCTGGATGGAGATACCCAGCTTCTCGGCTTCCATGACGAAGGCCTGGGCATTGTGGGCGTCCCTCAGAGCCGCGGTTCCGCAGGCCAGGATGGAATCGCACTCGAAATCCTTGATGACCTTGGCCATGCGGGCCAGGGTTTCCAGGCCCGCCGCGAAGGCTTCGGGGCCGATCTCGCCGGATTGGGCCTCGCCCCGGGCCAGGCGCACCATGGCCTTCTCCCTGGCCAACACACGCTGGGTGCCCATGGCATCCGCCTCGACCACCACCATGTGGATGGAGTTGGAACCGACATCAATGGCCGCAATGCGCATGAGAGGATTGTGGCCCCAGCCGCTCCAAAAAAAGTACGAATCAATTCGTTGACAACATACGAACTGGTTCGTATGTTCTTTCCAGACTCCTTGGAGACCTCATGTCCACTGCTGCCATACGCCCTTCCGATGGTGAGCTCGCCATCCTGCGGGTGCTCTGGTCGCAGGGGCCTTCAACGGTTCGGGATGTGCATACCGAGCTGTCGAAGGACCGGGACATGGGCTACACCACCGTGCTGAAACTCATGCAGATCATGGTGGAGAAGGACCTGCTGGCGCGGGACGAACGATCGCGTTCCCACACCTACCGGGCCCTCCAGGGGGAGGCGGAAACCCAGCAGTGTCTGGTGAAGGAGCTTCTGCACAAGGCCTTCGCCGGAAGCCGCCGGGCCCTGGTCCTCCAGGCCCTGGAAGCGGAACCCGCTTCCGCCGAGGAACTGGAGGACATCCACAAGCTCTTGAACGACGCCAAGCAGAGGAACCGATGACGGAGCTGGCTTCCATTCCTCTCCTCCGGGCTGCGGGCTGGGCCCTGCTGCATAGCCTCTGGCAGGGGCTCTTGCTGGTCCTGCTGGCGGCTCCGGCGCTCCGTCTGGCAAGGCACCGTTCCGCGGAGGTCCGCTACGCCATCGCCTGTTCGGCCCTTGGCCTGATGGTGGTGGCTTTTGTCGGGACGCTGGCCTGGGTTGTGGGCGGTGGTGATCCACTGTCCACCTCCGATGGCCTGATGGTCGCCCCGATAGGCGGCGGATCGGGGCTTGAGGTGTGGATTCCGCACCTGCGAGTGACCCTGGGTCCCTGGATTCCCTGGCTCTTCCTGGCCTGGCTCCTGGGTTTCATCCTGCGGCTGGTGCTTGTGGGACGGTCTCTGGTTTGGCTTTACGGGCCTTGCCTGGGCAGTCTCGAGCCGCCACCCGCAGAATGGGCGGCCAGATTCGAGGAACTCCGGACCCGCTGCCAGATTCGTTTCCCCGTTCGTCTGGGGATCTCCAACCAGGTTGATTCGCTCCTGGCGCTGGGCTGGCTGAAACCCGTGGTCCTTGTGCCCGCCTCGGCTTTCCTGACCCTTTCCCCGGAAGCCCTGGAAGCCCTGCTGGTCCATGAACTGGCCCATATCCGCCGCGGTGACTTTCTCGCGAATGTCGTTCAGACCCTGGCGGAATCCCTGCTGTTCTATCACCCCGCCGCCTGGTGGCTCTCCCGGCGCATCCGCCAGGAGCGCGAACACTGCTGCGATGATGCGGCCGTGCTGGCCTGCGGCGACCCGATTCTCTACGCCTCCGCCCTCGCCGGGCTGGAGGAACTTCGAACCCAACCGCTTCAGATTCCCGATCTGGCCCCCGCGGCCAGTGGAGGTCGCCTCATGTCCCGTATCGCCCGCCTGCTCCAGCCCAGGTCGAGTCAGCCAGCCTCGTCCTTTGCCTCCCTTCTCATCCCAGCGATTCTTTTGACGGCGGCCCTCGGCGCAGCCACCCTCACCGTCCGAGCAGCCGAAGCCAAGGTCTCGAGCCAGAACCAGGCCCGGATTGTCGACCTGGATTTCAAGCAGATCCGCGTGAAGCACCAGCCCGAAGCCCCGGCCTATCCGCCCGAGGCCAAGGCCCAGCACATCCAGGGCACCGTGGTCGTGGTGCTTACCATCGACGCCGAGGGCAGGGTCACCGACGCCAAGGCCCTCTCTGGACCTCCGGAACTTCAGGCCTGTGCCGTGAACTTCGCCAAGGCCTGGGAATTCGAACCGGCCAAGGTGAAGGGAAAGGCCGTTCCGGCCCGCTTCAAGCTCACCATGCCCTTTCGGTTGAGATAGCAGCCGGGCTTCCGCTGAATCCCAAGCTCCTCCTTTCTTCCTTTCCAGCTGAGGTTGGCCATGCCCTATCGGAAGTTCAGTCTTGGACTCTTCCTCTTGGCAGTGACTGTGGCGTGTGGCCGGCCTCAGGTGGGACCGTGGCCCCAGCGGGTTGGTCAGGCCATGGCCGAGCGGCTGCAGGAGGTTCCCGAAGCCGCTCGCGGTGAATACGGAGAGGGGTTCACCAATGGCGCAACCATGATCAGCGAGGCGCTGAAAGCGGGCGTCAGGCCCTTTCGGCCCGTGCTCGACATGCCAGCGCCGCCACCGCGGTTCCTGGGGTCGGTGCCCGAAGGCGTGCAATTCGAGGCCGCCCGATTGGCTCCGGAGGTGGACCCAGCCACAGGGTTCCTCCTGGTCACCAGCGGGGCCAGGAGTGCCTTTTTTGCCAGAGGGCAGGTGGATGGCTTCGACTGGGCCCTGGCCACCATCGGGCAGAGCCTGGTGCGCCCGATTCCGCACCTTGTAATGCCCTCACGATGGATTTCCTGGAAAGAGCACCAGGAAGGCCACAATCTTGACTTTGGGGCCTGGTCGGCCCGGGTGCTTTGGACACCAGGGCAGCTGGCCTGGTCCAGGAAGGAGCGGGGCTTCCCAAGCCAGCGGACCTGGCGTTCCTGGGCTGATGCCGATGCGCCTCGCTGGGTCGCCCTGGGTGAAAGGGCCCTGTGGTTGGAAACAGCGGGAGGCCAAGCCATCGCGCTGGACCTCGAATCCGGAGGCATCCTCGGCATCCGGGCTGCGGCGGCCCATGAACCTTCCAGGGAGGAGTCCTGGGAGTCCTATAACCAGGACGTGATCAAGGAATTCCATTCGCCCGAGTTCCAGGGCGGGCTGGCAACGCTTCGGACCGCCGCGGAATCAGGCCGGATACCGGATCTCCTGGCCGTGGCCGAGTATCTTCACGGCATGGGGGACGAGGCGGACCGGGAAGCCTACGACTGGAATCTGAAGGCCGCGACGAAGGGGAATCCCGAGGCCATGCTCAAGGTGGGCGTCTGTCTCTTCCACGGGCAACCGGTGCCTGTGGACAAGGTCGCGGCTCGCCAATGGCTGGAACGCGCCAAACAGGCTGGCGAGCCCCATGCGGCCGAAATCATTCAAATGCTGTTTGAAGGCGGCAAGCCCTCCCAGCTTTCCGGGACGGCCGATTAGGAAGGCCGAATCGGTTTGACTCCTGGTAGCTGTTGCATCGAACCCGAAGGCCCGGCCATGCTCGATCCACATTCCGAGGTGACACCATGGCTTTGACGGTAGACGGCATCTTCTCGCTCATGCCTGAACTTTTCCTGCCCGAGAAGGCGCAGGGACTCACGGTATCCGTCTACTACCAGGTGACCGGCGAAGGCGGCGGCGACTACGCCTGCCTCATCGACAACGGCGTGTTCTCGCTGAAGCGGGAAGCAAAGCCTGATGCCACCTCAGTGGTGGTGATCGGCGCCGAGGACTGGATCGCCCTGAATGAAGGCAAGCTGGATCCGATGCAGGCCTTCATGACCGGCAAGCTCAAGGGCACAGGCGATCTGGGGCTGCTCCAGAAATTCCCCAAGTTCTTCAAGAAGCCCCAGAAGCAGGGCGGCCCCGTGAAGCCCCTGAAGGACCTGGTGCCTGCGCGGCTGGCCATGGCTGGCGCGGGGATCAAGGTGACCGTCGGCTCCGAGAGCTGGGGCGAGGGCGCCGAAGTTGCCGGTGACGAGCAGGCACTGCGGGGCCTGGTCTGCGGCCTGTCGGATCCCGGCCCGGCCCTCCTGGGCGGCCAGATCCGTTTCTCCGGCGACATGGCCCTGCTGCGCAAGGCCTGGAAGAACTGGTCCGCCGAACCCGAGATCAACTTCCCCGACACGCCGGGCGGCAAGGCCCTGGCGACCCTCTCCAAGCGCTACAAGGGCGGCGCCCAGGGCACCATGGAAGTGAAGGTGGACGGTGTTCCCTACCGCCTGGACTTCTCGCCCGATGGGCTTTCGCTGCGTCCCGGCGAAGTGGAGGGTGGACCCGCCCTGGGTATCACCGATGCGGATTTCGCGGCCCTGAACGAAGGCAAGCTGAATCTGGTGGCGGCCCTGCTGGGCGGCGCCATCACCGTGAAGGGCGACATGAGCCGCGTGGCCCAGTACACCGCCCACTTCGACGCCGACGTGAACCCCGCCCAGGGGCTGCTGGAGTCCATGCCCGCGCGCTTCAATGCCGAAAAAGCGGGTGATCTGGAGGCCTCCGTGGGCTACCAGATTGACGACCTCGGCTATACGCTCCTCATCCGCAAGGGCACCTGCATGGTCTATCCCCGGCTCATGAAGCCCTGTGATACGCTGCTCAAGGCCAAGGCAGAGGATTTCGTGGCCATGAGCACCGGAACCCTGAATGCCCAGGAGGCTTTCATGAGCGGGAAGATCCAGATCGAAGGCGATCCCCTCGTCATGCAGAAGGTCGCCAAGAGCTTCAAGCGGCCCGAGGCCTAGTCCGAATATGCCTCAACGGAGGGCGACCGCGCACAAAGCCCCCGATTCGGGGCTCGAGTCAGGCGGTCCGCCTTCCCCCGTCATCCGCGTGACCGTCCAGGTTCAGCCGATGCCGTCGCCCTCCAAGCGGCATGCCCCGAAACCTGCCCATGCTGCTCCCCCAGCAAATCCAGTCACGAAAGCCACCGCTCCCGTGAGGAGTTCGGAGGTCTGCCTGGGGCGTTGCGGTCATTGCGACTGCCATCCTTGCCGACTGCATGCCTGTGTGTGAAACGGGGGTGATGCCTCCGTTTCACGCACCTTCCCACAATTCCCGGAGCCGCTGGTAGCCCGCCCGGCTCACGGGCAGTCGCGTCCCGTCGCGCAGCATGGCCTCCCGGTGTTCCTTCGAATCCTGGTCGATGCGCACCAGTCGGTCGAGGTTCAGGAGGTAGCTGCGGTGGATGCGGATGAAGCGCGCCGGATCCAGCTGGGCCTCAAGGCTGGCCATGGTCTGCTGCTTCATGAGGTTCTTCCCCTCGGTGCGCAGCAGCACATAGTCATCCTGGGCCTGCACCCAGTCGAGCCGGTCCAGGTGCACGACGGACACCTTGGGGCCGTCCTTGACGATGATGCGCTCAAGGGGCTTGCCGTCCCTGGCCGCGGTCGCCAGCTGGGCGGCGGCGGGCCGCGCCTCGCCCAGCACCCGGGCCTTGGCCAGGGCGGCGTCGAAGCGCTCGCGGGAGAAGGGCTTCAGCAGGTAGTCCACGGCATGGGCTTCGAAGGCGCGTAGCGCGTGCTGATCGTAGGCGGTGACGAATACCACGGCTGGCCGTTTCCCTTCCGTCTCCAGCAACTCCAGCACTTCGAAACCGTCCAGCTTCGGCATCTGGATGTCGAGGAACACGAGGTCCGGTTGGAACTGGGCCGCGGCTTTCAGGGCCTCGAAGCCATTGGCGCATTCGGCGACCACCTCCACATCGGGATGGGCGGCCAGGTGCTCGCGCACCACCATCCGGGCGAGTTCTTCATCGTCGATGATCAGGGCTTTCATGGCTGAGCCTCCAGGGGGAATACGAGGGTCACGCGGTGGTTTCCATCTTCACTGGTCGCTTCAAAGCGGGCGCGGTTGCCGAAACGTCCCATCAAGCGCTGGCGCACCTGCTTGAGCCCGAGGCCCAGGCCCAGAGGCAGGGGTGAATCCGCGTCGGTGGGATTGGTCACCGCCAGCACCACATGCCCCTCCAGCAGCGTGCTGGACACCGAGAGGGTGCCGCCTTCCGGCAGGGAGGCGATGCCGTGCTTGATGGCGTTTTCCACCAGGGGCTGCAAAAGGAGTGTGGGCAGCAAGGCGGGTTCCGTTTCGGCGCTGACCGCCCATTCCACGTTCAGCCGGGCGCCGAAGCGGATCTGCTCGATGGCCAGGTAGGCTCGGGCGAGCTCCAGCTCCTCCCGGAGCGTCACCAGCCTCCGTTCGCCGAGGCCAAGGCTGCGGCGCAGGAAGTCCGAGAGCAGCACGCACATCTCCCGGGCCCGGGCCGGGTCCACGGTGGTGAGGGCGGACAAGGAATTGAGGCTGTTGAACAGAAAGTGCGGGTTGAGCTGGGCCCGAAGGGCCTTCAGCTCGGATTCCTGGGCCAGCAGATGGAGTTCGGCTCCCTTCCGTTCCGCCTCGATGGCCCGTTCCTGGGCCAGCAGCAGGTAACTCAGGGCCACGGCCGCGAGGTAGAGGAGGATGCCGACCCCGGTGATCACCGGCAGGGCGGCCCCGACCTTGCGAGGGAGGGCTTCCAGGGCGGGCAGCCAGGCCAAGCCACGAGCCAGAAGCCAGGCGAGGCCGGACCAGATGCCTCCCATGAACACCGCGGCCATGCCCCAGGCGACGCCTCTCGAGCTCAAGCCTTCCGTGGTCCCGCCCAGGGGCAGGGCGCGGCAAAGGAACCAGGCCGACAGGGAGAGGAAGGCCGCCACCAGGCACAGGGGGAAGGCGAGAGCGGCCGCTTCGACCCAGGTCCAGCCCTGGTTCCGAGCGATGGCCGCCAGCATCAAGGCCATCGGCGCCCACCCGAGGAGGTAGGCGCCGAGGCGCGCGCGGCTGGCCAGAAGGGGGTGCATTAACTCTTCACCTCGGTGCCGCCGAAGAGGATCAGGCCCGTGATCACGAGTCTCGGTCGGGGTTCTGCCAGGGCCGGGCCGTGATGGGTGTTGTCATTGAGAGCGCCGAAGATGGCCGTGGCTCGGTTGGCGATTTCCCAGCCCTCGGGCACCCGGATCTCGCCGCCGCCGAAGAGCACGAAGATATCGATGCGCGCCTGGTTGGATTCCATGGCGGCCTGGCGCAGGTCCACCTCATAGCCACCGAAAATGGCCGTGAGTTCGCCGCCCTTGAACAACTGGGTCAACACCCGCCGCTTGACGCCACCGAAGATGGCCGTGCCCTGGAGGAAATCCTCCGACTGGGCCAGTTCGGGGGGGACGCCGCGGTTCTGCTTGAGGGCCCGGGTGACGATGAAGATGCCCAAGGCGGTCACCAGCATGGCGGGAATGGCCTCGGACACCCGCCCACCGCCGAAGTTGACAAGCAGGAGGAAGGCGCCTGCCAGGATCAGCAACCAGCCGCCGGTGCTGCTCTGGGGCCGGTCCTGGCGGAGCCTGGCGATGCCCATGAACACGAGCACCAAGGGCCAGAGCCGGAAGAGGACATGGGCTTCCACAAGGCCGAGGTTATCCAGGGTGAGGATCAAGCCAGCCACGATGATGGCGATGCCGATGACGAGCTTAGGCGTGAAGGGCGATGGGCTGTGGGCTTCCGTGGCTTCGTTCATGACTGCCTCGAATCGGGATGGATCTCAGGATCACAGGAATTGGAGAGACTGGTTGGCTCGGCGGGGGGCGCGATGGATTTCCTTCTGCGGGCCTGGGGAAAGATGGCGCGCAGGGTGACCAGGATGCCTCCCCAGACCAGGAAGATGGGCCACCATCGTTCCAGCAGGCCCCAGGGTCCGAACTGGGAAATGAAGCCTGCCACGGCGAAACCCAGCCAGACGTGGCCCCCCGAGCTCAGGATTCCGAAACGGAGGAAGTGGGCCAGCCCGATGGCCGCCAGGACGATAGGCCAGTAGTTCATGAGGCGCCAGGCGTCGTAGAGGTGCAGGTTGTCCAGGATCATGATGAGGCCCATGGCGATGACCGCGAGGCCGATGACCAGCTTGGTGGAAAAGATCGGTGGATTTTTCTGCTCGTTCATGGGGGATCTCCTGCGGTGTATTCAGGCTACGGGCCGCAGACCGGGTGTGTAGATGGGGATCGGCGAGTGGAGGGCGGGGACCGGCGAGCGGTCATTCCCAGGAAATGACCCCTCCCCGGCTGCGTTCCTGCCAGGTGTGGTCAAGGGCCGGGACCAGCTCGGGGGGGCATTCAAAGCGGAGCACGGCGCTTTCGCCATCGAAGGTCTGATCGAGGGCGAGGGCGCCCGGGAAGGTCCCCAGCAGCGCATAGGGCAGGTGGGCCTGGGAGGCGGGAACGCGGATGCTCCCGAAGCGCCTGACGCGGACCTCCACCAACAGGCCCTGGGCCTCCGCCTCGGCGAGGGCACCCTGGGCCCCTTCCGTGTAGGCCCGCACCAAGCCGCCCGTGCCCAGCTTGGTGCCGCCATACCAGCGGATGCAGACCGCGATGAGATCCGTGGCATCGGCACCCTCCAGCACGGCCAGCATGGGCCGCCCGGCGGTGCCCGAAGGTTCGCCGTCATCGTCGGCACCGAATGCGGAAACCGGGATTCCCTCCCGCCACGCGCTACAGTGATGCGTGGCGTCGTGGTCCCGTTTCCTCAGCAGAGCCAGTAAGGCGGTCCGTTCCTGCTCGTTCCCGGCAGGATGGAGCTCCGTCAGGAAGACCGAGGCCTTTTCGCGGAAGCGATGGATGGCAATGCCCTGCAGACGACGCATTCATCCAGCATGGGTGCGGGTGTGACGGGAATCAACACTGATGGGCCCAAGGCGGCGGAATGCTGATGATCGACCCATCTTGAATGCGAATCCGCAAAGGAGCTTGCCTCGACATGTCCATGCAATCATTCCGTCCCACGCTCCTTAATCGCCAAACCCCCGTGCCGTCGGACCTGGAGATCGCCCAGGCGGGCACCTTGAAACCCATCGGGGTGGTGGCCGGCGAACTCGGCCTCCAGGAAGACGAATTGGAAAACTACGGACCGGTCAAAGCCAAGGTCCGGCTGGAGGCCCTGGAGCGCTTGCGGGAACGTCCCAACGGCCGCTACATCGAGGTCACCGCCATCACGCCCACCCCGCTCGGCGAGGGCAAGACCACCGTCACCGTGGGGCTCAGCCAGGCCCTGGGCGCGCACCTGGGCCAACGCGCCCTGGCCTGCATCCGCCAGCCCAGCCAGGGACCGACCTTCGGCATCAAGGGCGGGGCAGCGGGTGGGGGCTACAGCCAGGTCATTCCCATGGAGGAGTTCAACCTCCACCTCACCGGGGACATCCACGCCATCACCGCCGCCCACAATCTGTGTGCCGCGGCTATCGACGCCCGCATCCTGCACGAGGCCAAATCAACCGACGAAGAGCTCTTCGAACGCATCTTCCCGAAAGCAAAGGAGGGCCGGAAGTTTCCCCGGTCCCTGCAGCTGCGCTGTGTAAAGCTGGGCATCACCAGGGGCGACCCAGAGGCTCTGACAGCGGAAGAACGCCGCCGCGTCTGCCGGCTGGATCTGGATCCCGAGGCCCTCACCTGGCAGCGCGTGCTGGACACCAGCGATCGGTTCCTCCGGGGCGTGACCATCGGCCGGGGCCCCGAGGAGCGGGCCTTCGCCCGGGAGACGGGGTTCGACATCACCGTGGCCAGCGAGATCATGGCGATCCTGGCTCTGACCACAGGGCTGGCGGACATGCGCCACCGGCTCGGCGCGATGGTCGTCGGCATGGACCGGAGCGGAGCACCTGTGACCGCGGAAGACCTGGGCGTCGCAGGTGCCATGACCGTGCTCATGAAGGACGCCCTGAAACCCACCCTCATGCAGACTCTCGAGGGTACGCCCGTCTTCGTGCACGCGGGCCCCTTCGCCAACATCGCCCACGGCAACAGCTCCATCCTGGCGGATCAGATCGGACTCAAGCTGGCGGACTATGTCGTCACCGAATCCGGTTTCGGCGCCGACATGGGCATGGAGAAGTTCTTCGATATCAAGTGCCGCGTGTCGGGCTTGGTGCCGAATGCCGTGGTCCTGGTCGCCACCGTGCGGGCGCTCAAGATGCACGGCGGGGGCCCCAAGGTGGTGGCCGGGAAGCCCCTGGATAGGGTTTATGTGGAAGAGAATCTGGACCTGCTCCGCAAGGGGCTGCCGAACCTCACCCACCACATCCGCATCGCCCGCCGCTTCGGTGTGCCCGTGGTGGTGGCCGTGAACGGTTTCGCCACGGACTCGGCGGCTGAACTGGACCTGGTGAAACAGGCCGCTTTGGCAACCGGGGCCGAGGATGCGGTGATCTGCCAGACCTGGGCCTTGGGGGGGGAAGGCGCCGTGGACCTGGCCAGGGCCGTGATGCGGGTCAGCGAGCGACCCGGGGCGTTCCGGTTCCTCTACGATTTGGAGGCGCCCATCAAGACCAAGATCGAGACCATCGCCCGGGAGATCTATGGGGCTGACGGGGTGGACTATTCTCATCAGGCCGAGGCGCGCATCGATGCCTACACCCGCTTGGGATACGACCACCTCCCGATCTGCATGGCGAAGACCCACCTGAGCCTGAGCCACGATCCCGCGCTCAAGGGCGCTCCCACCGGCTTCCGCATTCCCGTACGGGACATCCGGGCCAGCATCGGGGCTGGTTTCCTCTATCCTCTGCTCGGCGCCATGTCCACCATGCCGGGTTTGCCGACGCGTCCAGGGTTCTACGACGTGGACATTGACCTCGAGACGGGAAGGATCGTCGGATTGTTCTGATCCATGAAAACGGCCCGCGGATGCGGGCCGTTGGTTCGTTCGGGGTGAAGTTCCCGAATCCGACTACATCGCGTCGATAATCGCGTTCAAGGTGCCGCTGGGCCGCATGGCCTTCCCGGTCTTGACGCGGTCGGGGTGGTAGTAGCCACCCATGTCCACGGGCTTGCCCTGGGCAGCGATCAGCTCTTCGTTGATCTTCGCCTCGTTCGCGCTCAAACCTTGGGCGACCTTGGTGAAGCGGGCCTGCAGCTCGGCGTCCTTGGTCTGGGCGGCCAGGGCCTGGGCCCAGTAGAGGGCCAGGTAGAAGTGGCTGCCGCGGTTGTCGATCTGGCCGACTTTGCGGGCGGGGGACTTGTCGTTGTCCAGGAACTTGGCGATAGCCTGATCCAGGGTTTCGGCCAGCACGGCGGCCTTGGCGTTCTTGAAGGTGTTCGCCACATGCTCGAGGGAGGCGCAGAAGGCGCTGAACTCGCCCAGAGAATCCCAGCGGAGGTAGCCCTCCTTCTGGAACTGCTGGACATGCTTGGGCGCCGAGCCGCCGGCGCCAGTCTCGAAGAGGCCGCCGCCGCCCAGCAGGGGCACCACGGAGAGCATCTTGGCGCTGGTGCCCAGCTCGATGATGGGGAACAGATCCGTGAGGTAGTCGCGCAACACGTTGCCGGTGACGGAGATGGTGTCCTTGCCGGCGCGGATGCGCTCGCAGGAGACCTTCATGGCCTCCACCGGGTGGAGGATGCGAATGTCCAGACCGGTGGTGTCGAGCTGCTTCAGGCTCGCTTCCACCTTGGCGATGATCTGCGCGTCGTGCGCCCGGTTCTTGTCGAGCCAGAAGATGGCCGGGGCGCCGGTGATGCGGGCGCGGGAAACCGCCAGCTTGACCCAGTCCTGGATGGGAGCGTCCTTGGCCTGACAGCCGCGGAAGATGTCGTCGGTCTCGACCTTCTGGGAGAGCAGGGTCGCGCCTGATTCATCCACGATGCGGATGGTTCCAGCGGCGGGAGCGAAGAAGGTCTTATCGTGGGAGCCGTATTCCTCGGCCTTCTGGGCCATGAGGCCCACGTTCGGCACGCTGCCGATGGTGGCGGGATTGAAGGCGCCGTGCTGCTGGCAGTCCTCGATGACGGCCTTGTACATCGTGGCGTAGCAGCGGTCGGGAATCATGGCTAGGGTGTCGTGGAGCTTGCCGTCCGCGCCCCACATCTTGCCGGAATCGCGCACCACCACGGGCATGGAGGCGTCCACGATGATGTCGTTGGGCACATGCAGGTTCGTGATGCCCTTGTCCGAGTCCACCATGGCCAGCGCGGGCCGGGTGGCGTACACGGCCATGATGTCGGCCTCGATCTCGGCACGCTTGGCCTCAGGCAGGGTCTGGATCTTGGCGTAGAGATCGCCCAGGCCGTTGGCGGTGTTGACGCCCAGTTCCTTGATGATGGTTGCGTGCTTCTCGAAGACGTCCTTGAAGAACACGGACACCGCGTGGCCGAACATGACGGGATCGGAGATCTTCATCATGGTGGCCTTGAGGTGCAGAGAGAGCAGCAGGCCTTCCTGCTTGGCCGCCTCGATCTGTTCGGCGTAGAAGGCGCGGAGGGCCTTGACGTTCATCACCGAGGTATCGAGGACTTCGCCCGCCAGGAGGGGCAGCTTGTCCTTGAGGACCTTGACGCTGCCGTCTTCGGCCACGAACTCGATCCGCGCGGTGGTGGCCTTCGAGATGGTCGTGGAGGTCTCGGTGCCGTAGAAGTCACCGCTGGTCATGTGGGCCACGCGGGCCTTCGAATCGGCGGCCCAGGCGCCCATCTTGTGGGGGTGCTTCTTGGCATAGTTCTTCACAGACAGGGGCGCCCGGCGGTCGGAGTTGCCTTCGCGCAGCACCGGGTTCACGGCGCTTCCCAACACCTTGGCGTAGCGGGACTGGATGGCCTTCTCAGCCTCATCCTTGGGCTGCTCGGGGTAATCCGGGAGGTTGAAGCCCTGGCTCTGGAGTTCCTTGATGGCGGCGATGAGCTGGGGAATCGAAGCGCTGATATTGGGCAGCTTGATGATGTTGGCTTCGGGCGTGAGGGCCAGGGCGCCCAGCTTCGCGAGGTTGTCGGGGATGCGCTGGGCTTCGGTGAGGTTCTCGGGGAAGTTCGCGAGAATGCGGCCCGCCAGTGAGATGTCGGAGGTTTCGACTTCGATCCCCGTGCCCTTGGTGAAGGCCTGGATGATGGGGAGCAGGGAGTAGGTCGCCAGGGCCGGAGCCTCGTCGATATCGGTCCAGATAATCTTGTGGGTGGTCATGGTTTTTTCACCTTTCATATCAAGGCAGACTCCCACGAGGAGAGCCCTGCTTCAAGGTGGATTCACTGGATTCGCGGTGGTTTGGGACTTAGGTCACGCCAGGGGCATGGAACTGCCGCTGGAAGCCCTGACCTGCCCCTTGGCCAGGGCGAAGTCCATGCGGCCCAGGTTCACGCCGCCGAAGCCCACCTGGAAGACGAGCGTCTCACCCTGGGCCTGGGCCACCTTGGTGGGGACATCCAGGAAGGTGTGGCTGTGGCCGCCAATGATCGCGTCGATGCCGGGTACCTGGGAAGGCAGCTGAAGATCGTCCGGAGCCGAGCCCTTGTTGTCGTAGCCCAGGTGGGAGAGCAGGACCACCAGATCCACCTTTTCCACTTCGCGCAACCGCCGCACCACGGGCTTGAGACTGTCGTAGGGGTTCCGCCACTGGACGCCTGCATGGTTCTTCGGGTCCACCAGCCCCGCGAAGGCCACGCCCACCCCCGTGATGCCCACGCGGATGCCCGGGAAGTCCCGCACCAGATAGGGCCGCAGCCGCTGGCCGAGGGCCGGGGCCCCTTTGCAGTCGAAGTTGCAGTTCACGAAGGCGAAGGGCGGGTTCGCGTGCTTCAGCTGCTCCATGGCGACCATGGCTTCCACCAGCATGTCGACGCCATTGTCGAAGTCGTGGTTGCCGATGGTGCCCGCGTCATAGCCCACCATGCGCATGAGCTGGTAGTCGAGGCGGCCCTTGTAGCGGTTGAAGTAGGGCGTGCCCTGGAAGGTGTCGCCGGCATCCAGGAGGAGCACCGCGCCCAACTGGCTGCGGAGCTGCTTGACCAGGGTGGCGCGCCGGGCCATGCCGCCCTTGCCCGAGATGGCGCCATTGCCAGGGCCGAAGGGCTCGATGTGCGAGTGGGTGTCATTGGTGTGCAGCAGAGTGATGCGGCCGGCGGAGGAGGGTTCCTCCGCGTGGAGGCTCACCTTGGAAGCCAGGGCAGCGGTGCTGATGGAGGCGAGGAAATCACGACGGTCCATGGGCGTTCCTAGAACTTGAACTGCTTGGCGCGGATGGCTTCCTGGATCTCGGCGGGAATGGTGATCCGTCCGATGGGTGGCGCCATGAGGTCCCGTTTCTCCTTGGCGAGCTCCCCGCAGGCATCCAGGAGCACCTGCCGCAGGGTGATCCCCGTGGTGAAGGGACGGCGGCCCTTCTTCAGCGTGGGAATGTAGTCGCCGCCGCTGTAGAGGTAGTCCGTGGTGGCGACCTTCACCAGCTCATCGGGCTGGATGGGGCTGCCGTCATCCCAGGTGACGGTCATGGCCGCGGCGGCAGGGGTTCCGGTTACGACGACCTTCACGCCGGAGCAGGGCTCGCCGCCTCGATGGATGACGCATTCCTTGATGACCTGGATGATTTCGGCGCCGGTCAACTCGATGACGATCAACTCATTCTCGAAGGGCATCACCTCGAAGATGTCGCCGATCTTGACCAGGCCTGGCCGGATGTTGGCGCGGATGCCGCCCTGGTTGGAGAGGGCGAACCGCACCGGTACGCCGGTGGCCTTCTGGCCGGCCTGGCGCATGACATCGGTCAGCCAGTAGCCGAGGCGGTTCTCCTCACCGCGGCGGCCCCGGAAGAGCCCTTCCGGGGCCTGTACCAGGGGCGAACCGAAACTGGCCTTGATCTCGGCGGCCAGGGGGGCGATGACCTTCTGGATTTCGGCATCGTCGGCAAGGGCATCCGTGATGGGCAGGGACACGCCACTGCCTCGAGGGGTTTGGGCAGCCAGGCACAGCGTGAGGAACGGTAGGAAAAGGGCCTTAAACAGGCTGGGCTTCACGGGGGAGTTCCTTGAGCGAGGCGCGGGCCTGGCAGGCGACCGCATCGTGGTTCGAGAAAAGTGCCGTGGCCCGCAGCAGCCAGCCCATCAGCCAACCGTTGGCGAGGACGACGACCCACTGGAGCAGGATGAACAGGAACACGCGGAACACGGTAATGCCGCCCAACCGCCAGGCCAACAGGATGACCAGGAAGGGCAGGGTGGATCGCAGCAGGGCGCCGCCGGCGGCCAGTAGGCCCCATTGGACGGGATGGCCCCAGACCTGCAGGAAACATTCCGCCAGGTGGCGCCCATAGCCCCGCTGGAACCCGCGGAGCCTGCCGAGGCGGCAGAGCCACCACTGGACGTTGAGGGTCGACAGGGTGGCCATCCAGAGCAGGGGACGCCCAAGCATGGCGATCCAGCCGAGGGACGGCAGGCCCGTGTCGCCCGCCCAGGCCAGGATCCGGTCCAGACCCCAGGTCACCAGCAGGATGGGGAGAAGGCCGATGAGGAGGGTGTCCAGAGCCCCGAGCAGCCAGGGGGACAGGCGCGCCTTCATTCCGGCCGTTTCCGCCTGCATGCGCCAGCCGCACCAGAGCACGATGATGAGGCCCATGCCCAGGAGATGCACCGTCGGCGAATTGACGAGATGGCCTTCCAGGCCTCCGTTCTTGTAGAGCTCCCAAACGTCCCGGGCGGAAATCCCCTCGCCCCAATGGGAGGGCAGGGCGCTCCAGCCCGCCAACCGGCGCAGATGCCCCGCCCAGCCCATGACCGGGCCAAGCAGGACCAGTCCCCAGCCCAGCATGAGCCCCCAGCCCCAGCGGGTGAACCCGCCGGGCAGCGCTCCCCGCAGGAAGGCCCACGGGGGCCTCGGGGCCTCGGGATCGTTGGTGTGGATGGTGGTGGGGCGGGCGTCGGATTCCATGGCCGTCCAATAGATAGTCTTCATGAAACCACACTTGACAGGCACCGCGCGGATGCGGTTTCATCGCAAGCATGCAGCTGTCCTCCTCCGCTCCCTGCCAGGGCTTCGCTCACGAAGCTTGGTGGTGGCGTATAGGCTCGGACGGCTCCCTGCGCGAGGCCTAGCGGCCCTGCCACCCGGACCTCCCGAGCCCGACCCCATGGTCGGGCTTTTTTGTTTTGGGACACACCATGCTTCTGCTGCGCCACCCCATTCCCGCTGACTTGCTGACGCCCCTCGGGGCCTACCTGGCGCTCCGTTCCGCCGGGGCCAGCGTGCTGCTCGAATCCTGCGACCAGGGCGAGCGGGTGGGGCGGTACAGCTTCGTGCTGCTGGAAGGTGGGGACCAATGCCGCCTGGCCCCCCCGGCCCGGGGCTGGGTGGATGCGCTCCGGAACCTGGCGGGAACCGGCCCCTCGGCTTCTGTCCTGGACCCTGATTCCGCCATGGGCGCCTCCAGGACCGCCTTTCCGGTGGGCGTGGGCTGTGCGGGCTACCTGGGCTTCGAGGCCATGGGGGCCGAAGAACCCATCTTGTCGTTGCCCGCCCGGGATTCCCTGCAGTTGCCGGGCCTGTGGGTGAAGCAGTTCCCTTCGGCCCTGGTCTTCGATCACCTGCATCAGGTGGCCGAGTTGCAGATCCTGAGCGAAAACCCTGAGGCGGGTTTCGCTCGGCTTCGGCAGCTGAAGGCGAGCCTTGCGTCCGGGGTCTCCGAGCCAGGTTCAGCCCCCAGCGAGCCCAGAGCGGTGCCCATGATCACGAAAGCGGTCTACGAGCAGATGGTGCGCCAGGCCCAGGAGCGGATCCTGGATGGGGATGTGTATCAGCTGGTGCCCAGCCAGCGCTTCCGGATCGAGGATCCCCCGGAGCCGCTGGAGGCCTACCGCCGCCTGCGCCGACTCAATCCCAGCCCCTACGGCTTTCTCTTGGAGTGGGGCGAATGCGCGCTGGTGGGGGCCTCCCCGGAAATGCTGGTGCGGGTCCAGGGCGGCGAAGCGGAGACGCTGCCCATCGCGGGGACGGTGCTTCGGGGCGCCACGGCCCAGGAGGACGCAGTCCGCTTCGAAGCGTTGAAGGCCAATCCCAAGGAGCGGGCCGAGCACCAGATGCTGGTGGACCTTGCCCGCAACGACCTTGGCAAGGTGGCCATCCCCGGCGGCGTGCGCGTGGAACAGCCCATGGCCCTCCAGCGCACCAGCCATGTGCTGCACCTGACCACCACCGTGAAGGGCACGCTCAAACCTGGCGTGGATGCCCTGGATGTGCTGGCCGCAGCCTTCCCGGCGGGCACCGTCAGCGGAGCGCCCAAACTGCGCGCCTGCCAGCGCATCGCCGAGATGGAAGGGGAGGTCCGCGGGCCCTACGGCGGTGTCCTGCTGCGCCTGGGCGCGGACGGTGCCCTGGATACGGCCCTGATTCTCCGTACCGCGGTCTATGCGGCGGGGGTGGCCTACATCCAGGCTGGGGCAGGGGTCGTGCGGGCCTCCCAGCCCGAGGCGGAGTACTTCGAAACCCTTCACAAACTGGGCGCCGTGGCTGCGGCCCTGGGAGTCGAGCTGACCGGAGGGGCCAAATGATTCTGTTGGTGGACGCACTCGATTCCTTCACCTACAACCTGGTGCAGGCCCTGGAAACCCTGGGCGCCGAAGTGCTCGTGGTGCGCCACGATGCCATCTCGCTGGCCGAAGCGCAGGCCTTGAAGGCCCAGGCGGTGCTGCTCTCCCCGGGCCCAGGCCATCCCACGGAAAGTCCGGGACACATGGCCCTGGCGGGATCGGACTGGGCGGTGCCCATGCTGGGCGTGTGCCTGGGCCACCAGGCGCTGGCGGCCGCCAGCGGAGGGCGCGTCATCCGGGCGCGGGAACCGCTGCACGGGGAGCCCACGGCGCTGGAGCACGATGGAACGGGCCTGTTCGAAGGACTTCCCCAGGGTCTGCCCATCGGCCGCTACCACAGCCTCATCGTGGAGGCCGAATCCCTGCCTGACTGCTGGCGTGTCACCGGCCGCAGCCATGGCGGAGAAATCATGGCCATGGAGCATCGCTCGCTGCCTCGCTGGGGCGTGCAGTTCCATCCCGAAAGCATCCTCACACCGGATGGCCCCCGCATGCTCGCCAACTTCCTCAAGATCTCCCAGGTGCTTCCATGACGCTGCTCACCACGCACAATCCCATCCGCCCCCTGCCGGAGGCCACGGCCTCCGAGCTCATGGCCATGTTCATCGACCAGGACACCGATCCGCTGCTGGTGGGCGCTTGCCTGGCCCTGCTGGCCCAGCGGGAACCGGCCGCGCATGAGCTGGCGGCCTTTTCCCGGTCCCTCACCGAGGTGGCCGTGCATTTCCCCGCGCCGCCCGAAGGCGCCCTTGATACCTGCGGCACCGGCGGCGATGGTTCGTCCACGGCCAACCTCAGCACTCTGGCGGCCCTGCTCCTGGCCCATCTGGGCGTGCCCATCGTCAAGCACGGCAACCGCGCCGCCACCAGCGTCTGCGGCAGCGCCGACCTGCTGGAAGGCCTGGGCTACGACCTGGCCCGCGCCAGTTCCGCCCTGGTGCAGGATCTGGAAACCCGCCGGTTCGCGTTCCTCTTCGCGCCCGCCTATCACCCGCTGCTGGGGCGCCTGCGGGAGATCCGCAAGCGCCTGGGCATCCCCACCATCTTCAATTTGCTGGGTCCCTTGTTGAATCCGGCCCAGCCCCCCTTGCAGGTGCTCGGGGTGGCCCGGGAGACGCTGCTTGAGCCCATGGCGGGCGCCCTGGCCAACCGCCCGACGCTCTACCGGGCCATGGTCATCCACGGGAAGGATGCGGAAGGGAAGGGCCTGGACGAAGCTTCCATCGAGGGGCCCACCTTGTTGCGGCAGGTGAGGGGTGGGCGCGTGGCTGAGCAGGAGGTGATCGTCCCGCGAGAACTCGGCATCGCCGCGCCTCCACGGCACGCGCTCCAGGTTCGGGACCGGGGAGAAGCGCTGGCGGTGGCCCAGGGGCTGCTCGGGGGCGCCGCGCATCCGGATTTCCGGCCCGCGGTGGCCGATGCCGTGGCGCTGCAGGCTGGGCTTGGCCTGGTGTTGCATCGGGATCTCGGACTGGAGGCGCTGGCTGAGGTCTTTCGGGAATCCCGGGGTGCCCTTGAGCGGGGTTTCACGCTGCCATTCAGCCCTGCCCAGGAGGTGCGCTGATGCGGCTGCCGGAACCCGCCTCCCTGGTGCACGGCACCGGCCTGTCGCCGCGCTCGCACCTGCAGCGCGTGCTCGTTGCCGAGCTGGCGCGAGTGGCGTCGCTTTCCGCTTCCCCCACGTCCCGCAAGGCCTCCACCAAGGCCGACACCTTCGAAACAGCCCTGCGCAGGCGGCTGGCGCAGCAGGGCGGGGCCGTCATCGCCGAGTACAAGCAGGCTTCCCCATCGCTGGGTCCATTCGCCCAGGGAACGCCTCTCCTCCCACAGCTCGAGGCCTATGTTCGGGGCGGCGCCGCGGCGTTCTCGATCCTCGCAGAGCCCACCTACTTCCATGGCAGCGCTGAGCACCTGCGCCTGGCGGGAACCCTTGGGGTGCCCCTGCTTTATAAAGGCTTCGTCATTTCCGAGGCGCAGCTGGCCGAGGCGGAAGCTGCCGGTGCCCAGGCTGTGCTGCTCATCGTTCGCGTGCTCAAGGAGCATACGGCCGCCTTCGCCAAGGCGGCCCGGGCTCGGGGTCTGGAACCCCTCATCGAGCTTCACGACCTGACGGAAGTGCCCATGGCCCAGGCTGCGGAAGCCCGCCTGGTGGGCATCAACGCCCGGGACCTTTCCACCTTCACCCTGGGCGAGCCCACCGCCGCGCCCCTGCGCGCGGCCTTTCCCGAGGCGCTGCTCATTCGCGAATCAGGTTTGGCGACGCCGGAGGATGCCCGGCGGGCCCTGAAGGCGGGATTCGACGCGGTGCTCATCGGGGAGGCGCTCATGCGCAGCGCGGACCCGGAGGGGTTCCTGAAACGGATCCAGGGGAAGCACCCGGTGCAGGTGTCATGAGCATTCTCGTCAAGGTCTGCGGCCTCACCCAGGCCGAGGATGCGGCCTTCGCCGCCCTTCAGGGCGCGGACCTGCTCGGCTTCGTGAAGCATCCTCCCAGTCCCAGGCATTGCGCGGATCTCAGCATCGCCGCGCCTTTCCTGGACCGTGCCGTGCTCGTGCAGGTGAGCGATGAGCCGGAGGCCATTCTGGATACGGCCCGCCAATACGGCTTCAGCTGGGTCCAGCCCTACCTTCCGGTCGCGGTGCGGGAAATCGGTGCTTGCCTCCTTAGCGAAGCCGGGCTGTCCGTGATCCTGCCCTGGCCCGACTCGCCCGGGCAGATCGCCATTCCGGCCGACCTCTACCTGTGGGAACCGAGCCCGGAAGCCACAGGAGTGGTGGGCGGTTCGGGGCAGGGCCACGCCATGGCTTTCCCCCCACCAGGTCCCTTCCTGCTGGCGGGCGGTCTGGACGGCGACAACCTGGCTGCCCGATTGAGCCTCGTTCCACCTTCCGTGGCAGCGAGCCTCCGGGGTTTCGATGCCGCCAGTCGCCTGGAGCGGGCCCCGGGCTGCAAGGACCCCCAGAAAGTCGCCGCCTTCCTTCGCATGGCCAGGTCCATCACCGCACACCGAAAGGAACCTTATGAGTGAAATATTCACCCTTCCATCGCGATTCGGATCGCAACAGCTGGGCGGCTGCTACGCCCCGGAAACCCTCATGCAGCCGCTGCTGGACCTGGAGTCGGCCTTCCGGAAGGCTGCGTCGGATCCGGCCTTCCTCGCGGAACTGCGCGGGGAGCTGCGGCATTTTGTGGGGCGCCCCACCCCCCTGACACCCGCCCCGAGACTCGCTGCCAAGGTGGGTCTGAAGGCGCTGTACCTCAAACGGGAAGACCTCACCCACACCGGCGCCCACAAGATCAACAACGCCATGGCCCAGGCGCTGCTGGCCCGGCGCATGGGCAAGACGGAGATCATCGCAGAGACCGGCGCGGGCCAGCACGGCGTGGCGACGGCAGCCGCTTGTGCCCGTCTGGGCCTGCGCTGCACGGTCTACATGGGCGTCACCGACATGGCGCGCCAGGCGCCCAATGTGGCCCGAATGAAACTGTTCGGCGCCCAGGTGGAACCGGTCGAGGCAGGGCAGGGCACCTTGAAGGAAGCCGTGAATGAGGCCCTGCGGGCCTGGGCGGGTCGCTGCAATCAGGCGCACTACATCCTGGGCTCGGCACTGGGGCCCCATCCCTTTCCCACGCTGGTCCGAAGCTTTCAGACCGTCATCGGCGAAGAGGCCAGGGCCCAGGTCCTGGAACAGAGCAGCGCGCTCCCGGAAGTTGTGATCGCCTGCGCCGGAGGCGGCAGCAACGGCCTGGGCCTGCTGGTGCCCTTCCTCGGTGATGCCCTGCGGCGCATGGCCGTGGAAGCCGGTGGACACGGCAACGCTCTTGGAGAGCATGCGGCCCGCCTGGATGGCGGTCGTCTGGGGGTCCTCCATGGCTGCAAGACGCTGCTGCTCCAAGATGCGCACGGCCACACGGCAGAGACGGCCAGCATCAGTGCGGGCCTGGACTATCCGGCCCTGGGTCCCGAACTGGCGGCTCTCATGCAGGACGGCCAGGTGGAGGTGCGCCGCGCCTCGGATGACGAGGCTCTGGAAGGTGCTCGCCTGCTCTGTGAGAACGAAGGCATCCTGCCCGCGCTGGAGAGCAGCCACGCCCTGGCCCTGCTTCCGATTCTCTCGGCCGAGGGCGTCGAGACGGTGCTCCTGGGCCTCAGCGGCCGGGGCGACAAGGATCTTTCCACCTATCAATCTCGCATGGGGAGCCTGGCATGAGCCTGAATCCGCTACTTCCCTTCCTGATGGCCGGCGATTCCTCGCTGGAGTCGTTGCCGCTGATGCTGTCCGAGGCCAAGGCCCTGGGTCTCGAAGCCATCGAACTGGGCCTCCCGCACTCGGATCCCATTGCGGATGGCCCCGTTCTGCAGGCCGCCGCGCACCGCGCCATCGCCGCCGGAGCCACGCCCGTCCGGGTGCTGGAATGCCTCGCGGGTCTCCCCGACAGCCCCGACATTATCCTCTTCACCTATCTCAACCCGCTGCTCCAGATCGGGGCTTCCAACCTCATCTCCCTGCTGGCGCCCACGCCGATCAAGTCACTCCTGATCGTGGATCTGCCCTTCGGCGAAGAGCCCGGCTTCGAGCAGCAGCTCCGGGCCGCGGGCTATCCCATCATTCCGCTCCTGACGCCGACCACGACCCTGGTTCGTTCCCGCCGCATCCTGCGGGAGCGCCCGGATCCAGGGCCGAACGCCCCCTTCGCCCAGCGCTTCGTCTACCTGGTGGCCCGGCTGGGGGTCACCGGCGCGGGTGCGGCGCCGGACCTGCTGCCGATGGCGCAAAGGATTGATCAGATCCGTCCCTTGAGTGGACGGCCCCTGGCGGTGGGGTTCGGACTTTCCGATCCCTCCACACTCACGGCCGTACAGGCCCTGGGTGTGACTCCCGTGGTCGGATCCGCGCTGGTGCAGGAATTGTTCGAGGGCAGACCGCTGAAGGAGGCGCTCGGCGTCCGCATCGTTGGTGACATCTAGATCATTAATATACCCTAGGTCAACTACGACGGGAGCTTGCAGCCTCGCGGGGTTTTGGTATCGTGATCCATCTTCCCTTTAGCAATTGGCTGGTGACAGCCAACAGACCCGGGATTCCGGGATAGGAGCCATGCGCCCATGACCTACCGTTCTCGTTTCACCCTCACGGCCCTCACCCTGGTCGCGGCGAGTGCCTTTGCCCCCGTGGCCCAGGCCAGCGGTTTCCAGTTGCGGGAACAGAGTGCCAGCGCCCAGGGCAATGGCTTCGCCGGGGTTTCCGCCACGGGGTCCGACATCAGCGTGGCCTTCTTCAATCCGGCCCTCCTCACGCAGTTCTCGGGCTGGCAGTTCTCGGGTGGCATCACCCAAGTTGCCGCCAAGGCCGAATTCAGCGATGGCGTGGCGACGCGCTTTGATGGCAGCGTCATTTCCGGCGCCACCAGCCACAAGAACATCGCCCCGGCTGGCCTGGTTCCAAACCTGACGATGATGTACAGCGTCAGCGATGACCTCAAGCTGGGCTTCGGCATCAACGCTCCCTTCGGTCTGCCCACGGAATACGACAGCACCTGGGCGGGGCGCTATCATGCCCTCAAGACCGACCTGAAGGTCATTGATCTGGCCCCGACCATTGCCTACCGTTTCAACACCCAGTGGTCCATGGGACTGTCCGCGGTGGCCCGGCGCTCGGAGGCGACGCTCTCCAATGCCGTGGATTTCGGTCTCCTCGCTGGCCTGACCCCTGGCAGCCAGGACGGTAAAGCCACGGTGACCGGAAAGACCTGGAGCTACGGCTTCCGCGCCGGCCTCACCTTCCAGCCCACCGATGCCCTGCGCTTCGGTCTGGCCTATCAGGGCTCCCAGAAACCCAAGGTCAAGGGCACGGTCGATTTCGAGTATCCCTCGACCTTGACGGGCGCTGCTCTGGCGACCGTGCAGGCCCGAGGTTTCAAGGATGGGGCCGCCAGTGCGGAAGTGACCCTTCCGGCTACCTATTCCCTGGGCTTCAACTACGACGTCAGCCCGGCCTTCTCCATCCAGGGCGAAATCGCCCGTAGCACCTGGTCTTCCTTCGAAGAACTCATCGTGAAGTTCGAGGACAACACGGCTCCCCAGGCCACGCAGACGGTGACCCAGGAACACTGGAAGAACACCACCTTCCTGAGCCTCGGCTTCATCTGGAAAACGTCGGATGCCTGGACCCTCAAGGCTGGGCTGAGCCACGATGACGGTGCCGTCACCGATGCCTACCGCACTCCCCGCATTCCTGACAACAACCGCACCTGGGTCTCCATGGGCGTGGGCTACAACTTCTCCAAGGCCACCCGCGTGGATGTGGCCTATTCCCACCTGTTCATCCCCGATCAGCAGGTGAATCTCCACACGGCCTCTGTTTCCACCGACGAGAACTTCACCCGGGGCAATCTCTCGGGCAAGTTCAAGAGCGAGATCAACATCCTCGGCGTCAGCCTCAGCCATAAGTTCTAAGCGCCATAACCGCACTAAACAACAAACGGGGCCCATTCACCGGGCCCCGTTTTATTGGCTTTTCAGGTCATTACACCCGCTCGACCGCCATGGCGATGGCGTTGCCCCCGCCGAGGCACAGGGCGGCGATGCCGCGCTGCTTGCCGTGGCGTTCCAGGGCATGGAGGAGGGTGGCCATGACCCGGGCTCCGGAAGCGCCGATGGGATGGCCCAGCGCCACGGCGCCGCCGTGGACATTGATGCGGTCGGCGGGCAGTTTCAGCTCGTTCATGGTGGCCACCAGCTGCACGGCGAAGGCTTCGTTGATCTCCCAGAGATCCACATCCGCCACAGACCAGGTCAGCTGGGCCAGGAGCTTGCGGATGGCTTCCACCGGGGCCATGAGCACCCATTCGGGATCCAGTCCGGCGGTGGCGGTGCCCAGGATGCGTCCCTGGATGGGAAGGCCGTGGGCCTTGGCGTAATCCTCGGTGGTGATGAGGGCGGCGGCGGCGCCGTCGTTCACGCTGGGGGCATTGCCCGCGGTGACCGAGCCATCCTTCTTGAAGGCGGGCTTCAACTTGCCGAGGGATTCCATGGAGGTGTCCGCCCGGGGACTCTCGTCCTCGGTGATCATCACGTCCCCTTTGCGGCCGGGCACCGCGATGGGCACGATCTCCGCGGCGAACGCGCCGGACTGCATGGCCGCGAGGGCTTTGCGGTGGCTCTCCACGGCCCAGGCATCCTGGGTTTCGCGGCTGACGTCATACTTATCGGCCACCAGCTCACCGGTATGGCCCATGTGCTGGTCCGTCATGGCGCACCAGAGGCCGTCCAGGACCATGGCATCCTTGGCTTCCGTGTGGCCCATGCGGGCGCCCACGCGGAGCTTCGGCAGGAGGTAGGGCGCATTGGACATGGACTCCATGCCCCCGGCCAGGATCACGTCGTGATCGCCCAGGCGCACGCCGTTGGCTGCCAGCTGGATGGCCTTGAGGCCGCTGCCGCAGACCTTGTTGATGGTCAGGGCCGCGACGCTGGAAGGAAGCCCGCCCCGGAGCGCGGCCTGACGGGCAGGAGCCTGGCCCACGCCGGCGCTGACGACATTGCCGAAGATGGCTTCGGTGGGAATGACGCCTGGCACGGCGGCCAGCAGGCTCTTCACCACCTGGGCGGCGAGGTCGGGCGCGGCCAGGGGCGCCAAACCGCCCTGGAATTTGCCGATGGGGCTTCTCAGAGACTTAAGGATCACGGCGTGGGACATGGGGCTTCCTTATTGCGAATCGGCATTTGGTTAGCGGCCGTCGGTGGACCTGGGGCGGAGGGGGGGCAGGGCGGGCTCATCCAGGTTGCCGAGATCCAGGTTCTCCAGATTGAGCGTGGGCGGCGCCGCCAAGTAGAGATCGGGGGCTTCGTCCTGGAGGTGCCGGCGGGTGCGGTCCATGAGGGATTCCAGCTCCCGGATGAATCGGGCCCGATCCATCTTCAGGCTCCGGATCTGCACTTCCAGCGCCACGACCTGCTGCTGGGCGTCCCGGAGGATCTCCTCGCCCCGGAACTGGGCTTCCCGGATGATCAGTTCCTTCTCGCGGCTGGCCCCATCCAGCACGTCCTCGCGGGTGCGCTGGGCCTGGAGCAGGGTTTCCCGGAAAATGCGGTCCTGATCCTGGTACTGCCGCAGGCGCTCACGGCTGTCCAGGACCTCTTCCTTGAGCTTCTGGTTCTCGGCCAGCAACTCCTCCCATTCTCCCGCGATTTCGTGGAGAAAGGTCCTCACCTCGGATTCCTCGAGGCCCCGGAAGACCTTTTCGAATTCCCGGCGCTGGATGTCGAGGGGGGTGTATTTCATGGCAACCTCAGGAAACCAGTGCTCTCAGGAATACTCTCTGGATGACGCCCAGCAGCAGCACCGCGATGATGATATCGAAGCTGAAACCGCCGATGGGCGGGACGATGGCCCGGATGGGGTGGAGAATCGGGTCCGTGATGGCATGGAGCAGCCGCACCCAACGGTTTCGCGGATCGATGGGGAACCAGGAGATGAGAGCCGTCGCCACCAGGAGGTAGATCAGGGCGTCCATGGCGTAGTAGGCAATGGTGAAGACAAGGGGCATGGGCAGAATCCTCGGAACCCGATCATCATAACGGGGTGAGGGTCGGATCCATGCGCATCGGAATTTCCTGCTACAGCACTTTCGGCGGATCAGGCGTCGTGGCGACGGAAGTGGCCAAGGCCCTGGCGGCCCGGGGCCACGAGGTGCACCTCCTCAGCCCCAGCCTGCCCCCCCGCCTCCTGGGTTTCGAGGACCGCATCACCTTCCACGAGGTGAGGGCATCCCCCTATCCCCTTTTCGAGGATGCGCCCTATTCCATCGCCTTGGCCTCCAAGATGGCCGATGTGGCGGAGCACCATCACCTGGAGATCCTGCACGCCCACTACGCCATACCCCATGCCATGGCCGCCCTCCTGGCCCGCATGGCCCTGGGCAACCACCTCAAGGTGATCACCACCCTGCACGGCACCGACATCACCGTGGTGGGCAGCGATCCCAGCTACCTCCCCATGGTCCGCATGGCCATCCGCGAGAGCGATGCCGTGACGGCCGTGAGCCATTACCTGAAGGACGAAACCCTGCGCACCTTCGGCGTGGGCGAGAACATCGAGGTCATCGGCAACTTCATCGAGCCGCCGGGGGCGGAGCGACCCGATTGCCGGGCCTGGCTGGCCCCCCGCTCGGCGAGCGTGTTGACCCACATCTCCAACTTCCGTCCCGTGAAGCGCGTCATGGACGTGCTCCGGGTCTTCGAGCGGGTCCGCAAGGACCGGCCGACCCGCCTGGTCATGGTGGGGGATGGCCCGGATCGCCTGGAAGCCGAGGCCTTCTGCCGCGAACGGGGTTTCGCGGCTGAAGTCAGGTTCACGGGAAAACAGCTGGATATCGCCACTGTCCTGGCCTGTTCGGATCTCTTCCTGCTTCCCAGCGCCACGGAAAGCTTCGGTCTTGCGGCCCTGGAAGCCATGGGCCACGCCGTTCCGGTCATCGCCAGCCGCGTCGGCGGCCTGCCGGAAGTGGTCCGGCACGGGGTGGATGGCTTCCTGGAACCCGTGGGTGATGTGGACGCCATGGCGGCTGACGCCTTGACGCTCCTCGGGGATGAAGACCTGCGCCGCACCATGGGCCGGTCGGCCCGGGAGCGGGCCCTCACGACCTTCGCCGAAGGTCCAGTCGTCGATCAGTATGAAGCGCTCTACCAAAGGGTGCTGGGACGGGCCTGAGCTTTCGGACCGAAGTCAGCTTCTGGGAAGAATGGGCCGAATAGATCCCGTGGTGGAGGTTTGGGAATGGGTTTGAGGCGGTTTCTCGCCTGGTGCGTCCTGGTCATGGTTCTGCCCCTGGGGGCGGCCGGATGGCAGCGGCCCTTCATGGTGATGGGCCCGGACCAGGGCTTGCCGAACGGAGCGATCACCTCCATCGCTCAAGATTCGGATGGCTTCATCTGGCTTGGCACCGAGAGCGGACTCCTGCGCTTCGAGGGTGGAAGGTGCTCGCGCTGGGGCCGGGAACAGGGCATGCCCTCGGCCTATGTGAACAGGCTCCTGGCCAATGCGGACGGCACCTTGTGGGTCGCGACCAATCGCGGGCTGGTCCTGTTCCGCCATGGGGTCTTCGAAATGGCCCGTCTGGAATCGATCGATGGCCCCGTGTCCCCCAGCGCCCTGGCCCTGGATGCCGCCGGGCGGTTGTGGGTCACCACAGGCCAGGGGTTGTTTGTGCAGAAGGAAGGCCTGGTCTTCTCCAGGCATCCCCTAAGTCCATCCGGCCGCCTCCTGAGCCTTCAGGCAGCCCGGGATGGGGTCATGCTCGTGGGCAGCGACCTGGGGCTTACGGCCCTCCGCGTGGACGGCTCCATGGTGTTCTGGGACGCAGCCCAGGGACTGCCGAAATCGGGCGTGGCCATGGTTCTGGAGGATGGCGCCGGGCGGATCTGGGCTGGGCAGGGCCGCACCCTGGCGATGAAGCTACCTGGGGCGAAGGGCTTCACGGATCAATCCCGCCTGCTGAACGCGAGCCTTTCCCCGAACAGCGTTCCCTTCGCAGACCGGGATGGCAGTCTCTGGCTACCCACCCAGGCGGGGGCCTTGCATCTGACGGGCCTGGAAGCGACCCACCTCGATGCGGCTATGGGACTTCCGATGCGCTGGGTCCGGACGGTGCTCCGGGATCGAGAAGGCTCCCTTTGGGTTCTGGGGGCAACCCTGGCTCGGCTTCTGGGCCGTGAGCGGTTGTGGAACAATCCTCTTTCCTCGGGGCCTTCCGGCGAGGTGGTGTGGTGCATCGCGCGCGACCCTTCTGGGCATCTGCTGGCAGCCACCGACGATGGTGCGCTCCGGGTGAGCCCGTCTGGCGTCCAGCGCATTCCCGGCACCGAAGGCCGCCGCATCAAATTTCTAGCTGTGGACCGCTCCGGGGTACTTTGGATGGTCAGCACCATCGGCCATGCGCTCATCCTCCGACCGGGCAGCGTGAAAGCGGAACTGGCACCTCTAGGCGAGATGGGTTACGGGCTGAACACGGTCATGACCGATTCCGCGGGGCAGGTCTGGTTCGGGCATCCGAGTCAAGGCATCCTGCGTTGGGATCCCTCCCTGCACCAGCTGATCCAGGAGGTGGGCGCTGGATCGGAACCTTCCGACAAGATGTCGGTCTTCCGCATCCGGGAGGACGCCTCAGGGCGTCTCTGGGCCGCGAGTTCCAAGGGCCTCTGGTTGCGGGAACCTGCAACCCGGAAATGGCGCCTATTCACGGAGAAAGAGGGACTCCTGTCTTATGGCCTCTATGGCATGGCCTTTCTCCCGGATGGGAGCGCCTGGGTTCACTCCCGGGAACCCCAGGGCCTGATGCGCATCCGGATCGAAGGCGACCGACTGACGGTGCTCGAGCATCGCCGAAAGGGGCAGGGCCTCCAGTCCGACCTGATATACGCGGTGGAAGTGGATGACAAGGGCCGGACCTGGGCCACCTCCGACCAGGGGCTGGATTGCCTGGATCTGGACTTGCACCTGGGGCATCGCCAGGGAATGGTCAGTGAGGATTGCGCGCTTCTGGCGCTCCTGGCAGAGCAGAACCAGATCTGGGTCGGGACGGCCGCGGGCCTGGTCCGGTACGAACCAGGCGACCAGGAATCCTCAGCACCGATCCCCCGGCCTTTCATCCTCCATGTCCTGATGGGGGGGCAGCAGATCGAAACCGACGGAGCTGCGCTGGGGCCTGTGCCTGCGAATGATTCCAGCCTCTCCTTCCGGGTGGCGACCCCCGGTTCGCTGGATGTGGATATGGCCAAGATCCAGGTCCGGCTGGTGGGACTGGAGACGGCTTGGCGGGACCTGGACGCGCCCCTGGCGCGCTATCCGGCCCTGCCTGGCGGATCCTACGTGTTCGAGGCGCGAACTGTCCGTTCGGATGGGGAGACGAGCCGCATCACCTCCCTGGCGTTCCAGGTCCGGTACCCGTGGTGGCGGACCTGGTGGGCCGTCCTGTTGTGGAGTTCCGCGGCGATCGCGCTCGTGCTGCTCATTATCCGCCTGAGGCTCGCGGCCCTGGCGAAGAGCAAGGCCGAATTGGAAGTGCTGGTGGCCGAACGCACCGAGGAACTGCACACCCGGAACCTGGAGCTCACCGAGGCCATGGGACGGGTCAAGCAGCTGTCGGGGCTGCTCCCCATCTGCGCCTCCTGCAAAAAGATCCGCGATGACAAAGGCTACTGGAGCCAGCTGGAGCACTACTTCTCCGAGCACAGCGAGGTCGGCTTCACCCACGGCATCTGCCCCGACTGCGCGGACCAGTTCTATCCTGGTTACAGCAAGCGGGAAAATCCGCCGCCGACCTGAGATGCCGCCTCTCGCAGGAGAACCATAGTCTGACCTGCCGATCGAAGGCATGATAGGGGCAGCCATCATATTAGGAGGCATCTGTGCCCAAGGCCCTGTCGCTCCCGGTTTTGACCTTCCTGCTGATTTCCGGTTCGCTCCTGGGGGCAGCCCCGGCCAAGGGTAAGCCGGACGCGTCCACGAAGCTGCAGGCCTCCACCTTCGAAGGCCTGGCCTTCCGGAATATTGGCCCCGCCATCACCTCCGGGCGGGTCATCGATGTGGCCGTGCATCCTGTGAAAAAGGACACCTGGTTCGTGGCGGCGGCCTCCGGCGGCCTGTGGAAGACCGAGAACGCAGGGACCACCTGGGCTCCGATCTTCGATGGCGAAGGTTCCTACTCGCTCGGCTGCATCACGGTGGATCCCCGGGAGCCCCTCACGCTCTGGCTGGGAACGGGCGAGAACAACAGCCAGCGCTCCGTGGGCTATGGCGATGGCGTCTATAAATCCACGGATGGCGGCAAGAGTTGGGAGAACATGGGGCTGAAGGCCTCGGAACACATCGCGAAGATCCTCGTGGATCCCCGCGATTCCAATGTGGTGTTCGTGGCGGCCCAGGGACCGCTATGGAGCCCCGGCGGTGATCGCGGCCTCTACAAGACGACGGATGGGGGCCGCACCTGGAAGGCCGTGCTCACGGTTTCGGAGAACACCGGCGTGACGGATGTGGTCATGGATCCGCGGAACCCCGACGTCCTGTTGGCCGCCACCTATCAGCGGCGTCGTCATGTGTGGACGTTGGTGGACGGCGGGCCCGAGTGCGGCCTGCAGCGATCCACCGATGGCGGCAAGACCTGGAAGAAGATCACCAGCGGCCTGCCCAAGGAGGAGCTGGGACGCATCGGCCTCGCCTCCGCGCCCAACCATCCCGACACGGTCTATGCCGTGGTGGAAGCGGCCAACAAGGGTGGGGGCTTCTATCGCTCCACGGATGGCGGCGCCAACTGGGAACGGCGCTCCGATTACGTTTCCGGCAGCCCGCAATACTACCAGGAGCTGATCGTCGATCCGGCGAACCCCGACCGTGTCTATGCCATGGATACCTGGATGCAGGTGAGCCAGGACGGGGGCAAGTCCTTCCAGAAGGTGGGCGAGAACCTCAAGCATGTGGATAACCACGCGCTCTGGATCGATCCCGCCAACTCCGACCATCTGCTGGCCGGCTGCGATGGCGGTCTGTACGAAAGCCGCGACCGGGCCGCCACCTGGGAGTTCAAGCCGAACCTGCCCCTGGCTCAGTTCTACCGGGTGGCCACGGACAACGCGACGCCCTTCTACCATGTCTACGCCGGCACCCAGGACAACAACAGCCTCGGCGGCCCCAGCCGCACCCGCAACAAGGAGGGCATCGCCAACCAGGACTGGTATTTCACCCAGGGCGGGGATGGCTTTTTCTCCCGCGTGGATCCCACGGATCCCGATACCGTCTACGCCGAGGCCCAGTACGGCGATCTGATCCGGCACAACCGCAAGACCGGCGAAGCCGTGGACATCCAGCCCCAGGCGGCTCCCGGGGAGGACGCCCTTCGCTGGAACTGGGACGCCCCCCTGATCCTCAGCCCCCATGCGCCCAAGCGCCTCTACCTCGCCGCCCAGCGACTCTACCGCAGCGACGACCGCGGCGATTCCTGGAAGGTCGTGAGCCCGGATCTGTCCCGCAAGCTGGACCGGAACAAACTTCCGGTCATGGGCAAAGTTCTCAGTATCGATTCAGTTGCGCGACATACTTCAACTTCTGTCTTCGGCAACATCGTGGCTCTCGCGGAGTCCCCCAAAGTGGAGGGCCTGCTCTACGCGGGCACCGACGACGGGCTGCTGCAGGTGAGCGAGAACGCTGGCGGTGCCTGGCGCAAGGTGGAGAAGTTCCCCGGCGTTCCTGACCTGACCTATGTCAGTCGCGTTGAGCCCTCCCGCCACAGCGCCGACACGGTGTATCTCGCCTTCGACAATCACAAGATGGGCGACTTCAGGCCCTATGTGCTGAAGAGCCAGGACCGGGGCCGGACCTTCGCCAATATCGCCGGTGATCTGCCGGAGCGGGGGTCGGTCTACGCGCTGGTCGAGGATCCCGCGCGTCCGGGCTTGCTGTTCGCCGGCACGGAGTTCGGGGTCTTCTTCACCATTGATGAGGGCAAGCACTGGGTGCAGCTCAAGGGCGGCCTGCCCACCATCGCCGTGAAGGATCTGGAAATCCAGGCGCGGGAAGGCGATCTCGTGGCGGCCACCTTCGGCCGGGGCTTGGCCATCCTGGATGACCTCGCGCCCCTGCGGAAGCTGACGCCGGAGCTCCTGGAGCAGGAAGGCGTGCTGTTCCCCGTGCGGAAGAGTGATCTCTTCGCTCCCACCAGCCTGGGGGGTTCTCTGGGCGCCTCCTTTTACACCGCCCCCAACCCTCCCTTCGGCGCCCTCTTCACCTACTACCTGAAGGACGACGCCAAGAGCCTCGCCAAAGCACGGCGGGCCGCGGAAAAGGACACTCCGGCGCCGGCGGTTCCCTCCTGGGAGAAGCTGCGGGCCGAAGCCCTGGACGACGACCCCACCGTGATCCTCACCGTACAGGATGACTCGGGCCAGATCATCCGTCGTGTCACGGGCCCTGCGAAGGCCGGCCTGCAGCGCGTGGCCTGGGATCTCCGCTTCCCGGCCCCTGACCCCATCTCCCTCAGCACGCACAAGCCCGACCCCTGGGACAACGAGCCGGCGGGCCCCTTCGCCCTTCCCGGCAGCTATCGCGTCAGCCTTGAACTTCGCGCCCAGGGGCGGACCCGATCGCTGGGCGAGGCGCAGACCTTCCAAGTCGTCCCCCTCGGCATGGGGACCCCCAGCGCCGAGCTGCAGGCCTTCCATCAGCAGGTGGCGCGGCTGCAGCGGGCCGTTCTGGGGAGCGCGAAAGTGCTGGGAGAGACCGAGAAGCACATCCAGCACCTGAAAAAGGCCATTCTGGAAACGCCCCGTCCCTATGCCGAGCTGGCGGATCGCCTCGGCCTCCTGTCGGCGCGCCTCGCTGAGCTCAAGACCGAGCTGCAGGGCGATGCCATCAAGGCCAAGTACCAGGAGGCCATGGTTCCCGCCATCGAAGAGCGCATGAATCGCCTGGTCGGCAACATCTGGCAGGTGACCACCGCTCCCACGGCGACCCAGCGCGAAGCCTACAACCTGGCTGCGGAGGCCTTCGCTTCCTTCCTGCCGCGCCTGCGAGCTTTCCTCCAGCAGGATCTGAAGACGCTGGAAGACACGCTGGAGACCAGCGGCGCGCCCTGGACGCCCGGGCGGATTCCGGAGTGGGTCAAGTAGCCCGAACGCCCTTCGTTCTTAAGAACAGCCAGGTGAGGAGCCCCGCGAACCCCGCCGGGCTCCTCACCTTTCGTAGCGCTGGGGCAGGAAGGCCAACTCCCTCGAAGCGGCCGCCAGCAGCTGGGCCAGTTGCGCCTGGGGAAGGCGATCCGCGCCCGGATAGATCTGTTCTTCCTCGAGGGAATTGTGGGAGGCCAGGCGGCGCCATACCGATTCGAGAGCAGTCCTGGCTGAGGGAAGGTCCGGCGCGGGTTCCTGCAGCACCTTCACCCCTTCCGCCAAGGTGGCCATGAAAAAGTCATGCTCCTCGCGAAGGGTCTGGAGATCGCTCCGGAGCTGGGGCAGGGCTTCCGACAGCGCCGGGAACAGGACCTTGTGCTCGGCGCGGATATGGACGGCGAGGCGAATCCAGATCCGGTCGATCAAGGCGCGCGCTTCCACGGGAAGGTCGTGCTCCAGGGCCTCCCTGGCGTCCTGGAAACAGCCATCCATCTCGGCATGGTCTGCGGAAAGCAATCGGGCAAGGGGCCCCGGGCCACCGACCGGGGAATCCCGCGGGGCCGTCATCGGGCGGCTGCTCGCCAGGGCGGCAGGTCTTCAGGAATGGACCGAGGCATAGATCACCACCAGTTCCGAGGTTGGAGCGCTCGCGATTTCGTGCATTTCTCCCGGTTCCACCCAGAAGGACACGCCTGGCTGGAGCGGGTGGGAGACGCCATCGACGGTCAGGGTGCCTTCTCCCGATTCGATGTAGAACATCTCCGTCATGTCCGAATGGGCATGGGCGGGAGCCACCTGGCCGGGCTGGAAGCAGGCGCGGACGAACTGCATGACATGGGGCACGGTGCCCGCGCCCACCAGCATGTGTTTTTCAATGGCCGTGCCCACACCGAGGCCGACGACGGGGAGATCCTGCAGGGAGTGGATTCGCATGGTCATAGGATAGTGCTCCTTGTCCTAACAGGCACCTGTCGTTGTGGTCAGGGCCACCCTTTGCACGGCGCCCACGAAGCGCTGGAGCGCCGGACTGACGGCCCCGGGCTCCAGTTGCACATCCAGCAGCTGGAAACGGCCGCGGGTCGCCTTGGCTTGTCTCAGCGCGGTGCCCAGCTCCGCCCGGGTGTGGATGCGGTAGCCATCCCCGCCGAGGGGACCGGCCACCTGGGCGTAGTTCCAATCCTCCAGCTCATTGAAGCGCCCGCCGGGCTGGAAGGCGTTCAGCATGCCCCAGGATCGGTTGTTGAACAGCAGCACAATGGGATCCAGCCCGTGCTTGCGGGCGTTGCCCAACTCCCACCCCGTCATCTGGAAGGCGCCATCGCCCACCAGCACGAGGCTGCGGCGACCCGTGGCCGCCTGGATGCCCATGCCCGCGGGCACGCCGAAGCCCATGCTGGCGTAGTAGGCGGGGGCCACGAGATCCGTATCCACGAGGTCCAGGGCCGAGAAGAGACAATCCCCCATATCGGCGGCCACGGGCATGGGGCCCGACCCGTGGAATAGGTCATTGATGGCCCGGACGATGTCCAAGGGTGTGACAGGGCCCTCGTCCTCCACCAAACCACCGGGAATCTCGCGAGTGTGTTCAAGGATCGGTGCGGCGTGGGTGGCCGCGCGGGCGACCAGGGCTTCCACGAGCTCGGGCAAGGGGAGGTTGGGATAGGAATGGTGGCCCACCCGCACTTCGCGATCCACCGCGTGCACTGTGCAGGCTGGGGTGAGGCGCTGGCCGCTTACGCCGAAGTTGGTGTCGCTCACGATGATGCCAAGCATGAGCACCAGGTCGGAGCCTTCCACGGCCTCCCGCACGAATTCATCTCCCGCCAGGCCCAGGTAGGTGCCCAGGCGCGGGGTCTCGTGATCAACCATCAGGCCCTGGCCCATGAAGGTGGTGGCGACGGGGATTCCGAGGCGGCGGGCCAATTCGGCGACACGGGCTTCCAGGCCCAGGCGGCGGACTTCCACACCGGGCAGGAGGACGGGCCGCTCGGCGGCGCCGATGCGGGCAAGGATCTCTTCCGCACAGGCCGCCACGGCCTCGGCATCGAAGGGGCTGGGCGGCAGGTCTGGGACCGGGTCGATCTCCACATCCACCATGTCCCGGGGCAATTCAAGATACACAGGCCTTGAATATTCGACGCAGGACCGCAGGACCCGGGCGATGAGGGCTGGGGCCGTGAGGGGATCGTTGAGCACGGCCTGGTCGCAGGTGATTTCCTGGAATACCCGCATCTGGCTGTCGAGGGCCTTGGCCTGATGGTGCAGCAGGAGTCCCGAGGCGGTCTCCTGGCGGCTGGGGGCCCCGGAGATCACCACCAGGGGGGTCTTCTCGGAATAGGCCTGAGCCACAGGATTGACGAGGTTGAAGGCGCCCGCCCCGTAGGTCACCGCGGCCACGCCGAGGCCGCCCCGGATGCGCGCTGCGGCGTCCGCCGCGAATCCCACCGCCGGTTCATGGCTGAAGGTGAAGAGGGGCAGGATGTCGGTTTCCTCGATGCAGCGGAAAAAGGGCAGGGCGAAATCGCCGGGAATCCCGAAGACTTCCCCGGCTCCCCGGGCCTTCATCGCCTGCAATAAGGCTTTACCAAGCTTCATGTCCGTCGCTCCCGAGGGGGTGTCATTCCCCGTTAACAGCGTTCCAGAAGGCAGGGGGGACAGGGGTCACAAATAGGAATAACAGATCCTAAATAAAGAATTGTTTACAGCCCCAAACAAAACCTTGGCCCCAGCGGCAAGAACCACTGGGGCCAAGGATTTGCGAACCAATCTTCCTAGAGTTTGGCTTCCAGTTCCACAGCGGCCGGGTAGAGCCAGCTGTTCTCCTTGTGGATATGACGGTGGAGGTCGTATTCCAATTCGGCCAGTCCGTCCAGCATGGCGCGCCAGCTGTTGCAGGCGCCGGGCGGCGGCACGAAGCCGTCCGTGAGATGGCGGAACAGTTCGAGGTTCTCGCCGTGCGCCAGATGCTCCTCGAGCATGCGGGCGATGGGCATCTGCACCGTGGGCGGCATGGGCCAGCGCTCGCCCTTGGCCAGGGCCAGGAACATGGGGAAGAGCATCTCCTCCTCCTTGGCCAGGTGTTCAAAGGTCTCATGGGCGAAGTTCTGGAAGGCGCGATCCAGCTCGATGAGGCGGGCATCCTCGTCGCCATGGACTTTCGCCACTTTCCCGGTGAGGAAGAGCAGGCGGGGCAGGGCTTCCTTGGTGTAGTTGTGGTGGATCTGAACGATGTGGTTCACGGCCGTGGGGATGTCCTTCATCCAGCTCCGGTCCTCGTCCTGGGGGACTTCCACATCCATGGCCTGAAGGGCGGTCACCACGCTGTCCACGGCGATGCCTTTCTGCTGGCAGGCGATGCCGAGGGCTTCATGGCCCTTGCAGCAGTAGTCCAGGCCCACCTTCTCGAAGACCTTCGAGCGGCTCGGCTTTTCCAAGACCAGCTCCCCTACGCTCCGGCTTTCCCATTCATGGCCCATCGGGTCCTCCTCCGCCCACTCGGGCGCAGCACCAGAGTCGTTCGTCGTGGCCGGCACCGCCTTGACGGATCTCAAGACCCGGATGGGGAATCGGACCCGATGGCGCACAATGGAGCCATGACAGCCCCCTATCAAGGTCTCTGGTCCAAGGCTCCGCTCTTCCGGACGCTGGATGTAGCCCAGCTGGGCAAGGTGGGGGCCCTGGTGGAGATCCGCACCCTGGATGCAGACCAGACCCTCTTCCTGGCGGGCGAGCCCTGCACGGGCTTTTTCGTGGTGCTGGAAGGGGCCATCCAACTGCTTCGCCCCACGGAAGACGGCGAGGAAGTTCCTTTGAATCTGGTGCGTGCCGGGCAGTCCTTCGCCGAAGCGGCTCTCTTTGCCGGGGGCATCTTCCCGGCCACGGCGCGGGCCTTGGAACGCACTCTGCTGGCCAAAATACCTCGCACCTCCTTTCTGGCGCTCCTGCGATCGGATGCCGAGCTCTGCCTCCGCATGCTGGAAAGCCTCTCGGTCTGGCATCACCGCCTGACCTTCCAGAACCAGTCCTTGCGCGCCCGGGACACGCGGGGGCGCCTGCGCACCTGGCTGGCTGAAGAAGCCAGACGCGCCCCGAACCGGGAGATCCTCCTGCGGGTGTCGAAGAAGATCCAGGCCGCCCAGCTGGGCATGTCTCCGGAGACCTTCAGCCGACAGCTGCGGCACCTCATGGAAGAAGGGTTGATTGCCGTGGATGGGCCAAGGATCCAGGTCCTGGGAGATCTGGAGGAGTAAGCGGAAACAGGCTGGACCGCGGTCGGATCCTTCCGTGGTGCCCCAGTGCTGCCAGGGCCAGCAGGCCCCGAGGCGGCCCGGGGGGTGTGGCTGGAAGATCCGGCAAATCGCGGGGGCTGGTGGGATCCAGGCCTTGATCCAGCACCGCAAGGAACAGCTGGGAGAGCTCCGTGGCAGCGCCTTCCACATGGCGGGAGGCCTCGGCCAGGGAAGCCCTGGACAGGCGGCCCAGGTGCCGCAGGCGATAGAGCAGGTAGCAGGACGCGAAGCTGAGGATCTGGCGTTGCGTGCGGTCCAGGAATGCCTGGCGCCAGCGCAGGCGGTCGCGGGAAGGTCCGGGCTCCGCGCCCAGCAGGCAGGCGAAGCGATCCCAGCGCTGGCGCCAGTCCGGCTCCCGGGCATAGTCATCCATGGCGCAGGCAACGCTGACAAACCGCGGTGCTTGCAGGATGGAAAGGGAGCCATCAACGGCAGGATTCCGGGCAACCAGATAGGCGGCGACATCCCCCTCCAGATTGGCCCGCAAGTCGTAGCTGCGCTGGGAGAACAGCAGAGGCACGGCCCGGGCCTCCGGGTCTTCCAGGCGCTGCAGCACGAGCAGACCCGCCGCGCCGCCCAGGTCGCCCAGCCAGGTGCCCAGTTCCAAGCCGGTACCGCCCTGGCCCCAGAGGGGCAGGCGGGAGGCGCTCAGGCGTGTGCGCGCCTCCAGACCCACGAAAATGTGGCCGGCGTCCACCCAGCGGTCCCGATGCCACACCACCGCGGAATCCTTCAAGGCACGCGCCAGGGACCCTCCCAGCATGGGCGTGGGATCCGCTGGCGGCCGCGCTTGCAGGTAGAGGTTGAAGCCCCAATTGCGCAACCGGCTGCCGCGACGCTCGAAGTCGAGGCTGTGGGTGGTGCCGTAGTACAGGCCACGCAAGGCCCGGATGCGCTGGTAGGGGCCTAGGCCTTGGCGCTGGAGGCGGGCGGCGGCCTCATGCAGCAACCCCGTCAACAGGCACCAGGTGCGGGTGGGTGTCGTGCACTGGTTGCTCTGCAGCATTTCACGCCTTCGGGTGTGGAGTCTGCCGGTGTGGCATCGGCCCCATGAGATGAACTACACGGTCTTGAAGGTTCGCCTCGAAACTTCGGAGGAGGCCAGTCGGTTGGCGTGGGCCTCCAACAGGTCGCTTCTCGTCAGGATGCCCACGAGCTTCGCCTCCTCCCCCAGGACGGGAAGGCGGCCCACGCCTTCCCGCACCATGTGATCGGCGGCTTCCCGGAGCGAATTCCCTTCGAAGGCCACCACCAGTTCCCGGTGGACCAGGTCCCGGAGGGCCGATTCCAGGGGATGCGCGGCCTCCATCAGATCCCGCCGGGTGAGGACGCCGACCAGGGTGCCATCCTGCTCCACCACGGGAAAGCCGTGATGGGTGGCTCCGCCGGCCCCGGCTTCGATCCAGGTTCGGACTTCACCGAGGCTTTGGCTCGCGCCCAGGGTCACGACCTTTTTCGACGCCGCATCCTTCACGAGAATCTGATCCAGGAAGTCCGCGGAATATTCTTCGGGAACCCGAACGCCCCGCCGGGCCAGCTTCTCCGTCATGATGCTGTGGCGCATCATCAGGGCCGAGATCATGTAGGCTGCCGAGCAGCCGCCCAGCAGCGGAAGCAGGCCAAGTGGCTGCAAAGTGATCTCGAAGGCGAACACGGCCGATGCGAGCATCGCGCGGGAGGCCCCCGCAAAGATCGCGGCCATGCCGACCAGCGCGCAGATCCTCGGGTCCACGCCAGCCTTGGGCAGCGCCACGGCGAGGAGGCCTCCGATCAGCGCCCCGAAGGCGCCGCCGATGGTGAACAGGGGCGCCAGGGTTCCCCCCGAGGTGCCGCTGCCCAGGGCGATGGACCAAGAGATGAACTTGGCCAGGCAGAGCACCAGGAGCGTGGTGCCCACCAGGTTCGCGGACAGGATGGCCTGGATGTTGTCGTAGCCGACGCCCAAGGTGCGGGGCACCAGATAGCCGATGGCGCCCACGGCAAGGCCGCCAAGGGCCGGCCACCACATCCAGTGGATCGGCAGATGTTCAAAAGCATCCTCGATCCAATACACGGCCTTGGTCACATACACCGAGGCCACCCCCACCAGGGCGCCGAGGGCGATGTAGATCGCCAGGGAAAGGCCGCTGGGCGTGGACAGCATGGGCATGGGGAAGACCGGCTTGATCCCCACGATGGAAAACCGCACGGCGGTGGCCACCACGCTGGCCAGGGCCACGGGAATGATGGATCGCGGACGCATCTCGAACAGCAGCAGCTCCACCGCCAGGAGCACCGCGGAAACCGGAGAGCCGAAGGTCGCGGCCATGCCTGCCGCCGCGCCCACAGCCAGCAGCGTCTTCCGTTCCAGGGCCGTGGTGGAGAGCACCTGTCCCAGAAGCGACCCCAGCGCGCCGCCGGTGGCGATGATGGGGCCTTCCGCGCCGAATGGTCCCCCGGTGCCTATGGCGATGGCTGCGGAGAGGGGCTTCAGCAGGGTGATGCGGGCGGGGATGCGGCTCTCGTTGAGGAGCACCTGCTCCATGGCTTCGGGGATGCCGTGGCCGCGAATGGCTCGGGATCCGTACCGGGCCATGAGGCCCACCAGGATGCCGCCTGCCACCGGAATGAAGATGACCGGCCAGCCCAGGTGGTTTCCCGCAGGCGAGGCGAATTCCATGGAAAACCGGTGATAGAAGGCGAGGTTGGTGACGAACCCGATGAGCCTGATGAGCACTTCCGCCAGGTATCCGGCCACCACGCCCAGCAGGATCGCGAGCAGCCCCATGAACGCGGCCCGGCCATCCATGACCGCTGCCACCGAGGGGATTCTGGTCCGCTTCAGGGATGGTTCGAGGCTGGGCGCGACGGGAATGCCATCGCCTGACAGTTCAAAGGGAGATCCCAGGGCACTCATGGTTATTTTCCTTTTTCAAACCTGGCGGGGTGTTCCTCGAAGAACATCGGCTGGCCATCCACTCCAGGTGGCACGAACCGTTCAAGGAGGTCTGCGAGGTGGGTCCGTTCGGGGTTTCCCAGGCCTGCGATGCGCTGGATCAGCTGCTCCTGGACCGCAGGTGGAGCCTTCCGGGAGAGACGCTCCCCGGCCGGGGTCAGGAAGATCTCCAGGCGCCGTCCATCCTCGCTGGATGCTCTTTTATTGACGAGCTTCTTTTCCTGGAGCTTCCGAACCACGACCGAGACCGAGCTTTGATCCGTCGCCGTTCGCTCGGCGGCCTCTCCCAGGCTCATGCCCGGGTGGTCGCGCAAGGCGTGGAGGACGAACAACTGGGCGGCGCTCAGGCCGAATTCCTTTTCACAGGAAACTGAAGCCAGGCGCAATTCCCGGACGATGGCCCGCAGGGCCTGGAGCACCCTCCGGGTGGCTGGATCGGGGCCGGAGGTAATAGTTTGGGATCCCATACAATATGCAACAGTGACAGCCCGCCTGGGGCTTTCGCAAGGGAAAAGCGAGGGATCCCAAGCGGACGTGCTGGGCCTACTGGTTGGGGAGTCCGTCCGAAAAATCAAAACCGCCAGGTTCATGGATGCTGAGCGGCTGCGTTGCCCGCGCCAGATGATCTTCCACCTTTACGAGGCCACCGGCCCGGATGCCCAGCAGGCGCAACTTCCGATCCAGGGGGACGCGCTTGAGGCTGGCCCGGGCCGCTTCCCGCAGGGATTCCGGATCGGCGATGGGCACCGCCAGGGAATGATCGCGGGTGACGGTGGAGAAATCCTCGAACCGCAGCTTGATGCCCACGCAGCGGCACAGGTAGCCCTTCTGGGCCAGATCCTGGGCCAGGCGTACGCAGAGATCGAGGAGGATCCGGGAAAGCTCCTGTCGATCCAGTTTCGGATGCAGGTCGCGCTCGAAGGTGGTCTCGCGGCTGATGGACTTGGGTTCCCGCTCGATGACCAGGGGGCGGTCATCCCGACCATGGGCGGCCTCATGCAGCCAGGCTCCGTAGCTCCGCCCGAAGTGCGCCACCAGCCAGGCCGGATCGGCCCTGGCCAGGTCGCCGATGGTATGGATGTGGAAGCCCTCCAGCTTGGCGGTGGCCTTGGGGCCGATGCCGTTGATGGCTTTGCAGGGCAGGGGCCAGATGCGCGCCGGAACATCGTCCAGCCCCAGGATGGTCACGCCATCCGGCTTCTGCAGTTCGGAAGCCAGCTTGGAGAGCAGCTTGTTGGGCGTGATCCCGATGGAACAGGTGAGACCCGTGGCCTGCCGAACGGCCTCCTTGAGACGTCGCGCCAGGGCCAGGGATTCCCCCGGAATGTCCGTGAGGTCGATGTAGATTTCATCGATGCCCCGGTCCTCGATGAGCGGTGCCACTTCCGCCACGGCGGCCTTGAAGGCCCGCGAGACCTTTTTGTAGGCCTCGAAGTGGGCTGGCAGCAGGATGGCTTCTGGGGCCAGCGCCGCGGCCTTCATCAAGCCCATCCCGCTGTGCACGCCGAAAGCCCGGGCTTCGTAGGTGGCCGTGGTCGCAACGCCTCGGCCCGCGTAGTGCTTCAGCCTCGGATAGTCCTTTCCCGCTTCGGGAACAGTCGCTCGCCTTCCCCCGACCACCACGGGAAGGCCCTTCAGCTCCGGATGCTCCAGCAGCTCCACCGAAGCGAAGAAAGCATCCATGTCCAGATGCGCGATGCGGCGAGGCCTGGCGCCATCACCCTTAAGCGGGCTGGGCCCCCCCATTAGAGGGACCATTCGGCAAGGCAGGGCATGGTTGCATTGCGATACATGAGAGTCCTGGCGACGGATCAGTGTAGCGAAAATTAACCGAACAGTCGGATCTCTCCCAAGTGCGCCACCGCCTTGGCCTGGGTCCAGCGGCCAAGGTTCGTGCGTGAAGGGGCGGAGATCAGCTGTCGGTCCCCAGAATCGGGAATTCCTGGTGGTCATTTATTTCGGAGCTAGAATTCCTATTCTATGCGATGGCTCCCATCCCACCTCCGGACCCTGCGGTTCCACCTGCCTCTGCTAGCCCTGCTGGCGACGCTCCCGGCTTTTCTTGTCGTGATGATCCTGGCTGGCCGGGAGCGCGCCGGAGCCTTGCGGCACGCGGAGTCGGAAGCCCGGCTGGTGGCCGGTCTCGCCACGCGCGAACACAGCCACCAGGTGATCGGGGCCCAGCGGTTGCTCATGCATCTGGATCCCGCGCCAGGCGAGAACCTCCAAAGCCTTCTCCCTGGCCTCCTGCACGCGAATCCCGCCTTGGCCAACCTCGGACTGCTGGATCGGGACGGGAAGCTGCTGTTCAGCGTGGTCCCCTCCGCGAACACGGTGGAGATGAGGGATGAGCCCGCCATCAAGGGCGCCCTGGAAGCACCCGGTGTGGCCATTGGTCGGTACCGGATCGGGAAGATCGTCCATCGTCCCGTGCTCATCCTCGCCCGCGCGGTGAGTCGTGGCACGCAAACCCAGGTGCTCTTTGCGGCCCTCGACCTCGCCTGGCTGGAAAATCTGGGTCCCCAGGCGCAGCTCCCACCGGGCACCTCGCTCTACATCACGGACCGGGAGGGGCGCGTGCTGGCCAGAACGGGGGAGGGTGTCGAGAAGGATCTCACCACAGGCCAGCCACTGCCGGCGTGGAAGGACATCCTGGATAGCCGTCGCGGCTTGATTGGAGCCACGGGACCGGATGGCGTGCATCGACTCTTCGTGGCTTCGGCCATGCCAGAGGTCCACGATCTGTTCGTGGCCGTAGGGCTGCCCGAAAGCGCAGTGCTCAAGGAGGCCAACCAGGCCTTCGATCGCACCCTGATCGCTCTGGCAGTGCTGATGCTGCTTACGGTCGTGAGTTCGCTGGTGGCGGCGGATGTCTCCGTGCTGCGAGAGCTTCGGCTCCTGGCCGCCGCAACCCGCAAGCTGGGGAGCGGAGATCTTCGGGTCCGGGCCCACCTGCCGGATACCCGCGGGGAACTCCGGGATCTGGCCATGGCTTTCAATGCCATGGCAGAAGCCTTGGCCGAACGCCAGCGGGAGGCCCAGGAGGCGCAAGCGCAGTTGAGAGCGCTGTCCCATCGGGTCCAGGCGGCCCGGGAGGAGGAGGGGGCCAGGATCGCCCGTGAACTGCATGACCAGCTCGGGCAGGAGCTCACCTCCTACAAGCTGAGTCTCGCGAGTCTCCGGACCCGGGCCCAGGTCCGATGTCCCGGTGCCTGGGCGGATGAGCTCGCTCAATGGTGCGATGCGACCGGCCGCCAGATCGAAGGCAGCATCGAATCCATCCGGCGCATCGCCAGCGAACTCAGGCCCAGCGTCCTCGATCGCCTGGGCCTGCTGCCCGCCCTCGAATGGCTCGCCTCGGATTTCCAGCAACGGAGCGGCGTCGCCTGCAAGGTGGAATCCCGAGGCTTGGAAGGCGCCATCGATCCCGGTTGTGCCACGGCGCTCTTCCGCATTACCCAGGAAGCCTTGACCAACGTGGCCCGCCACGCCCACGCGAACAGGGTGGAAATCGCGCTGTTGGGTGACGACGCCAGGCTGGAACTGCGCATTCAGGATGATGGTTGCGGTTTCAGCCCGACGGAGCCACGAGGCAGGCACCTAGGCCTGCTGGGCATGGAGGAGCGGGTCGCCGGCTTTGGAGGTACCTTCCGCTGGGGCCCCTCACCCCTGGGCGGAGCCGAAATTCTTGCTCTCCTCCCACGCAGGGCTGCAGAGATGGAAGGATAGGGGACATGTGGCACATCCTGTTGGCTGACGATCATGCCCTCTTGCGTTCCGGCTTGCGGCGCATCCTCGAGGACGCCCTTCCAGGGGTCTGCGTCGGGGAGGCCGGCACGGTGGATGAGGCATTCAAGACGCTTGAGAGGGATCGTTGGGATCTGCTGGTGCTCGACATTTCCATGCCCGGCCGCAGCGGGCTGGATGCCCTGCCGGAGATCAAAACGCTGCACCCGGCCCTGCCTGTCCTGGTCTTGTCCATGTTCGGCGAGCAACAGTTCGCCATCCGGGCGCTGAAAGCAGGAGCCTCGGCCTACCTGACCAAGGAGCGCGCTCCGGAGGAGCTGATCCAAGCCATTCGCACGGTGCTCGGTGGCAAGCGCTACATCGGCGCCGCACTGGCCGAATCCCTGGCGGCTCACGTGGCCCTCAACCGGGACGGTGCGCCGCACGAGCAGCTCAGCCCCCGCGAGTTCGAGGTGTTCCGCCTCATCGCCGTGGCCAAGGGCTTGACCGAGATCGCACAGGAACTGGGCCTGAGTGTGAAGACCGTGAGCACCTATCGCACGCGAATCCTGGAAAAAATGCAGCTCTCCTCCAATGCCGAGCTCATGCAATACGCCCTCCGTCAGGGCCTCATCGAATGATGTAGGACAAACATCGACAAGGATGTTCCCCGAATAGCCATGGGTTTGTCAGCCTCCGCCCGCTACCGGCCAGCCCGGGAAAGCGGGATGTTGTACCGGGGAAGGGGCGACCATGGCCACTGGTTCTCGCAAGGAGGCGAATGACGGAGGGATGTGGTCATCCGTCCGGAGGATGCTCGCCGGGGGCATCGCCACCCTTCATCCTGCGTACTTCGCACTGGTGATGGCAACGGGGATCCTGGGCACCGCCTGCCATCTTCTCAAGATCCCTCTGCTGCCGAAGCTTCTGCTGTGGATCAACCTCCCGGCCTATGGGCTTCTGTGGGCGTTCACCTTTCTCCGGATGGCCTTTCACCGGAACGCCTTCCTGAGCGACTGGTCCGATCATGGGCGAGGCCCGGGATTCTTCACGACAGTGGCGGCGACCAGCGTGGTGGGGGTTCAACTGGCGGTTCTGCAGGTGAGCACGGCCGCGCCCGCGCTGCTCTGGTGGCTGGCTCTGGCGCTGTGGGTCTTTTGCATTTACGGCGTGTTCGCGGCACTCATGGTCAAGGAACCGAAACCCGACCTGGCTTCCGGCATCAACGGCGGCTGGCTTTCCGCGGTCGTGGCCACCCAATCCCTGGCGGTGCTCGGCATGCTCGCGGGGCCCCGGCTGGGCATGGATTCGGAGCTTCTGGACTTGATCCTGGTCAGTTTCTGGCTCATGGGCGGAATGCTCTACATCTGGATGATTTCGCTGATTTTCTACCGCTACACCTTCTTCCGCTTCCAGCCCACGGACCTCCTGCCACCCTACTGGATCAACATGGGGGCGATGGCGATTTCCACCCTGGCGGGCGCCCTCCTGATCCGCAGAGCGGGAGGCTCGATCCTGCTCGGCAGCATGCTCCCCTTCCTCAAGGGGTTCACCTTGTTCTACTGGGCCACGGCCACCTGGTGGATCCCCATGCTTGGGATCCTCGGGATCTGGAGATATATCGCGCATCGCATCGCGTTGACCTATGACCCCCTTTATTGGGGGGCGGTCTTCCCCATGGCCATGTATACCACCGCCACCTGGCGACTCGCGGAAGCCCTGAGCCTTCGTGTCCTTTATGCGGTACCGAAGGCTTTTATCGCGCTGGCCCTGACGTCCTGGCTGCTCACCTTCTTCGGGCTTCTCCTCACCTTCATTCGTTCCTTGCTCCGGGTCCTGCGCCGCCCCAGTGCTCTTCACGAGTCGTCGCCCCTCAGCGCTTTACCTTTCCAACCCTAAGGAGGCAGTCATGCCTAATCGCACCTCTCTCGCAATATCTCAAGGCAGTATCTTCGACTCCGCAGCTGAGTCGCAAAGGGTGATCGCCCAAACCAGGGAGCGTGGCCGCTGGTGGATCCTTTCCGGCTGGGTGATCACGATGGTCGGGGCCTTCTTCTATTGCAGGCTGCTTTTTGCCATGGATGGCGAATGCGATATGCCGGAACTGCTTCACCGAACCGGAGTGACCGGCTGGGCTGCCTTGCTGCTCATGGTTGTTGGGGTCGCCTTCTGGCTGGCAGGCAACCTCGTGTTTCTGAAAGATGCCCTGAACTCAACGGAATGCGAGCCGGACGGGACTCCGAAAAACCAGGGCACGCTCTAGAAGGCACTGTCGGGGCAGAAAACATCAGGGCAAACCCGCGTCGTACGACAGGCCACCCTTCTCCCGAGACGAGGCTTCATCAAGCCTTTCTGTGCCCTTTCCTTCGCCCGGCAGGTTGTTCCTCGAAGAACATCGGCTGGCTTTCATCCTCGGGCAAGGCGCAGCGTTCAAGGAGATTCGCCAGCTGGTTTCTTTCGGCGCTCCCGAGGCTCGCGATCCGTTGGATCAGATTCTCCTGCACCGTCGGAGGGGCCATTTGGGAGAGACGTTCTCCGGCCGGTGTCAGGAAAATCTCAAGGCGCCGTCGGTCCTCCCCGGAGACCCTTTTTTTAAGCAGTTTCTTTTCCTCGAGCTTCCGTACCACCACGGAAACGGAACTCTGGTCTGTCGCGGTCCGCTCGGCCACCACGCCCAGGCTCGTGCCCGGGGACTCATGAAGGGCGCGGAGAACGAACAACTGCGCAGTGGTTATTCCGAAGGCCTTCTCGGTGGAGGCTGACGTCAGCCGCAATTCCCGGACAATGGACCGGAAGGCCTGAAGAATTCTTCGGGTCGCCGATTCGATGTTCGTGGATTCAGGTTGGGATCCCATGCAATTTGTAATAATGCCAGCCTTGCGGAGTAATGACAATCTCGGGACCAGCCGACATTCATTGTTTATCCCGCCAACACAGGGCGTTTGCGGGCAGAGGTTGTAAGTGCATACCGGAAGGTCCCGGGTGGATAGGCAGAAACACCGGATTTTGAAACGCTGGTGTTTGTCGTTGGTGGATGACGAAGGAAGCAGACTCGAACTGCTCGCGTGGGCACCATTCGCCAGGATTGGCGAATAGGACGTAATCGCCGAAAGCGATTGCCGCCCGGAGGGTGAGGGCAAAGGAGGTGCCCGAATCAGGCGGGCCGCCACTGCTTCTCGGCAGTCCGAGTCTGGTGGCTTGGGTGTAGATAGAGAAACACCGGAGCACTCGGCTCCGGTGTTGTTTGTTGGTGGCTGGAGGCAGACTCGAACTGCGCGCGTGGCTGGCCCCGCCCACGGTCGCTGCGCAGGCTCCGCAGGAGCCTTGCTCGCTGTGGGCTTGCGGGCCGCCACTGCTTCTCGGTAGTCCGAGTCTGGTGGCTTGGGTGTAGATAGAGAAACACCGGAGCACTCGGCTCCGGTGTTGTTTGTTGGTGGCTGGAGGCAGACTCGAACTGCCGACCTAGGGATTATGAGACCCTCGCTCTAACCACCTGAGCTACCCAGCCACGAAGGAACAGTCTAGCGAGGGCGCGGGTCTTCGTCCACCGGTCAGTTCAGATCGTCCACGAGCACCACGATGAGGCGCTTGGGGCCGTGGACGCCGTAGGCGAGGGTCTGCTCGATGTCAGCGGTCTTGCTGGGGCCGGAGATCATCAGGGCGTTGGGGGGCAGGGCATTTCCCCAACCCAGGGCCTTCACGGCGGACCAGAAACTATCCTGGATGGTGGAGGCCCGCAGGAGAGCGAAATGGATGGGCGGCACCAGAGACAACAGCCGGGGTTCGGCAGGGCCGGGCGTGAGCAGGAGGCCGCCGGTTTCGGCGACGCCGCCCACGGTGCCTGTGAACCCGGCGTCGATTTCCGTGAACAGCTCCTGCTTGAAGGTCTCCACGGGGCGGTCATAGGGCACCAGGTTCGCGCCTCCGGGGCCCCAGGCCGCCGCGAGCGCGGCTCCCGCATCGGCGGCGGGACCGTAGAGCAGGGTCTTCAGGCCTTCCCGGTCGCAGAATGCCTGGACCACCGAAGGCCACGTGTCCAGCTTGGCCTCCAGGAATTCGGTGTGGACCGCCTCCATGTTCTTGCGCAGGCGGACCACCCGTTCGGCGGCGGGCCACTGGCGGCGTTCGAGGACGGCGGTATCCACGGGCAGCAGGGCGCCGAAGTCGCTGGAAGCCCGCAGGCGGCCGAGGATGGCGGAACGGGCATCAGACATGGCGGCCTCCCTCTGCGCGCATGCGTTCGCTGAGGGAACGGCGGGCGGGAACGGGTTTGGTGCGGCTCTGGGTCCAATTCCTGATCAGGGGTGCACCAGCGGGCAGAGCCCTCCCGAACCGCGTGGCGAACCAGGCGGCCAGGCGGTAGACGCCCGGGCGTTTCATCGCCAGGGCCCAGAGGCGCCAGGCCCAATCCTCGCTGGCGGTGCGGCCGGTGCCCTTGCCGGCGACCTTCGAACCCGCATCCTCGTGGGTGGCCTCCCGGCGCAGGCGCACCAGGATCTCCGGGATGGGGATCTCCACGGGGCACACTTCGCCGCAGGCACCGCAGAGGCTGGAGCCGTGGATGAGGTCGTGGCGGACACCCACGCCCTCCATCTGGGGCGTGAGGATCTTGCCGATGGGACCAGGATAAACGGCCTCGTAGGCGTGCCCGCCCACGCGGGTGTACACAGGGCAGTGGTTCATGCAGGCGCCGCAGCGGATGCAGCGCAGGGTGGCTCGCAGCTGGGGGTCGGCGTAGATCCGGGAGCGGCCGTTGTCGAGGATGACCAGATGCACTTCCTGGGGCCCGTCCAATTCGCCTTCGCCTCGGGGGCCGGTGATCAGGTTGAAGTAGGTGCTCACGGCCTGGCCGGTGGCGGAACGGGTGAGGATGGCGTAGAGGGGCGCCACCTCCTCCAGCCGCGCCACGACCTTCTCCAGGCCCATGACGGCGATGTGGAGGGGCGGCACGTGGGTGCTCATGCGGCCGTTGCCTTCGTTCTCCACCAGACAGAGGGTCCCGGTTTCGGCCACGGCGAAGTTCACGCCCGACAGGCCCGCATCGGCGTCGAGGAACTTCTGGCGCAGCACCTTCCGGGCCATGGCGGTGAGCTCGTCCACATCCTCCGTGTATTTCGCGTCCTTGATCTTCTGGCTGAACTGCCGGGCGATCTGATCCTTGTTCTTGTGGATGGCGGGCATGATGATGTGGCT
>DATEZS010000031.1:0-94005 GCA_035255365.1 Geothrix sp.
TCCGTGGTGAAGGCGCAGCCCAGGCCCATCGCCAGGCAGATCCCCGCGCCAGTGCTTCTGAGGAACATGCCCGCGTCCATGGCTCCTCCTGGTATAAAACTGACTTCATTTTACACCTTGTCGTCAAATACGCCGGCTGCGGTGCGATTCAAACCCGCGCCACTGCTAGACTCGGACCATCCGGAGGATCCATGTCCCGCAAGCTGGTGGAGTGCGTGCCGAACATCTCGGAAGGCCGGGATGCCGCGAAGATCAAGCAGGTGACGGACGCCATCGCGGCGGTTCCGGGCGTGCAGGTGCTGGATGTGGATCCCGGGGCCGACACCAACCGCACGGTCATCACCTTCGTGGGCGAGCCCGAGGCGGTGCTGGAAGGCGCCTTCCGCTGCATCGCGGAGGCCGCGAAGGTCATCGACATGACCCAGCACCACGGGGCCCACCCGCGCATGGGAGCCACGGATGTGGTGCCCTTCGTGCCCGTGGAAGGCGTGAGCATGGAGGATTGCGCAGCCTTGGCCCGCCGCCTGGGGGATCGCGTGGCCCGGGAGCTGGCCATTCCCATCTACCTCTACGAGGCCGCCGCCTCCCGGCCCGAGCGCCGCAACCTGGCGGAAGTGCGCCGGGGCGAGTACGAAGGGCTGAAGAAGAAGCTGCAGGATCCCCAATGGCAGGCGGACTTCACCGCTTCCTTCAACGCCCAGGCTGGCGCCACCATCATCGGCGCCCGGGAATTCCTGGTGGCCTACAACGTCACGCTGAATTCCGCTGACAAGGCCCACGCCACGGATATCGCCTTCGAGCTGCGCGAGAAGGGTCGCGTGGCCCGCCGCGGCCGGGTGCAGCCCTACTACCAGGCTGGCGAGCTCATCTTCTATGCCGAAGGCTCCTTCCCCTGCGGCAACTGCGATTTCACGGGCGCCACCTTCCAGGAGACCGTGGAGCACTGCGCCACGGTCCACGGTTACGACCTCCCCGCCCTCATGCGCCTCAACGATGTGGATCCCGCGAATCCCGTGGGCCAGAAAGTCCGCCGCCGGGGCATCTACAGCCAGTGCAAGGCCATCGGCTGGTATGTGGACACCTACCGCCGGGCCCAGATCAGCGTGAACCTCACGAACTACAAGGAGACCGCGCCCCACACGGTGCTGGAGGAGGCGCGCCGCCTGGGCGCCGAGCGCGGCCTGGTCGTGACGGGCAGCGAGATCGTGGGCCTGGTCCCCTTCCAGTGCCTCCTGGCCTCCGGCAAGCACTACCTGAAGGCCATGGGCAAGTCCACGGGCGTGCCCACCGGAGACATCCTCCAGACCGCCGTCTTCTCCATGGGCCTCGGCGATGTGGCGCCCTTCGAGATCGAGAAGAAGGTGCTGGGCCTGCCCTCGTACGACCCCAAAGCCCTGGTCTCCATGCAGGTGCACGCCTTCACGGACGAAGTGAGCCGCGATACCCCGGCCCCCGGCGGCGGTTCCATCGCGGCCCTGGCGGGCAGCCTGGGCGCAGCCCTGGCCAGCATGGTGGCCAACCTGGCCCAGGGCGGCCCGGATGCGGAGAAGGATGCGAAGCTCATCGTCCTGGCGGAAAAGGCCCAGGTGTTGAAGGACCGGCTCATGGTGGCCGTGGATGCGGACACCAATGCGTTCAACGCCTTCATGGATGCCCGGCGCCTGCCGGATGCCACGCCCGAGCAGAAAACCGCCCGCCACGAGGCCATGCAGGCGGGCCTGAAGGTCGCCATTGATGTGCCCCTGGACACCGCGAAGACCAGCTTCGCGGCCCTGGAACTGGCCGGCGAAGCCGCGCGGCTCGGCAAGGTGGCCTCGATCACCGATGCCGCCGTGGGCGCTCAGATGGCCTACGCGGGGGTGCGCGGGGGCGTGTGGAACGTGGTCATCAACCTCAAGGACATCACCGATGCCGCCTATGTGGCCGACATGCAGGCCCAGTGCGCCAGCCTGCTGGCGCAGGCCGGAGAGAAGGTCGCTGAAGTCTCTGCCTTCGTGGACCAGAAGCTGCTGGAGCGGCTCCTCAAGGCCAAGAAGTAGAACCTCGATCCACCCAGGCACCCGCAACCCATTGGGACTTCAATTCCCGGCAGGTGTCATCCCACCAACTCATTTACTTGCTGGACATCATCCCCATCCGTGGGCTGAAAGCCCACGGCTTGCGAAGGGCCCAAAAGAGGGGATCATGGGAGGCATTCTCTGGAGGTAGAGCCATGAAGCGATTACCCCTCTCGTTGCTCCTCACCGGTGCCATCGCCTTCGCCCAGCAGCCCGCCGGGCCGCCTCGCCTTCCCCCGAGCCCCCACGGTTCCGCGGCGACCCAGGTGGCCGGGAAATGGGTGGAGGAAAAGCCTGGAACGGACCCCCGCTATCGGGATGGGAAATGGATCACCATCGAGTACAGCCGCCCGATCCTGAAGGGCCGCACGGAGGTGTTCGGCAAGGGCACCGACTACGGCAAGAAGGTGAGCGGCGGGTCACCCGTGTGGCGGGCTGGTGCCAACGCCACCACGCGGCTCAAGACGGAAGTGCCCCTGCTGATGGGCGGCAGGACCGTTCCGGCCGGTGAATACAGCATCTTCGTCGAACTGAAGGAAGGCGCCTGGACCTTCATCCTCTCAACCCAGGCGGCCCTGGCGAAGTACGATCCCAAGGACAAGACCGGCACCTGGGGTTCGGACAATTACGATCCCAAGTTCGACCTGGTGCGCGTGCCCATGAAGCTTGCGAAGCAAAGCCTCTCCTTCGACGAGCTGACCTACGTCTTCCTGGACATGAGCCAGCAGGGCGGCACCCTCGCCCTCTGGTGGGGCAAGGACATGGCCACCGTCGAGTTCAAGGTCGCGCCCTGATCCCATTCGAAGGCGATCCCTCGGATCGCTACTCCGCCATCCAGAAGAACAGCGCCGTCATGCGCTTGGTGGCCAGGTCGTGGCCGAAGTAGCTGGTGGCGGAGTGCACCATGTCCGCCCTGTAGAGCAGCAGGCGGTTGAACACATTGGGAATGGCCACGTCCGGGTGCCAGGCCTGGAGCGGCAGGGACCTGACGCCCAGGGCCTCATGCAGATTCGCGTGGGGCGCGGGGCAGATGTTCCCGCTCAATGTGCCGTCGGGGTACCGCAGCCGATAGAAGGTCGTCCCGGCCTGGGGCGGGGCCCCGGGCGTGAGGTAGACCACCGCCGCATACCGGCAGAGCTTCCTGGAATCCGTGTGGGGCCTCGGCCCTGATTCCGTGGCGCCCACCACCTGCACCACGTTGTGGTTGAGGAAGCCTCCGCCAGCCGGCTGCTCGGACCACAGGCGCCGCGCGCCGGTCAGTTCCCGGACCTTGGCTTCCAATCGCGCGAGTTCCTCGGGCGTCAGGGCATTCCGGGACCGCATGCCTGGCCAGGTTTCGCCCGTGTGCGGAAACCCAAGCTCCCACGCGTCCAGGGTCTGGAACCTGGTGACCAGGGCTTCCGGATCCGGGAAGATCCCGTCCACGATCCAGTAGTCCCTTCCCTCGGCGGGCTCGCAATAAGGGAGGGAGGGACGCCGCCTGGCCGGGGGAACGGGCAATGCCATGAGGCTTCCTCCGAAAACATCCAGCCTACCAGCCACCCGTGCTGGGATCATGGGCACAAGGGATCTTGGATGAACGCTGAAGCGGCGAGGAACCAGGGGTACAGCCACCGCAGCCAGGTGGACCAGGAAGGTTCCAAATTGTCGCTGCTGGCGTTCCTAGCAACCCGGTTTCCCAGGGATGCCGAGGCCATCTGGCTGGACCGAATCCGTGCTGGCGAGGTCGCCATCGACCAGCAGGTCTGTCCTGCAGACCTCCGCCTGAAACCTGGCCAGTGGGTCACCTGGAACCGCCCGCCCTGGATCGAACCGGAAGTCCCCCTCTGCGCCGCGGTGCTCTTCGAGGACGAAGACCTGCTGGCCGTGGCCAAACCCAGCGGGCTGCCCACCCTGCCAGGAGGTGGCGAATTCCTGGAACACACGCTGCTCCAGGTGGTCCGCCGCCGCGATCCGGACGCCAGCCCCATGCATCGCCTGGGCCGGGGCACCTCGGGTCTGGTGCTGTTCGCGCGAAGCGCCCTGGCGCGACGCGTGGTGCCGGAGCTGTTCCGATCCGGTGCGACACACAAGGTCTACCGGGCCCTCTGCGTGGGACACCCGGCCCAGGATGACTTCCGCGTCGAGGCTCCCATCGGCCCCGTGCCCCACGAGCTGCTTGGCACCATCCATGGCGCGACCCCCGCAGGGAAAGCCTCGGCGAGCGTGGTGAACGTTGTAGCACGCCGGCAAGGCTGCAGCCTGGTGGAAGTGGATCTCCTGACCGGAAGGCCCCACCAGATCCGCATCCACATGGCCTTTGCGGGACATCCCCTGGTCGGCGATCCCCTCTACGGCCCAGGCGGCACGCCCATGCCGGGAACCCACGCCTTGCCGGGCGATCTGGGCTACCTGTTGCACGCGATTCGCCTGGACCTGCCCCATCCGAGGACGGGGGAGGTCCTGCACCTGTTCTGCCAGCCGCCGCCGCAGCTCCGCTAGTTGTGGATCCCCGGCGCTTCTCGCCCGGTGCTCGCCACGTACTCGGCATAGGTACCGCCGTAGAGCAGCGGCCCCTCGTGCTCAGCGCCGCCCAGTTCCAGCACCCGGTTGGCCAGGCCGCGCAGAAAGGTACGATCGTGGGACACGAAGAGCATGGTGCCTTCGAAATCCTTCAGGGCGCCGATGAGCATTTCCTTGGTGGCCAGGTCCAGGTGATTCGTGGGCTCGTCCAGAACCAGGAAATTGGGCGGATATAGCAGCATGCGGGCCATCACCAGGCGGGATTTCTCGCCGCCCGATAGAGCCCGGACCCGCTTGTCCACGTCGTCCCCGGAGAACTGGAAGGCCCCGAGAATGTTGCGCAGCACGCCTAGGCCCTCCATGGGGAAGTCCTTCTGCATCTGTTCGATCACCGTCAGCTCGGGATCCAGGAGATCCAGGGCCTGCTGGGAGAAATAGCCCAGCTTGAGACTGGCGCCCAGGCGCACGCTGCCGGCATCCGGCTCCAAGGCACCCGCCACCATCTTCAGCAGGGTGGATTTGCCCGCGCCGTTCTTGCCCATGACGCACCAGCGCTCGCCGCGGCGGATGTGGAAGTCGAAATGGTTGTAGATTTTCCGGGCACCGTAGGCCTTGGTGATGCCCTTCAGCATGGCCACGTCGTCGCCGGAGCGGCCTGGGATCCGGAAATCCCACTTCACCACCCGCTGCTTGCGGGGCGGCTCCAGTCGCTCGATCTTGTCGAGGGCCTTCACCCGGCTCTGCACCTGGGCGGCCTTGGCGGCGTGGGCGGAAAAGCGCTCGATGAAGCGCTGCTCCTTGGCCAGCTTGGCCTGCTGGCGGGCGTAGGCCGCTTCCTGATTGGCCTCCCTCTGCTCCCGTTCCTTCACATAGAAATCGTAGTTGCCCGAGTAGGTCGAGATGTCGCCGCCATCGATTTCCAGCACCTTGGTGACGATGCGGTTCATGAAGTCCCGATCGTGGCTGGTCATGAGGAGCGTGGCAGGCACGGATTTCAGGAAGGATTCCAGCCAGAGGATGGATTCGATGTCCAGGTGGTTGGTGGGCTCGTCCATGAGCAGCACGTCGAAGTTGCCGAGCAATACTTTCGCCATGGACACGCGCATCTTCCAGCCGCCGGACAGCGCGCCCACATCGCCGTCGATCTGATCGGGCTCGAATCCCAGGCCCTCCAGACAGGCGCGGGCCTTGGCTTCCAGCTCGTAGCCGCCCTTGTGCTGGTACTCGTCCTGTACATGGCCGAAGCGTTCCAGGATGGCTTCCAGTTCATCGCCGCGGTCCGGATCGGACATGGCGTGTTCCAGGTCCATCAGCTCGTGGTGCAGGTCCCCCAGGCGGCCGCTGCCCGCGATGGCTTCGTCCAGCACGGAGCGCCCGGTCATCTCATCCACTTCCTGCCGGAAGTAGCCGATGGTCAACTTCTTGGGGAGGGTCACCACGCCGTCATCGGGGGCTTCCTCGCCCATGATCATGCGGAACAGGGTGGACTTTCCGGCCCCGTTGGGACCCACCAGTCCCACCTTCTCGCCCGGGTTCAGCTGGAAGTCCGCATCAATGAACAGGATCTGCTTGCCGTACTGCTTGCTCACATTGGAAAACGAAATCATCCAGCCTTACCTTTCCGTCCGGGAACCGTGCATGAGCGAAACCACCGCCTGGTTCAGCTTGAGGCGGATGTCGTGGCGCTCGTTGGCGCGCGTGATGTAGCGGGCGCGAATTTCGATGCCATTGGCCGTGGGCACCATGTTGAGACTGGGAACTGCGGAAAGGGCCTGCACCCGGTAGCGGGCCGTGGCCTGTTTCCATTCGTTCTCCGCGAGGCGCGCATTGGCCTCGGTCTGTTCTTCCAGGACCTTCTGCAGGCCATCCAATACGGGATAGGGATCGATGCCGGTGGGCACCAGGATCTTCAATTCGTCCCACATCCACTGGCCCGAGCTGGTGAAGTTGAAGAAGTGCCCTTCGATGGCGAAGCTGTTCACGAAGGCCACCCGGCGACCGGTGGGATGGCCGGCGTCCGTCCAGCTGCCCGTTTCGAGCAGCACGGTACGCAGGAGGCCGATCTCCACCACTTCGCCCCCCACGCCGCGGATCTCCACCCAGTCGCCCACCCGGATGCCATTGCGACCCATGAGGATGAACCAGCCGAAGAAGGCCACGATGAAGTCCTTCAGGGCCACGGTGAGGCCGGCGCCGGCCAGCCCCAGGACGGTGGTGGTCTGGGCCGGCATGCCGAAGCTGAGGAACAGGATGGCCAGAAGGCAGGCGATCTGGATGACCAGCTTGGTCACCACCCGGAGGGTGCCAGCACCCTTGTTGGCTCCCATGACCCTGTGGAAGAGCTGGTCCACCAGAAGGCTGAGGCCGTAGGTCACGAGCAGCAGGGCCAGCAGCAGAAGGGCTTTCCCAAGCACGGCATGCAGGGCGGTGATCCGGTAGCCCTCCACCAGGGCCCGCCAGTTGCCATAGATGTAGCTCAGCTCCTGCTGGTCCTGGATCCGGCGCCCAATGTCCGAGAGGCTGCGCTGGGCATCACCGTACTGCTTGAGGTAGGACACCGCATCCTTGGCCTGGTCCCGGCCTGGCCCGCCACCCGCGGCAGCGGACTCCTTCACCAGATTCGAGGCCCAGTACTTCGCGGCTTCCCGATCCTCCTTCTCCTTTTCAACCCGGGCGGAAATCCGCTCACGAACCTTCCCCAGGGTCTGCATCTTGGCCTGGGCCTCCAGGCGGGCCTGCTCCAGGCGTTGGGATTTCTTGCGCTGCAGGGACCATTCGCTGATCCGGGCCAGCAGGCTGCCCGATTGGAAGGAACTGGGGCGCGCCGCGGCAGCCAGGGCCTGGGCCGAATCCCGGTCAGCCGCTTCGTGGGCTTCCTTCAGCCGCCGGATGCGGGCCTGCGGATCGCCACCCACCCGGGCCAGATCCTCCGCAGCGGCGGTCAGTTCATCCTCATCCAGTTCCAGCTGGGCTTTGGCCACATCCAGCTGGTCAATCAGGGCCTCCTTCCGGGCTTCGTTCCCAGTGGCCAACTGCGCCGTGAGGCGCTTGATGACCAGTTGATCCGCGTCCACCTCCGCCTGGATCTTGGCCTTGGCCTCGGCCAGGGCTTTGACTTCGGGATTCTCTGCGGGCTTGGCGTTGGCTGCCCGCCTCAAGGCGTCCGTAAAGGCCAGGTCCACTTCATGGTTGGCCACCCGCTCGGCCTGATGGGCCAGTTCCTGCTCCTCCAGGGTCGTGGCAAGGGCCGCCAGGCCCCGGGCCGTCAGGAGGGGAGTCTGATCCACCAGCCGCTCAGGGCGCGCCCGGGTCTTGCGACTTTGGGCGGCTGCTTCCGCCGCGCCTTCCTTGGCGGGAGGGACGGGAATTTCCCTGGTCCAGCGCCATCCCGCCGCGGTGGCGGCGAGCAATAGCAGCAGGACGGAGACGGGGATCCAGGCTCGGCTTTTCATCAGCTTCCAGGGAATCATGAAACCGGGGGAACGGGAATCATCCCGTCCCTAAAAGGAAACCCCGGAGCCAAGCTCCGGGGTTGTTGGCAGGCCGGGGAAATCAGCCCTTCTTGGGCTCTTCGGCCTTCTTCTTGCCGCAATCCGCGCAATCCTTGCAGGAAGCGGCCTTGTTCTTCTGGCAGCAGGCCATGGCGCAGCACTTTTCCTTCTTGGGCTCGGGCTTCTTGTCTTCGGCGGCGAAGGACACCAAGGCAAAGGAGCTGACGAGGGCGAGCACGAGGAACTTCTTCATGAAACCTCCAGGGAAGCGGGATCTGAACCCGTAAGTAGAACCTTACCGCTTAAAGCTGCGAGAGGCCACAACGGCAACTCCCGCGGTGGGGCACTGCTATGCAATCAGTGGCCGAAGAAATTTTTCATTACCATCCCCGCCATGGCGGGATTGGCGGCGAGGCGGCGCTTCAGGTAGAAAATGGCGTATTTCCAGTCCTCCGCAAAGGGGACATAGAGCCTCATGGTCTGGCCCCGCTTGACGATTTCCTGCTGGATCTGCTGCCGGGGCACCCCCAGGAGCATCTGGAATTCGTAGGCGTTCCGGGCCACGCCGCGCTTGTCCAGGTAGTCGATGCAGCGGCGGATCAGGGGTTCGTCGTGGGTGGCGATTTCGGGGTAGTGCCCGTGGTCCAGCAGCAGCTGGACGTATTCAAACAGCTTGTCCTTCATATCGGCCTTGTCCTGGAGGGCCACCTCGGCAGGCTCCCGGTAGATGCCGATGCAGATGCGCACTTTGCAGGGCTTGGCATTCAGCTGCTTGATGTCCTCCGCCGTGCGGAAGAGCCGGCTCTGAAGCACGATGCCGAAATTGTCGAATTCCTCCCGGATCGCCTTGAACATGCGCAGGGTGACATCCGTGAGGTGCCGGTCCTCCATGTCCAGGGTGATATGCATGCCGTGCAGACCTGCCGCCGCCACGATGCGGCGGATGTTTTCCTGGCAGTAGGCTTCGCTTTCATTGATGCCGAGCGACGTGGGCTTGATGCTGATGCTGGCGAAGGGCCGGTCCTTCAACGCCTCGACCATGCGGAGGTAGACCTGCACCGTTGCTTCCACATCTTCGCGGCTGAAGACCTCTTCGGCCAGCAGATCCACCGTGGAGCTGAGGCCGAACTGGGTGTGGATCTCGTCGGCCTTGGCCACGCCGCTGGCGATGCCCTTCCCGGCGGTATAGGGCGCCGCGAAGGTCCGGATCATGATGTCCGGCATGAGGTCGATGATGGTGCGTTTGAGATCCACGGCATTCCCCTCGGATGGCCTTCAGATCCTCACCCTTGCTCGGGGCTCGGACGGCCTTTCAACTATAGCCGTGGGCCGGACCAATCTGGCAAAGGGGTGACTTTCGTCAAGATGCCGAAATCCAATAACTGCAGTTGCATCCGTTCAATCTGCAGCGCCCCGAAATCATCCAGCCCTCATCCCTGAATTCAGCCCCGTGGGCCCGGCAACCGATATCTGAGATGGAGCTGCCTGGAGGACAGATGCCCTACGCCAACCCACGGCTTTCTGCCCTCGAATATGCCCTCCTGGTGGAACAGGCTCCCATCCTCATCTGGCGGGCCCGGACCGACGGGCTCTGCGATTATTTCAACCAGCGCTGGCTGGATTTCACCGGGCGCACCATGGAACAGGAATTCGGCAACGGCTGGGCCGAAGGCGTCCACCCGGACGACCTCCAGCGCTGCCTGGACATCTACCTCGATCATTTCAACCGGCGCGAAGTCTTTGCAATGGAATACAGGCTCAGACGGCACGATGGCGTCTGGCGCTGGATTTTCGATCGCGGGACCCCTATGTACGCCCAGGCTGGCGAATTTCTGGGCTATATCGGGAGCTGCACGGACGTTACGGAACGGGTCGAAGCCCAGGAGGCGCTGGCCCAGGCCCAGGCCGCCCAGATCAGGACCCTCCATGGCCTGCTGCCCATCTGCATGCTCTGCAAGAAGATCAGGAACGATGATGGCTACTGGGAAGGCCTGGAACAATACATCCACGAGCACTCCGAGGCAGACTTCAGCCACGGCCTCTGCCCGGATTGCTTCCCCGACTACATGGCGAAGTTCCAGGAAGATGCCAGGAGGTGGCAGCAAGGGAGTCTGGAAAGGTAGCTCATCAGCAACGGATAGGGCGCCGCTCCGAATCGGGCAGGTCCAGCGCCAGTGTGCCGCCTGGATTCATGAGGTTGTCAGGATCAAGGTGCCGCTTCAAGGCCCGGAAGAGCTCCAGCTGGGGCGTGCCGATCTGGGCTTCCAGCCACGGTGCGGTCATCTTGCCGATGCCATGATGGTGGCTCATGGTGGCGCCATGGGCCAGGATGGCGTCGAGGATCTCGGCCTGGTAGGCCAGATACTCGCCGATGTCCTCCATGCGGGCGATGAAGATGAAATACAGATTGGCGCCCTGGGGATAGGCGTGGGAGAGATGGGTCATGCAGATGGTGTTGGGCCTCTGCTTCGCCGCAGCCCGAACGCCCCGGTGCACCCGCGCCAGGGAGTCCCAGGTGACCGTGCATTCGAGCGTGTCGATGAGGATGCCCACGTCCTGCAGATCGTCGCGAAGGTAGGGGTCCCGGAAGCGCCCGTGCTCCCAGGCCTTGGTGACGAAGCCCGTGGCGGAACGCCCGCCAAAGCGGCGGCAGATGCGACCCAGGTTCCGGCGGGCCACCCGGGAGAGGTCATCGGTTCCGCCGGTGGTACCGAGCATCAGGCATCTCGATCCCGGCTTCAGTCCCACCATCGCCATGAAGGCGTCCACGGCGGGTTTATCCACACCGTAGAGTTTCATGACCACATCCGTTTCCTCCGCATCCGACACCCTGAACACCGAGGGCCGACCCCCCTCGCTCTGGATGCACTCCCGGGCAGCGGCCGTGGCCGAGGCCCAATCGGGAAAGAGGTAGCTGAAGCGCCGCTGCTCGTCCGGCATGTGGCGATGGATGCGCAGGGTCACCTCCGTGAGCACGCCGAAGGCGCCTTCACTGCCGAGGAGGATCTGGTCCGTATCGGGTCCCGTGGCTGCGGCCGGATGGTCCTGGGTCCGGATCACGCCCCGGGGAGTGACCATCTCCTGGGAGAGCACCATGTCCTCGATTTTCCCGTAATAGGTCGAATTCTGGCCGGCGCCGCGCGTCACCACCCAGCCCCCCACCGTGGTGTATTCGAAAGACTGGGGAAAGTGGCCGCAGGTATACGGCCGGCACGCACCGAAGAGTTCCGGGGCCCGATTCAGCACCTGCTCCAACTCGGGGCCGTACATGCCAGCTTCCACCGTGATGGTCTGATCCACTTCGCTGAAGCGGACCACCTTGTTCATATGGGTCCGCAGATCCAGGGACACGCCGCCCTTCATGCACTCCACACCCCGGGTCACGCTGGTCCCGCCCCCGAAGGGCGTGAGCGGCACGCCAAACTGGACGCAGATGGCCACGATGCCCACGACATCGTGACGATCCCTGGGGTGCAGCACCACGTCCGGCAGATGCTCGACGATGCCCTTCCTCAGCCGGAGCAGGTCCACCATAGTCTTGCCATAGGCCACCCTCAGCCTGGCGAGGCCGTCGGTGGCCACATTCTCGGGCCCTAGCAGGGCCTGGAAAGCCGCCAAGGCATCAGCAGGAAGCCTGGATGGAACATCCACAACAGCAGAATCCAGGCCCAGATTCCGCGGCTGGAAATCCGCCTCGCCCATCCCGAAGGTCCGCTGCATGAGCCGCACGAGCCCGGCGTTGGGGTGCTTGGATTCGCCGATTCCCCCCCATTTGAGAATGGCCCGCCAGGACTGCTCGGGCACGGGGCCCTGGAACCAATTGGGATGGGAATCCGCCATGACTTCCTCACTCATCCGTGGATCGTTCGGGGTAGTTGAGCTGCTCGCGGATCTCCTCGAAGAGCGGGTGCAGCTTCGGGAAGATCTGTTTGAAGACCTTCAGGTACAGGCGCTCATAGAGCGCGGCCGGCTCGGCCCGAGGGGTATAGATGCGGCCGTAGCGGACCATCCCCGCCACGGCATCCTGCGTCGAGGGATACAGCTCTGTGCCCACGGCCACCAGGATGGCCGCGCCGAGGCTCGCGGTCTCGAAGGTTTCGCCTGAGCGCAGGGTGCGGCCGAAGATGTCGGCGGTGATCTGGCAGATCTCCTCTGACTGGGTGGCTCCCCCGGAAATGCCGATCCAGTCGATCTTCACCCTCCCGGTCTTCTCGATCTTCTCGAGCCCTTCCCGGAGGGCGAAGCCCAGGCCCTCGATGACGGACCGGTAGACGAAGCCCCGGGTATGCACATCACCGAAGCCCACCATGGCGCCCTTGGCGGCGGGCAGCTTGAGGCTGGGACTCCAGTGGGGCAGCGTCACCAGCCCCATGGAACCGGCGGGGACTGTCTTCAAATGACGATCCAGGATGGCCTCGGGCGGCAGCCCTTTCTCTTCCGCCTCCTGCACTTCAAGGGGCGCGAATTCCCGCTTGAACCAGCTGATCATCCAGTAGCCGCGGAAGATTTCCACTTCGGGGTTGTAGTGTCCGGGCATGGCGGCGGGATAGGGCGGCATGAAGGCCAGGGGCTCGAAGTAGCGCGGGCTCATGGTCTGCACGGTGGCTGTGGTGCCGAAGGACACCGCCGCCATGCGGTCATGCACGCAGCCGATGCCCAGGCTTTCGCAGCCCTTGTCCGAGGCGCATGCCACCACGGGAAGCCCCGCAGGCAACCCCGTGGCCTCGGCAGCGGCTGGTGAGATGGTCCCGAGGAGGCTGCCGGCAGGCACCAGTTCCGGCAGTTTTTCCAATGGCACTGGAAAGAGTTTAGAGGGCAGCTCCGACGGCCGTGCCCAGCGCATCTCCTTGTAGTTGAACGGCAGGTGGCCGATCTGGGAGGCGATGGAATCTTTGAAGAGACCCGTAAGGCGGTGGTTCAGAAATCCCGATACCTGCAGCACCTTGGCGGTCCGCGCCCAGACCTCGGGTTCCTGCTGTTGCACCCAGGCAGCCTTGCCATCCTTCTGGGTTTTAAGGATGGCCTCCAGCATGCCCACGGCCCGGTAGATCCAGCGCAGGGGCAGCAGCGGCCTATACACCGCCTTGGCCTGGCGGGTATCCAACCAGAGGATGGCGCGCCGAAGGGGTTTCCCCTCCGCATCCACGAACACGAGGCTGTCCCGCTGGGTGGTGACGCCGACGCCCTGGATCCGCGCGAAGGCTTCGGGGGCCTTCGTCTTCAGTTCCTGCACCGTTTCGCAGAGGCAGCGCCAATAGAGTTCCGCATCCTGCTCCGCCCAGCCCGGAGAAGGGCTCACATAGGGTTCGTACTCCCGTTTCACCTTGTCCAGGAGCACTCCCTTGCTGGAGAAAAGGAGGGCCCGGAGGCTCTGCGTACCGCAGTCCAGCGCCAGGAGGGTGGGTTCCATGGAGCTCCCGTTCAAAAGAAAATCATCGTGCGGATGTGGTCGAGGTAGGCGCGGCATTCTTCAGCCTGGCGAGCCTCCTCCCAGCCGTAGTAGGCGGCGAGAATGGGCGCCACCTTCGCAGCCAAGTCCGGTTGCCGGAGGTGGGATACCACCATAGCCATTTCCGTGCGGCGCGCCATGACATCCACCAGGTGGGGCGCCTGCTCGAAAGCCAGGATGTGGTGGAGCTCAGCCTGGCAGAAGGGCTGGCCGTCCAGCAGAGGCTGGCCCAGTTCCGGCGCGCGCTTCACCTCGCGCAGGATGCCCACCGCCCCGTGTCCATACTTCTGGTGGAGGTACCGGCGCCTGGCTTCCGGAAGCGCTCCGTTCAAGCCCAGATCCCCCGTGATCTTGTCGAAGGTCTCCCAGTTCACGCCCACCTTGTACCGGCGCATGGAGAAATTCCTCCGACCTTCACGCCAGCCCAGACGCCGCACATAGCCTCGCTTGGCGCAAAGGCTCAGGAGCTCCCAGGCCATGGGCCGGAAGGTGGTGAGCTTGCCCCCGGTGATGGAGACGAGACCGTTGCCGGCGTCCTGGATGAGGTGCTGACGCGAGTTGTCGGAGGCGCTGCCTTCCTCATAGACCAGGGGCCGAAGCCCCGCATAGGTGGAGAGGATGTCCCGGTTCGTCAGCTTCGCCTCAGGGAAGTAGGCGTTGACCGTTTCAAGCAGGTAGTCGCATTCCGCCTGCGTGCACTGGGGCTCATCGAGCGGGCCGTGATAGTCCTCATCTGTGGTGCCGATGAGACTCACCTCGCCGCGGGGGAGGACGAACACGAAGCGATCATCGGGTCGGCGCAGCGCGAAAGCATTGTGATGCCCGATGCGCTCCCGGGGCACCACCACATGCACGCCCTTGGAAGGCCGGAGGCCGTGGCCCTCCTGCCCTGCCAGGGCCAAGGTCTCGCTGCTCCACACCCCGGTGGCGTTGGCCACGCAGGTGGCGCGAACCTGGAAACGGGTTCCACTCTCCCGGTCCACCAGTTCCACCGCGGACACTCGGCCATCCTGGAACAGGATGCGTTCCGCTTCCACGTAGTTCAGGGCCACGGATCGGCCGCCGGAGAGATCCCGTGCTTCCTTCACCGTCTCCAGCGTGAGCCGGGCATCATCCGTGGAGGTGTCGAAGTAGACACCCGCCAGTTGCAACCCTTCCCGCTTGAAGGCGGGTTCCCGCTGGGCCAGCTTCGCGGGATTCATGAAACGGTGGCGGCCAGGAGCTTTGAAGCGGTCGAAGGTGTTGGAAAGGAGGTCATAGACCGTCAGGCCGAGCCGGACCATGAGGGGCGTGTCCTTGCTGCCCTTGAAGGCGCAGTAGTGGAAGGCCAGGGGTCGCACCAGGTGCGGCAGGGCCTTTCGGAGCCAGTTCCGCTCCGTGGCGGATTCGCGCACCAGGCCCACATCCCCCTGGGGCAGGTACCGCAGGCCCCCGTGGACCAGCTTGGAGGAACGGCTGGAGGTTCCGAAGGCGAAATCTCCCTTGTCCACCAGCAGGAAGGAGATGCCGCGCAGGGCCGCCTCCCGGGCGATGCCCGCGCCCGTGATGCCGCCGCCGAGAATGATGAGGTCAAAATCGCGGTTTCTGGCCTGCTCCAGGGCATCGGACCGGTCCCTGGCGCTCCAGGCCAGCGATTTTCCGCTCACATGAAAATCCGCATTCCTTGCATGAGCCATCAGCCGCCTCCCTGGCGCTTGGGGATCTGCGTGAACTCGAGGGGGAAGAGGTCGGTGCGCAGGATGAACCGCACCGCGTAATAGATGTGCCGCTTCTCGCTGATGGCCCGCTCCACCCGGAGCACGGCGTGCGTGCCCAGAGAGCGCTGCGCCTCCTTCAGGGCTTCGGGCTCCGCGCCGATGCCCTGGATGCGGTTCTGGACGCGATCGGGCCGGAAGCCGAATTTACCGGTCATGAGGTCATGGAGGGAACCCCGGAAGGCGGCCCTGGCGATGCCGGGGAAATCGCTGGCCCGGAAATAGGACACCTCCAGCGCCAGCGGCTTCGTTTTCACCATGCGGAGCCGGGTCACCTGGAAGACCCGCTCCTCCCCTTCGAAACAGGCCCGCAGAAAGCCCGACGGAAGGTCCGCCGTCGGCAGCCAGCCTTTGGTCAGCACCCGATTGACCACGGGCAGGCCTGACCTGGAGAGCTCCTCCGTGATGGACAGGGCCCCCGAGAGGGGGTTGAAGGCAACCTTGGCCTCCACGAAGGTGCCTTTGCCGTGGATGCGGTAGATGAGGCCTTCGGCTTCGAGGCTGCCCAGAGCCTTGCGGACCGTCTCCCGGCTGGCGCTAAAGATGATGCCGAGTTCCGGTTCGGAGGGGAGGCGCTCAGACCATTCCCCCTGCTCGATCCGCGCACGGATGCCATCCCGGATGGTGACCGCGAGCGTCGGTTTGGCCAAGGGGACCTCCAAAAGATGTCTAGACGAGTCTAGAACCATCCGTATGCTTGTAGGCAACCAATCATTTGTCCAGGAGCATCCTCATGACCCAGATCCGTGGGGCCCACATTCTCATTACCGGGGCGGCCAGCGGCATCGGGAGGCTGCTGGCCCTTGGTGCCGCGGGCCGAGGCGCCAGACTCACCCTACTGGACCGGGACGAGGCGGGGCTTGCCGCCGTCCAGAAGGAAATAGCCGAGGCCGGGAGCGACGCGGAAGCCTACACCGTGGACCTGGCCAGCCGGATGGCCATCCAGGAAACGGCCCGGCAGGTGCTGCAGGACCGGGGCACCGTGGACATCCTCGTGAACAACGCGGGCATCGTCTCGGGGAAACCGCTGCTGGAGATCCCCGACGAGGCCATCGAGCGCACCTTCCAGGTGAACACCCTGGCCCTCTTCTGGATGGTGCGGGCCTTCCTCCCGGCCATGATTTCCCAGGGGCGCGGGCACCTGGTCAATATCGCCTCCGCCGCCGGCCTGGCGGGAACGTCCCGTCTCACGGACTACTGCTCGTCCAAGTACGCCGCCGTGGGCTTTGACGAGTCCCTGCGCCTGGAACTGAAGCGCCTGGGCCTGCCCATCCGAACCACCATTGTCTGCCCCTTCTACATCGACACGGGCATGTTCAAGGGCGTGAAGACCCGGTTCAGCTGGCTCCTCCCCATCCTGAAGCCCGACTATGTGACCCGTCGCATTCTGGGTGCCATCGAAGGCAACCGCGCCCGCCTCATCATGCCGCGCTTCCTGCTGGTGCTCCCTCTGGTGCGGCTGCTGCCGCCCGGCCCCTTCGACGCCCTGCTCGGCTTCTTCGGCGTGAACTGCAGCATGGACGACTTCAAGGGGCGTGCATGAACCTCGTGGACGAAAGGGGCCAGGTGAAGCACGGGTGCTTCGACGGCCCCGTCCAGTTGAATGCCGGGGCTTTCCGCCTGCGGGATTTCTTTGGAAGGGAAGTGGGCAGCCTACACAAGCGCCTGGCCCTCGGAGGCTTCAACTTCGTGGGCTTCACCACTGACGAGGTGATGGTGGGCCTGGCCGCCGTGCGCCTCGGCTATGCCTCCCAGGTGTTCGGTTACCTCTACGACTTCAAGACCAGGCAGCTTTTTGAAAAGGCCACCAAGGCCCTGCCCTCGAGCATGGCCTTCCCCCTGGAACCCGATGCCCACAGGATCAAATTTGCCGGATCCGGGTGCGCCTTGCGCATCGACAAGAGTCATCCGAACGGGCTGCTCGAGCTTGAGGCTGAGTTTGGAGGATCTCTCCACATCCAGGCCCGCCTCCCCTACGGCTTCGACCAGAAACCCCTGCGCGTGGTGAACCCCAGCTGCGGCGATCCCTTCCGCTTCACCTTCACGGAGAAGTGTTCGCCTCTGCAGCCGGAACAGCTGTCCGTGCGGTTCAATGGCGTGGAACGCACCCCGGACGCCAACAAGGCCCTGGCCATCTACGACTGGTCCGCGGGTTATTTCAACCGCCACACCAACTGGCTGTGGGCCGCTTGCGCGGGGCGGCTACCAGGTGGACAGTCCGTGGGCCTCAATTTCGCGGCGCTGGCCAATGAGTCCTTCTACCCGGAAAACGCCTGTTGGATCGATGGGGACCGCACCCGGGTACCTCGGATCATTTTCGACTACGACCTCGACGATCCCTATGCCCGGGATTGGCGGGTCTTCAGCGAGGATGGCCAGGTGGATCTGACCTTCCGCCCCGTGGCCGAGCGCTCCGAGAAAAGCCGCCTGCCCTTCCTCAAGGTGAACTTCCGCCAGTTCATGGGCGCCTATTCCGGAACCCTGCGCACCGCAAAGGGAGCGACCGTCACCCTTGATTCCCTCCATGGCCTGGCTGAGCTGCACCTATCGGTGTGGTGAAGGCTTCGCCAACTGTTCTTTGATAATTTCAACCGCTCGCCCGATTTCCACCGGGCTGAGCTTGCCTTCCTTGAAGAACAGCACCGTGTCATCCCGATCCAGGATGATCACGGCGGACTGTTTCGGCTGCAGCTGCCAGGCGGCGCGCGCGATCCCCTTCTCGTCCAGCACATGGACCGCATGGGGGAAATCGCGCTGGCTGTCCTGCAGGCGGCTCCGGCCCAACCCGGCGGTGCCCCACAGGGCGTCGGCGAGGTTGAGGACGGTGATGGTCTTGTATTCGCCATCCGGCGAGTACTCGGGCAGCTTCGCGGCGATCAGGGCATCGATGAACGGCTTGTTCAGGTCATCGATGCCCATGCGCGCCGCGAGGTGGTAGATGGTGCGGACCCGTCCCCCCAACTCCCGGGAGGACCATGACCGCCGGCCGAGGTCCTTGGACTCGAGCACCATGCGCCCATTCACGACTTTGCAACTGGGCACCAGGAGGCCCCCTTCCTGGATCTTCACCTCAGGCAGCTTCCGGCCCACCTGGACCGGACCTTCCGAGGCGAAGAGCAGCGCGGGCAGCGCAGGCAGCAGAGCCCAGGTCAGCGTTCTCATGCTTGCTCCTTGGTGAGGCGCTGGACGAAAGCCAGGCATTCCGCGGCGATCAAGTCCTTGTCGTAGTCCAGGGTCGCCACATGGTACGAGTTGTCCAGCCAGATCAGGCGCTTATCATCGGACCCCGCCTCCCGCATGGTCAGTTCGGCATTGGCCACGGGCAGCACATGATCCTCCCTGGACTTGAACACCAGCAAGGGTTGCCGGAGCCTCGGAAGATCCGTCCGCACCACCTTCGCCAACCGCCAAAGCTGGGCCACACCCGCCGTGGGGGTGCGGTCATAGGCCGGTTCCCTTGCCTCCGGATCCTTGATATCCGAAGCGATTCCAAGCGTGGATTTCAGCAGGCTTTTCAGGAGCCCGGCGAAACGCACGCGGGGATCCCCGAACACCAGGGCATGGTTGATCACCACCACGCCGCGGATGGCGGGGTCCTGCTCAGCCAGGCGCAGCACCAGGGAGCCCCCCATGGAAAGGCCCATGACGAACACGGTCCGGCAGCGTTCCCGCAGCCGCTGTAGTGCCTGCTCAAGGTCTTCCAGCCAGTCCTCCATGGTGACGTCGATGACATCCTCCCACTTCGTCCCATGGCCCCGCAGGCAGGGGCATTCCACGTGATGGCCAGCCGCCGCCATGGCCTTAGCGAGTGGCATCACGCCTCCCGGCATGCCCGTGAAGCCATGGGAGACAAGGATGCCGATGCCGGAATGGCCGTCATGGGAAAAGGGCTCCGCGCCCTCCATCCGTCCCTGCCCGCTCCCACTCGATTCCCTCACGATCACCATCCCTGAATGCGTGGATTCTGTGCCCTGCCGCGCAACACCGTCAAGCCTCAATCCGCGCCTGCTGAAAGACCTTCCCTTCATCCATGACACCGACCATCCTGGTCGCCCCCTCCTCCCACCTGAAAGGACACCTGCATGAAACGTAACCTCCTCATAACCTCGCTGGTCCTGGGTGCTTTGACGCCTGCAACGGCCGGCGGCATCTTCTACAACAGCAACCAGAGCGCCGAGTACTTCCGCACCTTCGACCGGAACAGCGCCATCGACAATGCCGACATCGTCTACTACAACATGGCCGGCACCGTGCGCCTCGGCGAGGGCTGGACCTTCAATCTCAGCAACCAGTCCATCTTCCAGAAGGCCACTGTCGAGACCAAGGGCAATCCGGTAGTGGGCGACCGGACCTACGAATCCAACAACCCTGTGCTGGTCATCCCCAATGGCTACGCCGCCTACCGCAAGGGGGACTGGGCCTTCTTCACGGGCCTCGAAACCATCGGCGCCACCGCCGTGCGCGACTGGAAGGACGGCCTGCCCACCCTCGATCTCTACGGCAAGCAGATGGCCGGCTACGGGGGCGTGAAATCCAACATCATCGGCATGGATGCCGCGGCCGCGGCCTTGGCTGCGGGGAAGTCCGTGGATGAAGCGAATGCCGCCGGCGTGGCCGCAGGCCTGAGCGCCGACGCCTTCACCGCCAAGTCCTCCCTGAAGGGTTCCTCCTACTACATGGCCTGGCGCCACGGCGCCGCCTATCGCATCAACCAGTATTTCTCCATAGCGTTGGCAGGCCGGCTCGTCATGGCGCGGCAGGACATCGTCGGCCGCGTGGACTCGGCCTGCACCTACAACCAGTACGGCCATGACCTGCGCTCCCAGAGCGTGGCCATCATTGATACCACCGCCAAGGCCAACGGCTACTCCGGAGAGATCGGCATCGACATCTTCCCCACGGACAACACCGTGCTGAACTTCACCTACGAAACCTCCACCAGCCTGAACTTCACCACCCGCGTGCGCGATGGCAAGGACGGCAACGGCCTCTTCGTGGACGGCCAGCAGGGCCACCTCGACCTGCCCAAGACCCTCCGCTTCGGCTTTGGCGTGCAGGTCACCCCGGACCTGCGGGCCTCCCTGGGCGCCAACCGCTACTTCGAGGGGTCCGTCAATTTCAACATGCTGAACAATCCCGCCAACAACAACGACTACAAGAAGGACTACTCGGATACCACCGAGGAATCCGCCTCCCTCGAATACCGGCTCAGCAAGCCCTGGCTGGTCAGCTTCGGCGTCAACTTCAACCAGATCGGCCAGAGGAAAGCCTCCACCATCGACACCAGCATCCCCGGCGCCCATGCCAACTACTTCTCCATCGGAGCGGGCTTCCAGTACGCCGCCAGCGACCAGTTGAAGTTCAACCTGGGCGTCGCCCACACCCGCTTCACCAGCACCTACGAAAACGCCGATGTGATGGGCGACCAGGCCCTCCAGGCCGCTTTCCAGTCGCAAGGCGTCAGCATCGATCCCCGGAAGGTCTACGACAAGCAGTACCTGATCGTGGCCTTCGGCATCAACTACCGCTTCTCGAAGTAAGGAGCCACCATCATGCGGAACTCTTCCAAGATCTTCATCGGGAGCCTCTTCCTCGCAGGGCTCCTGGGCTGCTCCCTGTCCTCCACCGACTACCCGGCCCAGGCCAAGCCCTCGGGTGACGTGAAACTCACCATCCTGCAGACCACGGATGTGCACCACCATGCCAATGGCACCGGCCACATCGGCGTAGACAGCCACCTCGCCACCATGGATGCCTATCGTGGCATCGAGGGCTCCTATGCCCGCATGTCGGCCTATGTGAACCAGGTTCGTTCCAGCGCCGGTAATGAAGTGGTGCTCGTGGATTCCGGCGACTGGTCCATGGGGACCATCTACGACCTAACCCTCGGGCAGCAACCCCTGGCCATGCGCTTCATCGACACCATGCGCTACGACTGCGTGACCCTGGGCAACCACGAGTTCGACTACACCCCCAAGGGCCTGGCGACGATGCTCGGCGCGGCCGAGGCCTCCTTCACGTTCCACACGCCCATCGTGGCCTCCAACGTCAATCTCAACGGCAACACCGATTTGGCCCCCTACATCGGGGCGACCAAGCTGGTCCAGCCCACCCACGTCGAAGTGCTGCCCAACGGCCTGCGCGTCGGCTACATCGGGCTCATGGGCAAGGCCGCCTCCGCGGCGGCCCCCGCCTCGGCACCCGTCTCCTTCACGGACTTCAGCGCCAACTACGCCCCCGTCCAAACCCTGGTCGATGGGCTCAGGACCACCCAGAAGTGCGACGTGGTCATCGCCCTCTCCCATTCCGGCACCGATGCCACCGGCAACGCGGGCGAGGATGTGGATCTGGCCCGGCACGTCACCGGCATCGATGTCATCGCCTCGGGCCACATGCACAATCCCCTCAGCAACGCCCACACTGTGACCAATGGCGGCTGGACCACCCAGATCATCTGCTCCGGCGCTTATGGCACCAACGTCGCCCGCATCGATCTCACGGTCCACATCGGCAGCCACACCAGCAGCCTCCTGGCTTCCAGCAACGTGGCCATGACGGACGCCGCGCTCACGGCGGAGCATGCGGGCCTCAAACCCGATGCGGCGTTCGATTACCTGGTGCGCGCCAACGACCAGCAGCTGAATCAGGCCCTGGCACCGATCTTCACGGCCTCCTTCCCCGACTACAATCCCGCCGACCTCTCCAAGGGCATCTTCCACACCGTGGGCCTCGCCGCCCAGGACATGCTTTCCAACGAGCGGAATCCCGTCCTGTGCCCCTCAGGGCTGGGCAGCCTTACCGCCGACGCCGTGCGGGCCACCCCCAACGGCATCATCGTGCAAGTGCTCATGGCCATGGGCTGGAATGGCAGCCCCACGGATCCCAACCTCCCCGATTATCTGAGCGTGGCACGCGGCATGGGCATCGATCCCACCTTCTTCCAGGGCGGCCTGGTGGCCACCGGGGTCCTCCGGGGTACCCTCAAGTCGGCCGTGCCACTCAGTTTCACGGACATCTACAATGTGCTGCCCCTGGGCATCACGCCGGATACCAGCCAGGCTCTGCCCGTGGGCTATCCCCTGGTGTCGGCCTACCTCGAACTGGCGGATCTCAAGAAGATCTGCGCCCTCCAGCTCGTCGCCCAGACCAACCTGGTGCCTTCCGACTTCTACCTGAATCTGTCGGGCATCAAATACGACCTGAAGGCCACAGAGTCTGGCACCTACTTCAAATACGCCTCCGCCGCGGCCATTCTCCAGGTCACCAGCCAGAAGGCGGCCATGGGCTCGACCGCCGCCCTGCAGGCCCTGATGGCCCTTTCCAGTCTCGGCACTGACAGCGGAGCGGCCCTCCTGGCTGCCTCCGGTGCCGGCAACCCCTTCGCCACAGCCATGGTCAACCTGAATGAAAGCGCGCCCAGCGCCGCCAACCTGCAGGTCCTGGGCGAGGTTGCCGCCACCGCCGCCGCCGATGCCACCGCCGGCACCACGCATCTCAATGCCCTGATCGTGGGGAAGGCCCTGGCCGCCATTGATACCGTGTCGGGTTTCGCCCCCTCGGATGCGGCCTGCACGGGTGCCACGGCGCCCTTGCCCGCCACGGGCCGCTATCGGCTGGCGGCGGACCTCTATGCCGTGCTCATGATGGGTGCCGCCGAAGCCCAGTTCGGGCAGGGCATCATCGCCTACCAGGGAGCCACGGGCAGCGCGGTGCTCAGCGCCGCCGACATGCCGGGACTCTTGTCGAAGCGCATCAATGCGGATCCCACCAGCGCCTCCATCGTTGAACTCAAGGAATGGATGGCGCTCCTGAACTATGTGGGCGTGGGCCTTGGCGGAAGCATTGATCAGGCCTATGCCTCGACCCCGATGTTCACGGATTTCCCGACGGCTTTCGGTCCCGCCGTCACCACCCGGAATGCGTCCTATCCCCTGGCCAGCATTGGGCAGCTGATGGCCACCCTGCAGGGACTCACGGCCGCTCCCTGAAGCCAACGCACCCGCCGGGTGCAGCCTTCAGCAACGAACTGCCGCTGCCCACAGGCCGAAGATGAATGATCATCTTCGGTCTGTGGGCAGCGGTGCACTGCTCCCGATGCGACCTTCGTCTTAACGGCTCCGGACGCGCCCCACGGCTTCCAACCAGCCGTCGTACAGACCCTCCCGCCGCTCACGGGTCATGCCGGGTTCGAAGCGGCGATCCCGCGCCCAGTGCCCTGCCACATCCTGGAAGCTGCCGAAGAGCCCGGCTCCAAGACCCGCCAGGTAGGCCGCGCCCAGAGCGGTGGTTTCGGCCACCACGGGCCGCTCCACGGGCGTTTCGAGCAGATCCGCCAGGAACTGCATCAGCCAGTTGTTGGCGACCATGCCCCCATCCACCCGAAGCGTCGCGGGAAGACTAGCGCCGTCGGCCCGCATGGCTTCCAACAGATCGCGGGTCTGGTAGCAGACGGATTCCAGAGCGGCCCGGACGATCTCGCCGATGCCGGAATCGCGCGTGAGGCCAAGGACGGCGCCCCGGGCCAGGGGATCCCAGTAGGGCGCGCCGAGCCCCGTGAAGGCAGGCACCAGATAGACGCCGCGGGTGCCTTCGATGCTCTTGGCCCATTGCTCGCTTTCCTCGGCGCTGCCGATGAGCTTCACGGCGTCGCGGAGCCACTGGACCGCGGCACCGGCCATGAAGATGCTGCCTTCCAGGGCGTAGGTCGATTGGCCGTCCAGCCGGTAGGCGAGGGTGCTCAGCAGCCGGTTGCGGGAACGGACGATCCGGTTCCCCGTGTTCATCACCATGAAACAGCCGGTGCCGTAAGTGGACTTGACCATGCCGGGTGCCAGACAGGCCTGGCCCACCGTGGCCGCCTGCTGATCCCCGGCTGCGCCACGAATGGGAATGGCGCGGCCGAAGAGACCAGGAGCCGTCAGGCCGAAGTCCGCGGCGCAGTCCTTCACCTCGGGCAGCAGCGGTCGCGGCACGCCGAAGAAGGCCAGCAGTTCTGCGTCCCACTCACTGCGCTCGAGGTTGAAGAGCAGGGTGCGTGAGGCATTGGTGGCATCGGTCGCGTGGACCTTGCCACCGCTGAGCTTCCAGATGAGCCAGCTGTCGATGGTGCCGAAGGCCAGTTCCCCGGCCTCGGCTCGTCGGCGGGCACCGGGAATGTGATCGAGTAGCCAGACGATCTTGCTGGCGGAAAAATAGGGGTCCAGCAGGAGCCCCGTCTTCCCGCTGATCCAGGCTTCATGCTCGATGCGCTCCTGGCACCACTCGGCGGTGCGGCGATCCTGCCACACGATGGCGGGATGGATGGGTTCCCCGGTCTTCCGGTCCCAGATCACGGTGGTTTCCCGCTGGTTGGTGATCCCCATGGCCGCCACCCCACCGCCATCCTGAGCGAGCACCGTGCGGCAGGTCTCGAGCGTGTCCTGCCAAATGCTCCGGGCATCATGTTCCACCCAGCCATCCTGCGGATAGGCCTGGGGCAGTTCCACCTGGGCCTTGGCCAGGACCACGCCATCGAGACCGAAGCGCATGGCTCGCGTGCTGGTCGTGCCCTGATCGATGGCGAGAAGGGAGTGGGACATTTGCCGATTCCTGTCTGGTACCACTCAGTCTAGGGCCCTCTTCAAGGTCCCTCGCGAATGGTCTTCAGGAATCGCTCCTTCCATCAGCACCCTGAGCGCCTCCACCGTTCAGCACGAGGGAGGTTTACAGAAAGGAAGGCGGCTGAACGGCAAAGTCCTATCTGGAAGGAGTCAAGGCGGTAGAATCGGCGGTACATCCCGAACCCAGCCAAAGGACGCATCCCGTATGGCCTCCTTCTATGAATTCTTCATGACCTTCCAGCGGGCCCTCAAGGCCCTGCAGCTGTATACGCCTGGCCACCCCCGCCATCAGGAGTCCATCACCGCCCTCCACCACGCCTATGGCCAGTTCCTCCAGGACCGGAACCAGGTCCAGATCGCCACCCGGAATGGACGCCTATTCGTCGACCGGCAGATGGAGGACATCGACAACCTTCAGATCCGGGCCATGGCCCGCGCCTTCGAAGAACGAAGCATCTACGCCATGACGCTGTTCCCCGGTGCTTCCCCCCAGGAGCTGACCGCCCTCCTTTCGGCCCTGAACATGAAACCCGCCGCCCTGCGCGCCGCCGGAGGCGCCAAGAAGCTTCTCGAGGACCAGGGGGTGACCCAGATCCGGATCCTCGCGGCCCGCCTGGAGGATGTCTCCGAAGCGGGTGAAGTCGCCGCGGCTTTGCTGGAATCCGTAGGCGGACTTCCTGGAACTTCCGGGGCCGGGGGCGATTCCCTAGGGCGTATCCAGCTGGCTCCCTGGCCCTCCCCCACCATCCCAGGAAGGCCTGGCAGCCCAGGGAACGGCTCTGGTTCCGATCCGGGGTTCGGTCCAGGCCGCGGCTCCGGAGCACAACCAGGCACCCGGATCCTCGCCGGCGTCCCCCAACCCGGCAGGAACACCAGCCAGGACATGGGCACCGTCGTCGGACAAGTGCAGGCCTTCCTCTCCTCGCTCCACGGCGGCAGCCATGCCCCCATGGACATCAGCGGATTCGGAGGCTTCCTGGAGGGGATGGGCCTGGACCGCCAGGGCAACCAGCCCAACACCCAGGGCGTCATCATGAAAGCCGTGTCCTCTCTGGAAAACGCGCCCATGCTAGGCGTCCTCCAGGGCGCGGCGGACCTCCGGCCGGGTCCCCTCCGGGCTCTGTTCGGCCGCTTATCCAGCACCATCGCGGCGCCTGGGTTGGCCACGGCCTTCAGCCAGGGAGCCATGTCTCCGCAACAGCTCATGGAGACTGCCGACCGCCTGAGGACCCTCGCCCCCTCCCCCCAGACCTTCGTCAAACAGCTGGAGGAGGCGCTGCGGCAGCAGGGCATGTCCGAAAAAGAGCTCGGCGAGCTGGTGGACATTCTCACCTGGGAGAGCCGCCCCACGGAGGAGCGCGTCAAAGCCCTCCTCCAGGGTCAGCGGATCTTCGAGATGCCCGTGGACAAGGTGTTGGCCTTCCTGCGGGAGCTTCTGGAAGCTGGCCGGAACACCGAATTCCTCCGGCTCATGCGCCACTACGCGACGGGGCTTGTTGTGCCCGCGGTGGCCCGCCGGCTGGCGGTGGCCCAGGCCTTCGAGAAGATCGCCGATTGGGTGGATATGCCGGGCATGCCCACCGGCATTCTGGATGAGCTGATGGACCTTCTGACCCGGGGCTACGGGCGGGAGAAGGATCCAGAGGTGCATCAGTGGTTCTCCAAAGCCCTGGAACACATCATCTGGTTCTGGGTCGAATCGTCCGAGCCCCAGCGGGCCTGTGCGATCTTCGAGGGCCTCCAGGATGTGGTCACGGAACTCAGCCTGCCCGCCGCATGGAAGGAACAGGCCACCGAGGACCTCCGCGGGCGCCTCGGCTCCCCGGAACGCGTGGACAAACTGCTGAGTCTCCTCTTCCATCTGGACCGCCCCGCCGCCGCCGCCCAGATCCATCCCATCCTTCGGATCCTCGGTACCTCGGCCGCAAACCACCTGACCGAGCGCCTTTCCCAGGAAACGGACCGAAGCCGCCGCAGCCGTCTCCTGGAGGCCTTGAAGGCCTGCGGGCAGACCGCTGAGCTGCCTCTCCTCGAGTCCCTGAAATCCAGCGAATGGTTCGTCGTGCGCAATGCCCTCATCGTCCTGGGGGAGGTGGCCGGTCCGGAGCGGGTTTCCGACCTGCTGCCCTACCTGAACCACGCGGACCTCCGCGTGGAGACAGCCGCCGTCCGGACGATCGCGAGGCTGGGCGGCCGGGAGGCCGAAAGTGCCCTCGGCCACCTTCTGACCACCCGCACGGATGCCGCGCTCCTGCTCGAAGTGCTGTTCCTCCTCGGCGAATTGAAATCGCGCAACTCGATCCCAGCCATCCTGGCCCTCATCAAGACCAGCAAGGGACGCACCCGGCCCGGTCACGACAAGGTTCGCGAGAAGGCCGTCGAGGTCCTCGGTCACCTGGGTTCTCCCGCAGCCATCCCCGAACTCGCACTCCTACTCCATCGGCAGAAGGGCTTCTTCCGGGACACCAAGGAACCCTTGCCCATCCGCATCCTGGCCCTCCACGCACTTCAGGCCATAGGAACTCCCGAAGCCCTGGCGGAGATCACAAGGCTGCTGGAAGCCGAACCGGCAGGACCGGAATGGGACGCCCTCCACGAGGCGACCACCCAGCATCGCCCTGCGACGGGCTTGGACAGCAAATGATCCGCTAGTCCTGGTCCAGGTTCACCAGGGTGGGAAGCTTCCAGCGGACGCCGCGGGTGGCCTCTTCCTTCATGGCCTCCTGGAGCGCCGATTCGGCCCTCCGGAGGGCCGCGTGCAGCAGCAGGTCATCCCGGTCCGGCATCCAGAGGGTGGCGCCCATGGGGGGATGCCCAAGGTCCGCGGCGAGCCGCTCGAGCAGGATCGTGGCACCCTCCTGGAGCGTCTGGGGGAGCAGCAGCAGATAGCGGTTGGGCGACTGTTCCACCAGCAGATCATTTCCCCGCAGAGACTGCATGGCCGAGCGGAGCCGTTTTCCGTCCACCTCGCCCTGCCCGCTCCAGAGCGCCAGGCTCAGGCTTTCCTTGTTCCGGCGGGCCTGATGCATGTGCCCCTGGAGCCAGACCTCCAGGTAGCGCCCATTGGGAAGCCCCGTGAGCTCGCTCTCCAGGGCGCTGTCCTGCACGATGGCCGAAGAGAGGGCCAGGGACTCCTGCGCCACCTGAAGCTCGTATTTCATGTTCTCGAGTTCCAGCACGCGACCGAGGAGCCCAGCCACGGATTTGATGAAATCCAGGTCCTCGGGTCCGAAGGCGAAAGGCTGGCTGTGCAGAACGGCCAGAGTGCCCACCGGCACGCCCCGCTCCCGGAGCACGACCCCGGCGAAAGCCCGCAGCCAGGGGCCCCCTTCCGAGGCGAAGACGGTACCCAGAGCCAGGCTGCCATCGGGCTCCTTCATGACCCGCTCACAGAGGCGCAGGCTCTGGTGGAGTTCCACGGGCTCCCGGGCACCGGTCCCCGCCTGCACCCACCAGAAGGTATCCAGCTTCCCCTGGGAAAGCCGCATCATCACGGCATGGTCCACCAGGAACTGGCGCACCAGCAGTTCCAGGCTGGCGTCATAGAGGGAGAAGGGATCCGGATCCTGGTTCCGCAGCAACTCCCCCAGCGCCCGCATTGCGCGACCCGGCTTCACATCCAGCATCGGCTTGCCAGTCCTGTTGTGCGGTAACACCATTCGGTCGCCACCTCCGGAAGAGGACGCAAGCATACCGCAGAGCCGGTTGGATCCGGCTCTGCGGCAGACCGACCTGCTTTCGAATCAGCGCAGGGCGGCCCAGGCGTTCACGCGGCCCTTGGCGGAGAAGGGGTCCGCACCCGGGCTGAGGATGTCATCGGCGCTCAGCTCGATCCTTCGCTGCAATTCAGCGGGCGTCATCCTGCCGAACTTGCCCACGATGAGTGCCGCCACGCCGGCCACATGGGGAGCCGCCATGGAGGTGCCGGCTGCGAAATAGTAGCTGGTCGCGCTCCCGGGGCTGATGACCATGTCAAAGGGATAGGCGGCCGCATTGGCAAAGTCGCCTCCGGGAGCAGCCACATCAACAACGGACTGCCCGAAATTGGTGTAGGAGGCCGGACGATCGAAGTCAGCCAGCCCGAAGGGCCCAGTGGCGGCGACGGCCATGCCGTTGCCTGACTGCGCCGGGATGGACCAGAGCCGGCTGTTGAGGTTGACCCCCTCGTTGCCCGCGGCGATGACGCACAGGGTGCCTGCCGCCGTGGCGTGGGCGATGGCCCGGTTCAAGGCGGCGATCAGGGAACCGGAGTTCCCACCTCCGGCGTTGATGCGGTCGAAGGTGGCGCCCAGGCTCATGTTGGCCACGTCGGCCTGGACGTCAGGACCCGAGGCGTACATCAGGCCCTGGATCAGCCAGGAGAAGGATCCGCTTCCCGATTGCCGCAGCACCTTCACGGCGACGATCTCGGCATCGGGTGCGACACCCTGGACCCCGCGGTTGTTGATGGAAGCTGCGATGATGCCCGCCACATGAGTGCCGTGGTTGAATCCGCTCACGGTGGGAACCACGCCCTCACCGGGAACGAAGGATGCACTGAGGCTCCAGTTCAGATTCGCGCTGATATCCGGATGGTTCCAGGCCCCGGCATCGAGCACCGCCACCCGGGCGCGCTTCACACCCCAGCCCCGATCGCCGTTCAACGCGGTCTGGTCGGCGTGAATCTGGCGCATGTTCCACTGATAGGCCCAATAGGGCTCGGAGTTCACGCCCGCGGTATGTAGATCCGCCTCGGCAACTTCAATGGCCTGCTCGTTGTTGATCCAGGGCACTTCCAGGTCTTCGACAGCCTGCTGCACCCGTCGGTCGGCATTGACGATGGTCAGGAAGTTCGGGTTATCGGAGGCGGCCAGCACCACGCCGATCTCGTGGATCCGGCTCGTGACCGTGCCGCCGGCGCGAACCATCAGGTCGTCCAGGCTGGCGCTGCCCGCGCCCTGTCCCTTGGCCAGGACGATGTAGTTGCGGAGACTGTCTCCAGCGAACAGGTCACCCCCCGCCACGACCAGGGCAGCAAAAAGGACGGTCGAAAGGATTTTCATGGTCGATCTCCTGGTTAGGCCCCCGGCGCACCGAAGGCAGGGTTAGCGACTTGAAAAGCGGCTGGCAAAACCGAAGGACGGCTGAATCCTAGTGACGCTTTCTTCTTGAGTCAACCAATGTTTTTCAAGGCTTCAAGCAACCTCTAGGATGTCTGAAAAACACCTATAAAGAGAGCGATTGCTGCATTCGTATCTTTCCCGCCCGGCCTGAAAACGCTTCCGCATGAGGGCGGAAAGGGGAATCTGAAAAACCCCGTGAGTCAGGAAGAACCAAGCAAAAGCGACGAACCGGCCCGACCTTCTGCCAAAAGCTGAAAATGCTTGAGATTTCGTGAACGGCTGACACGAACGGTCTCGGCTCTGGTTCCGGCACCACTCGGAAAATTAACAACACTTAACAGCCCGCGACCAACCGCATACCTAGAATTAGACCAGTTCCTGCCCAATTTCCTTGCCTCGAAGCCCTAAATAGAATCACCCGCGGCGGGATCCATCTGACCTGCCTCCCTCCCAACAACGCGTGAACCCCATGACACGAGCGACCCTTTGCACTGAAGCTCACGCCCCCGCTCACCAAGTGGTGGCGGATTGGCTGTCAAAGTGGTCTGGGCAGCTCCGGTATTGCTCGGGAAACGTGGGCTGCGGTTGCTGCCTGGACATCTACCATGTTGAAGCGCCCGATGAGGCCCTCGCTGAACTGCCCCGGAACGTGTTCGCCCTCAGTGACTGGACGGAGTTGTCGGTTTCCTAGGCACTGAAGCAAGTTGAAAGCCCCGACCCGGAAAACCGCGAAAGGCTCCATGGCCGGAGGCCACATGCGGCCAACCAGATCACCCTGCTCATTGCGGAAGAGTTGCTTGAATGACCCATCCAACGTGAGAGTGGGCGGGATGGTTAAACCTGGCGCGGGCATCCAGGAAACGTACCGATATAAAACAACAGCCACCTAGGCGGTGGCTGCGTTTTCTTGGTGGTCCCTCCCGGGCTCGAACCGGGGACCCTCTGATTAAGAGTCAGATGCTCTAACCAACTGAGCTAAGGGACCGCGAGAAGGAAAGTCTACCAGGGACCGCAAGGAACGCAAGAGCGAGTCTCAGCGCGGTCTCAGAGTGAGGGCAGCTTCATGGCGTCCTTCACCTCCGCCATGGTGCCTGCGGCCACGGTGCGGGCCCGGGCGCTGCCATCCCTCAGCACCGATTCGATGTCGCCGGGGCGGGAGAGGTGGGCTTCGATCTGGTCCCGGACGGGTTCGATGCGGCTGGTCATGGCTTCGGCTACCCGCTTCTTGCAGTCGAAGCAGCCGATGCCCGCGCGGCGGCACTCCACGTTCACGAGGTCGATGGTCGCCTGGTCGCTGAAGAGCTTGTGGAACTCGAAGACGGGGCAGATATCGGGATTGCCTGGATCGGTCTTGCGGAGGCGGGCCGGGTCGGATGCCATCTGGCGCGTGCACTTCTCCAGGATGGCGGCGTTGGAATCACGCAGGTAGATGCAGTTCCCGTAGCTCTTGGACATCTTCCGGCCATCAAGGCCCGGCACCTTGGGGGTCTTGGTGAGCACCGCCTCAGGTTCTGGAAACACCTCCCGCTGGTAGATGAAGTTGAAGCGCCGCACCACCTCTCGCGCCAGTTCCAGATGAAAGAGCTGATCCTCCCCCACGGGCACCTTGTGGGCCTTGTAGAGGACGATGTCCGCGGTCTGCAGCAACGGGTAGCCGAGGAAGCCGTAGCTGCCGAGATCCGCCAGGGCGTTCTGCAGCTTTTCCTTGTAGGTGGGTACCCGCTCCAGCCAGGAAAGCGGCGTCATCATGGAGAACAGCAGGTGCAGCTCGGCATGCTCCTTCACCAGGCTCTGGACGAAGAGGGTGGCTTTGTCGGGATCCAACCCGGCAGCCAGATAAGTGGCGGTGAGTTCCAGGGTGGACGGCCAGATGTCCCCCACGGATTCGTATTTGGAAGTCAGCGCGTGCCAGTCCGCGATCATGTAGAAGGCCTCGCCCTGACCCTGAAGAAGGGCGAAATTGTCCAGGGCGCCCACCAGGTGGCCGATGTGCAGAGAGCCCGAAGGCTGAATGCCGGAGAGAATGCGCTGCTGCATGGATCAGGCTCCAAGGAAAAGACGGACCACCGCGAGAACCCCGTAGACGATTCCCATGAATACGGGGCCGATGACATAGCCCAATGCCCCGGTCAGGGCGAGAACGATCAGGACACCGCCCATCCAGGGCTGGATGCGATCGAATTTCGGCAACAGGCGCCAGGGCAGCATCCCACGAAGGATGCCGGCGCCATCCAGAGGTCCCATGGGCAGAAGATTGAAGAGGGCGAGCCCCAGATTGATCAGCACCAGGCGGCCGAAGAGCGCCAAAGCGAGGGTCATGCCTACGCCCAGCCCCAGGGCCTGCAGGCCTTCGACCTTCCCGGCGAACAAGGCATGGGCGAAGAGCCGCAGTTCCATCTCATGGGGGGGGGCGATGATCTTCACCAGGCCCATCAATAGCCCGATGAAGATGACCGCAAGCACCAGATTCGAGGCTGGTCCCGCGGCCGCCACAAGCGCATAGCCGCCCCGCTGCGTGAACCGGCGGGTCAGGTTCCTGGGATCCACGGGCACCGGTTTGGCCCAGCCAATGAAGGGAAAACCGGTGGCCATGCCGAGGATGGGGAAGATCACGGTGCCGAGCACATCAATGTGGGCCAGAGGGTTCAGGGTCATCCGCCCCAGCCGCGCGGCGGTGTCATCGCCAAGCTTGTAGGCCGCCGTGGCATGGCTGGCCTCATGGACGCTCAGGCTGAAAAGCAGCGCCACATAGCTGACCAGGATGGTGGGGATGGAAAGGCTTTCGAACACCCGGACTCCGACAATCCTCCAGTTTACAGGCTAGGCGGCTCGCTATGCTGGATGCATATCCGCTTGGAGCAACCGGTGTATCTGAAAGCCAACTCGCACGAGGCCACCCTGGCGGGCAAGACCATCATCGGTTTCAACCTGATCCATGGCCGGGAAGTGGAAGGCGACCTGGCGATGATTCAGGCCCGGTCCGCCGTGGACCGGCGCGATCTCGTGGGCATCTTCCCGGAAAGCGGGGAAAAGGATGTGGCCCGGGCGGCCAAGTCCGGCGCCGAGGCCTTCCACGCCTGGTCGCGCTTGCCCTTCGAGGCCCGGGCCAAGGTGCTCCGCCACGGTTTGGAACAACTGGAATCCCACCAGGAGAAGCTGGCCCGCATCCTCACCCGGGAAATCGGCCTCACCCGGGCTGAAGCCTTGGATGAGATCAAGGCGATCTTCACCCCCTTTCACCACCTCACCAAGGCCGGAAAACCTGCCGCAAGCGCCCCCCATCCGCCCCGACAGGCAGGCAAGGGCCCGCAGGTCCATCGCCGTCCCGTGGGCGTCTGCGGGGTGCTCACCTCGGGGGCATCCCCTCTGGCCGCGCCAGCCGCGCTGATCTTTCCCGCTTTGTTGGCGGGCAACACCGTGGTGTGGAAACCCAGCAGTCTCACGCCCACTTCCGCCTACCTCCTGGTGCGAACCCTGGCGGAAGCCGGCCTGCCTCCCGGTGTGATCAACACCCTCAATGGCCGGGGCCATGCCGCCACCGGCCGCCACTTCCTGGCGGGTCCCGAGAAGGGCCTTTTCCAGGGCTTCCTGTTCACGGGCTCGACTTCGGTGGCCCGGACCGTGGCGGAACACTGTGGACGCGGCCTGATCCATCCCACCCTCCACCTGGGCGCCGCGAACGCCATGATCGTCATGCCCGACGCGGATCTGGACCAGGCGGTCCAGGACGCCCTCCGCGGAGCTTACGGGCGCGGCGGACAATGCGCGAGCAGCCTCGGCAACCTCATCGTTCACGAAAGCTGCCTCGACGGGCTTCGCCAGGGCCTTCTGGACGCTCTGGCCGAGCTGAAGGTGGGCAATCCCCTCACCCATCCCGAGGTCGCCTTCGGTCCGATGCTCCACAAACGCTTCGCCGAGGCTCAGCGGGCCCGCTGGGACTCGGGCGAGGAACATGGCGCGAACCTGCTCTGCGGAGGCACGTCCTGGACCGAGGACAATCGCGATGAGCGGGTCCTCGGCAACATCGCCCATGGTGCCTACAAGCAGCCAACCCTCTGGGACGCCGTGACCCCCGACATGGAGCTCTTCCAGGCCGAGAGTTTCGGCCCCAGCCTGAACCTCTGCGCGGTGCGGAATTTCGACGAGGCCATGACCTGGGCCAATAGCCTGCGCTCGGGCCGCGCCTGCAGTCTCTACACCCACACCCAAGCCTGGCTGGACCGTTTTCCCGCCGGGTCCCGGGCCGGTCTCACGGCCTTGAATGCCCTGCCCTCAGCCACAGACACGGTGCTCTGGAATGGCGTCGGCACCCCAGAAGCAGAAGTGGGCATCACCACCAGCCAGTGGGTCCATGCCAAGCACGCCAACGCGGAGCCAGCCCAACCCGCCAAGCCCCTGCCAGCCACCGCCTGGGCGGAGCTCTAAAGCTCTAGAGTCCCAATTCGCGGAGTTCCCGGGCCAGGTCCCCCACGGGGCCATCCAGGACCAGCCGCATCAGGAATTCCGAATTGCCTTCCCCGCCCTTGATGGGGCTCCAGGCCAAGGCGGCCGGCCGCAGGCGCGTCCCGGCGAAGAAGGCCCAGCTTTCCTCCAGCACCCGGCGGTGCACTTGCGCATCGCGCACGATGCCGCCGGCCCCCACATCTTCCCGCCCCGCTTCGAACTGGGGCTTCACCAGCAGCACCGCGTCGGCGCCGTCGGTCAGGCTCGGCAGCACCGGGGGAATGGCCAGGCGCAGGGAGATGAAGCTGAGGTCGGCCGCCAGGAGGCTGCACCGCTCGGGGATGCGCGAGGGCTCCCAGGTACGCAGGTTCACTTGTTCCATGGAGACGACCCGGGGGTCGCTCCGCAGCTTCCAGTGCAGCTGATTGGTGCCCACATCCACCGCATAGACTTTCACGGCCCCCCGCTGCAGCAGGCAATCCGTGAAGCCGCCCGTGCTGGCCCCCGCATCGAAGCAGACCCGGCCCGCCGGATCAATGTTCCAGCGATCCAGGGCGCCCGCCAGCTTCAGCCCGCCCCGGCTCACGAAGGGCAGCGCCTCCCCCCGGAGGCGGATCAGGGCCGATTCCTCCACGGCGGTGCCCGCCTTGGTGACAGGGCGATCCTCCACCAGCACCTCCCCAGCCAGAATCCGGGCCTGGGCTTTGGCCCGGGTCTCGCAAAAGCCCAGGTCCACCAACAGGAGATCCAGCCTTTTCTTAACCATGGGAGGCTGTTTTCTGGCGGCGGATTTCCTGGCGGTAAGCGAACACGTTGCGGTTGTGGTCCCGCAGGGTGGCCGCGAACCGGTGTCCGCCTTTGCCTGTGGCCACGAAGTAGAGGTCGCGGGTCGTTTCGGGAGCCTTGGCCGCCTCGATGGCGCTGGCGCTGGGGATGGCGATGGGAGTCGGCGGAAAGCCCACGAAGGTGTAGGTGTTGAAGGGATGGACGCGGTGGATGTCCTCCGCCAAGGGCGCCGTGAACCGCACATCGCCGCTGAGCCAGCGGGCGTAGAGGCTCGTGGGATCGCACTGCAGCCGCATGCCGATCTTGTAGCGGTTCTCGTAGACGCCCGCCACCTTCGGTTGTTCCTCCACCAGTCTGGTCTCCTTCTCCACGAGGCTGGCCAGGATCAGGGTCTCGTAGGGCGGCAGCACGCCCCCCTCCAATGTCGGCCGCACCTGCCCATGGAAGGCCTCCACGAGCATGAGCATGATCTCCTCGGGTTCCATGGCGTGGTGCAGCTTGTAGGTGGCGGGGGCCACCAGCCCTTCCAGGCTCTCCGCCTGCTCGAAGCCTGCGGTTTTCGCCAGGCGTGGGCTCTTCCAGAGCTTCCAGAAGATGTCCTCAGGGATGAAGTCCTTCAATTTCTTCTGCACGGACCAGGCATTGGAACCTTCGATGATCGAGACGGCCGTGAAGTGGATGTCCGCCCGGCGGAGCTTCCCGGCCACGTCCGCAAGACTGGCCCGGGGGCTGAAGGTGTACTCGCCGCGGATGAGCTGGAGCTTGCGGGACCGGGCCCACAGCTTGAAGATCGAAGCGGAGCGGATCACCCCGTCCCGCTCCAGCTGATCGGCGATCTGGTTGATGCTGGTCCCCTTCCTCACCAGGACCGTGGCCTCCTGTTGGAGGGGTCCCTGTCCTTTCCAGGCCCACCAGCCCCCCAAAGCGGGGAGGGCCGCCAGGATCAGGGTGGCCACGAAGAACCGGAGGGAAATCGAGGAACGAGCCATGACTCCAGCATGCCGTGATAGCGTGGTTCCATCTACTCCACTTGAGGATTCTATGACCGCAACCGGCTATCGGCGCCAAGTCGGCCTGTTCTCCGCCACGATGCTCATCGCCGGCTCCATGATCGGCAGTGGCGTCTTCATCGTTGCCGCCGACATGGTGCGCACGGGCCACTCCAGCGGATTCCTGCTGGCCGCCTGGGGGCTCACGGCGGTGCTCACCCTCTTCGCGGCCCTGAGCTACGGCGAGCTGGCGGGCATGTTCCCCCAGGCGGGCGGCCAATACACCTACCTCCGGGAGACCTACGGCGCTGCCACTGGCTTCCTCTACGGGTGGACCTTCTTCGTCGTCATCGAATGCGGCACCATCGCCGCCGTGGCCGTGGGCTTCGGGAAGTATCTGGGCTCGTTCTTCCCGGCGGTCACGGATACGGCCTGGATCGGCCCCCACCTGGATGTGCCCCTCATGAAGATCACCCAGGCCATCAGCCTGGGACCCTATCACCTGGGCCTAACGCCCTCGCGGCTGTCCGGCATCGCCGTGGTGGTCCTGCTCAGCGCTGTCAATCTCTATGGCGTGAAGCTGGGCGCCCGCATCCAGAACCTGTTCACCGTGGCCAAGATCGGCGGGCTCGCAGCCCTCATCCTGCTGGGGCTGCTGCTGAAGCCGGCGGTCGCCGCCGTCCAGACACCCTTCGTCCCCCTGCCTGGCGGCGAGACCCTGCCCTTCCTCACCGCGTTGCTGGTGGTCCAGACCGGGAGCATGTTCTCGGCGGACGCCTGGAACGCCATCACCTTCATCGCCGGCGAGGTGAAGGAACCGAAGAAGACCATTCCTTACTCCCTCCTCATCGGCACCACCCTGGTCTGCGGCCTGTATATCCTGGCCAACGCCGCCTACCTGAAGGTCCTCGGCCCCACGGGCATCGCCAACGCCCCCCAGGACCGCGTGGGCACGGCAGCCCTGCAGGCCCTGCTGGGCTCCGGCGGCGGTCTCATCATGGCGGGCAGCATCCTCATCTCCATGTTCGGCTGCCTGAACGGGCTGGTGCTCTCCGGGGCCAGGGTCTACCAGCGCATGGCCGAGGATGGGCTCTTCCATCCGAAGGTCGCCACGCTCAATGATCACGGGGTCCCGGCCTTCGGACTCTGGATCCAGGCCATCTGGACCTGCCTGCTGACCCTCACGGGAACCTACGGGCAGCTCCTCGACTTCGTGATGCTGCCGACGATCCTCTTTTATGTCTTCACCGTCGGAGGGGTCTTCCTGCTCCGCTGGCGTCGCCCCGACCTGGAGCGCCCTGTCCGCGTCTGGGGCTACCCCGCGGTGCCGGCGCTCTACCTGGTGGGCGCCTGCGCCATCGTCGTGGCCCTGTTCATCCATCGCCCCAGCTATTCCTGGCCTGGACTCGTGCTGGTCGCCCTGGGCTGGCCCGCCTACCTGTGGATCAAACCCCAGGTGCCGCCGGAGCTGGTGCCGACCGAGCCTTAATTCTTGTTACAGAGTGTCAAATTTCGGGACTTTGGCATCCCGGGAATCCCCTCCACCCTGGCTAGATCGAGATAGGAATCAGGAGTCAGCCATGCTGCATGTCGTTGTTCTCGGAGCCGGTCGCGTTGGCGGCACCATGGCGCTGGATCTGGCCAAGGATTTCAAGGTCACCGTCGCCGACCGGTCGGAAACGGCTCTGGCGCGGCTGTCCTCAAGCAGCCTCACCACCCGCCTGGCGGACCTCTCCGATCCCGCCGGAGTCCAGAAGGCCGTGGCAGACGCGGACCTGGTCGTGGGCGCCGTACCGGGCTTCATGGGCTTCGCCACGGCCAAGGCCGTGCTGGAAGCGGGCAAGACCCTGGTGGACATCTCCTTCTTCGACCAGGACTGCTTCGAGCTCGACGAACTGGCCAAAGCCAGGAACCTCATGGCCATCGTGGACTGCGGCGTGGCTCCTGGCTGCGACAACCTCATCCTCGGCGATGCCGCCCGCCAGTGGGACAGCATCTCCACCTTCGAATGCCTCGTGGGCGGCCTGCCCGTGGTGCGCACCTGGCCTTACGAGTACAAGGCGGGTTTCAGCCCCATCGATGTGGTCGAGGAATACACCCGCCCCGCCCGCTACGTGAAGGACGGCAAGGTGGTGACGTTCCCGGCGCTCTCGGAACCGGAGCTGCTGGACTTCGAGGGGCTAGGCACCCTGGAATCCTTCAATTCGGACGGCCTGCGCAGCATCATCAAGAGCTTCCCCCAGGTTCCCGACATGAAGGAGAAGACTCTCCGCTATCCCGGCCATATCGAGAAGATGCGCATGCTGCGGGAATCCGGGTTCTTCAACAAGGAGAAAATCCGGGTGGCCGGCGTGGACATCAGCCCCCTGGACCTGACCACCGCCCTGCTCTTCCCCATGTGGTTCATGCAGGAAGGCGATGAGGACTTCACGGTCATGCGGGTCACCGTGGAAGGCGAAAAGAATGGCCAGCGGGTGCGCAAGGAACTGAACCTCCTCGACCGCTACGACCGTGCCACGAAGACCACCTCCATGGCGAGGACCACGGGCTATACCTGCACGGCGGCCGTGCGCCTCGTGGCCAAGGGCGGTTTCTCCCGCAAGGGCGTCAACCCTCCGGAATTCGTGGGCCAGGAGCCCGGCGCCTGGGACTTCATCCGCGAGGATCTGGCCAAGCACGGGGTTCTATTCACCGAAGGTTGAGCTTCAACCTTCCAGTTCCCGATGCCGAATGCGCAGCGCGGTCACATCCTGCTTCAACCGCTGCCCCAGCAATTCCACCAAGGCCACCGACCGGTGCTGTCCACCGGTGCATCCGATGGCAAGCGTGTGGTAGGCCCGGCCTTCCTGCTGCACCAGCGGCAGTGACCAGCGCAGCCAGGCCTCGGTGCGTTCCAGAAACTCCCTGAAATCCTGGCTCGCAAGCAGATATTCCTGCACCTCGGGATCCCGCCCCGTCAGCGGTTTCAGGGCATCCACATAGTAAGGGTTCGGGAGGAAGCGCGCGTCCAGCACCACATCCGCATCGGCCGGGACCCCCCGCTTGAACCCGAAACTCAGGAGCCGCACTGCCGTGATGGGGCTCGTCACCTCCGGAATGAGGTGGGCGATCCGGAGCCGCAATTCCGAGAGACTCAGGCGACTCGTATCCAGGATCGTCGTGGCCAGGGACCTGATGGGAGCCAGGATTTCCCGCTCCCGCTGGATGCCTTCATCGGCGGACCCGAGCAGGGCCAGGTGATGAGGTCTCCGGGTTTCGGAAAACCTGCGGTGGAGGATCTCGTCGTTTGCTTCCACGAAGACGACCTGGACGCGCACAAACCGGCTTTGAAGCCGGTCCAGGAGCGGCTGGAGCTCCTCGACGAAATCCGGCTGCCGACTGTCCATGCCGATGACCAGGCGGTTCCGGGTGGGGAGCAACTTGCCTTCCAACTCCAGAAGCGGTTCCACGAGCCTCGGCGGCACATTGTCCAGCGCCGTGCAGCCGGAATCCTCCAGTACACCTAGAACCGAGTGCCGCCCTGCCCCCGAAAGACCTGTGACGATGATGAGTTCCATAACCTGAAACCCTAGCAGGGCCGAAGGCTACACCCAAGAAAAACGCAGGGGGCCGATGGACCCCCTGCGTTTTTTCCTGGTTGGTTGGCCCTGGAAGCTCAGTCGTCCAGGCCGCCGGCGGTGAACCGCATGACGCGCTGGATGCCCTCTGGGAGGTTCCCCTGCTCGTCCGGTCCCAATTCGAGAACCTCTGACGGGCCACGGAAGAAGTCATCGCTGGGCACATAGGCAGGCTGGGGCTCGACCCGGTAGAGATAGGAGACAATCTCGTCCTCGTAGCCAAAACGCATCTGTTCGAAATACTCGTAGCTCTCGCGCTTGTACTCGACCAGCGGATCCTTCTGGCCGTAGCCGCGGAAACCGATGGCCTCCTTGAGGTGGTCCATGACGAGGAGGTGGCGCTTCCAGGCGGCGTCGATGATCTGGAGGATGGACCAGCGCTCGTAGCTGCGCATGCCCTCGCCTCCCAGACGCTCATCCTTGCCCTCGTAGGACTTCTGGACCAGAGTCGCCAGGGCGGTCGTGGCCTGGGCCTGAGGCATCTGGGAGATGGCCTCCACTTCCTCGCCGGAAATGGCGAAGAGCTGCTCCACCCGCTCCCGGAAGCCAGCCAGGTCGCGCTCGCCCTTGTCGAGGAGGAAGTCATGGCAGATGCCTTCGGCGATTTCACCCGCCACGCGAAGCACATAGTCCTTGGTGTTGCCGCGCAGGATTTCCGTGCGCAGCCCGTAGAAGAAGATGCGCTGCTTGTTCATCACATCGTCGTACTCGATGAGGTGCTTGCGGATCTCGAAGTTGTGCGCCTCCACGCGTTTCTGGCTGCGCTCGATGGCGCGGGTCACCATGCCGGCTTCGATGGGCTCGTCATCGTTCATGCCCATGGCGCCCATGAGGTTCTTGATGCGATCTCCGCCGAAGATGCGCATGAGATCGTCCTCGAGGGACAGGTAGAAGCGGCTGGAACCAGGATCGCCCTGGCGGCCGGCGCGACCGCGCAGCTGGTTGTCGATGCGGCGGCTCTCGTGGCGCTCGGTGCCCAGGATGTGGAGACCGCCGAGGCCGACGACTTCTTCGTGCTCCGCCGCCGTCTGCTCGCGCATCTTCTCCACGAGGGCCGAGAATTCCGGAGTCTCGAGCCCCTCCTCGTCATAGAGGGCGATGTCCTTCTTCTTGGCTTCCATGCGGGCCATACCCTCGGGATTGCCGCCGAGGATGATGTCCGTGCCGCGACCCGCCATGTTGGTGGCGATGGTGACGGCGCCCTTGCGACCGGCCTGGGCCACGATCTCGGCTTCCCGTTCGTGGTGCTTGGCGTTCAACACCACGTGGGGGATGCGGGCGGCCGTGAGGGCATCGGCCAGATCCTCGCTGCTCTCGATGCTCGCCGTGCCCACCAGGACCGGCTGGCCCTTGGTGTGGAGGTCGCGGATCTCCTCGACGATGGCCTTCTTCTTGCCCGCCCGGGTCGAATAGACCGTATCGGCGAAATCCTTGCGGATCATGGGCATGTTGGTGGGAACCACGATCACGTCGAGCTTGTAGATGGAGTGCAGTTCCTGGGCCTCGGTCTCGGCGGTGCCGGTCATGCCCGCGAGCTTCTCGTACATGCGGAAGAAGTTCTGGAAAGTGACGGTGGCGAGGGTCTGGTTCTCGGCGTTGACCTCGACGCCTTCCTTGGCTTCGATGGCCTGGTGCAGGCCGTTGGACCAGCGGCGGCCCGGCATGAGGCGGCCCGTGAACTCGTCCACGATGACCACTTCCATGCCCTTCCCATCCTCCTTGGGGCGGACCATGTAGTCCACATCCAGCTTGTAGAGGTTGTGGGCCAGGAGGGCCTGGTTGAGGCCGTGCAGGATCTCGATGCTGGCGGGATCGTACAGGTTGGCTACGGACAGGAGCTGTTCCGCGTGGTGGATGCCACCATCGGTGAGCATCACCTGGCGGTCCTTCTCGTCCACCTTGTAGTCCACCTCAGGCTTCAGCTTCGGCACGATCGCATCGATGCGGAAGTACTTGGAGGTGTCCTCTTCACTGCTGCCCGCGATGATGAGCGGGGTGCGGGCCTCGTCGATGAGGATGCTGTCCACTTCGTCCACGATGGCGTAGTGGAAGCCCCGCTGGGTGAATTCATCCAGGTCCCACTTCATGTTGTCGCGCAGGTAGTCGAAGCCCAGTTCGTTGTTGGTGGCGTAGGTGATGTCGCAGCCATAGGCCTGGCGCCGTTCCGAATCATCGAGACCGTGCTGGATGATGCCAACCGAAAGTCCCAGCCAGGTGTAGAGACGGCCCATCCACTCGGCATCGCGCCGGGCCAGATAGTCGTTGACGGTGACGAGGTGGGCCCCCTTGCCCGCCAGGGCATTGAGGTAGAGGGGCAGCGTGGCGGTGAGGGTCTTGCCTTCACCGGTGCGCATCTCGGACACCTTGCCTTCGTGCAGCACCATGCCGCCCACCAGCTGCACATCGAAGTGCCGCATCTTGAGCACGCGCTTGGAGGCTTCCCGCGCCACGGCGAAGGCCTCGGGGAGGATCTCCTCCAGCGTGGCGCCGTTGGCCAGCTTCTCCTTGAGGTAGGGCGTCTTGGCCTTCAGCGCTTCGTCGCTCAAGGCGGAGATCTCCGGCTCCAGCACATTGATGTACTGGACCTTCGCCCACAGGCGCTTCAGCTCGCGATCATTCTTGGAGCCGATGAGTTTCTTGAGCAGGGTGTCAATCATGAAGCCGTCCGATCGCGTAAACCTCGATTGTACCGTGCCCTGACCACTTTTCCCAGCGTCAGCCTGTCAGCGGAAGGATCCTTGGTTGCCGAAGTTACCAGCCCGGGGCACACTAATCGTTTGGATTCTGGAGGAATCATGGCCCTGGAACGGACCTTTGCCATCATCAAGCCCGATGCCGTCAAGGACGGCCATGTCGGTGAAATCATCACGGCCATCGAGCAGAGCGGACTGAAGATCGTCGGCCTCAAGCTGACCCGCCTCACTCCCGCCATCTGCAAGGGTTTCTACCATGAGCATGTCGGCAAGGGCTTCTACGCCGAGCTGGAAGCCTTCATGACCGAAGGCCCCGTGGCCATCATGGTGCTGGAGGGCGAGAACGCCATCCTGGGCTGGCGCGACCTCATGGGCGCCACCAACCCCGCCAACGCCGCCGAAGGCACACTGCGCAAGCGCTTCGGCGCCAGCATCGGCCGCAACGCCACCCACGGCAGCGACAAGCCAGAGAGCGCCCAGTTCGAAGTCAGCTACTTCTTCAACGCATTTGAACAGATGTAACCGACCGCCGGTCCCCAGGCTCAGACGACTTGATGTCGTCTGAGCCTGGCGGGACCGGCGAGGAGGTTATGCCACTTCGACCGCCTGCCTCAAACCCAGACGACTTGAGGTCGTCTGAGCCTGGTGGGACCGGCGAGGAGGTTATGCCACTTCGACCATGAAAAATCGGCGCCCCTGGCGCCAATTTACATAAAGAGGGTCTGCCATGGAGGTCATCCCTCCTTCACTTCCTGGAGAGCTGACTGGCAAAGCCGACGAACGCCAGGGAGCATGTCCAGACTCTGGAGGCCCTGCTCGCCGACCCACTGGCCGCCGGGTGGGGGCGGCGGCAGCTGGTTTTCCGGCGCCTTGGTGCGGAGCAGGTGGGAAAGGTAGAGGCGCTGTTGGCCCTCAAGGCCTTCCAGCCTGAGCAGCCAAGGGGTCGGGAGACGACTGGTCCGTTCGTCGAAGACCACCGGCAGCACCGAGTGGTCCACGAAGCGGAAAGGCACGCCCCAGGCCACTTCGATCTGCGCGTTCAGGAGGGCCGTGGGCAGGAATCCCGGAGCCCAGGGGATCTGCGCGGGCATGAGCAGGCCTCGGTGCGGGCTGTGCGGGGACGGGACCAGCAGGACGAAGGGAGTCTCCTGCCCATGCACCAGCACCCCTTCGATGAATGTCGTGAGGTGAACCCGTCCTTCGGCCATTAGGGCCTCCCTTCAAATTGGATGTGAGCCGCGACGCTGGCCAGCCGCGCCACTGGCAAGGCGTCGGCCGAAGGGCGAGGCGGGACATCGTTCAAGGCCGACAATGCAGCCAGGGGTGCGGCTGGCCACGTCCCGAAGGGCAAGGCGTGGCGCCCGGCGCGATACCACGTCGAACTCCTCGCCGATAGTACCGCTATCGCCATCGTCGTTCTCCTTGTCTCGCTTGGGCGGCACCCCTTGCGCGGCCGCACCTCAATTTGAAGGGAGGCCCTAACGGCCTCCTGAGGTTTCCAGTTCCTGCATGAGCCGATCCCGGGCCACGGACACTTCCGCCACCGCGGCCTCGGGCTTGAGCTTGATCACGTCCTTCGAGCGGCGATCGCGCAGTTCCACGATGCCGTCCTTCAAACCCTTGGCGCCGACCGTCATCCGCAGCGGGAAGCCGAGCAGATCCGCATCCTTGAACTTGGCGCCCGGGCTCAGGCCCTCCCGATCATCGTGAAGAACTTCGAACCCGGCGGCCTCAAGATCCTTCTCCACCTGGCAGGCCACGGCGGAGACTTCGGGATTGGCGGGATCCAGGCACACCACATGCACCTGGTAGGGGGCGATGGGCCAGGGCCAGATGATGCCGTCGGCGTCGAAATTCTGCTCCACGGCGGCCGCCACGGTGCGGGTGATGCCGATGCCGTAGCAACCCATGACCATGGGGTTTTCCTTGCCCTGTTCGTCGAGGAAGGTGCAGGACATGGACTTGGAATACTTCAGCCCGAGCTTGAAGACCTGCCCTACCTCGATGCCCCGGAAAGCCTGGTAGTGGCCCTTCCCGCAGCGGGTGCAGGCATCGCCCTCGGCGGCCATGCGCAAATCCACGAAGGAGCAGCCAGGCAGGTCGCGCTTGGGATCCAGGCCGAAGTGGTGGTAGTCGGTGCGGTTCGCGCCGCAGGTGAGATTGACCGCGCCCTCCAGGCTGAGATCCACCAGCATGGCCACATCCTTGAGGCCCACAGGTCCCATGAACCCGGTCTTGGCGCCCGTAAAGGCTTCGGCCTCCTCCAGCGGCATGAGCTCCAGCTCCGCGGCACCCACGAAGTTCTTCACCTTCACTGGGTTGAGCTCGTGATCGCCGCGAATCACCGCGCCCACGAGTTTGGTGGCGCCATCCCCGAAGGTCGCCCGGTACAGGAAGAACTTGCTGGTCTGGGTGAGGGGCATCCCGTCGTGCTCGGCATCCTTCATGCCCGCGGCCTGCTCGACCTGGCCAACCACGCCCGGCGTGCAGAAGTGATCCCGCTTCAGCTCGAAGGCTTTTCCGTGGTCTCCGGCGGGCAGTTTCGGAGCCTCGGTCTTCTCGATGTTCGAGGTGTAATCACAGCCATCGCAGCTGAGGATGGCATCCTCGCCACTGCCCGCCAGCACGTGGAACTCGTGGGTGAAGCTGCCGCCGATGGCGCCGCTGTCGGCTTCCACGGGGCGGAACTTCACGCCCAGGCGGGAGAAGATGCGCTTGTAGGCGTTGAACATGGCCCAGTACTCACGATCGGCGCAGGCATCGTCCGCATGGAAGGAGTAGCCATCCTTCATGGTGAACTCGCGGCCCCGCATGAGGCCGAAGCGGGGGCGCCGCTCGTCGCGGAACTTGGTCTGGATCTGGAACAGGTTCATGGGCAGCTGCTTGTAGCTGCGCACGTTCTTGCGGACGATGTCGGTGATCACTTCCTCGTGGGTGGGGCCCAGGCAGAAATTGTAGAACTCGCGCTCGTCGGGCTTCTCGCCCCTGGCGCGGCGCTCCGTCACTTCGGCTTTGGCCTTGCGGTCGCAGAAGCGGAGCAGCTCGTCGCCGTAGAACTTCCAGCGGCCGCTCTCCTGCCAGAGCTCCGCGGGCAATACCGAGGGCATGAGCAGTTCCTGGCAACCGTCCTTGGCCAGCTCCTCGCGGACGATCTCCTCGAACTTGCGGATGCTCCGGAAGGCCAGAGGGAGATAGCTGTAGATGCCGGCGGCCACCTTCTGGATCATGCCAGCGCGCATCATGAGCTGCTGGCTCACCACATCGGCATCGCGCGGCGTCTCGCGCAGGGTCTGGATCAGGAGTTTGGACTGCTTCATGGGGGCCTCTAACCTTCGAGTTTAGCCCAGGAAGCCGCCCCAGACCTCATCCCAACAGCGATTGCACCAGGGCGCTGGCGGCCTTGCCGTCGAAGGCCCCGCCGTGGGTGGCTTGCATGGCCTTCATCACCAGGCCCATGTCCTTCCTGGTGGTGGCCCCGCTTTCGGCGATGGCCACCTTCACGGCCGCCTCCAAAGCTTCGCCTTCCAGCATGGCCGGCAGGTAGGGCTTCAGCAGCTCGATCTCCCGCCGCTCCTCCTGGGCCCTTTCCATCTGCCCCACCTTCTCGAACTGGGCCACGCTGTCCTCCCGGGACTTCACCAGGCGCTTGAGCACTCCCAGGGCATCCGCCTCCGTCAGGGTCCCCTGGGGGCCCAAGCCCTTGGCGATGGCCTCGTTCTTGTAGGCGGCCAGGGCCATGCGCAGCACCTGGGTGCGGGGGGCATCCCTGGCGAGCATGGCGGTTTTCAGGTCGGCCTGGATGCGATTCAGCATGGATTCTCTCCGGTCAAGGACCATGGTGACGGGAAGCCCCGATCTCCACAAATGACAGAAGTCATGTCCGAAACCGCATCAACCGAAAAAGGGCCAGTTACTCTCCCAGAGGCCCCATGAATGTCGCCTTCATCAATCCCTTCATCGAGTCCACCCTGCGCAGCCTGGAAATGATGGCCAGCATGACGGCCGAGAAGATCGGGCTGTCCGTGAAGGAGGACCTGATCACCACCTATGACATCTCCGCCATCATCGGCATCACCGGGGAAACCGCCGGCAGCATCATTTTGAGCTTCCCCGCCGCCCTGGCCTGCCGCATTGCCGGAAACATGCTCATGGAGGAGATCCCGGAGCTGAACCAGTCCGTGGAGGATGCCATTGGCGAGATCGGGAACATCGTGGTGGGCGATGCCCGCCGCCTCCTGATCCAGGAAGGGTTCAGCCTCTCCATCTCGGTCCCCACGGTGGTGGTGGGCAAGGGGCACAAGATCAGCCGCACGGGCGATGTGCCCTGCATCGCCATCCCCTTCCGGACCGATTTCGGCGAATTCGAAGTGAACGTCGGCCTGAAGGATTGATTCCGGTTTGTCCCCCAATGACGAAAAGGGCGCCCGACGGCGCCCTTTTCGCTGAAACGCATGGCCCGATCAGGCCTTTTCGAACTTGATGACTTCCACAGGGCAACCGGCGGCGCCGGCTTCGATGCTGGCTTCCAGATCCGTGCCGAAGCTGCCGGAGAGGGGGCTCATCTCCTCGCGATTCTCGGAATCAATGCCGTCCTCGCGCACGGAGCCGTTGATATTGCAGCTGGTGTCAGTGACATGGAAGACATCGGGGCACTCGGCCTCGCAGGCGTTGCATACGATGCAGCCTTCTTCGATCCAGACTTTGGTGATGGCCATGGTCCTCTCCTTTGGTTCCAGTGGGAGCCCGCAGCGGGCGAACCCATCCAAACTATCATCCGGCCCTGCGCGCTCCAAGCCTTCGCTGTTGGGAAGGGGCGTGGGAGACTGGAAATGTGACGGAGGTCCGCCTTTGCCCCTGCGGGAATTTGACATCTTGGCCCGAATCCGCGCCCTGCTGCCCGGGGGAGAGGCGCTCCTGGACGATTGCGGCGCCCTGCCTCCCCTGGAGCCGGGCAAGCGCTGGCTCGTGACCACGGATCTCATGGAATCCGGCCAGCACTTTCGTCTGGACTGGCATCCCCCGGACCTTTTGGCCCGCAAGCTCCTGGCTGTGAATCTTTCGGACCTGGATGCCTCCGGCGCCGCGCCTTTCGGCTACACGCTGACCCTGGCCCTGGGGCCAGAGATTGCAGAGACTTGGCTTGAGCTTTTCCTCCAGGGTCTTGCGGCTGCCTCGCAGGAAGCCAAGGTCCTGGTTCTTGGTGGCGATACGGTGGGCCGACCCGCAGGACTGGGGCTGGGGCTCACCGCCTTCGGCCAGACGGACCGGTGGCTCCGGCGGGACGGCCTCCAGGCGGGGGACACCCTCTTCCTGGACCGGATGCCGGGAGCGAGCCTGCGCGGACTGAGGAAGCTCCAGGCGGGCCAGCGCTGGGATCCGGATCACCCGGACCAGGATCTGGCCGCCCACCTGGCCCCCGCCCCCAACCTGGGGCTGGGCCTGAGGTTGGCAGACATACCGGAGGTGCATGCCTGCCTCGACCTGTCCGACGGCTTGAGCCGGGATCTGCGCAACCTGGCGCAGGCATCCTCCCTGAGCCTGGTCCTGGAAACCGGCCTGGATCAGGACGCCCTGGTTGGCGGTGAGGACTATGCCCGCTGTTTCGGCAGTTCCCTGAGCCGGGCGGAACTGGAAGCCCGACTGGATCTCCCCCTGGTGCCCGTGGCCAAGGCGATCCCCTCCGGGGCAGCCCCGGTGCTGACCTATGATGGGAATTCACTGTGCCCGGTTCCCGACCTCAGCTTCGACCATTTCGGATTTTCATGACCCATCACAACAAGCACCATCTCTGGGCCAGGACCAAGCGCTTCCTGGCCGATCCCACCCTGGAACCCCACCACCTGGCCTGGAGTTTCGCCCTCGGGCTGGCCATTGCCTGGAATCCCCTGCTGGGCACCCACACTGGCCTGGTGCTGGGGGCCTGCGCGCTGATCAGAAGGCTCCACCGTCCCCTGGCCTTCCTGGGCGCCTTCGTCAACAACCCCTGGACCATGGTGCCCATGGCCACCTTTTCCACCCTGCTGGGCAATGTGCTGATGGGACGGGGTCTGCACCTGGACCTGAGCGCCGTGCACTGGAAGAGCCTCGGCTGGCACAGTTTCACCACCCATGTCGGTTGGGAAGCGGCCTCGGCCATGCTGAAGCCCATTCTCTGGCCCTACCTGCTGGGTGGTTTCGTTTTGAGCGCCATCTCGGTTCCCGTAGGCTATTTCCTGATGCTGAGGCTGGCCCATCGGCTGCGCCGTCACCTACCCCAACCCGTTTCCGGAGACTGACCCATGGACATGCGATTCCTCATGAAGCAGGCGCAACAGATGCAAGCCAAGCTGGCGGAAGCCCAGGCCAACCTGCGCATGGAAGGCACTGCCGGCGGTGAGCTGGTGAAGATCACCCTGAATGGCTCCAAGGAACTCATGGGCATTTCCATCGCCAAGGACGCCATGGATCCGGAGGACCCTTCCATGCTTGAGGATCTGCTGATGGCCGCCTTCCGTGATGCCACCACCAAGGTGGACGAGGCCATGAAGAAGCAGATGGGCGGTCTGGGCGGCGGGCTCAACCTGCCGGGCCTGGGACTCTAGATGGCTGTGGCCTTGGGGCCGCGTGATGCGGGATCGCTCCCGGCCCGGGGCCTGCCATGAAGCTGCCGCCGCCCCTTGAAGCCGTGGTGGACAGCCTCCAGAAACTGCCGGGGGTGGGTGCCAAGTCCGCCCAGCGCATGGCCTTGCACCTCCTGAAGGAGGGCCCGGAAGCCATGACCCATCTGGCCCACCAGCTGCAGCAGGCCGCCGACAAGGTGGGCTTCTGCCAGGTCTGCGGAGCGTTCACCGATCAGCCCATCTGCCCCATCTGCCTGGACCCCAGGCGGGATCCCTCCAGCCTCGTCATCGTGGCGGAAGCCTCCAATGTGCTGAGCTTCGAACGCAGCGGCCACTACCGAGGCCGGTACCATGTGCTCGGCGGCCTCATCTCCCCCCTGCGCGGAGTCGGCCCTGACCAGCTGCGCATCCGGGAGCTGCTCAAGCGCCTGGAGGACCACAGCATCCAGGAAATCGTCCTGGCCACGAACCCCACGGTGGATGGCGAAGCCACCGCCAGCTGGCTGGCCCGCATCCTCGAGCCCATCGGCATCCGCACCACCCGCATCGGCCTGGGGCTGCCCATCGGCAGCGACCTCGAATACGCCGATGAACTCACCCTTGATCGCGCCATGGAAGGCCGCCGCAAGGTCTAGGTTTCAGAAACGCAGGGCGTAAGCGGCCTTGGCGAACAGGCCTTTTTCCAGGAGGCGCTCGGCGGGAGGAGCCAGATCCAGGTCGGTGCCGCGGGTCTGGGAGTAGCCCAGGTAGATCTGGGTGAAAGCGTTGGGCTGCCAGCCGGTCAGAATCTGGACAAACCTGGACTTGGTGGTTTCCTCGCCTGAGGTCTCATAGCGGGTGGCCTGAGCCTGGATTCTGGCGTACAGGTCAAAGGGGAAGGCGTATTCCAGCTTGGCGAACAGTCGTCGCGCCCGCCGCAGGAGGGCCTGGGAATCCGCATCCCGCAGCTGGTTGAGACCTCCTTGCACCGAGTAGGAGAAGGCGGCGAGGTTGCCATTGAGGTTCACGTTGCGGGCGGCGTTCCGGGCTGGCAATCCGGTGTTGTAGTCGGGAGTGCGCCCATGGCTGAAGGAGAGCGAGGGGCGGAACCAGGGGAATTTATTGAAGCTCGTGCTGGCATAGAAGAAATGCGTATCCACCTGCTGGCCCAGGGCCCACTCCCGCTGATGAGGGCTGAAGGACAGGAAGAAGCTCAAGCGGTTCCGGGTGGAGAGGTTCGCGTAGGCGGACACTCCCTGCGACATCGGGTCTCCGTTCCACCAGTCCGTCCGGCCAAAATTGAGGCCCCCACCAAGATAGGACCACCATGCCTTGGCGCTGCGCAAGTTGGCCCCCACGCCTCCCCACTGGGTCTTGTAACCCGGGAGATCCACGAATCCATTGGCCAGCACCAGATCCGGGCTCGTGGCGCTGCCCCCGGCACTGGCCCACCAGTTGCGATCCGCCCAGTCCAATCCCCATTTCGTCGCGCTGCCGTGGGAGTGGAGAGGCTGGAGGTCCCCCTCCGGCAGCGTCGTGGAACTTTCGATGCGGCTGAGGCCCACCTTGAAGTGCTCCCCGAGCCGTTGGTCCAAATACAGACCGCCGCTGCGGCCAAAATAGGTGGCATCGCCTCCCAGCACCAGGGAGTCCGTGCCCATGAGCGTGACGCTGGAGCCTTTGGCATCGGTATCCACATGGGCGGCGGCGGCCAGGCTCCGCGTCTTCAAGCCATCCGGAAGGACCGCACCATCGGAGGCCAGGGAGGCGCCCCCAGCCTTGTCCTGGGCCTGCACAGCGCCCCAGCTGCCCCAGGAAGTGCGGCCTGTGACTTTCACGCCGTATTCGGGATCCAGGATGGAGCGGCTCGCGAACTGCTGCTGGGCCCCGCTCACATTGAAGATTTCCAGACCTTCCTGGAAGAACGGACGCTTCTCGGGAAATTGATATTTGAAGCGGCTGTTGATGATGAGGGGATCGATATCGGCCTCCACCGCCGAAAAATCCGGTCGATAGGTGCCATCCACCGTGAGGGACTGCCCTGAGTAACGCACATCCAGCCCCGGTCGGAAGGCCTGCTCGGGCCGGCCCAAGGAGCCTTCCGCCACGGATTCGGTGCGGTGGGCCGTCAAGGTCGGGATCACCAGGAAGGGCGCGCCTCCGTTCGTATCCGGGGCACCCGATACTTTCGCCAGCTGGCACAGATCGCAGGAATTGTTCTGGTCCTGCTGGGGCCAGGCTACCGTATAGCCCCGCCCGTTCGGGTGATAGCGGCTGATCCGAAGGCCCCAGGCGCCAGGAACCCGGCGCAGGCTGGTGAAGGGGATACGGAATTTCACGAGGTAGCCGTAATCCGTGCGAACTCCCGCGGAGTCCCACAGCAGGTCGTAGGAACCGCTCCAGCTGTTGGGCGTGACCAGGGAATCCGATTGCACACCCAAGGCGTTGCAGGTCAGGCTCACGGCGGCCTGGCCCTTGCCCGCGGCATCCAGATCCACAGTCACCGTGTCCTGACTGCCGGTGAGGTTGTCCCGGCGCCCAGGAAAGGCACGGACGCCGCCTGGCGCGGGGTCGTGGGCTTCTACGGCCACATAGAGGCCATCGGGTCCCCAGGCCAGGTAGGCCACGGTTTCCACCACGGGTTTACCCTTGTCCTCGGGGTACCAGCACCCGAACTCGGTGATGCGAAGGGCGCCTCCCCAATCCGAAAGGTCCGCCGAACGGACGATGGCCGGGGCCTTGGGCAACCGGGGCAAGACGAGCGGCATCGGAGGGGTCTGGGCCTGCAGCAACAATCCGGCCGCCCACATCCAGAGCCATCGACGCACGAGCACCTTCCTTTCAGAGAACGAGTGACCGTTCCATGGTGCAGGAAGGCTAAGGGAAATTCAAGACCTGCAGGTCCAGATAGACCCGATTCTTCTCAGTACTTGCAGGAGACATCGCCCCTGGCCCAGGCCTGGCAGGCCAGGCGCTGGTCCGGCTGGGCTTTGAGGATGCCCAGAACCCGGGTCTCGATGGCACCCTTCTCGCTCAGGTGTTCGGCGCCATCCGTGATGGTGACGAGGCATGTCCCGCACCGGGCGTGGCCGCCGCAACGATGGGGCAGCGGCACCGCCGCCTTGGTGCTGGCGGCCAGCAGGGCGATCTCCTGGTCGCATTCCGCGGAACCGGGGGTCTTGCCGTCGAATCGGATGGTGTGCATGGATTACCCGTAAGTCAAAAAAGCAGAAGGGATAGAAGCACTCGTCCCTTCAACTGTATCAGCGGACCTCCCCGGCCAGATGTGCTTTCGCAGTGGCCAGGAACCGTTCCCGGGCCAGTGCATGGTCCACCACCGGCTCCGGATAGTCGAGGCGGGCTCGAACCGCCTTCGGGGCCTTCCAGGGTTGGTGCAGGAAGGCCGTCGGACAATCTGCCAGTTCCGGCAGCCAGCGCTGCACGTAGGCACCATCCGGATCGAACTTCAGGCCCTGGGTCACCGGGTTGAAGATGCGGAACCAGGGCTGGGCATCGCAGCCGCAGCCCGCACTCCACTGCCACCCGGCATTGTTCTGGGCCCAGTCGCCATCCACGAGCCAGTGCAGGTAGTGGGCCTCGCCAAGGCGGTAGTCCTGAAGCAGATGCTTCGTGAGAAAACTGGCGGCCACCATGCGGGCCCGGTTGTGGACGAAACCCTCCGCCAGCAGCTGCCGGGCGGCGGCATCCACCACCGGGTAGCCCGTGCGCCCTTGGGTCCAGGCCTGCCAGGCCACCTCGTCCCGAAGCCAGGGAAAGGCCTTGAAACCGGCCCGGAACGGCTGCTCCAGCAGCTCCGGCCAATCCCAGAGCAGGTTGTGGCTGAACTCCCGCCAGAGCAGCTCGTTGATAAAGCGGCGGATCGATTCGTCCTGGCCCTTGGCAGCCGCCGTCCGCCAGACGGTCCGGACCGCCAGGGTGCCGAACTTCAAGTCCGCGCTGAGCCGGGACGTGCCCGGCCGGTCCATGCGATCCCGGTCCGTGCCGTAGTGGGCGATGGGGCCTTCCAGAAAGGTTCGCAGGCGATCCTGGGCGGCTCGTTCCCCGCCCGGCAGAACCCGCGGATTCCGCAGGAGGCCCAGATCCTCCAGGGTAGGAATGGGCACCACTTCAGCCGGGATGCCGATGGGCAAGGGCGGCAATGAACTCAGGGCAGGAAGCGGGGGTTCCAGATCCAGCTTGGTGCCGCAGGCCCGGGCAAAGGGCGTGAACACCCGGAACGGCTGTCCTTGGCCGTTCCGCACGGAGCCTGGCGGAAGCAGCGTCTCTCCTTCGAACAACCGGAAGCCTTTGTCCTCCCGGCCCAGGGCCTCCGTTATGCGGCGATCCCGTTCGCGGCCGAAGGGTTCCACCCAGCGATGGGCCAGCACCTGATCCGCTTTCCAGAGTGCCGCCAGCCGGGGCACCACCTCCACACTGCGCCCGGCCACCACCAGCAGGCGCGACCCCAGTCGGGCGAGATTGGCTTCCAGCTCCCGCAGGGATTCCAGCAGGAACTGCATGCGGTGCGGCAGTTCCCTGGCCCGGTCCGGCGCGAAGAAATAAGGGTCCAGCACGAAAAGCGGGATCACCTCGCCGGCTGCCACGGCCTCCTGCAGCGGCCCATGATCCGTCACCCGCAAGTCCTTGCCCCGGAACCACACGATGCTGCGCATGCCTAGAGACTAGCGGGATGCGTGACCATTAGGGCTGGGAAATCCAGCAACGGGAAGGTCAGGGCCGCATCACCAGACTGAGGGTGAAAATGGTGCGGCCCTTCTGCGCGCCGTTGAGGGGTCGATGCAGGCCCAGGTTCACGTGCAGCTTGCCCAGCAGGGCATTCGCGCCGCTCAGCTGTTCCGGGCCGAAATCCAATTCCACGCCGGCCACTTTCTGGAAGGGAGCCCGCGCGGAGCCCGCATCCCAGAGGACGGTGTGTTCCACATAGGCGCGGGCGATTCCACCCACTTCCGCCCGGTACCGCACGAAGCGGTTGCCAGTGGCTTCGTAGGCTGGAAGAGCCGGTTGGGCGACGCGATTGAGATCGAGGCTGGATGGAATCAGGCAGGGGTTGATGCCGCCCAGCTGGAAAGCCTCCAGGGCATCGCCGGAAAGACGCCCGCCTTCGGCCTTCAGGACCGCAGGCACCACGGGATTCAGCAGTTGCAGGGCGAAGGCGCCACGCTGCAGAGCCCAGGACTCATCCTTCGGGCCATGGCCATTCTGCCCCGAAATCAGATCTCCATCCCATCGGGTACCGAAGCCCCACGCGCCCCGGGAGAAGGATTGACGAAGCCCCAACCGCAGCCCTCCCAGCAGGCGCGTGGTGACACCGCCGAGCGGTTGTTCCTCCTGCAGCTTCTGGACCCGTTCCCCCGCGGCCACCACGCCGATCCAGTACGGCAGCTCCCCCTTGTCCTCCAGGACGAAGGCCAGCTCCGCGCCGCGCCGTTCCCGGTCCAGATCCCGGGGACTGAAGCGCTGGCGGCTGGGCCGTTCCAGGGCGCTGAAAGCAAGGAAGCTGGGATTCCAGCGCCAGGCCGTGGAGCTGATGCCCACCAGAGCACCGCGCGGACCCGCGCCATCTCCAACGCCCGCTAAGACTGCCCAGGAGAGCCGGTTGAGCAGGTCGGCCCCACCGATGCCGAGCTGGTAGCTGTAACCCTGGGGCACCCAGGTCAGGCTCGCCGCTGGCCGAATGGTCTGGTTGTCGGCGCCTCGGTAGGGCACCGAGGGCGGCACAGGAGCAGGCGCCGGCAAGGGATCGGGCTCAGGGGCGGGCGGCAGGATGGCCCGCTGGGTGAGGAAGCCAGCGGCATCCCTGGGCAAGGACGCGGTCGGTGCCTGCGCCAGTTCCATTACGCGGATCTCGGTGCCTCGGGCATCCAGGCGCGTGAAGTAGAGTTGCTTCCCATCCGGCGTGGGGACGGGGTTCCACGCGGCGGACACCGTGCGGGTCAGGCGTTGGGGCGCACCGAAAACAAGTTTCCCCGCCGTTTCCTGGAAGGGCACCCGCACCAGATTCCAGGTGCCTTCCAGTTCGCACCCTGTGTAGATGAAGCCTCTTGGTGCATCCACCCAGGCGCGGCCGGTGGCCTGTCCCGGCAGCGGGAGCGCCTGCCCCCGGTACTCCAGCACCCACTGCCCCTGGCGATGGATGGGCCACAGCACTTCTCCGGCGGGAGCGGGCGGCCTGGCGGGCTTCAGCTCGGTCCCCCGGCCCATGCGCCAGAGGGCTGGCTGGCGGGTGAGCACACCTTCTTCATCCCGGCGCTTGAGCTCGAAGCGGATGGTGGTGTCGTCCACCCAGAGGGCCCGCTCCGGCAGGTGGCCGTTGATGGCCATCAGGCGCACGGTCTTCCGCCAGGGAAATTCGGGCGCCACATCCCTCACCTCGTTGAGGTCCGCGGCATCCCGGGCTTCCTCCCGCTGCTTCCGGCGGGTCTTCCCGGGCTCCTTTGCCTCCAGGTCCACGACCACCAGGCCGGAGTCCTCGGGCTTGTGGGCGTAGCGGGCCAGCAGCAGCTTGCCGTTGGGACTGAGGGAGAGATCTTCCACCTTGCCCGGGAACCGCGCGAAGGCCGTGCCCTCCACCAGGCCTGCGGCTTTCAAATGGTCTTCCCAAGTCAGGGCATCATGGGAGAGCTCAGCCCGGAAGCGATCGTAGCCGTCCTTGGGATCAAAGCCGAAGGTGGCGGTGAAGGACATTGCGAAATTGCGGCGCTTGCGGGAGGCCAGCTGCTTCCAGAGCCTCGGCAGGATGTCGGGAGTCCCGGGCCGCTGGCGCTCGAGCCACTCGAGGTAGGCGCTCCCCACCATGTAGGCCATGTTGCCACCCAGGAAGCCGTCCTGGCTGCTGAGGGCCTCATAGTCCGGCAGCTTGCCCTGGACGGCCCACTGGCGGAGGATCACGGCGCGGATGGCACTGTGGGGCCGGCCCGAGCCCGTGAGTTTCCCTTCCACCAGGGTGGCGTAGCCCTCCGACACCCAGCGCGGCGCCTTGAGGACCAGGGGCCCCAGCGGCAGGCCCACCAGCCGCGACAGCAGGCCGCGGCGGTTCTGGGGACGGGTCAGGTGCTGGATGTGGACGAATTCGTGGACGGTCACATCCTCGGTCCAGCTCGACAAGGCACCGGCGTGAAGGTCGTCGCTCTGCGGATGCGTGCGCCAAAGCATGACGAAGGGCTGATCCAGGAGGGGCATGGCCATGCCGTTGGCCTCCTGGAGCGGATCCACCAGCAACACCTGCACGGGCCTGGGGCTGGCATATCCCACCAGCGCCGTCACCTGGGCGTGGATGCCCTCCACCCGGGAGGCCACGTCCTTCGCCCAGTCGGCCAGCACGGGCGGGTAATGGATGCGGTAGTGGGCCGTCCGGATGGTGCGCCAATCGGCATGGGGCGCTTGGCGCGCGGGCGCGGCCAGAACGGCTGCTGTGGCCAGGAGGGCCGCCAGTGAAGAAAGTGGACGCATCGAAGTCTCCGCAAGCGAGATAATAACGAAAGCGCCCTCGCCCCTCCGGAGGATCCTGATGCCATCACTCTTCAATCCCGCCGATCGGGAGGCCCTGGCCCACCGGCTGGCCGCCCTGGAACCGGGCACGACTCGCCAGTGGGGCAAGATGGATCCCGCCCAGATGCTCCTGCACTGCGCCATCGGACTGGAAACGGCCACGGGCGACCGGCCCATGCGGCAGGCCTTCCTGGGCAAGCTCCTCACACCTTTCATCCGGAAGCTCGTACTGGGCAGGAAACCCTTCCGCCGGAATTCACCCACCGACCCTAGCTTCGTGGTCTCTGACGCCCGGGATTTCGAGGCTGAACGCGCCCGCCTGGCCACGCTCATCGATCGCTTCGTCCGGCGGGGGCCGGAGTCGGCGGGAAAAGCGACCCACGCCTTCTTCGGCCGCCTGAGCGGCGAGGAATGGGGCCGTCTCATGCACAAGCACCTCGACCACCACCTGCGGCAGTTCGGCGTCTAGAAACGAAGGGGTTCCCTTCTCCTACTCTTCATCCCCGCTGGCCAGGGCCACCTGCCAGAGGCCCATGGGATCCGGGTGCATCAGCCATTCTGAAACGATGGGACGCCGGGTCCAGGCCCCCATGGCCAGCTCCTGGTCGAGCTGGTCGGCACCCCAGCCCGCATAGCCCAGGAACAGCCGGTACCGGGCGAGGGGATCCGCCAGCAACGACTCAAGCAGGTCCTTCCGGTGGCTGACAAAGTGCGTGAGATCCACCACGGTGTCCTCCTCCTCCGGCAGGCCTCCCTGGACCAAAAGGATGCCCCGCTGCGGATCTACGGGGCCCCCCCGCCAGGCCGTTGCCTCTTCGGAGCCCTGGTAGGCCATGCCGCCGTCACTGCTGACCTGGCTCAGCGTCAAAGGCAGAGCGCGGTTCAGGATGATCCCCAGGGCGCCCTCCTCGTCATGCTCGACCACCAACACGACGCTATGCAGGAAATTGGGATCCAGGAGGGATGGACTGGCCACCAGGAGGCAGGGAGCTTCGTAGGACATGATGCCGATGATCATAGCTCATCGATTCAGGTCCGTTTCCTTTTGGATGCGACCCGAGCAGGACCGCACCCCAATTTCGAAACAGGCCCTAAGCTGAAAGGATGCGTCAGCGTCCGCCCTCCCATCTCGGTGCCCTTCATGAAGGCTTCGCACTGTTCCGCCGCCATCCGTTCATGGCCCTGGCCCTGTCCTGCCTGGCCATGCTGCTGACCCAGATGGGCCCGGCGCTGGAACTGGCCGCCCGGGTGGAATCCACCCTGGTGCTTCAGGCCGTCTTCGGCTTCGTGGCCCTGCTGCCCCTCGAAATGTATTTCCTGCCGAGGCTCCTGGCCCGCCTGGATGCGGAGACCCTGGATCTGCCGGGGAATCCCACCGCGAGTTGGGAGGAACGTTTCGAGGCCAGATGGATCAGGAGTTTCCTTGCAAGGCTTGGGCTTTCGGTGGCCATCGGCCTCGGGCTGCTGCTCTTCTTCATCCCGGGCCTCATCGTCCTGACGCTGTTCGGCTGGATGCCACTGCGCATCCTCCTTCGGGGCGACGACTTGATGGATGCCCTGCGCTGGAGCCAGGGCGCCATGGCGCGGCATTGGCCCCGCGTCGTCCAGGCGGTGCTGGCCGTCATCCTCGTCGCCCTGTCCTATCAACTGGGCGCAGGCTGGCTGCTGGATCGCGTGCTGCCGCCCTCTCCGCCCGACCTGGGGCCCGACGCCCTGCTGCGCCTGAAACACCCGGCCTTCTGGGTGTTCAACCTGCTGGGCGGCGCCCTGAACCTCTGGATCAGCTGCACGCTGCTGGCCCTGTATCACCGCCTGGAAGCCGCCGTGACGCATCCCCTGGGCGAAGGTGGACCGGCCTAGGCTTCATCCTCGAAGTAGCCAGGATCCTCCACCTCGACCAGTTCACCGGCCGCCAGTCTGGCCAGCTGGTCCGGACTCAGCAATGCACTTTGCCAGCGGGGGTCGCTGCGTCCATTGAAGAAATGCGCCGAGGCCTCCGCGGCGTTGTAATCCTCCTGGCTGCGCCAGAGGTGCACCCAGCCCACATGGTTGATCCGGGCCCAGATGGTCATGTGCAGGGCCCCCCGGCCTCGCCTTCCTTGCGCAGCACCGATACGCCGTGCGTGAGGAGCGGCCAGGCGAGCTGGATCTGTTCAAGGGCGGCGGCGGGCCGGCCCGACAGGTTGAGGATCACGGTACGCCCGGCGATGCCGCACACAGCCCGGCTCGCGAAGGCCAGTGGGTGCCCGCCCTTGGTCCGGATCAGCTCGCAGACGCCCGGCGCTTCCCGCTCGATGACGCGGCGCGTGGCCTCGGGCGTGGTATCCCGGGAGCCGAAGCCCGTGCCACCGCAGGTCAGCACCAGCGGGATCCCTTCCGCAATCATCTTGCGCAGATCCGATTCCAGGGCCGCGGGATCATCCGGCATCAATTCTGCCGTCACCAGATGGACGCCCTGCCCTTTCAGCCAATCCCGCAGCATCGGCGTGGACTCGTCGCGATATTCCCCCCGGGAAGCCCGATCCGACAGCGTGATGAGATGGACGCGGTCCATGGGGCCTCCTTCGGGGTCTGCGAACCTTGAGGATGCCACAAGGTTCCGGCGCCGGAAATCGCTACCGGAGCCTCACCGCCTCACCCAGCTCAGCACCCACAGCACGCCCAGCATGGACAGGGCATCCCGCTCGTCGGGATCCATGCGGTCGTTCCGGCGTTGCAGTTCCTCCGGGCCCGGGCCGCGCATGACCACCCGGTAGGTTTCCCGATCCGGGGCCTCCAGCAGCACCCAGTCCGGAGCCGTGCGGCCGACCACAGCGGCGCCGATACGAGGTGTCCCCGTCTTCCAGCGGACCTCCAGGGGCTCCCAGAGCCCGGCATTCATCCAGTGCCAGGTGCCCTCAGCAGGCACTTCAGCCAGAGGCAGTACCGCATCCCGGTCCAGGAACCGCACGATGAGCCGGGCCTGGGGTGGCGGGGCCTTCACCTCCGGTTTGCGGCAGCCGAAGAGTCCCAACAGCATGAGCGCAACCATGAGGATCCGCATGTGCCACCCCCGGCGCCCATTCTGATCCCAGTCGCCCTTTTTCACAGGGCCCAAAGTCCACCAACGGTCGCCTGGCTATTTCCGGTAGTACGCCCGGATCGCCCGCACCACGGCGGCCGCATACCGTTCGCGGAATTCCGGGTTGTGGAGATTGGCGGCATCTTCGTCATTGGTGAGATTGGCCACTTCGATCAAAACTTTGGTGGCGCTGGTGCTGTAGCGGATCACCGCAGGCACGAACTTCATGCCGCCGCGGTAGATGACGTTGCGAATGGGGCGATTGGCGTGGATCGGGATGTGTTCCTGCTGGATGGCCTTGAGCAGGGCTTCCGAGAATTGGCGGCTGCGGGCCTCGCTCTGGAGCTTCTCGCGGCCGGTAAAGGCCACTTTGGCGGAGCGCCTGGCCTCGGCCATGGAACCCAGGCGCGCGTTGCCCAGGGCAAAGGTCTTCGGCACCAGGGCAGCCCCCGGGACGTAGACCATCGAGCCCCGTGCGGAGGGGTGGAGGCTGTCCGCATGGAAGCTGATGAACAGGGTCTTCTGGACATCCCCCTTGGCCTTCCGGAAGGCTGCCAGCAGATCGTTGGCCAGGATCCAGCGCAGGTGGACGCTCACGGCGGTGGGACTCTCGCCATCCACCGCAAAAGGCGGGTTGGTGAGGATTTCAGCGGCATGGCTGGGCGCCTTGATGTCATCGCGGCTGGTGAAGCCAAGTCCCGGATAGCGTATGGTGCTGCTCACCTGGGCTTCGGTCTGCTCCTCGAGCAGACGACGCACCCGCATGCTGATGTCGTAGACGAAATCCGACTCCCAGATGCCGTTGGCGCGCGCCCCCGGGTCCACACCGCCATGCCCCGCATCCAGGACGATCCGGACGCCCTTGAGCTTGGGCCCTGCCTCCACGCGCACGGTGCGGCGCACCTCCGCTCGGACCTCCCGCTCCTCCGCAAGCTGCGAGCTGCCCTCGGGCTGGAAGGGATCCGCCAGATAGGAAAGGGGGATCTTGATGATCTGCCCCGGTTGGATGAACCGCACATCCCCTATGCCGCTGCGGGCGGCAATCTGGTTGGCCAGATCATTCACGCCCTTGGGATCGACCCGGTCCGTATAACGGAGGACCACACTCGAATAGAGCGCTTCGCCTTTCCGCAGGCGGTAGGCGGCGTATTTGCCCTTGGTATCCTCGCCGAAGGAAAGCATGCCACGATAGGCCGCAACGCGCGCCTCGTCGTCCAATTCGTCTTCCGGGTGGGTCCGGTCCGGACCCTTGCCCGGCCCCCCGAGATCCACCGAAAGCAGGGCCTGGGGAATCCGCCAGACATCGCCCTCCCGCAATTTTTCGGGGAGATCTGGATTCTCGGCCATGAGCCGGTCGTAGTTCTGGCCGTGACCTGTGAAGAGGTTGGCCATGGTCCAGACCGATTCCAGCTCAGGGTGGTGGACGCGATGTCGAACCTCGTCCTGGCGCCACTGATCCTCCGGGAACATCGCCGCAAGGGCCCAGCGCTTGCCCTGGGGCGACAGCTGCTCGAAAGGCACCCAGCCCGTCCGGGTGCCCCCCATCGCGAGGAAGGCGTGAGGAAGGAACTTTCCCTCCACGCTGAGCCCCTTGCGGAACTGGAGTTTAAGCAGGATCTCGCGGCCTTCGGGCGTCTGGGTTCGCACCAGCGCGGGCGCAGGCTCCTGGGCCGAGGCGACCAGGGCCGGAACGACCAGGGCCGGAACCAGGAGGAGGTTCAGGCCTCCCACGGGGCCTCGCCCGTGGCGACACTTTCGCCTGAAAGCCCCGCACGAACCCAGGTTTGCATCGCCTCCTGGAGCGCTTCGGGCTCCCCGGAACGGATCCGGAGGAAGCGGGTCAGCCGCCGCTCGAGATGACCGGCGCCTTCCTCCAGCAGGAAGAGGCGATCGTGCAGGCGCTCGTGAGGTGCCTTCCCGGTGCTGGGAGGCAGCTTCAGGGTCCCCATGTCCAGCGTGGCCGCGTTCAAGGTGAACACCCACTCCAGATCGCCGGAAAGGATTCGCAGCTTCATTTTCGCGGGCCGCATGCCGCGGCTGAGCGCCTCGAAGGCTTCGCGGCTTTCCGAAGGGTTGCCCTTGCGCAGGGAGATCTCCTTCACTTCCCCGCGCTCGGACACCAGCTGGATCGCATCATCCACGAAACAGCCGGACCCATCACCATCCTGGCCGCTGGCCCCACCTTCGGTCATGCTGCGCATCCAGAGCCAGAGGAGAAATTCCTCGCCCAGGAATCGACCCTGCTCCATCAATTCAAGAGGCTTCACCTCACGCCCCCTCAAGTTCGAGATCCAGAGGATCCATGGCCATCAACATCTCTACGGAAAGTTCGGGGCAGAGACGACCCGACAGCACCAGAGGCGCCAGAGGGTGGATCTCGCAGCCGAAGGACTTGATGAAAAGGCCCGCCAAGGCGCCCTGGGCCTTGCTGGAAGATGCCGTCGTCCAGAGGACGCCGCCCTTGAGATCCCAGGCCACCTCGATGATGCGGGGTGTCGGCAGCACTTTGCGGAGCAGCTCGATCTTGACTTCATCCTGGAGGGAGATGCGGGCCTCCTTGCCGATGAAGGAAAGATCCTTTTCCTTCTGGAGGCTCTGGAGGCGCAGATCCACGTGGGCCTTCAACAGGGCCGGTGGCACCCGGCGCGTGTCCAGACGAAGGCCGAACACGGCGAAGCGGTCCTGACCCACCCAATCAGAATCCGGCGGCGTGATGAGGGGGTTCCGCCAATCACACCAGCCCAGGCGTTCTTCCTCGACACCATCCTGGAAGGGACGGAACTGGTCCTGGTCCAGACCAGCCTGGAGGTCCGCCTCGTCCGGCACGGGGCCCAGAACGAGAAACCGTTTGAGGGACACCGTCCCCTGAAGCATGCTCATGAACGATCACCTCTGAAGATTCCACGCAACCGGCCCCACAGCCCACCCTGGAGGCCATCCGTACCTGGCCGCCGCAGATCCAGGGGCTCGTTGGACGCAGGCAGGGGCAGGTTCGGATCGTTCAGGGCAAGCAGCACACCCGTGATGTTGTCCCGCCCGCCATGGGCAATGGCCGCTTCCACCAGCTTTTCCAGGGTGGCCCGGGGCCCCAGCTTTTCAGTCATCGCGGCCTGGATGTCCGCATCGGCCACTTCACCATGAAGGCCGTCCGAGCAGCAGAGGAGACGGTCGCCCCGCCGCAGAGTCACGCGGCAGAGCGCCACGCGCAGGGGCTGGGGGGAACCCAATGCCTGGGTGATCATGTTCCGTTGGGGGTGGACCCGGGCCTGTTCGCGGGTGAGGGTGCCCTGGGCCACCAGATCGTTCACGAGGGTCTGATCTTCGGTGATCTGGTAGAGGGTTCCCTGCCTGTGCAGATAAGCCCTGGAGTCGCCGATCTGTGCCACATAGGCAGCGCCTCTCCAGAGCACCGCCGCCGTCAGGGTGGAACCCATGCCGCGGGCGGTGCGGTCATCATCGGAATAGCGAAGCACGGCATCGCTGGCTCGTTCCACGGCCGTTCGAAGGGCGTCCCAGAGTTCCTGTTCATGGGGCTCGTCCCCATTCTTCTGGCCCCAATGCCCGAACAGAAACAACGCCAAGGCGGCCAGGCCCTCGCGACTCGCCACTTCGCCGGCGGCGGCCCCACCCATGCCATCGGCCACGGCCACCAGGAACCCTCGGGATCCCAGTTTGAGCGATTTCGCCGGAGCGTTGATGACAGGCTCATCGCCATCCAGCGCGCTAAGCAGATAGGCGTCTTCGTTGTTCTTCCGGACCTTGCCCGGATGCGTGATGGCAGCGTAATCGATGAGCATGAGGCGAGTAAGCCCGAACAAGCGGGGTTGCAAGAAGGTATGAAAGGCCCGTACCGTTCATCATACCGGGTGGAGGCCTGAATCAATGAACGAAGGACTCGATAATCCGGATGTACTGGACCTGCTCATCGTGGGTGCCGGGCCTGCCGGCATCGCCACGGCCGTGGAGGCCCGCCGGGCCGGGATCGGGCGGGTGCTCATCCTGGAAAAGGGACCGCGCCATAGTTTTTCGATCGAGAAGCTGTACACCCCAGGCAAGCGGGTGGACAAGGTCTACCTCGGCCAGGCGGTGGAGTGCGAGGGTTCCGTATGCATTGTGGACGGGACGCGGGAAACCGTGCTTGAGACGCTGGAAGGCTTCGTCCGGGACTACGGCCTGGATATCTGGAATGAAACGGAGGTCACGCAGATCGTTCCCCTCGAAGCGGGTGGGTTCAAGGTGGTGGACCAGCACGGGACGGTTCATCTGACCCGAACGGTCGTCATCGCCATTGGCGTCTTCGGCCGCCCAACCAAGCCCGACTATCCCCTTCCCGCATCCTTGAAAACCAGGATCCATTTCGACCTCACGAAACCCATTCCCGCTGGGGAGAGCGTCCTGGTCGTTGGAGGGGGGAACACGGCCCTGGAATACGTAGCCTTCCTGTACAGCGACCATCCCGTGACCCTGGCCTATCGGGGGGAGGCCTTCGCCAAAGCGAACGAGGTGAACCGTCGGATCGTGGCGGATCTTGCTGCGGCCCACAAGGTGGACGTCTGGTTCAGCGCGGACATCGCATCGATCCAAGGCACAGAGGACCCTACGGTCCTGGAGGCCACCTTCAAGGATGGAAGAAAGGCTCGCTTCCAGCATGTGCTCTACGCCCTGGGAGGCAACACGCCCGAAGGATTCCTCCGCCAGGCGGGCATCGAGATTGATGGCCGACATCCTGTCGTGGACCACCGCTTCGGTTCGGAAGTCAGCGGGCTCTTCCTGGCCGGCGACCTGGTGGCCCAAGGCAAGGGTTCCATCGTGAAGGCCTTCAATACTGGCAAGACTGTTGTGTGGGAGGGCCTTTGCCAGGGGCATCTCACCTGCCGCATTCCCGGCACCGGGGTGCAACCTTGACGGGTCCTCTGGCCATTCTTGGTCCTGGCACCCTGGGCCTCTCCACAGCCCAGTGGGCCGCGGAATGCGGCCTGGAAGTCCGCCTGCTGGGGCGAACCCTGGAGCATGCCGAGGCAGGGTTCCGCCGCATCAAGTTGCATTGGCAACGCGCCGCCGACGCTGGTCGACTGTCCCTTGAATCCATGACTTCAGCGCAGGCATTGATCACTCCGGCTCCCTTCTCCCCGGCGGCGCTCCAAGGCATCGCCACCTTTCTCGAGGCCGTACCGGAATCGCCCGATGCGAAGGTGCCGGTGTTGGCCCAGGCTTCCAGATGGGGCAACCCTGATCTGCTGATTCTCACGGGCACATCGGCTCTGCCGGTCTCGGCCCTGGCCAGGGAAGCGCGTCTTGAGGGCCGGCTGGTCGGATTTCACCTCTTCGTACCGGTACCTCGCATGGGCGTGGTGGAAATGGCCGTGGCACCTTATACCGAACAGGTCTGGGTGGATCGAACCCGGGCCCTGGGCCAGGCATTTCGGAAGCGGGTGGTCCAGGTGCGCGATCAGCCCGGCTTCGCCGCCGCCCGCATGGCTCTGGCCCAGGGGCTCGAGGCCATGCGGCTCCTCGAAGCCGGGGTGGCGACCGCAGAAGACCTGGATGCCCTCATGACCCTCGGCTATGGGCATCCTCTTGGTCCTCTGGAACTATCCGATCGGGTGGGCCTGGATCTCCGCCTACGCATCGCCGAAGGCTTGGTCGCCGCCGGAGAGCCGGGATTCAACCCTCCACCCATTTTGTCTCAGAAGGTTCGGGACGGGTTCCTTGGCCGCAAGACCAGCCAGGGATTCCATATGTGGGGTGAGAAATGAGCACGCACCCGGGGCCTGTCGTCCTCCTGCTGGGATCGCTGGCGGCCTTCTTCGTGATCTATGTCGCATATCGGATTGGCAAAGTCATCCTGAGGGTCTTCATCGGCCTCGCGGTGCTGGCTCTGCTAAGCTGGTGGCTCTGGAGCCTATTCCATTCCTGATTCACAGCCTTATCGAGGAGCAAGCATGGCCGCCATCTCATGCACCCATTGCGGCGCCGATCTCACCGCCCCCCAGAGCGTTCGGATCGCCGAGTACCAGTTCGGTCACCTGGAGTCCATCTCCGAGGACCCCGGCTTCAAATACCATTTCGAGCAGCCCGACAACTACACCATCCTCTGCACCAGCTGCAAACGGTTGGTCCGCACCCTGCCCTTCGCGAAATAGATTCTCCCCGAGATAAGGAAAGGGCCCCGGATGGGGCCCTTTCCTTATCTCGACTTCGCCGGCTACTGACGAAGAATTCTGGGCGTGATGAAAATGAGGAGCTCGGTGTTCTTTTCGGCCTTCGTATCTTTCCGGAAAAGGAACCCGAGGAGAGGGATCTTTGAAAGGAATGGGACTCCATTCATGCCACGGGTTGAATTGGTGACATACACTCCGCCCAGGACGGCTGTGCCACCATCACGCACGAGCATCTGGGTTTCCAGGGCTTTGCGGAGAATGGTCGGGGTTCCATTCACCGTTCTGCTGAAATCGGCCTCGGCCTTTTCCAGCTTGATGTCCATGATGATGGTGCCTTCGTTGGTGATCTGCGGAGTCACTTCCAGTTGCAGGTTGGCGTCAATGAAGGCCACAGTGATGGCGCCACCTTGAGCCCCGCCCTGCTGGGTGGGATACGGGATCTTCTCGCCGCTGAGGATGGTCGCCTTGCGATTGTTCTGAGTCACCACCTTCGGAGAGGACACGATCTTGATGGTGCCTTCACTCTCCATGGCCTGGAGCACAGCATTGATGCTGAAGCGATTGCTCAGGAAGGAAAGCCACAGTTCGCCGGCAGGAGCGGCAAGGGATGTGACGCCAGCGTTCCCGGGTGACCAAGCAGCTGCGGCCCATTGTCCAGAAAGCGGGCGGTTAGCACCTTGAACGCCATTCCAGAACGGTGACTGGGTGGCGACCCAAGGAGCCGATGTGGTGCCAGCCCCAGTGCCTCCAACGAGGGCGACATTACCAGTATTGGACTGGGGCCATTTCACTCCGAACTCGCGCTGCCAATCCTTATTGGCTTCCACGACGCGAGCTTCAATTTGAACCTGCTGAATTTGAACATCCAGGGTCGAAATCAGCTCTTCGATGAGAGCGATGTTCCTCGGCAGATCCGTAATGATCAAGGTATTGGTCCTGTCGTCCAGGATCGCCGATCCACGCTTGGTCAGGACTTCCTTGAGAATCTTATTGACATCCGCCACCTTGGAATAGGAAAGGGGGCGAGTAATGGTCTGCAGCTGCCCGGAAAGAGCCTTGGTATCTTCCAGCTTTTTCCGGTCTTCCTCTTCTTTCTGGAGCTTATCGATTTTCGCGATACGGATGACGCCGTTCTGGATTTCCTTCCCCAGACCAGCATTTTTCAGAACTACATCCAGAACCTGGTCCCAAGGGGTATCAGTGAATTTGATACCGAGAGTGCCCTGGACGTCTGGATCCATGACGAGATTCAATTTGCCCGTATCAGCCAGGATGCGGAGGAAATCACGGATGTCGGTGCTCTGCAGATCGATCGTAATTTTTGATCCAGTGTAATGATTTTGACCCTCACCAATGGTCCTGGAGGACATGCGGGATTGGGTTGCCGCAGTCTGGGTCTTTTCCGCATCAGGAACCTGGATGGCCTCTGGCTTGAGCGTCGGCAACGCCGTGGAGGCCGCGAGCTGAGGGAGGACCTGGAAGGAGGTCGCCATGGCCGGCAATGCTGGCATCGGCTTCGCAACCGGCGCCGCAGGATTCAGGCCCAGATCAGCGGGGCCCTTCTGAATCGATGCCACGACAGGGCTTTGTGCCACGACCACAGGAGCGGACAGGGATGCAGTGTTTACGGTAGGTGCCAGGCCCACAGCGCTAGGCGTCTGCATCCCACCCTCGAACCGGGCCTGGACCTTGCCGTCACCAGGCGACAGCATGAGCTGGACACCTTCAGGAATGGTCCCAACAACCACTTGAGTCCCGGGCACGACTTCAATGACCAGCCGGGTCATGGCCTTGGGTGCCACAGAAAACTGCGCAAGGCGTGTTTTCTGGATGAGCGGATGCACCAGCAAGGCAAGATCCTTCCTGGTGACCAACGTTCCGCGATCCACGCCTGGAAGATCCAGCACCACCCGATGTGGATTGGAAAGCACTTGAACCATCGGACGAAGATCCAATCCAGGAATCCCTAGGGTCAGGCGTGCTCCCGCACCCAATGGCTCAAGCACGGCCGAAAGCAGAATTGGTTTCTTCTGCGCCGATTCGATGGGAGTTGTGGCATGGAGGGATCCAGGGTGGATCCCCGCCAGGACCACGCCCCCTGCGACCAGCAAGGAACTCAGGCGAGCATTCATCGTTTACCCTCCTCACGCTTAAATGTCTTCGTGATGGTTCGGAATACAGAACGGTTGGTGGTGCTCACTTCCCATTGATGGAAGGTCACCGATTTATCAGTAATGGCCGTGATCTCAGCATCCTTGAAGCGATGCCCGACAGGCAGCCAGCGGACAGTTCCGCGGCTATCCGAGACGATAGCGAAATTCTTGCCATCCTTGCGAATCATCCCTTTAACGGAAATATCTTCAAGGAGGTCCAAGGCATCCACCGGGCGTTCGTCTCGAGGTGCAGAAAAGGGATCCCGTTGGATGGTAGGCCGATAGGGGGTGATTTTGACAATCGCCACGTCCTCGGCGGGAGGTCCGCCAGGCTGAGCCGCCGTTGACGGCGCCGCGGTTGACGGTGCCGGTGCAGGCGACTGCCCGAGCAGAACGGCTGCAACAGAGATAGAGAAGAGTACGGATCGTCCAAGCATGATTATCTCAATCCTCCTTCCCGGCGGCCCTAGGCGCTGTTGCAGGCTTCTTTTTTTCAGGTTCAGGTGGAGGTTCCGGATTATAGACGAATGCGCTGATCGTGCATTTGACCGTCGCAGGATACACGCTCTTCGCATCCGTTTTCCGGACCAACTCAATATTCGATACGTTGATAATCTTGTCATAGCCGGAGATCAGGGAAGTGAATTGGCCAAATGAGTGAAAGCCAACCCTGAACTCAAACTCCACGGGCTTCTCCGTGTAGTAGGTGTCCTTTCGCTCTGGCTTAAGTGAGAAGGCCACCTGATCAATCCCGGCATCATCAGCGATTTTCTTGATTCGGTAGGGAATCTCGCCGTAATCCGTTTCCGTAGGCATGATCTTGATCAGTTCTTCGATTCGCTTGTCCTGCTTGGCCACCTCTTCACGAAGCTTCTCGTAACTGGCCTTGAGCAGTTTGCCCTTGTCCACCTCGGCCTGAAGCGTCTTGATGTCCGTATTGATGGACTCAAGTTCTGTTCGCTTTCCCTGCGACAGGAGGTAGACAAGGCCGGTCAGCACGATGCCAGCCAATGCACCCAAACCGATCTGTTTCTGAAGTTGGGGATCCATGGCCTACCTCAGACGGCGTTCTGGAGTTCGAAGGAGATGGTGAACTCGAAAGAGCCCGTAGCTCCCCGCTTTGCACCAGGATAGCTAATCTTCTTGAACCACCGAGTCCGGGATTGAAGATTGCCATAGAAGGAATTGATGGACTCGAAGTTTCGGCCTTCACCTTCAACGGTGATGCGCATTCCCTTCTGCGAGATCTTCTTGAACCAGACATCATCAGGGAGACTGTTGGCCAACTCCTCCAGGAAGTGCACCGGCAAGGCCTGCTGGCGTTTGAGGGTGGTCATCACTTCTTCTTTCTGCTGCAAAGCGGCCTTCTTGTCCCTGAATTTCTTTTCCAGGGCAATGAAAGGCTCGTATTGCTTCTTGTCTCGTTCCAATTCCGCCTTGCGGTGTTCAGCGCGAGTGAATTCACTGTTCAGCCAAAGATAGTAGACACCGCCCAGGGCCGCGAAAAACAGGCCAGCCAGGACTCCTGCGATCGGTAGTTTGGATTTGCTTCCACCTTCCCCCGTATAGACCTGGACGGGTTCAGCAGCGACTTTGTCCCCTGCCTTCTTCCCCGCTCCTTGAGCCAGGGCATCTCCGAGAAGATTGATCTTGATCATCGGTCCCCCACCTGGCGCAAGGCCAATCCGACGACGACTGCGGCGCCGCCTCCGATTGCGCGCACTGCAACGGAATCCTCATTCTGTCCGTCCACCTCGATCTGCTGGAAGGGGTTGAAGCGATCAACCGGAACCCGCAACCGATCCCCGAGGACCTCAAGCAAGCCATGCACAAGGGAACCACCGCCACAGACCAGGACGCGATCAAGGCGGTCCACCTTGAAGCTGCTCTTGAAGAAGTCCAGCGTGCGCGTGAGTTCATCAGCAAAGGCATCACTGACGGCATTTATGGATGGCTGGACTTCCTCGGGTTCGCGCCCTTCGGCGGCCTGATTTCGTTTCAGCTGTTCTGCCGCCTCGCGCGTGATCCCCCAGTCCTCCATGAGCTTTTCGGAGTACCGTCCGCTTCCCCAGGCCATATCCCGCCAGAAGACAGACCGACCTCCCACCATCATGTTCAAGTTGGTGAAGGTCGCACCCATATTGACCAAGGCCACGACTTCGTCCCTGGACCCATCCTGGATGTTGACCTCGTACGCGTTCTGGATGGCGAACACATCCACGTCCACGACCTTGGGGCTGCAGCCAGCCTGAGCGACACAGCCGATATAAGCTTCCAATTTGTCTTTGCGGCAGGCCACGAGAACCACATCCATGTTCCCTTCAGCTGCCCGCTCCTCGATGAGGTAATAGTCCAAGGCGTAGGAGTCCAGCCCCTGACCGGCAGGGAAGAAGCTTTCAGCCTCCCACCGAACCGACTCGGCGAGCTCAGCCTGGCTCATCAGGGGGAATGTCACTTTTTTGACCATCACCTGCTGACCCGACACAGAAATCGCCACATCTTTGGCTTTAATTTTCTGTTCTGTCAGAACCTGACGAATTGCAGAAGCTACGGCACTGCTATCCATGATGTCGCCATCTACGATGGCATCGGAAGGCAGCGATACTTGGCCAAGTTTCTGGAGCCGGTATCGGATCTGGTTTCCCTTGCCGACCCTCTGCAGTTCGCAGACCTTCACAGCACTGGAACCAATATCCAAACCGACAAGACTTTTGGGCTTGCTTCCGAAAAGACCCACCGGACGCCTCACTTGAAAGTGTAGAAGATGAATGAAAGGTTACTGCCAGAATGGATTAGGTCAAGTTTTTCTATGATTGCATCAAGATTCCTCTGATTCCCAACCAACCAGGATGACGGTGACATTGTCTTCACCACCGTGATCTTTGGCCGTCGAGATCAATAATTCCACGGCAGAAGAAAGATCTTTAGAGGTTCCAACGATATCCAAGATCTGTTGATCGCCAACCATTCCTGACAGGCCATCGGAGCAAAGCAAAAGTCGCTCCGATTTGGAAAGCTCAAGTTCCTGAACTTCCACATCAAGGTCTCCCCCGTTCCCCAGGGCCTGGGTAATGACATTCCTGAAGGGATGCACCCGCGCTTCGGAGGCCGTGAGAATACCGTTGGCAACCTGCTCAGCAACCCAGCTGTGATCCCTCGTGACCTGTCGTATTCCATCGGGATGAAGGACATAGGCCCGGCTATCCCCCACGTGAGCCAGGGTGACCTTCGATCCATGAAACAAGGCCGCGACGACCGTCGACCCCATCGTCTCCCGTTCCGGGTTCTGCCTGATGTCTTCGACAATGGCCCGGTTCGCCAGGTGCAGGGAGACCTTCAGTCGGTTCCCGTCATAACTGAGGGAGGGATCGTACTGAACGGGCCAGGTTCGATCCTTCTCCATGGTCTGGCCGATGAACTGCGCCACGGTCTCAACGACGATGCGACTGGCGACTTCACCCGCAGCGTGCCCCCCCAACCCATCAGCGACAAGGAACAGCCCCAACTGGGTATCCGCCAGGAAGCTGTCTTCATTGTGTTTTCGAACACAACCCACATCGGTATTTCCTGCGGCAAGGATCGCCATCATTCAACCCTTTCCTGTCAATCGGCTCCAGAGAGCCCTGAGTTGATCCATGACCTGATCCATCGGCCCAGGCGGGGGTGGGGCTGGCGTTTTCCCTGGCCGCTTGGGAGCCTGTGGGGCGACAGCCATCTTGGCGGCTTTTGAATCGAGCTGCCTGAGTTTTGGATGGTTCGGCGAAATGTCCCGCGCCAATTGAAGATGGCGCTGGGATCTCGCGTTCAAGCCCAGAGTCTGGAAATGCGCGGCAAGCCGGATGTGACACTCGACATCCCGCGGGGCCAGCCTCACTGCGCTTTCCAGGGCTTTCACGACCGATCGAAGGTCACCACCCTCTTTCTCGAGGATCGAAGCCAGAAGCGAGTGGTACTGCGCATTCTCGTCATCAAGGCGGATCGCATAGTGGATCAAGGCTCGAGCCTGATCCAGGTTCCCATCCTCGAAGGCTGCCTTTGCCAAGCCCGCCCAATCCTCCGCGGTGCGCTCCTTCGGCGACTCAGCCGCCGGGCCTGGAGCCACCGGCGAAGCTTGGGGCACCTGCTGCGGGATGTTCATCCGTTTGACGGGATCCTTCAGCATGCTGAAGGCCTCGGCCAATTCACGAAAGCGATTCTCGGCCTCTACTTTTTCAGGTCCCGTGAAGCGGTCAGGATGCCACCTTTTGGCCAGCCGATGGTACGCGGCCTTGATGTCCTCGGGTGAGGCATCTGCGGGAATCTCCAGCACAGTGAAGGGGTTCATGTCGTTCCGTAAGAGATCTTTGAGACTGTCACCAAACAGGAGTAAAGGACAAGAGTGCGAGTGAAGGATGGTAGCCTATTTCCATCCAAGATGCTGTTCCCAAGCTGCGCGGGGGGCCTGATTCTCATCCCATCCTGGGAGCCACCACCCGCCACCCTTGGACTAGATGTAGGCCCTGCACGCTGGCAGAGTAGAAGGTTCTGGAGGCTTTGAGATGGCTTGGGTTTCGGCAGTGGACTGGCGTGAAGGCCTGGATGCCGGTGACCTGTCTTCCGAAGCCCTGGTCAGGTTTTCCCTGGATCGGATCAAGTCCATCGACCCCGGACTCAATGCTGTTTTGGCAACAACCGAGGACCGGAGTCTGGCCCTCGCCAGGAAAGCCGATTCGCGCATCCGGGCGGGGGAACGTACCCCGGTCCTGGGTCTTCCCGTCCTACTCAAGGACAACCTCCACTGGCGAGGATCTCAGGTTTCCTGCGGGTCCAATATCACCCGTGGTTATCGCGCACCCTACGATGCAACAGTCGTGGAGCGACTCCTTGCCGCCGGCGCCATCCCGATCGCCAAAACCAATCTGGATGAATTCGCCATGGGATCAAGCGGGGAATACAGCGCCTTCGGAACCACCCGCAACCCCTGGGACGCTGGGAGGGTGGCCGGGGGCAGCAGCAGCGGTTCGGTCGTAGGCGTCGCTGCGGGCTACGCTCCCTTGGCCCTGGGAAGCGACACGGGTGGTTCAGTCCGGCTGCCAGCGAGTTTTTGCAATGTAAGTGCCTTGCGTCCAACCTATGGAGTTCTGAGTCGCTTTGGACTCACAGCCATGGCCTCCAGTCTGGATCAAGTGGGCCCCATCGCCACCTCCGTTGCGGATATCGCCCTGATGCTCCAGGTGCTCGCCGGCAGCGATCCCTGCGACAGCACCTCCCGAGACCTTCCGGAGATGAATCGGCTTCAGGCATTGAGGCCTGCAGATCTCAAAGGCCTCCGCATTGGCATACCCAGCGAGTATTTCGGCGAGTCCATCGAAGAACCGGTCCGCGCCGTCCTCGACCAGGCCCTCGCGCAATTCCGAACGCTTGGGGCCCAGCTCGTGGAGGTCCACCTTCCCCATACGCGCTGGGCCATCGACACCTACTACCTGATTTGCACCAGTGAGGTGTCCAGCAATCTGAGCCGTTTCGATGGCGTCCGGTTCGGCCTTCGCGATGCCGGGGAGCAATTCAAGAAAATGGTTTCGCAATCCCGGGACGAGGGATTCGGTCCCGAGGTTAAGCGGCGGATTTTGCTGGGAACCTTCTGTCTTTCCAAGGGTTCCTATGAGGCATTCTACCTCAAGGCCCAGAAGGTGCGGAGCCTCATCCACCAGGATTTCCTGGCGGTTTTCGCTGGCGTCGACATCCTCGCCGCGCCGGTGAGCCCCTGCACCGCCTTCGCCACCGGCTCCCGCCTGGTCGATCCCCTGTCCATGTACCTGGCGGACCTCTTTACAGTCCCCAGTTCCCTGGCTGGATTACCCTGTCTGTCCATCCCCGCCGGGTTGAGTGAAAACCTTCCGGTCGGCATCCAACTGATAGGCCCCTCGTTCTCGGACGTGCGCCTCCTGGAAATCGCCCACGCCTTCCAGTGCGCAACCTCACACCACCTTCAACGCCCCTCCCTTGTCGCTTAGGAGTGATCATGGCCTTTGATGTCGTCATGCCCCAGATGGGTGAAAGCATCGCTGAAGCCACTGTGCTGAAGTGGCACAAGCAGGTGGGCGACACGATCGCCAAGGATGAAACCCTGTATGAGATCAGCACGGACAAGGTGGATGCGGAGATCCCGGCCCCGGCCAGTGGAACGCTGCTGGAGATTCTCGTCGAGGTGAACCTCACCGTTCCAGTGGGCACCGTCGTGGCACGCATTGGCGACGCCTCCGAGAAGCCCGCAGGGGCCTCGGCCCCGGCCGCCACTGTCACTCAGGCGGCCGCGCCCAGCCCGGCGGCAGCGCCTGCCCCGGAGACGGTGCAGGACGACAACAGCCTCGAAGGCCGCCTCCGGACCAAGAGCAGCCCCCTCGTCCGCGAAATGGCCAAGCAGCACGGCATCGATCTGGCCAAGGTTCGCGGTACGGGCCAAGCGGGTCGTGTCACCAAGGAAGACCTGGAGAGCTACCTCGCCAAGGGTCCCGCAGCGCCCCCTGCTCCAGCCCCCGCAGGCATCGCCCCCGTTCTGCCCGCCGTCCATGATCCATCCGCTCCCACCATGGGCCTCACACCGGCTCTGGCAGTGCCTCCCGCACCCGCCATGCCCACCTTTGCCGCTGGAGAGCGCGTGAAGGTCGAACCCATGAGCCGCATGCGCAAGATCATCGCCGACAATATGGTGGCCAGCCGCCGCACCTCGGCTCATGTCTACACGGTCTTCGAGATCGACATGACCCATGTGGCCCAGCTCCGGAACAAGCATAAGCAGGCTTTCGAAGCCCAGTTCGGCACCAAGCTCAGTTTCATGCCCTTCGTGATGATGGCTGCCTGCAAGGCCCTGCGCGCCTATCCCATCGCCAACACCTCCCTCGACGGGGACAACATCATCTACAAGCAGGACATCAACCTGGGCATTGCCGTGAGCCTCGACTGGGGCCTTATCGTGCCCGTGGTGAAGAACGCCGACATGCTGAACCTGGGCGGCTTGGCCCGCAGCCTCAATGACCTGGCCGAGCGCGCCCGCACCAAGCAGCTCAAGCCTGACGAGATCAGCGGCGGCACCTTCACCATCACCAACCCCGGCGTCTACGGCGACACCTTCGGCCTGCCCATCATCAACCAGCCCCAGGTGGCCATCCAGGGCGTGGGTGCCATCGTGAAGCGCCCAGTGGTCATCACCGGTCCCGATGGCACTGACTTCATCGCCATCCGCCAGATGATGTTCAGCAGCCTCGGCTTCGACCATCGGATCATTGATGGCGCCACAGGTGATCTCTTCATGGCATTCGTGAAGAAGGAGCTGGAGACTTCGACCTTCGGCTTGGAGTAGATCCCGGTTTGCGCATGAGAACGGCGGCCGTCAGGCCGCCGTTCTCATGTGTAGGAGGCGGTCTCCCTGACCATCTCCCGATACATCGCGTACTCCCCCTGGAAGTGGAGCGGGATGATGCCGGTGGGACCGTTGCGGTGCTTGGCTACCACCAGTTCGGCGGATGAGAGGTCGGCTTCCCCGTCGGCGGAGGCGACCATCTTTCGATGGATGAAGGCCACCATGTCAGCATCCTGCTCGATGGCGCCGGAATCCCGGAGATCACTGAGCTGTGGACGGCCGCTGGTCCGGTGTTCCACTTCGCGGTTGAGCTGGGAGAGCACCACCACGGGAACACCGAAATCCTTGGCCATGAGCTTCAGACCACGGCTGATCTCGCCGATGCGGACGGCTTCGTTCTGCTTGGCGCCACGACTTCCCTCCGGACTGCTGAGCAGCTGGAGGTAGTCGATGATCACGAACTCGACGCGACGGTTGTTCTGGCTTCCCTGCTTCAACACCATGTTCTGGATCTGGGGCACGGTGATGGAGGCATGGTCGCAGATGAACAGAGGCAGGCGCGCAAGCTCATCCCGGGCCTGAAGAATGGTGTTCATGGCCCCGGGGATACGTCCAGCCTGCAAATCCTTCATATTGGTCTGGCTCATGGCCGACAGCAGGCGGAGGAAAACTTCCTCCTGGCTCATTTCCAGACTGAAGAACGCGCCGCAGTGGCCAGGCCGCCCATCCCGTTCCTGGGCGGCCCGCAGAATCCAGTTGAGGGCCAGGGCGGTCTTGCCGATGCCGGGGCGGGCGGCCAAAACGATGAGATTCCCAGGCTGGAAGCCCTGAGTCAGTTCGTCGAAGCGGCTGAATCCGACGCGGACGCCTGTCGAGAGGCGCCCCTCCAGGCGATCCGCCAGTCGCTCCATGGCTTCGTCAGCCACCTGCTGGATGGGTTGGAGTCCTTTGGTCTTGCCTTCCCCTTGGGCGAGGTTGAAGAGGCTCTGGGCAGTTTGATCCACGAGCACTTCTGGCGGTTCGTCTTCTTCGGCGGCCTGGCGCACCAGCTGGGCCCCGAGGTGCACCAGCTTGCGCAATCTGGCCTTCCGGCGGATCAGATTCGCCAGGATCATGGGACGTTCCACGTCCTCGCCGGCCAATAGTTCCACCAGGCCGGGATAGCCCCCCACCTTGTTCAAGCTGTCGTCCTGATCCAGGGCGTCCTTCAGCGTGAGGGAATTGACCTCCACCTGGGCTTCGATGAGGGTCCGCAGGGCCCTGAACACAGCCCGATGGGCAGGATGGACGAAATCATCATCAGCGAGGGCGTAGACCGCCTCGCTGGCCGCAAAGCCTCCCCCTGGCGCGCAGCAGGTGGCCAGGAAGGATCGCTCCGCGTCAATATCCTCCGGAAGTCGCTCCGGAAGCCAGTCCGCCATCATGCACCCCTACCGAATCGCTGTACCACATTGATCCTGCCACCAAAACCATGCGGAGGACATAGGCTGCCGCAACGAAACAGCCAGGATCAGTCTGGCTGCTCCGCAGTGATCACGAATCAGAGTCCCGGAGGAGTGTAACCGCCGCCATTCGCATCCACGAAAATGGGGTTGGTAACGGCAATGGGATAGATTCCCTTCATGATCTTGTTCCAGGGGGTTCCGGCCCCGTAGGCCCCGGTGGTGGACAGGGGCACGCCTGCTTCCACCACCAGCCATGCATCGCCCGCGGACGGCATGGGCACCACGATGGAGGCTGTCCATAGGGTGAGATCCGTTGTCGAGACGGTGAAATTTCCCATGGGTACCAAAATGGGGGCACCACCGTTCACGACGACCCGAACCTCATCCACTGGCACCCAATCCGGATGGCGGAGGGAAATGTTGAGGGTCACACTGGTCGCAGGTCCGGCCACCAGCCCGCCTGGTCCCACGGTTCCCACGACTGCATCCAGGAAAGGACCCGTCGAGGCCACGGCGGCGCCGCTGCGCAGGGCCGTTAGCACGGGACTCAGGTTCGCCTGGGTCAGCGCCGTATCGATCTTGAGGTAGGTCCGAGCCAAGCCCACAGGGGTATCCAGGCTGTAGCGAGCCGAAGACAAGCCCAAGGCCTTGGTGAAGGCTGTCGGCGACTGCTGCTTGAGAAGGGCAAACCAGTCGTCGCGCACGGATTTGAATTCAGTGAACCAGGCGGTCGGATCCGCTGGATTGCACCCTTCGGCGCGGATCAGCTCAAGCGCATCGAAATCACCCTGACGCTTCCCCATAGAAACAGGCCCGGTTTGGGTCCACCAGGCGTTCACCCCGGAACCGAGAGCCACGGTGCGATCGAAACCTCGCACCGTGAAGAGCCCCTGGGGTCCCCTGGGACGATGCACGATGGTGTAACCTCCGGCAGCCTGGGTAATGAAATCAGCCAGCGTCCAGCCTTTGGAAAGGCGGGCCCCACCATTTCGCTCCGAGGTCGCCTGGGGAGTGAAGAGGGCTGTTGTGAACCCATCACCCAGAGACGAACTACGTCCGCCAACGACAAAGGGATCTAGTCCCAGAGGCGCCCGCTGGGCATCCGTGACCGCAGAGTTATCAATCTCGGCCCGGAACTCGGCCTGAAGCGCATCAGGATCAGTCAAGCGATCCTCTTCCGTGCGGACAACCACCTGCACACCCTCTGCCAGGGCCGAACTCAGCATCTCGCCCGGATTGAGTCCACCTGTCGTGGCTTGGGAGGGCCCGGGCACATCCATGGTGGTCCAGCCAGAAGGCTGGACGAAAGGCGTGATCATCAGAGAGTGAACCACATCCGTCTGACCATCAAAGGCCTTCACCGGCACTGTTTCCAGCCGGGAGAGCGGACCCCGGGTCGCATAGGCAAGGTAGCTTCCCGGCGCGAAATACATGGTTCCGGATGAAGCCAGGAGTCCGAACGAGGTGCCAAAGAGCGAGTTTCCCGCCCAGTACTGATAGGAACCGTAGTTCATCGAAGTGGAAGCCTTGGCTTTGAAGATGGGGCTGAACTCAGCGGAAAGTTTCCGGAGCCTCTGAACTGAAGGGTCCGGCGTCGTGCCAACCCCCAGAAAGGTCATCCGGAGCGGATTGAACGTGCCGTAAGTCGTGGAGCCAAATTCGCGGACAAGGAAGGTGTGGAGCGCTTGTTCAGCGCGAATGACATTGCCGGAGGCATCCACAACCTCATTCCGCTCCGGGCTGAGGGTTTCCTTTAGCTGCCAGAGCTGGGTCTTGGATGGGGTGATGTAGGTCGGCAGATACTGGCGACTGATGTCGAATCCATTTGTTCCCTTGTAGAGAAAAGGCGCCTGTTTAAAGGCGTTCCGAGCTGTTATACGATATCTTTGAGTGAGACCAGTCACCGGATCCGGGAGGGCCGGCAAGAGCATACCCACAGCTATGTTGTTGGAAGGGATGTCGACCGGTTCACGCCATTCGACACGCTCCAGGTGCCAGTTGGCCGGGTCACTGGCAGGGCTGGCAGGATCGGTCGGATCGAACGTCCCGGGACCGGTGTAGGTGTAGCGCTCGAATCGGAATTCCGTCTGCAACGGGCCGCCACGCACGGCCGTGCCGAATCCGTCATAGGCCAGATAACCAATATCCTCATTTCGTAATCCGGCCCTGGCCCGCACCATTTCATTGAAAACCGGGGTGCCCTGGGCCGGTGCGTAGGACGAGCCACTGGCCCCTCCCGCCACATACAACCGGCGCCGGAAGGAGATCGAGCTCCCTGGGGTCAGGCTCGGGACAGCCGGGCTTCCAACAACGAGCCGTCCGGGTACCCGCGGCCGGTTTTCGGTGAGGGCAGACTGGGGATCGGAGGTCACCAGGAGTGAATCCACGTCCAGAGGCATGATGCCCAGGGAGGAGTGGGAATCGAAGGTATCGCCAGCAGATTCGGCACCCATGAGGGCGACCATGGGAGCGACGACGCTGGTGGTCAGGGGAGCATTGAAGTCAGACCCTGGGATTTCCACGCCCCAGTTGCTGACCAGTGCACCTGAGAAATCGGTCAGTGCTGGAACCAAGAACCGGAAACCTCCACCGTGCTGGGACAGGAAGTCCCCGAGGTTCCTCACGGGAAGACTGGTCGTTCCACTGTTCGTCAAGGTCGTTTCAAGGGTGAAGAAGGTGTCGCCTTTCTTCAGCGTAATCCGGTGAACCGCGGTCACACCAGAGACGAAACCCTGGGAATCCGTGGCGACGCCCAGTTTTCCCGAGGCGTCCTGGAGTCGGCCATGCATTTCCAGGTAAACCGAATCGCTTCCTTCTTTGCCAGGGAGGTACTGATCAAAAACGAGGGGAAGAGCGGGATCCTGGTTCGCCACCGGACCGAGTCTCTCCAGCATGTCCGTGGGCATGGAGACACGCTTGTAGCTTTGGTCCAGGGAAATGGTCCCCACATCGAGGATGGCGCCTCCAGACGGTGCCCCAAACTGGCCTTCGCGCTCACCAAAGCTGGCCCCATCCACCGCCAGATGCACGGCATCGTTGCCCAGATAGAAATCCCCGGGCCCGGCCGTTGCCTTGAGTCCGGTCACCCGGTCGCCACCGCTGGCTGGCGTCTCCTCCAACGCCACCGTTGGCCGGGCAAGGCCTGTGGCCCGGTAGCAGCCAAGGCCACTGACCACGCTCATGGCCGTCAGAAGGATACCCAGGGCGGGCGGGCTTGGGAGCTGGCGGCCTTTGGAGGGGGTGGCCAAAAAATCAGTGCTTGGAGTCATCGTTTCTCTCGGTCGGGGCGGGAGGTCCATGGGGCTGGGCGGACGAAAGGTCTATGCTAACTCACGATGCCGATCTCCGCCTTCCTTCATCGCTTCTGGCTGCACAGGACCCTATGGATCCTCATGTTGGCCTTTGTCCTCTTGGGAGACTTGCTCTGGACCCTCGGAAAGTTCCCGTCCACCCATCGCGCCCAGACTTTCCCCGTGGACCAGCTGCCCGCCGTGGGTGGGCCCGTCCTGGTCCTGGGAGCGGGCGTCTTCGGGGACGGCGCCCCGACCGCCGTGCTCGAAGGCCGCCTGAAAACGGCCCTGCAACTCTACCGAGAGGGCAAGGTGCGTTGGTTCCTGGTCTCCGGCGATAACCGCCAGAACAATTACAACGAACCTCAAGCCATGCGCAGGTGGCTCGTCAAGCAGGGGGTTCCGCCGGTTCACATCGTCAGTGACTACGCGGGCCTGCGGACCTGGGACAGCCTCCGCCGGGCCCAGGCGGTCTTTGGCCTGCACCAGGTCGTGATCGTCACCTCCGACTTCCATCTGCCCCGGGCCCTGTATCTGGCGGGCCACATGGGCCTGACCGCCTGGGGCGTGCCTTCCCGAACGGATGAGCGACCCTGGTACTACCGCTTGCGCTACTGGAGCCGCGAATATGTGGCCCGGCACCTGGCCCTTCTGGACGTGTGGTTCCCGCCGGACACCCGGCTGGGCCCACGGGAACCCACACCCGAGGACTGGGGGACCGCACAGTGAAGCAGGCCCACGATGTGGTCATCCTGGCCGCCGGAAGGTTGCCCCAGGGCCGCTACGGCGGCAGCCTCGCCGGTCTGGGTGCGGTTTCGCTAGGCCTGTCCGCGATCCAGGGTCTCTTCCATGATCCCCTTCAGCCCATGCCCACTCGGCTCATCTGGGGCATGGCCCGCAGCCACACCCAGGGCATGAACCCGGCCCGGACCCTGGCCATCAAGGCGGGATTCCCGACGGACACCCCTGCCTACACGCTCAACATGGCCTGCGGCTCGGGCCTCCAGGCCATCCTTCTCGCAGCGCAGCAGCTGAAGGAACCCGGCTCGGGCCCGATCCTGGCCGGCGGCAGCGAGGCCATGTCCGACACGCCCCACCTGGCCCCTGGCCTACGCTGGGGTTTTCGGATGGGCCACCGTCAATTATCCGACGTCATGGAGCAGGACGGCCTGAAATGTCCGCTCACGGGTTTGCTCATGGGCGAAACCATCGAGCGATTGGCGGTCAAGCGGGGCATCACCCGCCTCGAGGCGGACGCCTGGGCGACCGAGAGCCATCGCCGCGCCCATGCTGGTGACTTCACCCAGGAGTTGGTGCCGCTTCCCAGCCTTGATCACGACGAATGCATCCGGCCGGGCGTCACAGCCGAGAAGTTGGCCTCCCTGCCCCCGGTCTTCGATCCTGGGGGCCAGGTCACCGCGGGGAATGCCTCGGCGCTCTCGGACGGAGCCGCCGCTATCCTCCTGGCCAGACGGGATCAGGCGGGCGAGGCGCGCCCCCTCGCGCGGATTCTCGGCTGGACCGAGGTGGGCGTGGATCCCCTCGACATGGGCGAAGCCCCCGTGCCCGCCGTGCGCAGGCTGCTGAGCGCCCATGGGCTGGCCATCCAGGACATCGCCCTCTGGGAGTTGAACGAAGCCTTCTCGGCACAGCTCCTAGCCTGCCAGCGGCAGTTGTCCCTGCCCTTGGATCGCCTCAATGTGGCAGGGAGTGGCGTGGCCTTGGGCCACCCCATCGGTGCCACCGGCGCCCGCATCGTCTGCACGCTGGTACACCAGCTGCGGCAGAGGGGCGGCGGTCTGGGCGTCGCCACCCTCGGCATCGGCGGCGGACTGGGGCTGGCACTCCTGCTGGAAACCGAGCCCTGAATGAACGGCTCCTAACGGCGGCCTTTCCTCATGATGGGGGGAATCACACCTAGGCGGAGGCCTCAGCCAGGAGTTCCTTGAGGGCCTGGTAGTCCGTCTTGCCCGTGCCCAGGGTCGGGATCTGCTCGATCCGGCGGACCACCCGGATGTTGTGGAGGGAAGACAAGCCCGCCTCCCGGATGGCGGCATTGGCTTCGTCCCGGGGAATGCCCGATACGGAGAACAGGATCAGGTCGGGGTTCAGGTCCTCCGTGGAAGGTTGCACCGCGAGAGTGGGCTCGGTTTCCTCTTCCCCCTGGAAGCGCCGGGAAAGCGCCTCCTCGATGGCCGGCAGGGACACCATCTCACCCCCCAGCTTCACGAAGCGCTTGAGGCGCCCGGCGAACACGAGCACGCCACGCTCCTGGCGCACGAGGTCCCCCGTGCGGTACCAGGAACGGCCTTCGAAGGTCTCGAAGGGGGATTCCACATCGGGATTGAGGTAGCCCGGAAAGATGCTGGGTCCCCGCACCAGCAGCATCCCCGGCTGCCCTGGCTCCACGCGCTGTCGCGTCTCGAGGTTCACGATGGCCCACTCCACCGACACCAGCGGTCTCCCAATGGTGCCCGTGCGGGGATCGTCCTCCCGGTTCACGGATACGACCGGCGAGCATTCGGTGATGCCATAGCCTTCGAGGACCGTGGTCCTGGGCCAACGGCGGGCGAGGGTCGCGTAGATCTGCTCGGGGCATTTCTCCGCCCCGGAAACCACGATGCGAAGGGACTCCAGGTGCCGATCCTCGGCGGTGCGCAGGATGCCCCCCAGGAAGGTGGGCGTGCCCACCAGCAGGGTCGCGTGATAGGCCTCGGTGATCCTGGCCAGCATGCGGCCTTCTGTGGGGTTGGGGTGGTAGACCACGCGAAGGCCCAGCAGCAGCGGAAGGATCGTCGTGGTGGTGAGGCCGAAGGCATGAAAGGGCGGCAGGCACCCCAGCACGCGCTCGTCCTCCTGGAAGTTCAGGGCTTGGGAGATGTCCCGGATGTTGGCGAGGATGTTCCCGTGGGTGAGGGGGACGGCCTTGGGGTGGCTTTCGCTGCCGCTGGTGAAGAGGACCGCCGCGGTTTCCGGTGGCCGGGCCGCTTCCAGTTCGGACCAGTTGAACCTGGCCTTCATGGCCGCGACTAGTTTGGTGGGCAGGGAGATGCCCTTCCCCACCACGTCCAGCAGCAGCAACCGATCCTTCACGGCAGACAGATCCAGGCCTTGGGCATCCAGGCGATTGATGAGGGTGGAAACGGAAACCACCGTCTTCACGCCCACCAGATCCAGCCCGTAGGCCATGTTGCGGGCCCCTGCGGTCCAGTTCACCAGCACCGGCGTCTTGCCAGCCATCAGGAGGGCCATGTAGAGGATGCTGGCTCCGCCCGTGGCCGGGAGCATCAGGCCCACATGAGTTCCCTCGATCTTCTCGAAGAGGGGCTTGAGCACCAGAATGGCGGTGATCACATCCCGGTAGGTCTTCACGCCGCTGGTCTGATCCGCCACCGCCACGCGATTGGGGTCCCGCCGGGCCTGTTTGAGGAAGATTTCGGGAATGGAATTCCCTTCCGGCATCTGGATGGGCAGATTGGTGCGGGAATGGAACCAGGCGTGGGGCACGGCCCGCAGCTCTCCCTGGCGCAAGGAAACGGCGGCGCCCGTGGCCGCGAGCATCACGTCCGAGACCTGCTGGAGGGCCGCCGGGTCTCCGCAGGGGTACCCGAAGGCCCGCTCCAGCCAGAGCTCGAGTTCCCGGTGATCCAGGGCATCCAGCCCCAGATCCGCGACCAGATGCTGCTGCTCGTGGATGTCCTTGTGCCCCACCACCGTTTCAAGGTGGCGCTTGACCGCATCTCTGACCTGAGGCGGGACCAGCCGGAGGTTCCCTTCCACATGGGGCCTTGGCGGCTCCGGCAGGGTGCGGGGGGCGTGGTGCTTCCAGACCTGATAGGGCACATGCGTCCGGGGCGTGACTTCCTGGTTCATGCAGGACTGGAGCGCTGCATTCAGCGCCGCCCTACCCTCTTCCACCGGGAGGGAAGCCATGGGAGAAAATCGGATGCGGACCGCTCTCCTGGGCATGAAGAACAGGCCGTTGGCGCAAAGGTTGAGGCAGGCGCTGAGCAGGCCCTTCCCCAGGGTGGGGCGCCGCCCGTCCGCCGCGCTGAACCGGCTGCCCCAGAGTCCATCCAGGCGCACCACGACCACGCGGCTGCCAGGAGCCCTGCGCAGAATCGCCTCCACCGAGCTGTTGTCCGAAAGATCTTCCGTCTTCTGGCGGGCCAGGCGGCCACCCGGAAACAGCAACAGGTTCTCGCCCCTGGCCAGGCGGGACGCCAGGCCGTCGAGATGCCGACCCGTGGCCTCCCGGCACTGAGCACCCAACTCGGCCGGATCGGGTGGGGCCTGGTAACCCATGAGTTGGATCAGCCAACGAAGGGGGCGCGGGGCGAAGTGGTCTCTGCCGGCCACCACCACTGGCGCGAAGGTCTCGTGAAGCTCCGAGGCCAGGATGAAGGGGTCCAAAAGGGTGGGATGGTTGGCGAGAAAAAGGATGCCCTTCGCCTCGGAAGGGGCAAAGGCATCGGACTGGATGCGGTATCTCAGCCGCAGCAGCGGTCGTCCGAACACACGGATCAGGGTAGCAATCATGGACTCTCGACAATCTGAGGATGGCGTTGGCGGAACTGCGATTGTAACGGGGAAGACTCCCCTTCGTTTCACCCGGCCTAAACCACTCCGGAAGATCTGCGAAGATGGAGAAGGGCCAATTGCTGCCCTTTGAGGATGCCATGACCGACGCCCCCCTGATCCGTCTGCAGAACATCACCAAGGTCTACCAGATGGGCGACATGGAAGTCCGGGCCCTGGACGGTGTGACCATGGAGATCCAGCGGGGCGAGTATGTGGCCATCATGGGCCCCTCCGGATCAGGCAAGTCCACCATGATGAATGTGATCGGCTGCCTTGACACGCCGACCGCCGGAACCTACGAGTTGAACGGCAAGCTGGCTTCCGCCATGACAGACGACGATCTGGCCCAGATCCGCAATGAAGAGATCGGCTTCGTGTTCCAGACCTTCAACCTTCTGGCCCGGACCACCTCCTTGCAGAATGTCGAGCTTCCCCTGATCTATGCCGGGAAAACCCCGGCGGAACGCCATCAGATGGCCCATACGGCCCTGGAGAGCGTGGGCCTGGGTTCCCGGGGCGACCACATGCCCAACCAGCTTTCAGGCGGGCAGAGACAGCGCGTGGCCATCGCCCGGGCCCTTGTGAACCAGCCTTCGATCCTCCTGGCCGACGAGCCCACCGGAGCCCTCGACTCCAAGACCAGCGTGGAAATCATGGCCCTTTTCGAAGAGCTCTACCGCAAGGGCAACACCATCATCCTCGTCACCCACGAAGAGGACATCGCCCGCCACGCCCACCGCATCATCAAGCTCAGGGACGGCCTCATCATCCATGACGAGCCGAACACGCCCATCAGTTCCGAAGAGCACATGGCTCACCTGAGGCTTTGAGAAGCGCCTACCTCCGGTAGGATAGAGGCATGCAGAAGCTCGTCGAAGGCATCCACCGGTTCCAGACCCAGATTTTCCGTTCCCATCAGGAACTCTTCGAGCGCCTGGGCCAGACCCAGGCCCCGGAGACCCTGTTCATCACCTGTTCGGATTCCCGCATCAACCCCAATCTCATCACCCAGACCGAACCTGGAGAGCTCTTCATCCTGCGCAATGTCGGGAACCTCGTGCCGAACTACGAAAGCCTCGGCAGCACCGCCGCCGGCATCGAGTTCGCCGTATCCGCGCTGGCAGTGAAGGACATCATCATCTGCGGGCATTCCAACTGCGGGGCCATGAAGGCCCTCATGGACCCGGACAGCCTCACCGAACTTCCGGCGACCCGGTCCTGGTTGTCCCATGCCCGGACCACGGAAAAAATCATGTGGGAATCCTACGGCCACCTCCATGGCGATGCCCTGCTGCACGCCACGGTGGAAGAGAATGTGCTCGTCCAGGTGGAGAACCTGCGGAGCCATCCCGCCGTCGCCAAGGCCGTGGCCAGCGGCATGCTGCGCCTCCACGCCTGGGTCTACAAGATCGAGACAGGGGCGGTTTTCGCCTTCGATCCGGAACGCGGGCAGTACACCTCCGTGACCGGCACGGACCGGCTTGCTCCGCTGGACGCCGACCACCGCACGACGGACCTGTCGATCTAGATTTCCAAGCGGTCCAGACGATCCGGGCGATCCCGCCAGCCCTCGTCCACCTTGACGAACAGCTCCAGGCGCACAGGCCGCTCCAGCAGCTTCTTCAATTCCCGCTGGGCGCTCTGCCGGATGTCCTTGATGCGCTCGCCGCCGCTGCCCAGGAGGATCTTGCGATGGCCGTCGCGATCCACCAGGATCCGGGCGGCGATGAAGACGCCATCCGGGCCCATGTCCTCGGGATAGTCGGCCTGGCCCGGCTCGATCCAGCGCTCGATCATGACCGCGATGCCGTGGGGAACTTCCTCCCGGGTCTTTCGCAGCACCTTCTCGCGGATGAATTCCGAAGCCAGGGAACGCTCGGTCTGATCCGTGAAGGTATCTGCGTCATAGGGCCAGCCGGGCTGGTTCGCATCCCGTTCCAGGATCTGCCAGAGCGGGTCCAGGTTCAGACCGGTCTTGGCGCCGATGGGCACGATTTCCTTGAAGGGCAGCAGGTCCTTGTAGGTGGCGATCTTCTCCAGAAGACGTCCCTTGGAGAGCAGGTCCACCTTGTTCAGCAGCAGATAGATGGGCCGGCCCAGTTTCTGAAGCCGCTTCGCGAGGGCGCGCTCGCCGGTGCCCAGATAGGCATCCGCATCGACGACCCACAGGATCAGGTCGGCTTCTTCCAGCGCCTGTCCCACATGGCTCATCATCCGCTCGTTGAGGGCGTGCTTCGGCAGATGGATGCCAGGCGTATCGAGGAAGGCCAGTTGCACCTCCTCGCGATTCACGACCCCGAGCACGCGGGTGCGGGTGGTCTGCGGGACCTGGCTCGTGGCCGCCAGCTTCTGCCCCAGCAGCGCATTGAGCAGGGTGGATTTGCCGGCATTGGGCAGGCCGATGATGGCCAGGGTCGCGTGGCGAGGTTCACCCACGATGGACACCGCGTTTCGCCTCTCGGATGAACTTAAGCAAATAAGCCACTTCGGCGATGTGGCCGAGCTCCTTCTCGGTCCTGGCCATGGCCTCGTCCCGCAGCAGGCCGGCATGGAACAGCAGCCGGTGCGCTTGTTTCAGCGCCTCCACCACTTCCAGGGAAAAGCCCTTGCGCTGGAGACCGATGGTGTTCACGCCGTAACTCTTGGTATCGCGAGCCCCCACCGTCTTCATGAAGGGGAGCACATCCTGGGTCGCCACCGTGAAACCACCCATGAAGGCGTGATCGCCCACCCGGCAGAACTGGTGCACGGCGCTGAAGGCTCCGATGTTGCAGCCGTCGCCCACTTCCACATGGCCCGCGAGGGTCGCGCAGTTGGCGAAGATGACCTTGTTGCCCACATGGCAGTCGTGGGCGATGTGGGATCCCGTCATCAGGAAGTTGTCGTCGCCCAGGGTGGTGAGACCGCCCCCGCCTTCGGTGCCCCGGTGCAGGGTGCAGCCTTCCCGGATCACATTGCGGTTGCCGACCCGCAAACGGGTGGGCGCGCCCTTGAATTTGAGGTCCTGGGGACCCATGCCCAGGGTGGCGTGGGGGTAGATGTCGTTGTCCTCACCCAGTTCGGTGTGGGGGCCGATGACGACATGGCTGCGCAGCAGCGTCCGGGCCCCGATCACGGCATTGCCCTCGATGACGCAGAAGGGTCCGATGACCACGCCCTCGCCCACCTGGGCCTCGGGACTCACGATGCTGCTGGGGTGAATTTGCGTGCTCATTTTCCTTCTCCCTCCGCCAGGTCCACCAGCATGGACATGAACTCTGCCTCGGCCACCTTCTGGCCATCCACGAACGCTTCGCCGCGCATCTTGCAGACGCGGCCCTTGAGATGCAGCACCTTGGCTTCCATGATCAGCTGATCGCCCGGCAGCACCGGCTTCCTGAACTTCACGGCGTCGATGCCCATGAAGTAGATCACCTTGCTGGCCCGGTCCTCGATGTCCTGCAGCAGCAGGCAGCCGCCGGTCTGGGCCATGGCTTCCACGATGTAGACGCCGGGGAACACGGGGCGCTTGGGGAAATGCCCCTGGAAGACGGCCTCGTTGAAGCTCACGTTCTTGAGCCCCCGGATCCACTGCTTGGGTTCGAAATCGAGGATCCGGTCCACCAGCAATAAAGGGTAGCGGTGGGGGAGCAGGTCCATGATGCCCTGCAAATCGATCATCCTTGGTACGCGTTCCGACATGGCTTCTCCAATCTTCTAGCCTACTGGCTCCAGGGCAAAGCCTCCAGCCTCTAGACCCTAAGTCGCGCGGAGAGCCCTTTCGAACACTTTGGCTTCGATGAAGAGGTCAAGCAGCGGGGCATCCAGGGCCCCCTCCCGGGCTTCGTCCTGGAGAATGGCGAGGCTCCGGTCCAGGGGCACCGCTCCCTTGTAGGGCCGATCCTGGGCCGTGAGAGCGTCGAAGACGTCGGCGATGGCCATGGCGCGGCTCTGGACGGGGATCGCCGTCTCGGCCAGCTTCCGCGGGTAGCCGCGCCCGGTCATGCGCTCGTGATGGGCATAGGCTATTTCCGGCACGCCGGCCAGGTCGCGGGTCCAGGGGATGCGTTCCAGGAACCGGAAGGTGTGGGTGACATGGCTTTCGATTTCCAGCCGCTCCGCCTCGGACAGGCTCCCCCGGCGGATGCGCAGGCTGGCCATGCTTCCCGGTTCCACAAGGCCGCGTCGCTCTCCGCTCCAGTGGGTGAAGGACAGATCCTCCAGCAACCCCAGGCCGTCGGCGACCTCCTGGCTCAGCACCGTGGGCTCGTTGCTCTGCCGCACCAGGTGGATCAGGCGCTCGGTCTCTTCCTGGCGGTCCTTGATCAGGGCCTCCCACTGGGCCGGATCGAAACGCTCGCCCTGTTTCCAGCATTTGGCCAGGAGATCCAGGGAAGTCTCCAGCTCCCGCTGGCGCAGGCGCTGCAGGACCAGTTCCAGTTCGCTGGGATCCAGCTTCTTGGCCTTCACCAGGACTTGCTCGCGGACGCCCACCTTCCCGAAGTCGTGCAGCAGGCTCGCGTAGCGGATCTCGCGGAGCTGGCGGTCCGAGAAGAGGAGGGAACCGTAGGCCCCGTTGGGCGTGGCATTGACGGCTTCGGCCAGCCCCACCGTCAGGTTCGCCACCCGCCCCGAATGACCGCTGGTCACGGGGTCCCGGGACTCGATGGCCGTCACGGAAGCCGCTACGAAGCCCTCGAACAGCCGCTCGATCTCATCCCGGAGCTGGGCATTCCGTACCGACACCGCCGCCTGCCCCGCGAGGCTCTGGGCCAGATCCTGGTCGGTCGGGCTGAAGGTGGCCGTCCGGCCGTCCTCGTCGCTGAGCCGGTTCAGGAGCTGGAGGACCCCCAGCACATTGCCTTCCGTGTCCTGCATGGGAACCACCAGGACCGAGGAGGTGCGATACCCGGCCAGGCGATCGAAGCTGTCGTTGAACCGGTAGGGCGCATCCTTGGCGATCTCATAGACATCGGCGATGTTCAAGGAATGCTTCGTCAAGGCGACGAAACCCGCGAGGGTCTCCCGGGACACGGGCATGACCACCCGATGGAAGGGCAGGTTCACCTTTTCGTTCTGGGTATGGGCAAACAGCAGTTCGGGTTTTTCCTCGTCGCCCCGCAGCAGGTAGATGGAGCCCGCTTCAGCCTTGAGCAGTTCCCGGGCCTTCGTGAGGATCAAGTCCAACAGGCGGTCCAGATCCTGTTCCGAAGCCAGGGCCTGGCCCACGGCGTGCAACCGCCCCATGTTCCGGCGATCCTTCAGCCGCTCCCAGCCGGCCCTGACCAGGGCCAGGGCCGCTTCCACCCCGGGCCAGACCGGGCACACGGCCAACTGGCCCTCGCCAGCCGTTCCGAGGACGACATCGGCGGGTCCTTCGTCCACGAAGACCAGGGCAGAGCGGATCTCTGCACCGACCTGATCCAGGAGGGTGCTACGGTTCTCTGGGGGGACAGCTACAGTGAAACGCAAGGCGGAATTCAACTCCATGGATGCAAAAAAGGTGAGGCCAGCTTACCGGAAATCCCCGGTGCCCACTGAAATTTGGAAGGGCACCGTGGATCGCCTGGCCTGGGGCGGCAAGGGCATGGGCCAGGAGGCCGATGGCCGGCTCGTCCTGCTGGAATCACCCTTGGCCCTTTTTCCCGGGGAACAAGTGGAGGCCACCATCCAGCGGAAGGCCCGCCATGCCGAAGGTCGCATCACCCGCTGGATCAAGCGGGATCCACGGCGGAAGGAAGCGCTCTGCACCGTGGCCGGTCTTTGCGGTGGCTGCGACCTCTGGGAAGCGGGCTCCCATGCCGGTGAGCTGAAGCGCCTGATGGTGGCCGACCTCTTCCGGCGGCAGCTGGGCGAGGGCACTCCCTGGGACTGGCGACCCGCCCCGGAAGAGGCCCGCCGCCATCGCATCCAGCTCCACTGGGACGGAAAAGGCCTGGGCTATTTCCAGCGCCACAGCCACACCCTGGTGCCCGTCACGGCCTGTCCCGCGGCCGCCGATCCCATCTCCCTGGCCATTCCAAGGCTCAAGGAAGCCATCCTGGGCCGGAACCTCCCCACCCGGTCCGGTCGGTGGGAACTCTCCACGGGCACCCCCGCCAATCGCGTGGTGGCCACGGACGAACAGGGGCGCACCTGGGAGCTCGAGCCGGATGGTTGGCACAAGAACGCTCAGCCACTCATGCATCGCCTGGGCGACCATCAACTCAAGCAGGAACCGGGCGCCTTCTTCCAAGTCTGCGCCCCCTGGGCGGCCCAGGCCTTCGGGGACCTGCTGACCGGATGGGACCTCCGGGGTTCGACCCTCTACGACCTGTATGGCGGCGTTGGGCTGTTCTCCATCCTCCTCGGCGACCGCTTCCAGCACCGGGTGCTGGTGGAATCCGGCGAAGCGGCCGTTGCCTGGGCGCGGAAGAACCTGGAAACCGCTGCCCTGCCTTCGGAATGCCTCGTGGCGGATGTGGCTGCCTGGGTCACGGAGGGCTTGGGGCAACCGCAGGATGTGATCCTGCTGGATCCCCCCCGGGAGGGACTCGATACCTCCCTGTGCGAGCGCCTCCAGCAGGCCAAGGCGGGGCGCATGGTGCTGGTGGGCTGCGATGGCGCTTCCTTTTGCCGCGACCTCAAACGTCTGGCTCCCCACTGGCGCGTGGTCCGGCTAGCCGCCTTGGATCTCTTCCCCCTCACCCACCACGTGGAGTGCGTGGCCCTTCTGGAGCCTGCCCTGTGAGCGCCCTGGGCCGCCACCTGCTGGTCGAGTTCTCCGGCTGCGAGGCTGCCAGGCTCTCGGACCTCCAGGGCATCACCGAGGCCATGCTGGAGGCGGCCCGGATTTCCGGCGCCACCATCGTCACGCACAGCTTCCACCACTTCAGCCCCCACGGCGTGAGCGGCGTCGTGATCATCGCCGAAAGCCACCTCGCCATCCACACCTGGCCCGAGCGGGCCTTCGCGGCCGTGGACTTCTTCACCTGCGGCGGGGTGGACATGGACCGTGGCCTGGCCTTGCTGAAAGCGTCCTTCCAGGCCTCGGAGGACATCCGGCTCGAGTTGGAGCGGGGCCCCATGCGGATCGTCAAAGCGTGATCAAGCCTTCCAGCTCCAGCAGCCTTCGCTTCATGGCCAGGCCGCCCGCGTAACTGGTCAGGGCGCCAGTGGCGCCGATGACGCGATGACACGGCACGAGGATGGAGACGGGATTGGCGCCGTTGGCACGGCCCACGGCCCGGCTGAGGTGGGGGTCGCCCAGGGCCGCCGCCAGCTGCCCGTAGCTGCGGGTTTCGCCGAAGGGAATGGCCTGGAGCTGATCCCAGACCCGCTGCTCGAAGGGGCTGCCATGCAGGTGGAAAGGTACGGAGAACCGGGTGCGGCGACCCGTGGCGTAGTCATTCAGCTCTTCCCGGAGGCATGCCAGGGCCTCTGCCGGTGGCTCGGACTCCGGTTCAAGGCGGGCCAATTTGGCGAGCAGAGGCGCCCGGGATTCATGGTCCGCGAAACCGAGATAGATCACGGCACCCTGAGCATCGAAGGCCGCCTGGATGCTCCCGAGTTGGGTATCGATACGGTGCAAACCCTTCATGCGGGCACCCCTTTCAGGCTGGCCCACAGGTGGAAGGTGGCGAGGCTCCGATGGGGGGCGAAGGGCGCCATCAGGCGCGTCGTCGTGGGCGCATCGGGCCGCTCCTCCAGCTTGAACCACCGCTGCAGGGCCGTGGTGAGGGCCGAGTCCCCGACGGGAACGCAATCCCGGAACCCCAGTCCGCGCATCTGCACATACTGGGCGGTCCAGGGGCCGCACCCCCGGAGCGAAAGCAGGGCCTTGCCGGCCCCCGTCGCCGTGAGCAACTGCTCCAGCACCAGCTCGCCTCCGGCCACCTTCGCGGCCGCGTGGAGCACATACTCGGCCTTGCGCCGGGAGAAGCGGCAGGCCTGGAGTTCCTCGGGAGCCAGCGCCGTGATCTGGGCGGCATCGGGATGGGCGATGAGGTCCTCCACTGGCGTTCCCGCCAGGCGGATGAGATCTCGGCGAAGCGCGTAGGCGAAGGCCAGGTTCACCTGCTGGCCGAGAATGGCCCAGACCAGCGCTTCGAAGGGGTCCAGTGTCAGCGGCACTCGCAGCCCCTCCCGCCCCCGGGCCAGCGCCCCGTGGGCCGCCTCGAAGGAAGCCGGATCCCCATGCCACGCCAACAGCCGCAAGGCGCCCTGGTGGGCCTCGGCCATGGCGCGAGGTCCGGAAGTTCCGTGCAGGGATATCTCCACCGCTTCGTTCCCGATGACCAGCTTCAGCACCGCCGGGTGGCCCGCGAAACAAGCGGCCTTGCGCAGGGTGTCGCCCTGGATCCGTTCGGAAACGCTCTCGGGGTCCCGTCCGTGGAACCGCAGCAGGTCGGGGATCCGCGTTCCCTCAGGCAGGGGCACACTGAAATGGTCCGTGGCCAGCATATCCCGGTAGGCTCCAGGGGTCAGGCCCGTGTGCCGCTTGAAGGCCTCGTGAAAACCGGAAGGACTCTCGAAGCCCACGCTGCTCCCCAGGTCCAGCAGCGACCCCTCGCCTGTTTCCAGCCGCGCGCAGGCCGTCTGAATGCGCGCCCGCTGGAGAAAAGCCGCTGGCTGTGCGTGGGCGTGATCCCGGAAGAGCGCCTTCAGCTTGGTGAGGCCGATGCCCGCCTCGGAAGCCAGGGCCGCCACCCCAGAGAAGCGTTCCGGATCAGCCAGCGCCAGGGTCATGACCTCCTCCAGGCGGGCCAGCCCGGCGTCTTCCCCCCGGTAGTAGGCATCCGGCCGGCACCGCCGGCAGGGACGCAGGCCCGCCGCCTGGGCGGCCTCCTCGTCCGGGAAGAACCGAACGTTCTTGGCCAGGGGCTTCCGGGCTGAACAGGAAGGCAGGCAGTAGATCCCGGTGGTGAGGACGCCGGTCAGCACCCGCCCGTCGAAGGCAGCGTCCTTCGCCAGGATCCGTTCGTAGAGGTGTTCATCCGACCAGCGCATAGCCTCATGCTAGGCCGGCCCAGGGAGGCTGTCCTCCGTTTGTCGGCGCTGGAATTATTCCCATTCCAAGGGCAGCCAGGGCTGCATGGGCGCCTTGGGCAGGACCCCTTCCAGCCGCAGCAGGTATTCCTTCATGTCCAGGCCGCCGGCATAACCCACCAGCGAGCCATCCGAACCGATGACCCGGTGGCAGGGAATCAGGATGGCGATGGGATTCGCCCCATTGGCCCGGGCCGCCGCGCGGATGCACTTCTCGTCGCCCAGGCGCTTCGCGAGTTCCAGGTAGGAAATGGCCTGCCCATAGGGGATCTTCTGGAGTTCCTTCCAGACCCGGCGCTGGAATTCCGTGCCTTCGGCCACCATGGGAATGTTGAAATCGCGCAGATTCCCTGCGAGGTAGGCCTCCATTTGCCGCTTGAGGAAGGGGAGGCTTCTGGGT
>DATEZS010000032.1:0-19804 GCA_035255365.1 Geothrix sp.
ACGAGAACTACGGCGAGACCGGCATGGCCCACCTGCTGGAGCACCTGGTCTTCAAGCCCAGCAAGAACTTCAGCGGCAAGGATGGCCAGCCCAACATCGTCCAGACCCTGAACAAGGTAGGGGCCCGCTTCAACGGCACCACCTGGCTGGATCGCACGAACTACTTCGTGACCTTCCCCTCCACCGACGAGAACTTGAAGCTGATCCTGGACATGGAGGCGGACCGCATGGTCAACGCCAACATCGACCAGAACGACCTCTGGAACGCCGCCGAGAGCAAGGGCGAGATGACCGTGGTCCGCAATGAAATGGAAGGCGGCGAGAACAACCCCCTGCGCATCACCATGGAGCGCACGGTGGCCACCGCCTACGAGTGGCACAACTACGGCAAGAGCACCATCGGCGCCCGCAGCGATGTGGAGCATGTGAACATCGAGCGGCTGCGCGCCTTCTATCGCAACTACTACCAGCCCGATAACGCCGTGTTCCTGGTGGCGGGCAAGTTCGATGTGGACAAGACCCTGACCGAAATCAACGAGCGCTTCGGCCGCATCCCCAAGCCCAGCCGCATCATCGAACCCACCTACACCCTTGACCCCACCCAGGATGGCGAGCGCACCGTCACCGTCCGCCGCGTGGGCGACGTCCAGATCCTCATGGCCGCCTACCATGTGTCTGCCGGCAGCGATACGGATTTCGCGGCCATGGAAGTGCTGAGCCAGATCATGGCGGACACCCCTTCCGGCCGCCTGCACAAGGCCCTGGTGGACACCAAGCGCGCCGCCTTCGTCTTCCCGATGGTGATGGGCACCAAGGAACCCGGCTTGGCCCTGTTTGGGACCCAACTGCCCAAGGAGAGCAATGCCGAGGAGGCCAAGGCCATCTTCCTCAAGACCCTGGAGGAAGCGGCCGCCCAGCCCATCACCCAGGAAGAAGTGGATCGCGCCAAGCAGCAGCTCCTGACCCAGGTGGACCTGCAGCTCAATGACAGCAGCCGCCTGGGCCTGGCCCTTTCCGAGTACATCGCCGAGGGCGATTGGCGCCTCTTCTTCCTCCAGCGGGACCGCTACAAGACCGTGACTGCCGACCAGGTGCGCGCCGTGGCCGCCAAGTATCTGAAGCGCGACAACCGGACCCTGGGCCAGTTCATCCCCACCGAGAAGCCTGACCGCGCGGAGATTCCCGCCGTGCCGGATGTCCAGGCCCTGGTCAAGGACTACAAGGGCCAGGCCGCCGTGGCCCAGGGCGAAGCCTTCGATGCTTCCCCGGCCCACATCGATGCCGCCACCCGCCACTTCACCACGCCCGCCGGGCTGAAGGTGGCCCTGCTGCCCAAGAAGACCCGGGGCGAGAGCGTGAACCTGCAGCTCACCCTGCGCCTGGGCACGGAAGCCTCCCTGAAGGACAAGGATGTGGCCGGTTCCCTGGCCACTGAAATGCTGATGCGCGGCAGCGCCAAGCACAGCCGGCAGCAGATCCAGGATGCCCTGGACAAGCTCAAGACCCAGCTCTTCATCAGCGGGGATGCCGAGAATGTCCGCGTCATGGCCACCACCACCCGCTCCAACCTGGAGGCCGTGCTGGCCCTCCTCACCGAGATCGTGAAGGAGCCTGCCTTCAGCGCAGACGAATTCTCCAAGCTGGTGAGCGAGACCACCGCGTCCATGGACGCCAACCGCAAGGAACCTTCCTTCCTGGCCCAGCAGTCCCTCCGCATGCACATGGATCCCTACCCCCAGGGTCATGTGCGTCACGTCATGGGGCTGGATGAAAGCATCGCGGCCATCAAGGGAGCCAAGCTCGACGACGTCAAAGCCTTCCACCACGCCTTCTACGGCGCTTCGGCCGGCGAACTGGCCGTGGTCGGTGACTTCGACGCAACCGCCGTCCAGGGTCAGGTGCAGCAGCTCCTGGGCACCTGGAAGGCCACCGAACCCTTTGTGCGCATGCCCCAGCTGCTCAAGGCCGACCTGAAGCCCCAGAGCGACAAGATTGAGACACCCGAAAAGGCCCAGGCCTTCTTCATCGCCGCCGAGCCCATGGCCATGAAGGATAGCGATCCCGATTACCCGGCCATGCTACTGGGCAACTACCTCCTGGGCGGTGGCGCCCTCAACAGCCGCATCGCCAACCGCCTGCGCCAGAAGGAAGGCCTCTGCTACGGTGCCGGTTCCCAGTTCCAGGTCAGTGCCCTGGATGAAGCGGGGTCCTGGTTCGCCTATGCCATCTACGCGCCTGAAAATCTGACGCGGCTCGAGACCGCCTTCAAGGAGGAATTGGCCCTGGCTCTGGACAAGGGCTTCAAGCCCGAGGAGATCGCCGCGGCCAAAACCAGCTGGCTCCAGTCCCAGGCCACGGCCCGGGCCCAGGACCGGGAACTCAGCATGCGGCTCAATGCCAACCTGTTCTATGGCCGCACCATGGCCTACCAGGCAGACCTCGAGAAGAAGGTGCAGAACCTGGGCAACGACCAGATCCTGGCCGCCCTTCGCAGGCACCTCGACCCCGCCAAACTGAACATCGTCCGCGCCGGCGACTTCGCCAAGGGCGCCAAGAAGTAGCCTGCAACCCCCGCACTGGGCAAAAGGGAGCGGCCATGCCGCTCCCTTTTCCTTTGTAACCAAAGGTTTTCCGTGGTCTTCTGGAGGTCCGCTTGGCGTTTGCAAGGACGCGAGGCGATGACGGAGGGCGTCGCCATGGCACGCATCGAACGGGAATGGGTCGCAGCGGAAGAGGGCCGGGCGCTGGCCTCGGAACTGCACAAGGTGATGGTGATCAGCCACCGGCAGGCCAAGGGCTTCATTGACGGCCGCTGTGTCACCGTGAACGGCGAGATGGCCATGACCCACGGCCAACGCCTCAAGCCCGGCGATGCCATCAAAGTGGACTTCGATCCCGAGCGCTCCTACGAAGTGCTCCCGCCCGCCAAGAAGCTCCAATCGGGCCCCTACGAAACGCTGTGGGAAGACAATCACCTGCTCTTCATCCTGAAGCCCGCCGGGCTGTTGACCGTGCCCGCGGAACTGGGCAGCGAGGCCAACCTGGCCGAGGCCATCACCGAGTCCTACCGCCGCCGGGGCTTCAAGCGCTTCAACCTCTTCATCGTCCATCGCCTCGACCGCTTCACCAGCGGCGTGCTGGTGTTCGCCAAGACTCCCGAGGCCTTGCACGGGCTGAAGAAAATGTTCGAGTTGCACAAGCTCCAGCGCATCTACCGCGCCATCCTCGTGGGCGAACTGCCCGAGAACAGCGGCACCCTGGCCGGGCATCTCATCGAGCAGGCGAAATCCCTGAAGATGTCCGTGGCCAAGACCCGCAAGGGCCCAGGCGGCGGCCAGAAGTTGCCTCCCGGCGCCAAGGAGGCCGTCACCCACTACCGCGTGGTGGAGCGGCTCCCAGGCCACACCGTGGTGGAAGTGAAGCTGGAGACCGGCCGCCGCAACCAGATCCGCGTGCAGTTCGCGGATCGCGGCTATCCCCTGCTGGGCGACCAGGTCTACGGCACCGAAAGCCCCATCCTGGACCGCCAGGCCCTCCACGCGGAGCTGCTGGGCTTCAAACACCCCATCACCGAGGAACAGATCACGATCACCGCCCCCCTGCCTGCGGACATGGAAGCGGCCCTCAAGGTCCTGCGCAATGCGGCCCGCCTCACCCGCGCCTCCACCGGCGTGCAGGGTGACGAGACCGTCTTCAAGCCCAAGGAAGCTTTCGATCACAAGCTCAAGCGCGTGGACCGCGCCAAGCGCTACGAAGAACGCGAAGCGGTTTCCCCGCGCAGCGGCCGGCCTCGGCGCGACGAGGGCCCCACGAGTCCCCGGCGCCCCTCCGGCCCCCCCTCCGGCCACATGGATCGGCCTGCCCGCCCCCGCCGCGACGACAGCGCTGAGCGCCCCCGCCGCGCCTTCGGGGCCGACGACCGGCCCGCCCGGCCCAGGACCCAGGAGGGCCACGACGGCCCCCGCCGGCCCGCAGGTCCCATCGAACGGGTCACCCGACCCCGCCATGAGGACGGCGAGGCCCGTCCCAAGCGCACCTTCGGCCCCCCGGATCGCCCAGCTCGACCCCGACCGGATGCTGGAGAGGAGCGCCCCCGGCGTCCCTTCACCCCCGGCGATCGCCCGGCGCGGCCCCGGCGTGAGGACGGCGAGGTCCGTACCCACCGCACCGCAAGCCGCACCGCAGGCCCCAAGGATCGTCCCGTCCGCGAGGAGGGCGAGGCCCGCCCCAAGCGCGCCTTCGGCTCCCCGGACCGGCCGGCCCGACCCCGGCCGGATGCCGGCGCGGAGCGTCCCCGGCGCCCCTTCACTCCCGGTGACCGCCCGGCCCGGCCTCGGCGCGAGGAGGGCGATGCCCGCCCCCACCGTCCGGCTGGTCCCGGTGACCGTCCCCGCCGCCAGGACGGCGAGGCCCGCCCGAAACGCCCCTTCAGCGCTGGAGGCGGGGCTCCCAGGTCCCCCCGTTCCGAAGGCCCCGGGAAGCCGCGCAACGGCGCCCCCGCCCGGCCCATGAAGCCGCGGTCCAGGAAGCCCTGAACACCGGCAGGCCTATACTCTCCAGTGCCATGAGAGTTGCCCTGCTGAGCCTCTTCCTTTCCCTTTCCCTGCAGGCCCAGGGAGATGTCTCCGTATCTCAAAGGCAGGCCTTCAGCACCGCCCTGGGGACGCTTCCCACGGCCCAGCTGATCTACCCGGGCTGCTGGGACGGCCTGCTCCTGGGCGTGGCTGCTCCCCCGCTCAAGCTCGCCCAACGAAACCAGCAAGGCGCCACCGTGGAAGTGTGGGATATCGCCCCCCAGGAGAGCCCTCGCCAGGAAGCGTTCCGGTTGTTCCTGGGGGACCTGCGGCAGCGCCTTTCCCGGGCGCTCGCGGCGCCTCCCGCCAGCCACGGCCAGACGGATCTGGCCCTCCTGGCGGGTTGCGTGGCCACCAAGGGTGATGCCTCCGGCGTGGACATGCTCATCGTCCAATCCATGCAGGATCGCTTCAACAGGCTTCCGCCCCCCATGCTCCGGCGCTGAGCCCCTCTTCCTAGAGATGCTCCTGGTATAGCTGGTCCAGGACCTTGGCGAAGTCCAGGTCACGCTGGGTGATGCCCTTGCTCACATGGGTGGTGAGGATCGCCACCACCCAGAGGTAGCCCAGGGTCAGGTCCGGATGGTGGTTCACCTGCTCGGCGTGCTCGGCGGCGGCCACCACGAACCCGAGGCCCCGCGCGTAGGCCGTGAAGGTGTACCGGCGTCGGAGGGTCAAGCCATGGGAATCCCCTTGGGCGACCCACTCGGGATGCGCCTGGAGGAAGGTCTCCAGAGCGTCAGGGCTCACCAGATCCTTGGACATGTGCTCCTCCATGAGCGATCCTAGTCTGTTATCTGCGAGTCGCGCCATGCCCTTCAATCAACCTCCCCTTCTCGGCAAAGTCGCCTTCGTCACTGGATCCTCCAGGGGCATCGGCCGGGCCATCGCCATCGAGTTGGCGCGCTGGGGTGCGGATGTGGCCGTCCACGGCCGTGCCAGCCAGGCTTTGGCCGATGAGGTGGTGGCGGAAATCCAGGGCATGGGCCGCCGGGCCATCGCCGTCCTGGGCGATGTGAAAGTGAAGGCCGACATGGAGGCCTGCGCGGACCGCGTCAAGGCGGAACTCGGTCCCGTGGACGTCCTGGTGAACAACGCGGGAACCCGCCAGGACGGGCCCTTCATCCTCATGGGCGACGAAAAGTGGGAGGAGGTCATGAACGTGAACCTCCGGGGCACCGTGTACGCCACCAAGGCCTTGGTGCGCGGCATGATGGCCCGCAAGTGGGGCCGGGTGGTGAACATCGTGAGCCCCACCGGAATCATCGGCATGGCCGGCCAGACCAACTATGGCGCCAGCAAGGGCGCCGTCATCGCCCTCACCAAGAGCCTCGCCCGGGAGATGGCCCCCTTTGGCGTGCTGGTGAACGCGGTCAATCCCGGGTTCATCCATACCGAGCTGACCGCGGATGTTTCCGCGGAAACCAAGCGGGACCTGCTCTCTCCCACCATCCTCAAGCGGGAAGGCGAGCCCGAAGAGGTGGCCAGCGTCGTGGCCTTCCTCTGCACGGACTGGGCCAGCTACATGAGCGGCCAGATCATCAACGTGGATGGCGGCTTGTGCCCCTGATCAGAACTCGAAGGTCACGCTGAACTGCACGGACCGCCCGGGCTGGGGAAGCAGGGAATTGTAGTAGCCCTTGGATCCGCCGGGCGCGGTGCCCGCGCTCGCGCTCCGCAGGCCCGGCTGGAAATAGGCCTTGTCGAGGAGGTTGGCGGCCCGCAAGGAGACTCCCATGCCCTTGAGCCAGAAGTCCTTGGCGTTCAAGGAGAGATCCAGGCTTCCATAGTCGGGCACCTCACGGACCGGATTGCTGAGGACCGTGGGTCGGGTGCCGATGAAGCGGCCCAGCAGGGTGGCGCTGACCCTGGCATTCACCAGCACGGTGGTGCCCAGCCAGAACTTGTTGTCGGAGAGGTCGCCACTGCGGGTTCTCACTTCACCCGAGGGACTGAAGGCGATGTCTTCCGCCTTGAAATAGCGGCTGTAGTAGCCCCAGATTTTCCACTGGCGCAGGGAGGAGACCGGCAGCAGCCACTGGCAGCCCAGGTCGGCGCCGAGGACCTCCTGGTCGCCGGAATTGACCACCTCGTCATTGATCGTCTGGATCTTGCCGGTGTTGCGAACCCTGTAGACACCGAGGGTCAGGCTGAAAGCAGGGGCTGTGAAGCTGCCGCTGAGCTCCGCCGTACTCGAGCGCTCGGGCCTGAGATTGGAATTCGATCCGGTCCCCGAGGTGGCCCCGAAGAGCAGCCGGCCGGTGGGTTCCTGGTAGGCCTGACCGAACAGGGCCTTCACGCCCCAGGAGCCGAAGGTGCCCACATAGCCGCCCCGGAAGGTATTGGCCGTGCCGTAGATGGAGTTGTGGTCATCCCGAAGGCCGAGGTTGACCTGCTGGTTCCCCAGGAAGTGGTACCGCCCCTGGACATAGATGCCCCGGTTTTCCACATTGAAATGATTGGTATCGTCCAGGCCGCCGTTGGGCCGGGCCGGCAGGTCGCCATGGGTCGCGTCAATGATGGTCCAAGGCTGCAGGTAGGCCTTCTGGAGCGTCTTGTCCTCGAACCGCAGGCCCGCGTTCAGGGTCAGGGCCTTGGACGCCTTGTACTCGAGATCCTGGCTGAAGGTCAGGCTGGCGTTCAGGACTTCATAAAAGGTGAACCGGGTCTGGCCATTGGGATAGCCCCAGGCATAGGCGGATTCCAGGTCATAGGAGCTCGAATCGAGGTCGCTGCGGCGGTAACGGATCATGGTGCTGCTGGTGATCCGGTCCGTGAGTTCCTCCCGGTGGCGCATGAACAGGCTGTAATCGGGCCGGACCCACAAGCCCGCGCTCTGGGACTGGTCCGCTGCGTAGGCGGTTCCATAGCCCGAGGAGATGATCAGCTGCTGGTAGCCGAATTCGGTGGCGCCCCAGGTCAGCCGGGCATCCAGGGCCGAGTGCTGGTGGGGCGAGGAGGCGCTTCCGCCCTCGGTGGCATGGCTCACGACATTCGGACCCCAGAGCACCGCATCCGCGTAGTGCTTCGCCTTGGTGTACTCGTAGCGCTCGGCGGCCGACTCGTCCATCTCGCCCTTGTCCGAACGGGCGGCGAGGGTGAACACGGCATTCCCCACGCCTTTCGACAGGAACAGATCCGCGATCCGGGATTCGAAACTCCCGGAGGTGAGCTTGCCTCTGGCGGTGAAAGCGCCCTCTGGCGCCACCTTCCGCGCGATGATGTTGATGACGCCCATGAAGGCATTGGCTCCGTAGACCGAGGACGCGGGGCCGTACACCACTTCCACGCGTTCGACCGCGGACAGGGGGTAGGTGACCAGGGGCGTGTCCGCCGTGTTGTACCAGAGGTGGTTGAATTCGATCCCGTCCACCAGCACCAGGAAGGGCTCGCCGATGTCATTGCGATAGCCCCGCCAGTAGTTCTTGAAATAGTCGGCGCCGTAGGACCGGGCCAGGTCCATCCCCGGCAGGTCGTCCAGGATCTGGGAGAGCTCCGTGTAGCCACGATCATCGAGATCGCTCCGGCTGATCACGATGACCGTGGCCGGAGCATCGGACAGCTTCTCCGAGGACTTGGAGGCCGAGACCACCGGCGTCTTCAGCAGGGCCAGCAGATCCCTGGTGTCGGCCTCGCCGGGCATGTCCTGGGTCCGGGCGGGAGTGAGGCCTGCCAAGGCCAATGCAAAGGGGAGGAGAAAATGGTTGGCCATCATGCCCTCGCTTCCTGATCTTCCCGAAGCGGAAGCTCCACCAGGAAGGCGGCGCCCTGCCCCGGTTGGCTTTCAATCCGGATCCAGCCGCCATGCAGCTCGACCATCTGCTTGACGATGGAAAGTCCCAAGCCCGTGCTGTACTCGCCACCGGTGGGCTGGGCGGAAAGGCGCTGGAACGGGCCGAAGACCCTGGAAAGGTCCTCATCACTGAATCCGGGACCTTCGTCCCGCACTTCGATGCGCACCCGATCCCTGCCGTCCACGATCTGAAGGCCCACCTCCACCCGGACGGTCGTGTCGGCAGGCGAATACTTGATGGCGTTGTTCACCAGATTGTCGATGGCCTGGCCGAGGCGCATCTGATCCACGGCGCCCCAGCATTCGGCAGCCAGGGTCTCCACATAGGCGAGGCGGATCTTCTTGCTCGCCGCGTAGATTTCATTCTGCTGGACGACCCCGTGGACCAGGTCGCCGAGGTTGGCCAGCACGAAGGTGGGGTGGACCTCGCCCAGCTCCTGGACCGCGGAGTCGAGCACGCTGTTGATGATCTGGATCATTTTCTGGACTGTGTCGTGGATCCGGGTGGCTTGTCCCAGGGCCACCTCCCCGGCGCGATTCTCCTTCGCCTCCTCCCGGATGCGATCGGCCATGAGCAGGATGGCTCCCAGGGGATTCTTCAGGTCGTGGGCCGCGGTGGCGAGGAAACGCGTCTTCATGAGATCCGCCTGGCGCAGGCGCTCATTGACGGCCTGCAGCTGCGCGCTCATGGCCTCCACGCGCCGCGTGTACTCCCGTTCCAGATCATGGCTCCGCTTCTTCTCCAGGCAGGCGGAGATGCGGGCCTTCAGAAGCTGCTGGTTGATGGGCTTGGGAAGATAGTCCTGGGCGCCCAGTTGGATGCACTTGAGGACCGTCTCCTGCTCGTGCAATGCCGAGAGCATGATCACCGGCAGGTGCTGCAGCCGGTCGTCATGATGCATGGCCTCGATGACCTGGACCCCATCGACCCCGGGCATCATCACGTCGAGCAGCACCATGTCCCAGGCTTCGCGGTGCAGCTGGTCCAGGGCATCCGCGCCATCCGTGGCCGTACCGACGCGATAGCCTTCCCGTTCGAGAATACGCGCCATGACCTCCCGGTTGAAGTCCGCGTCATCCACGACCAGGATGCGGGCAGGGGCCATGGGGTTCATGGGGCCCCCTCCAGCCCGAGCAGGCTGCGGATCTTTCCGCACAACCTCGCCATGTCCACGGGCTTCGTATCGTAGTCATCGCAACCGGCCGCGAGCGCCGCCTCCTGGTCGCTGCGCAGGGCCCTCGCGGTGAGGGCGATCACCGGGATATGGGCGGTCGTGGGATCCGCCTTGATGCGGCGGGTGGCCTCGAATCCATCGATGCCGGGCAGGCCGAGATCCATCAGGACAAGATCGGGCATCGCGTCGCGGCACAGCGCGACGGCTCGCTCCCCATCTTCCGCCAGGACCATGCTGAAGCCCCGCCGCTCGAGCAGCCGGGATACCGCATCCCGGTTCATCTCGTTGTCTTCCACCAGCAGGAGCGTCGTCATGAGCGGCCTCCCCTGGACCCGCCCAGACCGAGGTTCACGGCGCGGCGGATTTCCTCCATCAATTCGCCTTTTGAATAGAGCCCCTTCTGCAGAACAGCCGCCACCTGGGCCTGGCGCAGCTTCTCCCGCTCCGGCCCCGTCAGATCCCGGGCCGTGACGACGATGACCGGAATGGCGTTCCAGGCAGGGTTCTGCTGCTTCTCCGCCAGGAAACTGAAGCCGTCCATGCCTGGCATCATCAGGTCCAGCAGGATCAGCTGGGGGGGGGCCTTCCGGAGCTGCTCCAGCGCCGCCAGGCCATCCATGGCGGGCCAGGATTCCCAGCCTTCGGAAAGCAGGATGCGCTGCATGGCCTGCTGGGTGGGGGGGTCATCCTCCACCACCAGGACCCGGGGCGAGGCGTCCTGGTGGCGGTATTTCCGCAAGGCCGCCACGAGCCGCGAACGGTCAATGGGCTTGAATAGGTATTCCACGGCGCCAAGTGCGAGCCCTTTCTCCTCCTCATCGAGAATGGTCAGCATGACCACCGGGATGTGGGCCAGGGAGGGGTCCGCCTTGAGGGCCTTCAGGACCTCCCACCCATCCATGCCGGGCATCATCACATCCATCACAATGAGCCCGGGCTTGGCCTCCGCGGCCAGGCTGAGGCCCTCCACGCCATCGGCGGCGGTCAGGACCCGGTGGCCATCCAGCATGAGGAGCCTGGAAAGGGCATCCAGCAGGAACGGATCGTCATCCACCAGCAGGATGGGTCCATGAATCGACTGGGTCGGCAGGGCAGCCTCTTCGGGGATGGCGGCTGGAACCGGCTCTGATGCCGGGGTCGGCGGAGCCGTCGGCAGCACGATGGTGAAAGTGGAGCCTTGCCCCAGCACGCTCTTGAGCTGGATGTCCCCGCCCAGGATTTGGCAGAATTTTCGACTGAGGGCCAGCCCCAGCCCGGTTCCCCCGAACCGGCGGCTGGTGCTGTCCTCCGCCTGGATGAACTCGCTGAAGATCCGCTGCTGTTGCTCTTCGCTGATGCCGATGCCCGTATCCTGCACCGCGAGATGGAGCCAGGGGACGGTGGCCTCCGGGGAATGCCTGAGGCAGGCCTTGACGGTGATGTGGCCGTCCCTGGTGAACTTGCATGCGTTGCTGAGCAGATTGAGCAGGGCTTGGCGGACCTTGGTGGCATCGGACACGATGGAACCGACCGCCGGGTCCACTTCCAGATGGAGTTCATTGCCGTTCTGGGTGGCGAGGGGGCCCATGGTGTTGAGAGCCTCCCGGACCAGCGGCGCCACCTCCACGGTGTCCACGTTCACGGTCATCTTCCCGGCCTCGATCTTGGAGAGATCCAGGATGTCGTTGATGAGGTCGAGCAGATGCCGGCCGGCGGCCTCGATGCGATTCACGTCCGAGAGGATCCCCGTCTGCCCCGCCGTGGCGGCGTCATCCCGCACCAGCTCGCTGTAGAGAAGGATCGCATTCAGGGGAGTGCGAAGCTCGTGGCTCATGTTGGCCAGGAAGGCGCTCTTGGCGCGATTGGCCACCTCCGCCCGGTCCCTGGCCAGGCTCAGCTCCTGATTGGTCCGGACCAGATCCGCGGTCCTCGCCGCCACCTGGCCCTCCAGATGTTCCGAATATTCCGCCAGGCGCAGATCCTGGGTCTGGATCCGGTCGAGCATGCCGTTGAAGGAGGTCACCAGGCTGCCCAGTTCATCGTGCGTGGGGATGGGGCTGGCGCGCAGGCTGTAGTCATTGGTGCTGGACACCCGGGAAGCCACCTCGGCCAGATCCAGCACCGGGTCCGTGACAGCGCGCACCCAGCGGCTTCCCAGTGCCCAGACCAGCAAGCTCACCAGGCCGAGCGCCACGGCCAGGAACAGGGCCGCCAGTACCAGCCGCTGCCGCAGGCCGGTCTGATCCATTTCCAGGAACAACACGCCGACGACCCGACCCTCGGGCGTGCGGATCTGCTTGGTCACCAGGAGCTGGCCGCCCTCGAACCAGACGCGGTCCCCCAACTTCACGGAAGCCGGTCTGGAAACGGCGGTCTCGGAGGCCGGATAGGCCGCCAGCAGCTCCATGGAGTCCGTGAAGGCCATGGCCCGGGTCAGATGGCCATGGGCCTGCAGCCCCTTCAGGATTTCCCGGGCGGCCCCCTCATCCGTAAAGGTGACGGGCGCCGCGATGTTGAAGGCGATGATCTCGGCCAGGGAGTTCAGATCCTGGGCATCCACCCGCCGGGAGGCATAGGCTTCGAATCCCAGGAAGCAGGTCGTCACGAGGAGTAAACCTGTGGTCGTGACACCCAGGACCAGGGCGAGCGCCTTGTGCCGGATGGACTCCTTCGGCTTGGGTTTCAGGGCGGAAAGGATGCGCGTCATGGTGCCACCCGCCGGGTCGAAAGGATCCTCGCATTGCGCAGCAACTGGGAGCCCAGGAAGATGCCAGCCTCGCCAGCCGCATCAGGGTTCACGGCAAGGCGGACGAAGGCCCCCTCCAGCAGGAGGTTCACCATGATCCCCTGGCTGATCAGGTCTTCGTCATCCGCCATGGTCAGGACGGGCTTGCCCCGGGCCCAGCCCAGGATCGGCTGGAGTCGGTACCGCTCGGAGGCGCAAATGAACAGGACCTGGCACCCTTCGGCTTCCCCGGGCTTCCCGATGTACCGTATCTGCACGGGCCTGCGATGCACCGTCAGGTTCCGGGAGGCTTCGTCCAGGTGGGAGCCGAAAGGAGACTGGCCGAGCACGGCGACCTGGAACGGGCGCTCACCCCAGGCGTCCTGACCGGGCCAGCGGACATAGGGCAACAGCACCAGGAGGATCTTGGCCTTGAGCACATACTCCGGGCTCGGGGGGACAGGGGCACCGGCGACCCAGGCAAGTCCCAAACCCATGGCCAGGAGTACTCGCTTCATGCGCACCCCCTTGCAGGGCGGATCCCGGGATGCGCTGGAGGAAGGGGTCTCATGGCGTGGCGTTGGCACCTGCTGAAGGGTGAACTGGAACCGTTTCCGGGAAGTCAAGGTCCAGGATGAAATGACGAGGTTCATACATTTTCGGCCCAAACTGTGGAGGGCATGAATATCGCGGCCGGCACCCCGGGCCTCATCTGGGAAGTGGCAGTCGCGACAGGAATCTCCGGTTTTCATAATTTACTTATCAAACCCACTCACGCTTCCGATGGGCTACTCCAAACCCCGGAGGTGCCATGAAGTGCCTGCCCGCTCTCTCCCGTCTTGCCCTCTGCGTCGTGTGCCTCGGCCTCTCCGCCCAGGAAGCCGCCCCAACCCCCAAGTCCAGAGGTCAGGCCACCAGCGAGGAGGAACTGGCCTCCCTCCTGAACATCGAGATCGTCAGCGTTTCCAAGGTGTCCCAGCGGCCCATTGATGCCCCCGGCATCGTCGGAACCGTTACCAGGGAGCAGTTGAAGGACTACGGCTGGCTCAGCTTCAACGATGTCCTGGGCCAACAGCCTGGATTCGCGCCCAGCCAGGATTATGACCGGCGCACCATCAGCTCAAGGGGCGTGTTCGAAGGCTGGAACAACAACCACCTGCTGCTGCTCGTGGACGGCATTCCAATGAACGACAACATCTACGGTTCCGCCTATACGTCCGAAACCACCCCGCTCTTCATGGCCAGGAACCTGGAGGTGATGCGTGGCCCCGGCGCCGCGCTGTACGGATCCAACGCGGTGAATGGCGTCATCTCCATCAACACGGTCAAGGCCGAGGACATCCAGGGCATCGGCGAGGCCCGGATCCGTTTCGGCAACCGGGCCACTCGCAGCCTCGACTTCCTGACGGGGGGGTCCAGCGATTTGTTCTCCTATGTGGCCAGCTACTCCACCCTGGCGACCAACGGCAATGAATACGACGCCCCCGACGGCTCTGGCCGGCAGACGGCACAGGAGACGCTGCAGTCCTTCCGGGTGAGGGACCACCGCAATAACGACTACTTCTTCGCCAAGGTTGAGGGACTCTTCGCCCTGGACGGGTTCAGCCTCCAGTTCCACCAGCAGCGGTGGTCTTTTGAAACGGGTTTCGGCTGGCTGTTCTACACGCCGGATGTGCCCGAAAGCATGAACGAGCAGCGCCAGATCCTGGTCCTCCGCTACGCGAAGGAGCAGGGCAGCCTCACGCAGGAATACGCCCTGCGCTATCAAACCCACACCATCGATTGGAACACCCGCTACTATCCCAGCGACACGGCCTACGCACCGGGCCTGACCGAATACCTCAATACGTCTGCGGACGAGCTCTTCGCCCGTGCCCAGCTGACCTGGAAGTGGGGCAAGGATGGCAGCATCGTCGGCGGATTCGAGGGTGCCCGATTCACCTACGATGGGGATCATGCCCACTACAGCAATGTGGACCTCAATTTCGATGGGACCTGGACGCCTCTCCCGGATGGCCGCCCCATCCCGCTCGGCGGCTTCCTGCAATGGACCCAGGGGAACCCGGTGCTCCGGACCGCCCTCTATCTCCAGGGCAGCACGGGAAGGATGCTGGGAGGTCATGTGGCCATCACCGCGGGCCTCCGCTATGACAAGCAGGATTCGGACTTCAACGCCCTGGACCAGCCCCGCACCACCAGTGGCGGCTTCGTCCAGAACAAGCTGAAGTTCTCCCAGGCCAGCCCCCGGCTGGGCCTCGTGTTCCACACCACCGAGAATCATACGATCAAGGTGCTGGTGGGCCGTGCCTTCCGGACCCCTGCCCCATCGGAAACCTTCGGCGCCAACACCTACGCCCTGGCCTCCAACATCCGCCAGCTTCAGCCTGAAATCTCCGACAGCGTGGAGGTGGCCTCCGACTGGATCATCAGCAAGAACCTGAACTGGCGCATCAACGCCTACCACTCCAAGATGAAAAGCCTCATCGGCTACAGCGTCGCCAACGCCAACCTGAGCACGAACCTCTACAACCTCACCACCCGCGGCGTCGAGACGGAACTCCTGTGGAGCTACGGTCCCTTCACGGGCTTCGGGAACATCTCTTACGCCAAGCGGGTCGATGAGCGGATCCTGGATCCCACCATCACCCCGAGCCAGGACATCACCTGGGTTCCATCCAGAACCATCAATGTCGGCGGGACCTACAAGAAGAACGCGCTGAGCGCATCCCTCACCGTGCACTACCAGGGTGAGGTTCTGCGTCGCGCCAGCGATGTGAGTCTGCCGCCATCCTCCTTCGCCAACGCGCGCCCCGACTCGGTGGCGCCCTGGAGTTCCGCCAACCTGCGCCTTGGGTATTCCTTCAGCAAATCCCTGGAAGTGGAGGCGGGTCTCACCAACGCCCTGGACAAGCGCGGCTACCTGGCCAAGAACTTCCAGATGCCCTTCGACTACCGCATCGAGCCGCGCAGCGTATGGCTGGGCCTCCGCATAAGGTAGGACCCACCGCCTTCCATCCGGATGGACATGCTCAAACCCGCCTCCAGCCTGGCAGCACACCCTGGCGCCATCAGGAGGCTCGGGGGGATCGCCGTCCTGTGGGCCGGGATGACCGCCATGCCGGGGATCGGCATGCCCATCCTGGAAAATCGCGAAACGGAAGAGTTCGCGGTCAAGGCCCAGATCCTGGTCAAGCTCATCCCCTATGTCCGCTGGCCCGAGGTGCCCAACCCGGGTGGGGCCTCGCTCGTCATCGCCGTGGTCGGCAGCTCCCCCTTCCAGGATCACCTCGATCGTTACATTCAGCAGAACCCCTCGGTCCAGGGGCGGTCCTTGCGGGTCATTTATGTCCCCCAGATGACCGACGACCTGACTTGCGACCTGCTGTTCATTTGTCCATCCCAGTACCGGGCATCCAAGGCCATCCTGGAACGAACCCGCGGCAGGGCCATCCTCACCGTGGCCGACGACAAGCGATTGGCGAAATCGGGCGTGATGGTCAGCCTGCTGGTGCTGGAGGACAACAAGGTCCATATCGTCCTGAACCGGAGGGTGGCCCAAGCCGAGCATCTGGATTTCAGTTCCCTGCTGCTGCGCATGGCCAAGATCGTTGATACGCCTCCGCCGGGACCTTGAGCAGCCCGGTCAGGCCATCTGTTCGCAGGCCAATAGGGTATTCGTCATCAACCCCGCGATGGTGAGGGGCCCCACACCGCCCGGCACGGGCGTGACGGCGGAAGCCACCTCCATGGCCTCGCCGAAGCGCACGTCCCCGCAGAGCACCGCGCCCTTGGTCCGCAAGGTTTCCAGCTTCCTGGGCTCGGCCGCGAAGATGCGTTCGCCCAGGGCCAGGTCCTCCACCCGGTTGATGCCCACATCCACCACCACGGCCCCGGGCTTGACCCAGGAACCCTCCACGAGACCGGGCCGTCCCACGGCGGCCACCAGCAGGTCAGCGGACCGGCAGACGGAGGGCAGGTCCTTGGTGCGGCTGTGAGCGATGGTGACGGTGGCGTGCTGCTCAAGCAGCATGAGGGCCATGGGCTTGCCCACGATCTCGCTGCGGCCGAGAACGACCGCATGCAACCCCTTCAGTTCCACGCCATGGTGGGCCAGCAGCGACATGCAGGCGCTGGGGGTGCAGGGGCGGAGGCCCGGCAGGCCCTCCAGCAGGAGCCCCTGGTTGTAGGGATGGAAGCCGTCCACATCCTTGGCGGGGCTGATGAGGTGCAGGGCCCGCTTCGAATCCAGCCCCTTGGGCAGGGGCAGCTGCACGAGAATGCCATCCACGGCTGGATCGTCATTGAGCTGGCCGATGAGCGCATCAAGTTCCGTCTGGGGCGTTTGAGCTGGAAGGTGATGCTCGATGGAGGTGATCCCCACCCGGATGCAGGCGGCACCCTTGTGGCGCACATAGACCTGGCTGGCCGGATCCTCGCCCACCAGAACCACCGCCAGCGCGGGTGCGCGCAGGCCCTTCGCCACGCGGGCCTCCACCCCGAGGCGGACCGCCTCGAGCATCCGGTCTGCGTGAGCCTTGCCGTCCAGGATCGTGGCCATGTTTCCCCCAACTCCATTGAACCAGCCTATCGCCTTGGAGGAATCCTTGAGTTCGCTGGCAAATCAGGCTAGGCTTGAGGCTCAATTCGGCCATGGTCACCCACCCCTGGGTGCCAAGACTGGGTGGGTTCGTCCCACCTTTTTTGTTGTCCCCCTCACCTTATCGGAGTCCCGTTGGACTTGAAGAAGCTGCAGCCCCCCCTGGAACGCCAGCTGGCCCTGCTGGGTTACGAGCTGGTGCACCTTGAGGCTGTCCGCGAGGGCAAGGACGAGATCCTGCGCCTCTACATCGATCATCTCGATGCCGAGGCCAGCCAGCGCAAAATCAGCATTGAAGACTGCTCCACCGCCCATGAAGGCCTGCTGCCCTGGATGGATGTGACCTTCCCGGATCTCAGGGAGCATCTTGGGATCGAAGTCAGCAGCCCGGGCATGGAACGGCCCCTGATGAAGCTCGACCACTTCCGCCGTTTCGCGGGCCGTCTCTGCCGCGTGCAGACCGCCACCCCCATCAACGGCCAGAAACGCTTCAAGGGCTGGATCGGCCCCGTGGAAGGCCAGGACATCACCCTCGAAGAGGATGGCGTCCTGAAGCGCGTGCCCCTCGAAGCCATCCAGAAGGCGCGCCTTGCGCCCTTTGATGAAGAAAAAACCCCGCGGCCCAAGCAGTTGACCGCGCGGCTCACCCCAGCACCGCAAGCCGACGGCGTAGAGACAAGCGCCGCCGAAGAACAGGAGGCCTGAAATGGCGACAGTGGCAACGAGCTTTTTTGACAGTGTGAAGATGATCGCCGCGGAAAAGGGCATCAACGAAGAAGATGTCTTCGGGGCAGTGGAAGAATCCCTGGCCAAGGCCGCGGACAAGTATTTCAACTCCCAGGATTTCTACGGCAACTTCCAGGCCCAGATGGACCGGGAGACCGGCGAGTTCCATGTCTACGCCCTGAAGCAGGTCGTGGCCGAGGTCGAGGAAGAAGATCTCGAGATCAGCCTCGTGGAGGCCCAGCAGCTCAACCCTGATGCCGCCGAGGGGGACACCCTGTGGCTGCCCCAGGACACCAGCCAGCTGGGTCGCATCGCCGCCCAGGCCGCCAAGCAGGTGCTGGTCCAGAAGGTCCGCGAAGCCGAGCGCGAGCGCATCTACACCGAATTCGCCAACCGCATCGGCGAGGTGGTGGTGGCCGAAGTGAAACGCTTCGAGAAGAGCGCCATCGTGCTCGAAATCGACCGCGTGGAGTCCATGCTCCGCCGCAACGAAGCCCTGCGCGGCGACCGCTTCGACAAGGGGCAGCGCATCAAGGTGGTCATCGTCAGCGTGGACCGCAGCGCCAAGGATCCCCAGGTGCAGGTGAGCCGCACCGATCCGCGGCTGCTCATCAAGCTCTTCGAGCAGGAAGTCCCGGAAATCCATGACGGCACCGTCGTCATCCGCAACTGCGTGCGCGAAGCGGGCGACCGCGCCAAGGTGGCCGTCCACAGCCTCGATCCCGATGTGGATCCCGTGGGCGCCTGCGTGGGCCTCAAGGGCAGCCGCGTTCAGGCCATCATCCGCGAGCTCAAGAACGAGAAGATCGACATCGTCCGCTATTCCGAGGACATGCACCAGTTCATCGCCAACGCCCTGAATCCCGCCAAGGCCATCCGGGTCAACATCACGGATGCCGAAGCCCGCCGGGTCGAGGTGGTGGTGGACGACGAGCAGCTCAGCGTCGCCATCGGCAAGCGCGGCCAGAACGTCCGCCTTGCCGCCAAGCTGACGGGCTGGAACATCGACGTCCGCAGCGAGGCCGACAAGCGCCGCGAGTCCGAGGCGGCCCTGGCGGGCGCCCTGCCCGTGCCCGAGGCCACGCCGGCCGCTGAGGCCGCCCCGGCCTCCAGCCTCCTGGAGCAGCTGGGCTCCGTGGAGGGGCTCACCCCCGCCCTGGCCGACAGCCTGGCCTCCGCGGGCTTCCCCGACGCCAAATCGCTCTACACTGTGACCGCCGAGCAGCTCATGCAGGTGGAAGGCATGGATCAGGATCTCGCCTTCCGGCTCATGGACGCGGTCCACGCGCACTTCGGAGAGTAGGGCCGAACCCCGCCGCTCCTCCCCTCCGACGAACGCAACCCCGAGGACACCCCCTTCATGATGCGCATCAACCAACTCGCCAAAGAACTCGGCGTCCCCAACCACGACATCCTCGACGTGGCGGAGAAGCGTCTGGGCCTCACGGGCAAGAGCCACAGCTCGAACCTGACCGACGACCAGGCCGCCCAGATCCGCCGCGTCGTCGAGGGCAAGGGCAAGGGCGAGGAGACCGCGCCCCTCGGGCTGCACAAGCCCGCGGCCGCCGTGAAGGTCGTGAAGGGCCCCAAGCTCGAGAAGGCCGCCCCCGCGGCCGACCCTGCTCCGGCACCGGAGGCCCCTGCCAAGCCGGCGCCCAGCGTCCTCGTGAAGAAGGCCGAGCCCAAGCCGGAGGCCCCCGCCCCGGCGCCGGAGGCCCCCCAGGCCGCCGCACCCGCACCGCAGGTCGAAGCCAAGGCCGAGACCGCCCCGGCCGCGCCGGCCCCTGTCCCCGCTCCGGCCCCCCGGGCCGAGGAGGGTTTCAGCCGCCTGAAGATCTCCGCCACCCCGGCCCCGGCCCCCAAGGCCGAGGAGAAGCCCGCCCGGTACATCCAGCTGCCCCAGACCCCCGCCAAGCGCGAGGGCGGCCCCAAGCCCGAGGCCGGCGCCCGGCCCATGCTGCAGCGTCCCGGCCAGCCCTCCCACGTGCAGCGCTCCGGCGAGCGCCCCCAGGAGAAGGCCGTCCTCCCCATGGCCAGCAACACGAGCCGGGGCGAGGTGAAGCACGAGCCCGTGCCCCCACCTCCTGGCAAGCGCCCCTACATCCCCCCAAGCATCCAGCAGATGCGCTCCGAGGGCGGCTTCTCCAAGATCAGCATCTCCGACACCCCGGCCCCGGCCCCCCGGCCGCAGGAGCCCGCCCGCTACATCCAGCTGCCCCAGCCCCGCCCCGCTGG
>DATEZS010000033.1:0-5702 GCA_035255365.1 Geothrix sp.
CCTTCATCGTCGAGAAGGGATTTTCCGGTTTTTCCGTCGGCGCGGAAGAACACAAGATGGGCATTCGCGGCTCCTCCACCTGCCCGCTCATTCTCAACGACTGCAAGGTGCCGGTGGAGAACCTGCTCGGCGAGATCGGCAAAGGACACGTCATCGCCTTCAACATCCTCAACGTCGGCCGCTTCAAGCTGGGCGCGGCTTGTGTGGGTGGCGCGCGCAACTCACTCGCGGGCGCGATCCAGTACGCCAAGCAGCGCAAGGCGTTCACCAAGACCATCGCCGACTTCGGCCTCATCCGCGAGAAGATCGCGCAGATGGCAGCGGAGATCTTTGTCGGCGACAGTGCTGTCTACCGCACCGTGGGCATGATGGATGTCGCGCTAGCGGAGATCGACAAACATTCGCCCGACGCGGGCAAGGAAGTCCGCAAGGCCATCGAGGAGTACGCGGTCGAGTGCTCGGTCATCAAGGTGTGGGGCTCGGAGATGCTCGACCGCAATGTGGACGAGACGGTGCAGATCTACGGCGGCTACGGCTTCGTGGAAGAGTATCCGGCCGAGCGCAGCTACCGCGACTCACGCGTCAACCGCATCTTCGAGGGCACCAACGAGATCAACCGCCTCCTCATCGCGGGCACGCTGCTCAAGCGCGCCATGAAGGGCGACCTGCCCCTCATGCAGTTCGGCCAGCAGGTGGCCAAGGAGATCTCCAACCCCATCAAGCCCGAATCGTTCACCGGCCCCCTCGCGCGCCTCAAGCACGGCGTCGAGCTGAGCAAGCGCCAGTGCATGCTGGCCGCCGGGCTCGCCGTGCAAGTGCTGGGCCAGAAGCTCGTGGACAACCAGGAGGTCATGGCCCGCATGAGCAACATGCTCATGGAGATCTACGCCATGGAAAGCGCCGTGGTGCGCGCCGAACGGATGCTGGAGACCAACCACCGCTGGGCCCAGTTCGCCCGGGATTGCACGGAACTCTACGTCAACGAGAGCTGGCACAAGGTGCACGGCGATGCCCGCATGCTTTGCGCGGATGTGGTGGAAGGCGAAGCCCTCCGCCATGCCCTGGCCGGCATCAAGGCCTTCACGGAATTCCACCCCACCAGCAGCGCCCGCCTGCGCGGCCGCATCGCCTCCGAGCTCATCCAGAAGGGGATCTACCCCATCGAAGTGTTCTGAGGTCTGGCGACACTTCGCTTCGACACCGACAATAAGAGGGGCCCCGATCGGGGCCCCTCTTCAGTCTATTTGCGGGTCAATCCTAACGCCGTTCCTCGCTCCGGCCTCTATTCCTCTGGGGCTCAGGGGCGGGTGTGGAATGGGACTCCCTGGACGGTTCCGGCCTGGGTGCGGGCCGCGCTTCCCGGGCGGGCTCGCCACGCGGCGCGGGGCGGGGTTCCCGCTCGATGGGCATGGGCGCCGGGCGGCGCTCCTCCCGGTCGAAGGAGGGTCTGGGCATGGGCCGTGGGGCAGGCTCGGCATCCCGGCCCCGAGGGGCGTCGAAACCGCGGTCCCGGGGGGCCGGCGTCGGCAGCCGGTCCTCGCTGCGAGGGCGCGGCTCCGGGCTGGTTTCCCGGGGCCTGGGATCCGGCCGGCGATCGCCCCGATCCATGGGCGTGACTTCCGTACGGGGCCTGGCATCCGCGCCACGCTCCCTGGGAGTCGCGCCCTCGCGGCGCGGGTTGCCGGCGGGCATCCCCTGGCCACGGTCCATGGGCCGGGGTTCGGGATTTCGATTCGGCGCGGCATCGCCGCCGGCCGAGGCTGGGCGCGTCCGGGGCTCGAAAGGGACCCGCGTGTCACCGGGGGTACCGGCGGTGCGTCCGCCCTGAGGGCCTGCGACCCGGCGATCCTGCATGATCACGGTCCGGCCGGTGGCGGCCTGGGCCTGGCGGGCATAGGAAGCCAGCCGATCACGATTCACGTCCCGCTGGAAGGCTGTCTGGATCTGGCCGGGGTTGTGGAATTCATCGCGGGAGACGAGCAGGGGCGTGGTGCGCCAGGGCGCGCCGAGGCCCCGCCTGCCGCCACTCCAGCTGGTGGCGCCGTTGGCGCCATTGAAGGAACGCAGCACATGGGCATCCGAGTAGATGCGGGTATTCACGTTCACGACGTTGATATAGTTCACATTCACCACGTTCCAGGCGTAGCCGCCGCCCCAGGCCCCGTAGCCCCAGTGGCAGGGCGTGTTGTAGTAGCCCAGCGGCGCCCAGCCGCAGTAGCCGGGCGTATAGTTCCAGGCCACCCAGGCGGGACTGTAGTTCACACCGGGGATCCAGAACCAGCCCACGCCGAGGCTCCAATGCCAGCGGCCGTGGTGATAGGCCACATAGGCCCAGGGTTCGTCGGAAATCCAGGTCATGCCGCCCGAGTAGGGTGCCCACCGGCCCTGGTAATAGGGCCGCCAGTCCTCCGCGACGCCGTTGGGCTGCCACACCCAGCCGAACTCGCCGGAATCCACCCAGCGGCCATTGCGATCCAGCTCGTCCGAGTAGTAGCGGATCTCGGCAGGCACGCGATCCCAGCTTTCGCCGCGCCGGACCATCACGGCCCGGTCGCTCCAGTTGTCGAAATCATCGCCGTCGTAGGTGTTGAAGCCGCGCACGCGATCCAGGCTGTCCTGGGGGCTGTAGACCGTGAGGCGGTCCCCCGCGGCGATGCGGGTCTGGTCCCGTTCATTGGCGAAGGAAACCCGGCCGCTGTGGACCTTCAGGCGAACCAGGCGATCCCGTTCCGCCTCAATGGAGAAGGCGCCCTTGTCCATGCAGGTGGCGCTGCCGGAGGGGGTATCCACCCGGAACCGGGTCTCGCCCTGGCCACCCAGGACCACCCGAAGGCGGCCGTAGTCCAGGCGGAGCAGCACCTGCTTCTCGCCATTCCTGTCCGTGAAAAGGGCCGCCACGGTGAAGCGCGTCGCCCCGCCAAAGGCCACCCGGGTGCCGTCGCCCAGTTGCAGAACGCCTCGGCCGCGGCTTTCCACGACATCTCCCTCCGCAATGGGCGTGCCCCGGCTGAGGGATTCGTCGAGATCGCCCTTGTGGATCCGCACATCCCCTTCCAGGGTGCGGACCATGGCGTACCGCTCAGGTGCTTCACCCTGGTAGGACTCCTCCTCTGCGGGGCTGGCGGCGGGGTCGGGCGCCTGGGGAGCCGCGGAAATGATGGCGGCGGGTAAAAGCAACAGTGCACATCGGAAAGGGTTGAAGGAGTTGTTCATGGTGCCCTCCGGGGGATGGATGCCGGTTCCTTGAGAATCGGTTCCTGAGACAAGTAGAGCCAGGGTCATGCCAAAGGAAAGTGATGCCTAAAATCATTCCTTGGGAAAAGGAATCAGGGCGCTGCCCAGCTTGGCGGGTTTGGGCTGGGGACCAAGCTCGCTCAGCCGGGGTAGGAAGCCCATCCAGGGCATGGACCAGCGGCGGGGGGATCCGCGATCCACCTCACCCGCCAGCACCTCCAGCCGGTCGGGCAGGAACAGGATCTGCAGATCCCGCCCTGGCGGCAGGGGTACATGGATCACCCGGCCCGTAGCCGGGTGGATGACGCTCAGGTAGGCCTCGCTGTCCTCCAGCACCCAGAGCAGCCCCTGCAGAAAGGGCCGGAAGTCGGGACTGCACCATTGCAGGGAGCCCACGCCCTGTTTCAGGGGTGTATCCACCGGGAAGCCCCACTCGCCTGAAGCCGAGGGGAGGAGCACCCCCCCATCCCGCCAGACTCGCAGCGAGCGGCCGGGCAGACCGGTCTTCAGCCGGATGCGGCCTCTCTGATCCTGGATTTGCAGGGTGCCATCGCCGGCCAGCCGAACCAGCAAGGGCCCTGAGGAGGCCGCCACCGGCTGAGGAAGGGCTGGCTCCCGGGAGGCCGAGCCCACCACCCAGGCCATGGGGAGAACCCGCTCCCAGTCCAGGTTGCGGGCCACGGCGGGGCGCCCCTGGGCCCAGGCCCCGGGTGCCGTCAGCGCCGCGCCGGCTAGGAGGAGGGGGCCCAGCCGCACAGGGCCTCCAGGTTGCGGGTGGTGCATTCCGCGAGCCGCAGGGATGAGATGCCCCGGAGATCCGCCACCGCCTCGGCGGTGAAGCGCACGAAGCCCGGCTCGTTGGGTTTGCCGCGATAGGGGATGGGCGCCAGGAACGGGGCGTCCGTCTCCACCAGGATGCGATCTTCCGGGGCCCAGGCCGCCACATCGCGGATGGCCTCGGCCTTCTTGAAGGTGGTGATGCCCGAGAAGCTGAGGTAAAAGCCCAGGTCCAAGGCCCGTTCCGCGAAGGCGCGATCCTCGCTGAAGCAGTGGATGATGCCGCGGACCGCCTCGGCGCCCTCCTCGCGCAGGATGTTCAGGGTGGCCTCCGGCGCGGAGCGGGTGTGGATCATCAGGGGCTTCCCGAGGGTTCTGGCCAGGCGGATCTGGGCGCGGAAGGCCGCCTCCTGGATCTCCCGGGGGCTCAGATCGTAGTGCCAGTCCAGGCCCGTCTCGCCGATGAACCGGACCGCCGGATCCTTCGCCAGTTCCTCCAGGTCGCGACCGGCTTCCGGGGACCAGCTCTTGGCCTCGTGGGGATGGATACCGAGGCTCGCCTGGACGCCCGGTGTGGCCCTGGCCAAGGCCAGCACCCGCCGCGAATCCTCCAGATCGGTTCCCACCGCGATGAAGCCGGTCACGCCCTCGGCCCGGGCCCGGGCCAGGGTCGGTTCCACCTGGTCCTCGGACAGGTAGCTCCCGGTGAGATGGCAGTGCGCGTCCACAAGCATGGTTTGATGATCCCACGGCAGCACCGGAATCACGCAGCGGTTCCAGGGTGCCGATGAAGGGTTTGGATTCCTTACCATGACCATCGGCCGCCTGCTTCTCCTCGGGTGGGGTTTGCTCCTCGCCGCCGCGGTGCCCTTGCCGGCCCAGCAGCCGGCCTTCCGGCATTTCGGCCTGCGCGATGGGCTGCCCCAGAGCCAGGTGACGGCCCTCCTGGAGGACCGGCACGGCTTCCTCTGGGTGGGTACCAACACCGGCGGAATCGCGCGCCTGGGGGCGTCGGGATTTCATGCGTTCGCCTCGGCCCAGGGCATGCGGGCCCTGTTCGTGCGGGGGCTCATGGAGGACCCCAAGGGCAGCATCTGGGTCGCCAGCCAAGAGGGCGTTTCCGAGGTCAGGGGCGAGACCGTCCTGAATTACGGTCTCCCGGAGGGCCTGTTGGCGGGCACCGTCAGCGCCCTCGCGCTGGATGGCGAGGACCGGGTGCTCGTGGTGAATCGCCACGGTTTGTTCCGCAAGGAGGAGGATCGCTTCTGGCCCATGCCCCTCCCCGCACCCTGGACGGGCCGACCCCTCCGGCAGGTGGTCCGGGACCGCTCCAGGAGCTTGTGGCTGGTGGATCGGGAGGGTCACATCGCCCGGTGGGAGGGCCAGGCCATCAAGGAATTCCCGCTGCCCCAGCCCTTTAGAACCAAGAAGTTGAGGGACTTCCAGGTGGATCTCCAGGGCCAGGTCTGGGTGCTCCTCGAGGACGCCCTCTTCCACATGGAAAAAGGCGAATGGGTCCAGGAGGAACTGCCAGGCCTGGCGCGTTCCCCCAAAGCCTCCAGCCTCCGGTTCAGCCCCCGGGGCGGCTACCTGGTTGCCCTGGGGGGCGATGGCCTCCTCGAAAAGGATGCGGCCGGCCAGACGCACCTGCTGGACGCTTCGAACGGCCTGCCCAGGGACCGCATCCTGGT
>DATEZS010000034.1:0-3571 GCA_035255365.1 Geothrix sp.
CGAACGCGGGCAAAGCCAGGACCAGCGAGTCCCGGGCCGAACCCCGGTCCATCGACCGGCCCGAGCTCTACCAGCCCGAGAAGCTCGACAAGCTGCAGACCCACGAGCGCCTGAACCTCGGCAACGTCTCCATGAGCGAGGCCATCCAGCTGGCGGACAGCCAGCCCGACAAGGCCATCCACGGGTTCCGGCAGGCCATCAAGGCCGATCCGACCAACGTGAACGCCCATGCCTGGCTGGCCACCGTGCTCTACGATCAGGGCCGCCACGCCGAGTTCGTCCAGGAGCTGCGCGAGGCGCGGCGCCAGGGCATCCTCGGCCAGATGGCCGCCCGGAACGTCCGCTTCCGGAGTGTCCTCAACCAGGCCCGCTTCAATCGGAAGCTCCCTTCGGATCTGGCGGACTGACCATGGCGAAACGCGCCGAAGAACGGGCCGCCCTGGAGGCCGCGCTGGGCTACCGGTTCGCGGATCCCGCCCTGCTCCAGGAGGCGCTGACCCACACCTCCGCCGCCAAAGGCCGGGACAACCAGCGGCTGGAGTTCCTGGGCGATGCCCTCCTGAATTTCTGCGTGGCGCTGCTCCTCCACCGGGAGCGGCCGGACTGGCAGGAAGGCCCCATGAGCAAATTCCGGGGCGTGCTGGTGTGCACGGATTCGCTGCACCGGTGGGCGCTGGATCTGGGCCTGGATCGCGCCCTGAGCGCCGCGCATCCCAGGAAGGCCCCGCCCATGGGCTCCAAGCCCCTGGCCGACGCGCTGGAGGCCCTGCTGGCGGCCGTCTACCTGGACGCCCAGGCTTCGGGAAGGGATGGACAGGCCGCCGCCCTGGCCCTGGCGGAAGGCCGGTTCCTGGAGCCCATCCGGCAGGCCCATCCGGATGCGTGGTCCCGCCTGGATCCCAAGACTTCCCTCCAGGAGACCGCCGCTCGGCTAGGATTGCCCACTCCCGCGTACACCCTGGTCTCCCAGTCCGGTCCCGGTCACGCTCCGCTCTTCACCGTGCGGGTGGCCGTGGGCGACCGCAGCGTCGAGGCCCGGGGATCCTCCCGCAAGCGGGCCGAAAGCGACGCCGCCCGCCACCTCCTGGATCTGCTGACGGGATCCTCACAGGCGTAACCCTTGCGTTACACTCCCATCTACCGGTCTACCGGGGTGTCCGCTTGAAGATCTACCCAACCTTGAACCTCCAGCATGGCCGCGTCATCCCCACCACGGGGCAGGGCGAGCCTTCGGCGGAGGCTCCGCTGGACCTCGCCGCCCAGCTGCTGGACGAGGGCGCCACGCGCATGGCGCTGGTGGACGTGGATGCCGCCATGGGCAAGGGCAACAACCGCGAGCTCATCGCCCAGATCCTCGAGCGCTGCCATGCCCGGGGCCGGAAGGTCTGCATCCAGGTGGCCGGCGGCATCCGCAGCTCGGACCAGGCCCAGTTCTTCATCGACCACGGTGCCGTCTGGCTGGTGGCGGGCACGATCCTCCACAAGTCGTCCCTCGTGTCGGAACAGCTCATGGCCCGTTTCCAGCCCTTCCTCACCGCGGCCATCGACGCCCGGGGCGGGAGGGTGCATCGCTCGGGCTGGGTGGACACGGCCAACCTCAGCGCCCTCGACCTCGCGCTGCGCGCCAAGGCCTATGGCTTCAAGCGGCTGCTCTTCGTGGACATCCCCGAAGTGCCCGGCGCCGATCCCGACTTCGAGACCGCCACGGCGCTGGCCACCGCCACCGGCCTGCCGCTGGTCATGGGCGGCAGCATCACCTCCCTCCGGCATCTGGACGCCGCGCCCGCCCACCTCGGCCTCAAGGGGGCCCTGGTCGACGCCCTCCTCTTCCGCGAAGATCCCGGACTCCTGGCCCTCCTCCAAGCCGCCTGCGCCTGACCGGAGGAATCGTGACGGAACCGAAAGGCGCGTTCCTCGCCAGCCTAACGGAACCGGAACGGATCCACTTCCGCCACCTGGCCCTGGTGCGCCCGCAGCTGCCGTCGGAAAGCCAGATCCTCATGCTGGAGGGCCTGGCCCGGTCCCTGGACTCGCCGCGCCTGCTGACCCTCATGGCCCGCACGCCCCACTGGCTGGCCCACTGGCCCATCCTCCTGGGGCTGGCGGAGAACGAGGCCACCCCCGAGGCCATCCGCCGCGACCTGGAGATGGTGGTTTCACTCTTCGGCCAGATGCGGGAGATGGACCAGGCGCCCACCGCCGAGAAGGTGGATCGCTCCGAGGCGGTGAAGGCGCTCTACGCCCAGCTGAACCCCGAGCTGAAGCCCGTCGCCAAGCTCCTGGCCAAGCAGATCGCCAAGTCCGTCTCCGCCACCGGCTCCACCCAGGAGCTGCCCCCCCTGCCCGGGGAGGATCCCGATTGGGAGACCCTCACGGCCCTGCCGGAAGCCCCCGCCACACCCGCGCCGGCACCGGTGGCGAACAAGGGGGACCGGCTCGCCCGGGCCCAGCAGACCGCCCAGCCGGATGAGCTGGTGGGCTTTCTCGTGGACCCGGACGCGGACCTCCGCCTGGCCGCCCTCCAGAATCCGCTCATCTCGGAGGAGCTCCTCCTCCGGGCCCTGGGCCAGAGCGCCGTGCCGGAGCTCTTCGAGGAGGTGTACGCCGAAGCCCGCTGGTACTTCCGGGAGCCCGTGCGGGAGGGTATCCAGGAGGCCCCGGGCTGCCCCGCGGGACTGTCGCGACGCCTGGCCCTCTCCCGCCTCCTCGTCACGACGCTGGAGCGGGGCGCCTCGAAGCCCGCCTCCCTGCGCCGCATCGTGAGCCTCTTCTCCCAGCTGGAGGAAGGCGAGTACCAGTTCGTCACCTACTGGGCCAAGCGGCAGTCTCCGCACCTGCTCCGGGTGGTGAAGTACTTCTACGACCGCCTCCTGCGCCAGCGGTCGGGGCTGTCCACCGCCCTGCCCGAGCGCGGCGAGGACGGCCGCTGGGCCAGCCTCGAGGAGCGGGTGTTCCTCGCCACCCAGGCCACGCAGGAGGACCAGCTCATCCAGGTGCTCAAGGACCCGGATCCCCAGGTGTTCCGCCTGTCCCTGGACAACCCGGCCCTCACGCCGCGGATGCTGGCCTCCACCCTGCCCACCCTCGACCGCGACCGGGCCGAGCAGGTGGCCGCGCACGCCAAGTGGCAGGGGGATCCGCTGGTGGCGGAGACCCTGGTGCACCATCCCCACCTGACCGAAGCCACGGCCCTCGGCCTGCTCGCGAACCTGCCCGGCCTCAAGCCCGCCATCGAGATCCTGCGGGATCCGCGGCTCCAGCATCTGGAGGTCAAGCGCCGGGCCCTGGAGACCCTCCGCACCCTCTACCTGGCCATGGACGTCTCGGATCGGATCACGGCCCTCCGCACCTCCGGCGGCGAGCTGATGCGCCACCTGCCCCAGGAGGTGCTCCAGGACGAGGAGACCCTGCGGCGCATGGTGTCCGACCGCCAGCTGGATCCCGGAATCCTCCTCCGCCTCGCCCGAAACAAGCTGACCCCCCGCGCCGTGCTGGAGCAGATCGCCGGGCATCCGGTGCTCATGGCCCACGCCGCGATCATGTCCGAGCTGCTGCTGAACCCCAAGACGCC
>DATEZS010000035.1:0-2112 GCA_035255365.1 Geothrix sp.
GCCGGCTTCACTCAGGTGGGCTTCATCACTGCGGCCGCGCCGATGGTTCCGCCGGCCTCCCAAGAAACCCCATGAGCCAGGATCTCCAGGCCTATCTCAAAGAGCGCGCCCACCAGGGGGAGCTGCGCCTCGGTTGGGGTCTGGCGCTGAGCCTGGCGCTCCACCTGGCCTTGGGCGTGGCCTTCTTCTGGCCCCGGGGCGCTGCGCCCACTCTGCCCGAGGAGGTGAAGGTCACCTGGGTGAACCTGCCTGCCGCCGTGGCTGGGACCTCGGGCGGCTCCGAGGCCATGGAGGAAGGCAAGTCGGGGGAGCGCCTTCGCCGCGTGGAGGAGGTGGCGCCCAAGCGTGATTCGGCCCCATCGGCCACCGCCCCTGACCCCTTCGCCGCCAAGACCACCAAATCCGCGGCCAAGGGCGACAGCAAGAATCCCGTCAGCACCGGCACCGGCACGACCGCGGCCAAGGCCAAGACCGCCACCCCCAATCCGGTGGCTGGCGCCGTGGGAACCGGCAATGGGGCCGCCTTCGGCGCCGGCAGCAGCGTTCCCGGCCTCAGCCCCACCACGGGGGTGCAGGGGGGCATGGGCCTGGTCGGCGGCGTGGATGGCAATTTCCCCTTCGTCTGGTACCTGCAGCAGGTGCAATCCCGCGTCACCTCCAACTGGAACCGGATTTCCGAAACCCAGGGCCGGGTGCAGATCTATTTCCGCATCGCCAAGGACGGCAGCCTCGATCGCGTGCGGGTGGAAATCCCCAGCGGCAACGCCGCCCTCGACGAGAGCGCCCGCATGGCCGTCCTGCGCTCCGCCCCGTTCCAGCGACTGCCCGACGGCTACGATGGCCCCTTCCTGGGGGTGAGATTCTGGTTCACCTACCTGGGGAACTGACCATGACCTTCTTCCCGGCCCTGGCCGCGCTCCTCTGCCTTGCGCCCTCCGAGGCCGGCATCCGCGTGGTCGCCGAGCCCCAGCAGGTCCGTCCGGGCGAATCCGTGCTGCTCAGCTGGACCTGCCCCCAGGTTCCGAAGATCCGCCTCGAGCCCGGCGGCATGATCCTCCCGGGCCAGTCCCAGGTGACGCTGCGGCCGTCCTACACCTCGGTGTACCAGATCTTCGACGCCATACCCGGCGGGGCGGAACTGGGACGCGTGGAAGTCCGCATCATTCCCGGTTTGCCCCTGGGCGAACCCGCGCGGATCTGCGCCTTCGATGCCAGCGCCAGGACGGTGCTGCCCGGCGACCCCGTGGTGCTCAAGTGGGAATGCGCGGGCAGTTCCAAGGTGCGCCTGGAACCGGGCGGGCTCGAACTCGACGGCAAGAGCGAAGTCACCGTCACGCCTCTGGAAAACACGCGCTACACCCTCACGGCCCACAACGATGCCGGCGGCCAGAGCCGCACCCTGGAGGTCTCGGTCCTGGGCCGGAACGCCCAGGCTCCGACGCCCATGGTGTGTTCCTTCAGCGCCAGCAGGCCCCTCGTCAAGGCTGGCGAGCAGGTGGAACTGCACTGGGTCTGCCAAGGCGACGCCAAAGTGCGTCTGGAACCGGGCGGACTTGAACTCGACGGGCAGTCAAGCATTGCCGTGGTCCCCGACAAGACCACCGTCTACACCCTCAGCGTCAGCAGCCTCACCGGGGGATCTTCCCGGAGCCTCGAAGTTCAGGTGGAGGCACCGCGCCGGGTCCTGACGGAAATGGACCTGGTGGACTCCGCGGAGCCCGCCGCCAAGCCTCTGGACCGCCTGGACCTTCCCGAAGCCCTGCGCCGCGGGGAGGCCCAGCGGGCCAGCGCCCCCGAAGGTTCCTGGACCCTGCGCCTGGTGGTGTCCGGGCCGGCCTCAGGGCTCGCGAAGGTGGTCAAGGCCGCCGGCTCCAAGGCCGCGGAACTGCTGGTCCTGCCCTATCCGCGCCGGGATGGCCTCCCCTTCTGGCAAGCCTGCTACGGCGTCTTCCCCAGCCGTGCCGAGGCCCTGAAAGCCTGGCGACAGGCCCCTGAATCCCTGCGCAGGCCCTTCGCGGATGCCCTGCCCCAGCGGCTCCAGCGGCCCCAGGTTGAGCCGCCAGTGGCCGGCAGGCCTTAACCGCGGATGACCTCGATCTCGAAGGGTTCGCC
>DATEZS010000036.1:0-2562 GCA_035255365.1 Geothrix sp.
TCGCGCAGCGAGATCTTGCGGAACCAGCTCCAGAGCCGCCGGGCTTCGGCGTCGCCGGCTTCCAGGCGCTTGAACCAGGCCCGAGCCTCGTCGCGCATGGCCGGGTCGTTCTCCTCCTCGGCGTGGAAGCGCACATAGAGCTGGAAGAGACGGAACAGGGGCGTACGGCGCTTGTCCGGGGCGGGTTCGGCCCAGTCGAAGTCCTGCTCCAGGTCCTCATTCTCCGCCAGGGCCCAGCGGGTGTAGGCCGCCAGGAGGGTGCCGAACTGGGTGCCCCAGTCGCCCAGGTGGTTGAGGCGATGCACCTCGTAGCCCAGGAACTGGTGCGCCTGCGCCAGGGCATGCCCGATCATGGTGGAGCGCAGATGGCCGATGGTGAAGAGCTTGGCGATGTTCGGCGAGCTGTACTCGACGATCACCGTCTTGCCGTTGGCCGCCGCTGAACCGTACGGACGATCCACGGATGCTTCCAGAATGGCCTGCAGCACGGCCTTGGCGCGGGTCTCCGGAGCGAGCCTGAGATTCAAGTAGGGGCCCGCAGCCACCAGCGTGGCCCCTTCGATGACGACGATCTTCGCCAGTTCCTGCGACAGCTGCGCGGGGTTCTTCCCCAGCTGCTTGGCGGCGCGGAAACAGGGGAAGGCCAGATCGCCCAGCTCGCCGGATTTCGGCCGCTCCAGCGTGATGTCCACGCCGGGCAGGGCCGCCCCCAGCTGCTGTTCAAAGGTTAGACGCAATGCTTCCATTCAGTCCTCGGGTTTCCCAGTTCGGTTGTCAGCCACGGCCTGCCAGCGGTTTCAATCCGCCAGCTCGGCCAGGGCCTTCTCGTATTCCTCGGTCTTGGGGGCCACGCCGTGCCAGCCAGCCTGGTTTTCCATGAAGCTCACGCCCTTGCCCTTCACGGTTCGGGCGCAGATCATCGCGGGCTGGCCCTTCACCGTGCGGGCCCAGGCCAGGCCCTCCAGGATCTGGGTGAAGTCGTGGCCGTCGATTTCCTTCACGGCCCAACCGAAGGCCCGCCACTTGTCCGTCACCGGATTGATGTTCATGACCTTCTTGACCTCGCCGTCGATCTGCAGGCCGTTGAGGTCATGGAAGACGCAGAGGTTGTCCAGCTTGTGGTGGGGCGCCGCCATGGCCGCCTCCCAGATGACGCCTTCCTGGCTCTCGCCATCGCCCACCACGCAGTACACGCGGTTCTCCGCCTTCTGGACCTTGAGGCCGATGGCGATGCCCACGGCCTGGGGTAGCCCCTGGCCCAGGCTGCCGGTGGTCACTTCCACGCCTGGCGTGTAGTGGTTTTCGGCATGGCCCTGAAGCCGGGTCGGGTACTGGCGGAAGGTCTCCAGCCAGGCCTTGGGGAAGAAGCCCTGGTCGGCGAGGAGGGCGTACTGGGCGGGGCAGGCGTGCCCCTTGGAGAGCACGAACCGGTCCCGGGCGGGGTTGGCCGGATCCTCTGGAAACACGGTCATCTCGTGGTAGTAGAGGGCCACGCCGATATCGATCCAGCTGAGGCTGCCGCCCGGGTGCCCGCTCTGGGCTTTGTAGACCTGCAGCAGCACGTCCCTGCGAAGGGCTTTCGCCTTCGCCGCCATCTCCACGACGGAATCCAGTTTCTTTTGAGGCATGACCCATCCTTCCCGGGAGGGCATTCGCCTCCGACTAGGATGCCCCATGGAGGCCCGCACCGGAAGGGGGCGAATGTGCCGTCGCCCCCGCCTTTTCCCCTTGACCTACCGGCCCTTTGCGATAGCATGGTCTTTCGCGCTTCCCGAAGGATTGCCTGGGGGAAGCTGGAGAACCGACCCATGGCCAATCACAAGTCCGCCGCCAAGAAGGCTCGCCGCGATGCAGAGGCTCGTCTCCGCAATCGCAGCAACCGTTCAACCTTGAAGACCGCCGTCAAGAAATTCCTGGCCATGGTCTCCGAGGGTAACAAGGCCGAGGCGGCCACCCTGCTCCCCATCACCCAGGGCCTCGTCGACAAGGCCTGCCGGAAGGGCGTCATGCACAAGAACGCCGCCGACCGCACCAAGTCCCGCCTGGCCATGAAAGTGAACAAGCTGGCGTAATAGCTCAACAACTCATTCCAGAGGACCCGGAGAGCTGGGTCCTTTGTTTTGCCGTCTCGCGTATCCCCGCAGGGGATACCGAGAGTGTGAACAAGCTGGCGTAATAGCTCAACAACTCATTCCAGAGGACCCGGAGAGCCGGGTCCTTTGTTTTGCAGTCTCGCGTATCCCCGCAGGGGATACCGAGAGAGTGAACAAGCTGGCGTAACGAATCAACAAGCATCCCAGAGGACCCGGTAGAGCCGGGTCCTCTTCGCGTACCGGCCCAGGCCTGGGAATTCGCCCATTCCCTGGCATCCTTGTAGGCATGCTCCCCGTTCCCGCCTATATCGAGCAAGCCCCCGCCACTGAGGCTCAGAAGATCGAAGCCCTGATCCAGGGCGTAGCCAGCCTCCAGGGGGCCGCGTTCATCCGGAATGGCTCCGAACACACGCCTCGGGAGGCTGCCGACCATCTTCGCCTGAAGTGGAAGAACGCCGGCAAACGGGTG
>DATEZS010000037.1:0-67003 GCA_035255365.1 Geothrix sp.
ACCTTCTCCCCCGACGTGACCCAGGATCTGGCTTACGGCAGCGGCTTCACCTACAACCAGGCCACGGGCGTCTCCACGCCTGCCGCGGTCACCACGCTGGTCAGCTCGCCGATCTCCGCGGCCTGCTACTCCTGCCACGACACGCTCCTCGCCAAGACGCACATGGAACTGAACAACGGCTCCCTCTATGCCCCCCGCAGCTCCGTCGGAACGGTTGACAACACCGTTCCCACCGCGCCGGTCTTCGTCAGCTTCAACAAGCCCGAGACCTGCCTGATCTGCCACGGCGCAGGCACCATCGCGGACATCAAGGTCGTCCACAAGTAGAACCCGGGCACAATGCCCGTAAAGGAACCGAAGGGGGGCGGCAACGCCCCCCTCTTTGTTAAGGTAATCCCGGAGGTCGCCCATGCCCTTTCGCCCTGCTCGAACCCTGACCGTCCTTGCCTTGGTGCTGACCGCAGGCCTTGGCTCGGCGGAAGAGGCCAAGACCGCCCCCAAGGCTTCGGCCCGGCCCAGTCATAAGGCCAAGAAGGCACCCCGGTACAAGCTGGTGGATCTCAACAGTGCGACCAAGGACCAGCTGAAGAAGCTGCCGGGCATCACGGATGAGCTGGCCGCCAGGATCATCGCCGGCCGCCCTTACATGAGCAAGGCCCACCTCGTGACCCACAACATCATTGCCCCTGATCTCTATTACCCCATCAAGGACCGGGTGGCGGCCCTCCAGCCGAAAGCGGGAAAACGCTAGCCATGCGCTTCTTCAGTCTCTGCCTCACCCTTTCCCTATCAGTGTGCCTGTGGGCCCAGGACACCACCGTGGTACTGGTTCGACACGCGGAACGGGTTTCGCTGTTCGATGACGATTCCCCTTTGTCCGCAACCGGCCAGCGCCGGGCAGAGGCCCTGGTGCCGGTGCTGGAGTCCTTCCATCCTGCCGCCCTCTTCACCTCTGACCGGCGGAGAACCCAGCAGACCCTGGCCCCCCTGGCCGCCAGGCTGGACCTGAAGACCAACGTGCGGTCGAAGGATCAGAGCTCGGCTTTGTCGGCCGAGATCCTCAAGGATCACCGGGGCCAAACGGTGCTGGTCTGCTGGCACCACGACCTCATGAAGAAACTGGCCAAGGGGTTGGGCGTGCAGGGACCCACCCCCTACTGGTCCCTGGACTCCTACGACCGCATCTGGGTGGTTCGCATCTCCGCCCGGGGCGAGGCGACCCTGGAAGAACGGTTCCAGAAACCACTTTCCAATTAGCCTTCAGAGATCAGTGCTCAGCCCAGAATCGACACCGGGCCATTGGTGCTACCCGTTCCCGACCCGCCCATGAACGTGAAGAGGGTGTCCTGGCTGCTGAGCCCCATCAGGAGGCTCACCGGATTCACGGCCCCTGACCCGTTGTTCTGTCCGTTGAGGAGCGCCGCCAGCATGGCCTGTTTCGAATCGGCGGTTCCCGATGGGCTGTAGGTACCCAGGGAGCCGCGCAGGTTTTCCAGCAAGGTGGTCAGCTTCTGGGGATTCTCCCGGAAATAGGCCTTGAGCTTGGCCAGGTCCCCCGGCACATCCTTCTGCCCGGAGAAGATGTCGCTCATGGCCTCCACCACGGCGCTGGGCGCCTGTTGAAGCTGCTGGGCGGCAGGAGAGAGGGTCATCAGGTCGCCCGAAAGGCTGGAGCCGCTGCTGATGTCTTGGGCGCTTGTTCCCGGATGGAGCAGATCCTGGACGAGTTGGCTGGCGAGACTCTGGGAGGTCTGGGACGTGCTGGTGCCGATCGGCAGTACGCTCATGGATGTCTCCTGGGCAACCTTTGCAGGCAGGTGCTCTAGGTGCAATCCACGCGCCAAAGACGAAAGGCCCTGATGGCGGGTGCCTACCGCCAGGTCCGGGCCTGGTGGCCCAGGGCGGCGAGCACTTCCTCGGCCGCCCGCACGGCATGATCTTGGGCTTCCTCGAAGAGGGCAATGCCGCTGAGTTCGGTATGGGCGAAATGGATGCCTTGGAACGGCGCGGCCAGGGCCAGGAAGGCGGAGTCCCATAACATCCCGGGTGCGGGGCGCACCATGGCATGGCCCCAGCGCATCACATCCAGGCGCGTCACCAGGGTGGCCACCTCCGGGTGGAGGCGCAGGAGGTCGGCCATGATGAGGCGGGCGCAGTCCTGCCAGGTGAGCGTCAGCATGCGGGCGCGCTCTGCAGCGCAGTCGGGCCCCGCGAAGGGCTGGTACCAGGTCCAGACGGTGGGGCCGTAGTCCTTCAGGCTCTGGTGGGTGGCCACCACATAGCCCAGGGAGTCGCTGTCCCGCGGCACATTGTCCCAGGCCAGGGGGAAGGTCGCTTCCCGGGGACGGTTGCGCAGGGTCAGGTTCGCCACGAGCCAGGGGGCGTTCTGGATGAGGGTGCTGGCAGGGCGCGCCTCTCGCAGGCCTGGAATGACCCAGCGCGCGACATGCTGGGGTCCCGCGAAGATCACCCGCTGGGCGCGCCAGCCGAGGCTGCGCTGCTGGCGGCTGTCCCAGGCCCGCACTTCCACGCCGCCCTGGCTGGGGCGGATATCCGTGACGGCGATGCCGCAGCGCAAGCGTTCGCCGCAGATCCTGCTCAGATGGTTCACCAGGAATCCGTTGCCTTCGGGCCAGGTGAGCAGAGGCCGGGAGTCCTCACCGGGCCCCTGCTTGCGGGCCGCAAAGTAGAAGAGACCCGCCCAGGCGCTCGTGGTATCCAGGCGCGAGCCGTAGTCGTCCCGGCAGGCGTAGTCCAGATACCACCGCAACCGGGGGGAGTTGAAACCGCGCGCATCCAGCCAAGCCGCGAAGGAAAGGTGGTCCAGTGCCCGCACCTCGGGCGCATCCGAGCAGCGGGAACGAGGAATGCTGAAGGCGGGGCGGCCCTTCCCATCCCGGAACGCCGCCCAGTGATCCACCTCGCTGAAGAAGGCATGGTATTGGCGCTCGTCCTCGGCAGTGGCCCCGGCGCGCAGGTAGAGGCCCTCCCACCATTGCCCGTAGGCGAAGATGCGCTCCTCGGGGGACCGCACTAGGGCCTCTTCCGGGAAGATGGGCTCACCCTTGGCGTCGAAGCCCTGGACCAGGCCGCACTCGTCCAGCAGCCTCAGCACCGCGTGGTTGCCGCGGTCCGGCACGGGCAGGTAGTGGGCAGCCCAGGGGAAAGGACTCACGGCGTTGCTGCCGGAGCGGGAGGTGCCGCCGGGCTCCGGCTCCAGTTCCAGCACCTGGTAGCCGTTGAAGCCCGCGCCCGAGAGCCGCCAGGCAGCGCTGAGGCCCGCGATGCCCCCGCCCACGATGAGGACGGGTATGGACTCGAACCGTTCCGGCTCCGGGAAGCCGCCCTCCCGCAGCCGGTGGCCCAAGGCCAGATCCGGGCCCACGAATTCACCGTCGAAGGCGAATTCAGGTTTCCGGTGGCAGGCCAGTGGAAGCGCCGCCAGGGCCGCGGCAGCCATGAACTCCCGGCGCTTCATGGGCGAAGACTCAGGACCATCGCCGCCACTCGCGGGCGTACAGGTGCACGAGCACCTGGTTGTCCAGCCGGTTCACTTCCACGGGCACGCGATCCATGTCCTTGGGGAAGGCGAACATGGCGGCGGTGGCTTCATCGGAGAGATGCCTCAGACCAGGCAGCACCGTGTGAGGGGGCGAGAAATCATGCTTGCTGGCGAGGGCGAAGCCCCACACGCCGAAGGACGGCACGGCCAGGTGATAGGGGTGCACCTTGAGGCCGGCGGATTCCATGGTGGCGGCGATGCACCAGAAGGATTCCCGCGCCATGAGCGGCGAGGTGCTCTGCACGGAGATCATGGCGTCGTCGGTCAGCCGCCGCTGGAGCAGGCGGTAGAACCGCGCCGTGTAGAGCTTGCCGAGGGCGTAGGTATTGGGGTCGGGGAAATCCACCAGGGCCAGGTCGAACGGCTCGCTTCTGGTTTCCTGCAGCCAGACCATGGCGTCGGCGTTGATGACCTTCACCCTGGGGTCATCGAGGGAGGCGCCATTCAGCTCGCGCACCATGGGCTGCTTGCGCGCCATCTCGGTCATGGCGGGATCGAGATCCACCAGGACCACTTCCTGCACGGACGGGTGTTTGAGCACCTCGCGCACGGCCAGGCCGTCACCGCCGCCGCAGATGAGGATGCGGCGGGCATTGGGCTTCACTGAGAAGGCGGGATGCACCAGGGCCTCGTGGTAGCGGTACTCGTCAGCGCTGGAGAACTGGAGATTGCCGTTGAGGAAGAGCTGGAAGCTCCCGCGGCCGCGGGTGAGGACGATGCGTTGGTAGGTGCTGTCCTTGGCGTAGACGATCTCGTCCGCGAAGATCTCCTCTTCCATGGCCAGGGTGAACTTCCCCGCGAAACCGACCCCCACGGCCAGGATCAGCATCACGGCGAGGCACCGCAGCCGCAGCAAGCGCGTGGGACCGAGCTGGGACTGGAGGAGATAGGAGGACCACAGGCCCACGGCGGCGTTCAGCAGGCCGAACAGGAGGCTGGTGCGCACCAGGCCCAGCTTCGGCATGAACAGCAGCGGGAACAGGAGCGACGCGGCCAGGGCGCCGACATAATCCAGAGTCAACACACCGGCGATCAGATCCTTGAACTGCACCTGGTCCTTGAGGATCCGCATGAGGATGGGGATCTCGAGCCCCACCAGGGTGCCGATGGCCATCACTTCGCCGTAGAGCACCACCCGGAAGGCATGGGTGGAGGCGAAGGCCTGGAACAGGATGGGCGCCGAGAAACCGCCCACCAGGGCCACCGCCAGTTCCAGATCCACGAACCGGCGCGCGAGCCCGCGGTGCAGGAACTTCGACAGCCAGGAGCCCAATCCCATGGCGCTGAGATAGACCCCGATCACCGTGGAGAACTGCGTGACCGAATCGCCCAGCAGGTAGCTCGAGAGCGTGCCCGCCACCAGTTCGTAGATCAGTCCGCAGCTGGCGATGAGCAGCACGCTGATGAACAGCAGTGGAGCCTTGAGGGTGGGCTGTGCCTCATCACCCATGAATCGCTGCGGCGATGATGAGGCTGATGCCCAGGATGAGGCAGCCGAGGACGATGCCGAGGGCGGTGTTCTGGTCGTCCTCCATCTCCTTGCGAAGGGAGAAGGGAAGGACCTTGACGAGGAAGAGCCAGACCAGCCCCAGGATCACCAGGCCCAGAATGGAGAAGACGGCGGCGACGACCAGCTGGTGGAGCAGTTGTGCGGTGAACATCACTTGCCTCCGTGGAATCCGTTGTTGTGCAGGAAGGTGCGATAGGCGCCTGGAGTCTGGCGCACGCTGGGCGGCAGGTCGGCGCGGCGGCGGTTGCCGAAGAACTCACGGCCGAAGAAGCCGTTCGCCACGGTGAGGCCGAAACCGCCGGCCAGGAAGAGCGCGTAGAGGATGCGCATCAGTCGTCACCTCCCGAAGCGGTGCCGGTACTGGCATACATGCTTTCCTGCCAGCGCCGGGTCTCGAAGGCCGCCATGCGGAACACCAGGAGGAGCGGCACCACCAGGATGGCCAGGAAGGCCAGGAGGGGATACAGCCAGCGCATGACGCCCAGACGGAGCTGCACCTCGATGGCCTGGACGGGCGGCACTTTTCCGTCCCATTGCGGGGCCAGGCGCAGCACATAGGAACCGGGTGGCACCGCGTTGAGGTACACCGTGTCGGTCTGTCCCCCTTCGGACCAGGATTCCCCGCCATCCACGCCGTGATAGAAGCTGGACTCCACCAGGAAGAGCTCCGCCACGCCGGTGGTTTCACTGACGAGGGCCCCTTCAACGCCCACCCAGGCATTGTTCACGGGGGCGCTGAGCGTGACGGCCAGATTCTGGCGGCCGTCCTTGATCTCGATGGGATCCGAGAAGAACACCGGTTCCTGGGGCTCCGCGGGCGGAGTCTGCGGGGCAGGGGAGACCAGGGGTTTGCGGAGGGGAATGGCCTTGCGACCGGAATCCTGGGCTGCCTTTTGCAGGCCTGGCGTCAGTTCGAACAGATCCAGGCGCTTCCTGAACAACTCCACATTGCGATGGGTGGCGGATTCCACCATGACCAGCACGAGTAGCAGGCCCAGGGAACCTGCGATCCAGAGGGTGGATTTGGCCAAGGTCACCTTGTGGGGGTTGGGCTGGAAGGAACTTACACCCACGGGGGCGGGCAGTTCCGGCGCCAGCTTGAAGGCCGCCCTGACTTCAGCGGGGTCCAGGTAGGACGAAAGGCTCCAGTTCACCTCCTCGCCGCCGTTGCGGTGGCGCTGCAGCTCGCGGGTGAGGCTGCGGGGCGGGGCCACGAACTCGGCCACCTGGACCCGCTCACCCTGTTCCACCTGCCAGTAGAACTCGCCCCAGACGCCTTCGACCACAGCCTCCACATCCTGGAATCGGCGCCAGTTCGTGCCCAGGGCGCTGATGTTGCGCTCCGAACCGCGTACCGCCGGGCAGTCTCCAGGAGGCACGGCCACCGCGAGGCTCCAGTGTCCTTCGCTCTGCACCAGCCACTTGAAACCATGCTGGCTGTCCAGCAGCAGGTACTCGTTCCAGGGATAGGCGATGCCATCGATGGTGCAGCTGCGCCGCAACTGGCCGATGCAGATGACTTTTTCGCCGCCGAGGACGCCCTCGGCCCCGAGGGGGATCGCGATGTCCTGGTGGGGCTGCTTGAGGCTCTTGAGGAAGGCCAGTTTGCCGTTCTCCGCGGACAGCAGGCTGCCGCAGCTGGGGCAGCCCACCCGCTGGGTCTGGTCGGGGGCGTGGAGGGCCAGGGGGCCACCGCAGTGGGGGCAGTTGAGATTCTGGGTGGCCAGCTTGGCCGGTCTGTTGGAACCGCCCTGGATGCCCAGTTCCTTCAGCTCGATCTGGCGGCCCAGGAAGAACAGAGGGGGTTCCTCGCTGTAGTCCAGGGTGGCGAAGGCTCCGTTGCGACCCGAGAGGTCCGCGAAACGATAGATTCCGCCTGGCTCCACCGCCCAGGGAATCTCCCCCTCGGCGCTGTGGAAGGTGCCTTCGCTCACTTCGCCCACGGTCCATTTGCCATCGGGTCCGAGATCCGCGATGCCACCTGCCTGGAGGCGGTCCACGCCCGGCAGCGGCGCATGCGGCGCCTGGGTGAAGGTCAGGTAGAAGCGCCCCTGGGCTTCGGCCAACCAGCCCCAGCGGCCGTCGTCCAGGGCCAGGTACCATTCGTCCCACACGCCGCCCAGGGGGTGCTTGAGCTGTACGCGGCCAGCCAAGGTGAACGTCCGGCCCGTGAAGTGCCCCGTGGCGCCCAGGGCCAGGGGAGAGCCCGTGTCCACCAGGTCGGCCACCTTGCCGATCAATTCTGGATCGCGGTCCTTCCTCGCGGCCAGGGCCTTGCAGTAGCCGCAGACGGCGACCATCGTGCCGGGCCGGAAGTTCAGCGCGGCACCACAACTGGGACAGGAGGCGAGGGAGCTCATGGGTTGGGAGATGATACTCCCAGGCCTCTGGGTTCCGTCTAGTGCTACGCCAGCTTGAACCGTCCCGTGAGCTCCCGCAGGCGGTTGGCGGTCTGGGCGAGGTCCTCCACGGTGCGGGTGGTCTCGTCGAGGCTGGAGGCCAGCTGGTTCGTGGCGGAGGCGTTGCGCTCCGTGAGCTGGGCCGTGGTCTCCACTCCCCCCACCACCTCCTCGGTGGAGCGCGCCTGCTCAGTGGTGGCCTGGACGATGGCCTGCACCCGCTCCGCATTGTCGCGGATGGACGATTCCAGGGCGTTCAGGGCGCGACTGACCGCCTCCACGGCCGAGGCGCCCACAGCCACGCGGTCGGTGCTCTCCTGGATGAGGTCGTTGATCTCCTTGGCGGCGGCGCCGGAACGCTCGGCCAGCTTGCGGATTTCTTCGGCCACCACCGCGAAGCCCTTGCCCTGGGCGCCGGCCTTGGCCGCCTCAATGGCGGCATTGAGGCTGAGCAGATTGGTCTGGCGGGCGATATCCGCGATGACGGTGGTGATGCGGCCCACTTTGGCGGAACTCTCCTGGATGGCCGTCATGGCCTTGTGGGATTCCTCCACCTCGGCCATGCCCTGCGCGCCGATCGACAGGGCCGCCTCGGAGCCATCCCCAGCCTCCCGGGCCTGGGCCTGGATCTCGCCCATGCTGCGGCTCACTTCCGCCAGTCCCACCGAGGATTGCTCCATGGCCGTGCGTTGGGCCTCCACGCCGTGGCTCACTTCCCGGGTGGCGGAGTTCAATTGGTCCACGGTGGCGGAAAGTTCCGTGGCGGCGGACGCATTCTGTTCGCTGATTTGGGAAATGGATTGGATATCCCCGTGCAATTTCTGGATGGCGGTACAAAGGCTCTTCCCAATGGCCCCAAGCTCGTCACGCCCCTCCACGTTAGGGCACCGCAGAAGCTCACCTTTGCCCAGTGCCTCCATGGAGGTCAGAATTTCACCAGCGGTACGGGTCACCCTGTTTCCCACCTGACGACTGATCCAAGCGCCTAGAGCTAGGGCCATGGCGAGGAAGATCCCCATGGCAATTTTGAGGTAGGCGATGAGGGAGACCGTCTGGGAAGAGAGGTTGCCACCAGAGGCTTTCGCCAGTTCGGTCTGGAACTCTCCCAGCGCCCAGAACCCCATTCCGCCCATGAGCATGAGTGGGACAATCTGCACCCCTAGGAGGAGGCGGAACTTGGATTTGATGGGAAGATCCCTCAGCCAAGTGTTAGGAGACATGGATCACCCCGTTCCGAAAACGCATAGATAATCCTTCGGTCGCAAGAGGAGACTCCCTGAATCTTGGATCAGAGGATTGGCAACGCTTGCCTAGTCGCAGAGAGGAAGGTTTCCTCGGGAACCAGCAGACTCAGTACCAGATGACCATTGCCAGGAAGGTCAAAAAACGCTCCTGGATGCACCAGAGTGGAGGCTGTTTCCAAAAGTCGCAGAGCGCAGGCTTCGTCCTCATCCACAGCGGGCCGACGCAAGAGTACAGACCATCCGCCTTCCACCGGGAGTCGGGACAATCGGGGGAATGCGACGAGTTCCTCATCCAACGTGGCGAGGTTGCGCCTCAACCGTTCCATGATGACTGCGCGCAGTCGGGGAGCCAATGCCAGGAGTCTCGGCGCAGCGGCCTGCACCGGTGCGGACACGGACAGATATTGATCCGCCAGGAAGGCCAGGGCTTCCAGGTGAGCCGCGGCTTCGGGACCGCGCACCGCGATCCAGCCCAGCTTCAGCTGAGGCAGCGCAGCGACCTTGCTGAGGCCCGAGAGCAGAAAGACCGGGCAGGGCGGACACTCATCGAGCAAGGCGGTGGCCAGGCGATCCTCGGCTGGTTCCAGCACGAAGTCCGAAAAGACCTCATCCACCAGCAACGCTAGGCGGTGGTCGGCACACAGCCGGGTGAGCTCCTCCCATTCGCATTTGGACAAGAACTGTCCGGTCGGGTTGTTGGGATTCACCACCACGATGGCCCGGGTTCGAGGCGTGATGGAGTCCGCCAATGCGTCCAGATCCAGGTGCCAGCGATCATGGAAATAGGATGGGACGGGCCGCGTCTGAAGCCCCTCTAGTCGGGCCAGCCAGTCGAACAGCGGATAGCTGGGGCTCGGCACCAGCACCTCGTCGCCGGGATCGGCCAGCAGCTTGAAGAGCAGGCCGTAGCCCTCGCTGGTGGAGGCCGTGAGCAGCAGGTCCTTCGCGCCGAGGCCGTGGCCATGGTGGGCGGCGATGGCCTTTCGTGCCGACCAGGCGCCCTGGGGGTTCGGATCGTAGTCGAGGACCTCCGGTGCCGAGAGGGCTGCCCGAATGTCCGCTTCGGGGTAGGGGAAGCCGCAATGGGTGGGATTGGACAGCGTGAGATCCAGGACAGGCCGTCCCTCCGCCCGGAGCTTGGCCAGGCAGGCTGACAGGAGGTTGGGCTCGAAGGTGTGCGGAAGTCGGGAGGAGAGGCGCATGGGTTCAGGTTATAGGAGGCAAGCCGCGGGCGGCGGGGAAGATGAAGCGCCGGCCTGGGGAGGCCTGCTTCCTCCTTTCGCGTCCGGTATGGAATTTCCCCTCCGCCCCGGCCGGCCGGCGCCATAATCCTGGCGTCAGCCCAGGAGGTTCCCATGGCGAAGTCACCGAGAGTTGCAGTGCTGCTTGCGGGTTGCGGTCACCTCGATGGTGCCGAAGTGCGCGAGGCAGTCCTCACCCTGTTGGCCCTGGACCAGCACGGTGTCCCCTTCCAGTGCATCGCCCCCAACGCCAGCCAGCACCATGTCATCAACCACGTGACTGGCCAGCCCGTCTCCGGGGCCACCCGCAACATCCTCGAAGAAGCCAGCCGCATCGCCCGGGTGGGTCAGTGCATGGACCTGGCTTTGGCCCGGGTGGAGGACTTCGACGCCCTGGTGATGCCCGGCGGCTATGGCGTGGCCAAGAACCATTGCTCCTTCGCCTTCAAGGGCACGGATGCGGAGGTACGGCCGGATGTGGCCGCCTTCGTGCGCGGCTTCTTCGACGCCAGGAAACCCGTGGGCGCCATCTGCATCGCGCCCGCCCTGGTGGCGCTGACCCTCCACGGGCGCACCTCCGCCGACCTCACCCTGGGCAATGAGCCGGGTCCCGCCGCCGCCATGAAGGCCCTCGGCCAGCATCACAAGGACACGCCCAGCGCCCGGGAGATCGTCATCGACGAAGCCCACAAGCTCGTCACCACCCCCGCCTACATGTTCGACGACGCGCGGTTGAGCGATGTCTTCGTGGGCATCGAGCGGTGCGTGGCCGAGGTGTTGAAGCGGGTTTGATCGAGGCGGCTATTTTTTCGAAGCGGTCCAGACGGCCATGGTGTCCGGGGAACCCTGGGTGCGGATGCCGTTGTCGGTGAGGATGTCGTCGGTGGCGGCGAGCATCTCCTTGCGGGGGAAGATCATGGATTCGGTGCCTTCCCGGGCGTAGGCGACTTCCACGAATTCGTCCTTCAGGTCCCGCAGCACCTGGACCAGATGGCGGAGGTTCTTGATGGGGACGCCGTTGATGCTCTTCACCACCTCGGCCGTGGGGGTGGAGTAGCCCTGGGCGAGCTTGTGCGGGAAGAAGGGCGAGGCGACCACGACCAGTTCCTCGCCTGGGAAGGCGGGCCCCTGGCCCCGCCGCGTGGCCAGGGGACTTCCGTAGAAGAGCAGCAGGCCCATCATGTGGTTGTTGCCGCTGGCGAACTGCATGGTGGCATGGGAAAAGACCAGGGGCCCGTAGATGAAATAGGAGGGGTAGGCGCCCTGGAGATCCCCGATGAGCATGGGGTGGTTCGAAGGAACGGGAACCTGGAGGTTCAATTCCTTCCCGCCGCGTACCACCGTGAGGGGCACCAGCCCGTCTTTGGCCACCTTCTGAACCAGGTACTGGAACCGCAGCCGGAGGTTGGCGCCCACCTTGACCATGCCCTGGTCATCGACGGGAGTGTCCCCGATGCGGGTGATGACATCCCATTCCTTCAGGGGGTTGGGCCGGGTCGACTGGAAAGGCTCATGGACCACGATGCCCTGGGTGGCCTTGTCGAGCTTGAGGAAGGACCGCAGGGAGGGATTCTCCAGGGTCTGCAGCTGGTCGTACAGGGCCGGCTTGCCATCGTAGTGGCCATCCGCGATGTCCTTGAGGAACAGCTCCACTTCTTCGCAGGGAATGATGTAGCCGATGTTCTGGGCGCCGTTCAGGGTGCTGAAGGCCAGGCCGATCATCTTGTCGCCGGCCACCGCGGGACCGCCGCTGTTGCCTGGATTGATGGCGGCGTCGATCTGGATGCGGAGGCCGGACACGGGATAGTTGTAGGAGGTGAATTCGATGCGGGAGACGATTCCCTTCGTGATGGAAAGACTTGTCCCGCCCGTGGGGAAGCCGTAGGCCATGACCGCATCCTTGACCTCGGGCAGCACATTGGCGCGCTTCAGCGGCGGGTGGCTGTTGAAGAAGGCGTCATCATCGAGCTTCAGCACCGCGAGGTCGATGCCCGGCGCCACGGCTTCCACCGTGGCGGAGATTTTGTCTCCAGACTGGTTGGCCTGCACCTGCACCTGGCTGGCATAGAGCACTACATGGGCGTTGGTGAGGATCCGGTGGCCTTCGATGACCACGCCGGTGCCCGTGGCCTCCTGTGGGGAGTGCTTGGTCCAAGGCTTGGAGGGGTCCGGCTGGCGGATGGTGGAAAAGACCTTGACGACGGAATCCTCCACATGGAGGACGGCTTCGGAGCCTGGCGCATCAGCCCGAGAGGGCAGGGCCCACAGCCCAAGGAAAGCTGCCAGGAGCATGCGCGAAAGGAGGATAGGACGGAAGGCGTGGCTCATGACTGGGGAATCCTTGGGACAGATGAACCTTCACGCTATCGGCTCAGGCTCCCCGGTGTCTATTCTCCATGCCCGCGCCTGGGGTGCACCATGCGCCGGAGAGATGGCGTAATGACGCGGCTGGCGGCGAGGAGGCGGGCCTCGGCATCGAGGGCCTTGATCCAGGGTGCGGCATGACCCAGCACCAGGCCCGATTCGGGCAGGTCCAGGCTGCGGTCCAGGGCCTGCAGGACCTGTTCGGCCACGGGGCTCCATTCCAGCCAGCGGGACTGGGCCAGGGCATCGGCCTGGGTGGGGCGCAGGGGCGGCTGGATGAGGGCCACCAGGGCTTCCATGCCCAGCTTGGGATTCTGGAGGAATGCCGCCAGGACGCCCTCATGGGGGCTCCGCCAGACCAACTGCCAGAGAGGGCGCGGTGCGTGCAGGGCGAGGCTGCGCCGTTCCCCGAGGGTCAGGCCCGTCCAGAGCTGCTGGAGCTTTTCCGTGGCCTGCTGGCGGGCCTGGGGATGGGCTGAGGCGTCGCCCGCGATGGCGGCCAGGGCCCGCCAGGGCAGGCGCGGCAGCAGGCGGGAGCGCAGGTGGGCCGAGGCCTTGGGATGCTGGGCGATCCAGCGGAGCAGGAGCGGGCGTTTCCGCAGCTCCGGCAGGTCCGCCGCGGCCTCCAGCCAGCCCTTGGGGGGATCGGGCCGGCGCAGCATCCGCAGGAACCTCGGCCAGGTCATTTCGGGCGGCAGCGCCCAGGAAGTGGTCGGCACTTTCATGCCCCTAGCCTACAACCCTCAGTGCGAGGACCGATTTGCGCCACACTGTTGCCATGTCCATCGCGTTCACCATTCTCGGCCGTGGCCTGGCGGGTCGCTCCCTGGCGGCGGCCTGGGGACCCCGCGTGGCGCTGGTGGATCATGCCGCCCGCCCCGAGGGCCTGGTGCTGCTGGCGGTCCCGGACCGTTTCCTGGAAGGCCTTGCCGGCTCTTTCCCCGGCCGGTGCGTGCATCTTTCCGGAAGCCTGCACCTCCCCGGGGTTCCCTGTGCCCATCCGCTCACCAGCTTTGATGGGCGGGCCCAGGACTGGTCGGGAACGCCCCTGGCCACCACGGGGGCCGTGCCCGAGGCCATGCTGCAGGCGTTCCGCGACCTTGGCTTCGCCCCCTTCGACCTGTCGCCGGAGCAGAAGGCGCTCTACCACGCGGCCGCGGTCATGACCTCCGGCCACGCGGCCACCCTGTGGCTCGGCGCGGCCTCCCTGCTGGAAACCGGCGGCGTGAAGCTGCCGGGCAGGGGCCTGTTCCCGCTGGCCGAAGCCACGCTGCGCAACCTCGCCGTTCATGGCCCGGCGGGGCGCACGGGGCCCTTCGCCCGGGGCGACGAGGCCACCATCGCCCGGGATGCGGCGGCCCTTCCGGAGGACTGGAGAGAGGTCTTCCTGAGGCTGGGACATCGCCTCGATTGAGGATTCCGCTCCTTCCGGAGAGTCATGCTGCAGCTGTCCATCGTCTCGATCATCTGGGCCCTCTCCTTCGGTCTCACGGCCGAGGTCAGTGGCCTGGGAGCGCCCTTCGTGGCCGCGGTGCGCGTGCTCTTCGCGGCCCTGGCCTTTCTCCCCTTCCTGGATCTGAAGGGGCTCGCGTCGCGCCAGAAGCTGGCCTTCGTGGGCATCGGCGCGCTGCAATTCGGCGTGATGTACCTGCTCTACATCACGTCCTTCCGCTGGCTCCGGTCCTCGGAAGTGGCCCTGTTCACGATCTTCACCCCCCTGTTCGTGACGTTGGCCAGCGATCTGCTGGAGGGGCGCCTGGCCTGGAAGGTTCTGCCGGCCGTGTCGCTGGCTGTGGTGGGGACGGGCATCTGTGTCTGGACCAGCCTGGGTCGGCAGGGATTGCTGCTGGGTTTCCTGCTGATGCAGGGCTCGAACCTGAGTTTCGCCCTGGGCCAAGTGCTGTACCGCCGCCTGGCGGCCAACTCGGGGAAGCCGGACAGTGAAGTCATGGGCCTGCTCTACCTGGGTGCGGTAGCGGTGGCGGTGGTCATGGCCGCGCCGACCGTCCACTGGGACAGGGTGGCAGCCATGTCGTTACGGCAATTCGGCGTGCTGCTCTACCTGGGCCTGGTGGCCTCGGGTCTGGGTTTCTTCCTATTCAATGCCGGGGCCCGCCGGACGGAGATCGGAACCCTGGCCATTTTCAACAACCTGAAGATCCCCTTGGCCATTCTCGCTGCCGGGCTCGTCTTCCGGGAAACCCTGGACTGGCCCCGGCTGCTCGTGGGAGGGGGCGTCCTTGCCGGGGCCTTCGCCCTCAACACGTGGCTTGGGGGCCGGATCGGGGCGCAAGCTCCCTTGAGGTCTCTTGACCCGCAGTAAAGGGTTCGTGGCATTCTGGACTTCATTCCGAGGTCCACATGTCCACGATGCAAGATCATGGTCTCAAGGAGATGGTCCCCGTGTTTGGTCCCGAGGCACTGGGGGTGACCGCACAGGGCAGCTTCCATGCAGGGTTGGTGCGCCTGGCCGAACAGGGTGACCTCAAGGCCCGGCTGCTGCTGTCGGCCCTCTCGCACTTCGCAGCCAAGGGCTACGATGGCGTCCAGGTGAAGGAAGTGGCTGAAGAAGCAGGCGTTTCCAAACCAACACTCTACTATCACTTCGGCAGCAAGGACGGCTTGTTCCGCCAGCTCTGCCTGGTCTCGCTCTCCAGCATGGCCGTGCGGATCCAGGCCATGGTCGAACCCTTCCTGGCCTCTCCCATCAAGGGCACCAAGGCCGTGGATGCCGCCTGCCTCAAGCTCACCCGCACCTACCTCCACCTGCTACTTGAAAGTCCCGAATTCACTGGGTTCATCCTCCGGTCCATCGCGGTGCCCTCGCCGGATTCCAACTTCCGGGACCTGATGCCGCTGGTGGAAAAGGGTCTGAGTCCCCTGGGCCTCTTCATGCACCATGTGTTCGGCATCGCCCTGGAGCCCGCCCGGAAGGAGGTGCTGCTCTTCACCTCCCTGGTGAACTCCCTCATCGAGGAACGCCTCCGGGATGTGGGCTACGAGATCACCGAAGACGAGGTCCAGTGGATCACCCAGCGGTGGCTGCACGGCATCCAGGCCTGATTATGGCCAGGCTGCAACCGATCCGCGCCACGGTGCGCCCGCTGGATCTTGCCCAGCACCTGTTCGAAGTGGAACTGGTGATCCCCGCCGAGGCTGTGGTTTCCGGCGCCGTGGCCGCCATGGCCGCCTGGACGCCGGGGTCCTACCTGGTGCGGGACTACGCACGCTTCGTGGACCGGGTTCGCCAGATCACGGGGAAATCGGAACACTCCCTGGAGAAGCTCGACAAGCAGCGCTGGCAGCTACCCGCTTCCACCGGCGACTTCACGCTCCGCTACCGGGTTTACGGCAATGACCTGACCGTGCGGACCAACCACCTGGACGCCAGCCACGCGCAGATCATTCCCGCGGCCACCTTCCTGTATCTGGAAGGCCAGCTGGAGCGGCCCGTGGAAGTCCGCTTCCAGGGCTTTCCCGCCTCATGGAAGGACGCTTCGGCGCTCCCGAAAAAGCAGGGGGCCTACCTGGCCAGGGACTTCGACACCCTGGTGGATTCCCCCTTCGAGCTGGGCGAGTTCCGCTCCCAGTCCTTCCGCACCGGCGGCACCACCTTCGAACTGGCGTTCACGGGCAGCCACAACGGGGATGAGGGCCGCATCGCCGAGGCCACCCATCGCATCGTGGAGGCCGCCGGGGCCGTCTTTGGGGGATTCCCCTTCAAGCGCTACGTCTTCCTCCTGACCTTTGCACCCAAAATTCGTGGTGGCCTCGAGCATTGCGACTGCACCAGCCTCATCGCCGATGCCCACGCTTTCGACAAGCCCGAGGGCTACTGGGCCTTGTACCGCCTGGTGGCCCACGAGTTCTTCCATGCGTGGAACGTGAAGCGGCTCCACGATACGGTCCTTGGACCCTTCGACTACAGCCGGGAGAACCCCACGAGGATGCTCTGGTTCCATGAGGGGCTGACGTCCTACATGGAATACGTGATCGCCCTCCGGGCTGGAGTGATCCCCTGGAGCTACGCGGCCCGGGAATTGGCCCGCTGCTGGACCGAGCAGATGCAGCGGCCCGGCCGCCACGAGCAGAGCCTCGAGGAAGCCAGCTGGGACGCCTGGATCCGCTACTACAAGCAGCATGAGTTCAGTCCCAACAGTTCGGTGAGCTATTACGACAAGGGCGCCATGGTGGCCTGGCTCATGGATGCGGCCATCCGGCGAAGCAGCCGGGGCAAGGCGGGCCTGCCCGAACTGTTCGCGGCCCTCTGGCGTCGCCATGGCGCAGCCGGTCTCGAAGATGCCGATGTGCGCCGGGCCTTCCAGGAACTCTCCGGTCAGGATGCCATTCCGTTCTGGGACGGCTATATTTCGGGCCGGGCGGAATTGGATTCTCTGGCGATCGAAGCCGCTTTCGGGCTCCAGCTCGAGTCCCGGGCTCCCTGGGAAGTCCTGTCCCCGGAGGATGCCGCCGATCCCGCGGCCCAGCGTCGCGCCCGGGCCTGGACAGGTCTTGTCATCTCGGCCGGCGCGCCCACCATCCAGAATGTGATTCCCGGAAGCCCCGCCGCCACCGCCGGCATCAGCTTCGGCATGGAGGTCCTGGCGGTCAACGGCTGGCGCACCACGGCTGCCGCCGAGGTCGAACGGCAGCTGCTGGAACCGGGTCCCGGCGCCAAGGCCACCTTGCTGGTTGCGGACCGCGGGCGGGTTTTCGAAGCGCTGGTTCCGGTCATCGAATGCCCGGAGCGCAGCTATCGCGTCCTGTTCGATTCCAAGGCCACGGCGGCGCAACGTGAGAACTTCGCCAGGGCCTATGGCGTGCCCTTTCCCGCCGAACCAGGCCGGCGCAGTGCCAAGCGTGGGGCCCGCCCGTGAAAATCGCCGCCATCCTGGCCGCCCATAATGAGGTCGAAGCCATCGGGCCGGTCCTAAAGGGCCTCGAGGCTTTCGGGTTGCATCGGATCCTGGTGGTGGACGATGGCTCCGATGACGGCACCAGCGAGCTTGCCGCAGCTGCCGGCGCCGAGGTGCTGCGTCTGGATTCGGAAGAGGGCGGGGGGAAGGGCCAGGCGCTGCGAGCCGGCATCGCCCACCTGAAAGCCGATGCATTCGACTTCTACCTGTTTCTCGATGCGGACGGCCAGCATGATCCCCGGGATCTCGCCGGGTTCCTGGCCTATCTGGAGGAGCATCCGGAGGCTGATTTCCTCATCGGCTCCCGCTTCCATGACCGGATGAACATTCCGCCCAAGCGCTGGCGCACCAACGCCCTCGGGACCTGGACGCTGGGGCGCATCGCGGGCGTGCACTGGGAGGACAGCCAGAGCGGTTTCCGGATGATCCGCAAGAAGGTGCTGGATCGCCTGGACCTCCGCTCGCAGGGTTTCGCCATCGAAATGGAGACGGCCATGAAAGCCGCCGACTGGAAACTGAACTGGGCACATATCCCCATCCAGGCCATCTACCATCCGGGGCCGCACAAAAGCCATTTTCGAGGGGTTCTGGATACTTGGCTAATTGCCTGGGAATCCCTCAAGTGCTGAGCTGGCTTCAACCCGGACAGGCCTGGTCACTTGCCGCTGCACCGCAGCGCCAAGTTCGGTCCTGATCCGGGTTGACTTGGCTAATTGCCTGGGAATCCCTCAAGTGTGCTGAGCTGGCTGCGTGACCCTGGCCTGATCTGATAGCGTGGTTCCATGATCAACCCGCTGGACTGGGATCTCGGGAATGTGCCCCCCGGCGTGGCGTGGGGTGGCGTGGATGAGGCGGGGCGGGGGGCCTGGGCAGGGCCCGTGGTGGCTGCCTGCGCGGTGCTCGATCCCGCCACGGTCCAGCACTGGAGCCATGTGCTGCGGGGCGTGCGGGACAGCAAGAAGCTCAGCCCCGAGCGGAGGGCGAGCCTGGCCTCCGAACTGAAGGCCATCCTTCCGGCCTGGGGCATCGCGGAATTGGATGCCATGGCCATCGACCGGGAGAACATCCTGGAAGCCACCCTCATGGCAATGCGACACGCGGTGTCCAACCTTGCCATTCGGCCGCGCATCCTGTTCGTGGATGGGAACCGGGCGCCCCGGACGGGACTGCCCGAGCGGCTGGTGGTGGACGGGGATGCCCTGAGTTGCGCCATCGGCGCCGCCAGCATCCTGGCCAAGGCGCATCGGGATGCCCTGATGGCGGGCCTGGAGACCATCCATCCGGGCTATGGCTTCGACCAACACAAGGGCTATGGCACCGCCCTTCATCGAACCCGAATCGAAGCGCTGGGGGTCAGCTCCATCCACCGCATCAGCTATGCCCCCATCCGCGCCCTCCAGTCGGTGGATGACGATCTGCGCGACGCCCTGCACAAGAGCCTCGATGCATGCCGAACCGTTTCCGAACTACAGGCTTGGGTGGAATCGGATCTCCGCCCGGCCTATGGCCGCTTGAAGCTCGTCTGGGTGGAGACGCTCCGCCGGAACTATGCGGATCGCCTGGCCCGCTTCGCCTCCAGGGACGATGCCGGAATTGATCAGCCATGACTTCCGTGGTGCTGGCACTCATCCAGAAGGGGGGGCGTTTCTTCCTCCAGCGGCGGGATCCGGCTGCTGCGGTGCTGGCCGGACGCTGGGAATTTCCGGGCGGCAAGGTTGAAGCTTGCGAAACGATGGCCGCGGCTCTTGCAAGAGAACTGAAAGAGGAACTGTCCGTCTCCGTGCTGGCTGCCCGATCCCTGGGCCCCCTGGCAGGCGACCCGCTGCTTCAGCCCTTTCATGTTCAAATCGAAGGTAGCCCAAGCACGCCGCTGGCCTGGGGATGGTTCACGGCGGAAGAAATGCTCCGCCTTCCCCTTCCGCCCAGGAACCTGGAACTCATTGCGCGCATCCAGCATGGGGAGATCGCTGCAGATCCCCACTGATGGTGCCCATCCCCCAGTCTGATAACCTGATTTCTAACTCAGGCCCGGAGTTTTCATGATGTCTTTCCTGTCACGGACCGTTCTCTGCACCATGCTGGCCTTGGGTCTCCAGGCCCAGCAGAACGAGGTGGTACTCACCGCCACGAGCAGCGCCAAGCTGGTTCTGGGGATGCCTGCGCCCAAATTGACGGGCCTGGACGCCGGATCGGTGGCCCAAGATTTCACCGCTGTGCTGAATCGCGATCTTGAGGAATCAGGGGTCATTGCCGCGCTTCAGGAAAAACTTCCTCCCGATTCCGCCCCCGTCAAAGTGTGGAAGGAGGCCGGAGCCCAGTGGCTTCTGACGGTCAAGATCACCAGGGCTGCCAAGGGCGACCTCCAGATGGAGACCTCGGCCATTGATACCGGGGCAGAGAAAATCGTCTTCACGCGGGCCTACAGTGCGAACAAGATCGTGCCCCTGCGCCATCTGGCCCACTACCTGGCCGACGACCTGGTGGGCCGCCTCACGGGCGAAAAGGGCGTGGCTTCCAGCCGCATCGTCTTCGTGAAGCAGGTCTCGCCTGGCGTGAAGGAAATCTTCCAGATGGATCGGGATGGCGCGGGACTGATCCAGCTCACGCGCTACGGCAGCCTCACCCTGGCTCCGACCGTGGCTTCCGATGGGAGACTCGCCTATGTCACCTACAAAGGCGGCCTCCCGGAGATCTGGGGACAGCGAAAAAAGGATGGACCTCACGAGCGCATCTATCCCGCCGGCGGAGGAGGCGGGGGCATGGTTTCGTCGCCTGTCTGGTCCCCGGACGGGAAGCGGCTGGCCTTCGTGGAAGGTGATCGCCGGGGGAACACGGACATCCTGGTGCTCGACCTGGCTTCGGGCCGTGTCAGGAGACTCACCGATGGCAATGGGATCAACACCGAACCCAGCTGGAATCCCAGCGGCACCCAGATCGCCTTCACCTCCGACCGGGAGGGTGGCCCGCAGGTTTTCCTGATGCAGGACGATGGCTCGAACCTGCGGCGGCTCACTGGAGAGGGGCTGTACAACGCCAGCCCCGCCTGGAGCCCCAACGGAGCCATGGTCGCCTATGCCTCCAGGTTCGAGGGAAAGTTCGATCTTTTTATTTACAAATTGGGGGAGGGAAAGGCCTACCAGATCACGACCGGAATCAGCACCTCCGAATCCCCCTCCTGGTCTCCGGATGAGCGCCGGCTGGTGTTCACCAGCAATCGCTTTGGCTCCCTGCAGCTCTTCACCACGGACCTTTCCGGGCGCCAGATCCTGCGCATCACGGACCTTTCCGGTTGCCAGAGCCCCCGCTGGGTCCGCGGTCGATAAAATTAAAAAAGGATACCCCCCCCTACTTCATGCCCGTCTATACTCAACCCATCTAGGAGGAATTACTCATGCGATACGGAATCTACCTTGTCCCTGCAGCCGTCGTGCTCACTCTCGGTAGTCTGGCCTGCAAGCCCCCCAAAACTGCTGAGCAGATCAAGGCCGAAACCGATGCCGCATTCAACGAGGGCGTGCAAGCGTTCAAGGATGGCAAGGCCCGCGCCACGAATCCCTATCTGGCCGACAAGGACAATGCGCACAAGATGAATGGCTGGAATGACGGCTGGGACAAGGCCAAGGCTGATGCCGACAAGGCCGCCGCCGACAAGGCCGCCGCCGACAAGGCTGCTGCCGAGAAGGCTGATGCCGACAAGGCCGCCGCCGACAAGGCCGCCGCCGAAGAAGCTGCCCGCAAGGCTGCCGAATCCGAGAAGGCCACGGTCTTCCAGAAGGCCGCGGATGCCGCCCTCAAGAACATCCACTTCGACTACGACAAGTACGAGATCAAGCAGAACGACCGCACGATCCTCCAGGGGATTGCCGATTTCATGAAGGCCTTCCCCACCGCCAAGGTTGAGATCCAGGGTCACTGCGATGAGCGCGGCACCAACGAGTACAACCTCGCCCTCGGCAACAAGCGCGCCGCTGCTGCCATGGCCTACCTGAAGACCCTGGGCGTGGACGAAGCCCGCTTCACCACCATCAGCTTCGGCAAGGAAAAGCCCCTCTGCACCGAGTCCAAGGAAAGCTGCTGGAGCCAGAACCGCCGCGGCGAGTTCCACATCAAGTAGGGATTTCCGGGATCAACGAAAGCGGGAGCCTCGGCTCCCGCTTTCGTTTAGGATGAAGGAAACCAGGGAGGTTCCATGAACCCAAGCAGAATGATGGTTCCAGTTCTTGCCGCGGTGATGACCATTGGTTGCGGTTCGGAGGAGCAACTCCGGCGCGTCGAGCAGGAGGTCGGGGATCTCAAGCTGGAGGTCTTCAAGCTCCGGCAGCAGGTCGAGGATGGCAACAAGCGCGCCGACACGGAGTTCCAGGCCGCGGCGGAAGCCCGGAGCCAGGACCGTCGGTTCCAGGCGGACCTCCAGGACAGCCTGAGGCAGGTATCGGATGCCGCCCGGACGCTCGGCAACCGCCTCAGCAGCGTCCCCAGGAACGAGGGCAGGCCCTCCCCTTCGACCGCCGCCCCGACTCCGGCTGGGGGCCCGGCGGAGGACGAGCGTGTGTACAACGCCGCCGTGCTGGACTACAACCGGGGCAACTACCCACTGGCATCCGAAGGCCTTGAGCTCTTTCTGAAGTCCTACCCCCAAAGCGGCAGGCGGCCGGACGCCCTGTTCTTCCTCGGATTGAGCCAGTTCAACCAGGGTGCCTTCGACAAGGCCCAGCGTTCCTTTGAGCGAATCATCAAGGATCATGCGGCCTCCCCCCAGTTTCTCCCGGCGAAGCTCAAGCGGGCCCAGTGCCTCCTCAAGCAGGGGCTGAAACCCGCCGCCATCAAGGGATTCCGGGAACTGGTGGACGGTTTCTCGGGCAGCGCCGAGGCCAGGATCGCCGAACAGGAACTGAGTGATCTCGGCATCTGAATCTTCGGAAACCTGGCGCGTCCCCGTCCGCATCGACTTCGCGGGCGGAACCCTGGACCTCTGGCCCATCTACAGCATGCTGGGCGGCTGCCTGACCGTGAACGCGGCGGTGGATCTCTGGATCAGCTTGACGCTTCGGCGGGAGGGTCCCGGATTCCATCTCCAGAGCCGGGATCTGGGCAAGGAGTTGCGCCTGGAGACCTGGACCGCGACCCCTCCGGCAGAGCTCTCCTGGGTCTGGCGGGTTCTCGACGCATCCGGGCGGCCCCCGGCTTCGGTCATTATTCAAAGTCCTGTGCCCCAGGGTTCTGGCCTGGGGGTGTCCTCCTGCCTGGGCGTTGGCCTGCTGGGCAGCGCTCTCGGCCTGGAAGCGGGTGATGTCCTGGCTGCGCACGTTCCGAGGCTGAGGGACCTGGAAAGCCGTGAACTCCAGACGCCCACCGGCTGGCAGGACTACTATCCGGCGGCTCTAGGCGGTGCCCTGGCGCTCCATTGGGATGGCCCGGCACCGCGCTGGGAGTCCCTGGAACCCCATCCGGGACTGCTGGCTGACCTGATCGTGTTCTACACCGGCAAACCCCATCATTCGGGGCTCACGAACTGGGAAGCCTACAAGCGCTTCATCGAAGGGGACCTGCAGACGCGACAAGCCCTGTCCGATATCCGCGAGATCAGCCGGAGCATGGCCGAGGCCCTGCCTTCCGATCCGGCTGAGGTAGGTGCCTTGCTGGAGCGGGAAGGCCAGGCCCGGGTGCGCCTGTCACCTGCCGTGGAAACGGACGCCATGCGGGCCGTGCGGGCGCGGGGACGCCGCGAGGGCTGGTATGCGGGCATGAAACCCTGTGGTGCCGGTGGCGGCGGTTGCTGCCTGCTGGTGGTGAAGGATGGGACGCGAGAGCTGGCGGAAGCGAGCCTGCGGGATATGGATCTGCCGCCACTTGATTTGAAGATCACGCCGAAGGGGCTGCACAGGCTTGGATGAGCTCCGCCGCATCGGCTGATTCCAGCGGCGTCTGCCCCGGACTTGCCAACAGATCCCTGAACCGCTGGTCCCGTTTCCCAAGGGGCAGGTCAGGCAGGTCGGCAGTGGAAACCCAGTGATGGTCCTTCGCGGGCAGGAACAGAGCCGGCATGCGGATGCGAAGGGGCGTCACGACCTCGCGTCGGTGGGTGTAGACCTGCGTCCAGCCGGTCCAGGCCGTAATCACATGGGGGGCCTGGGCTGCAGGCACCGGGGGGAAGTCCGCTAGATCGAACGCGGGCAGCCGCCAGAGACCGGCGAGCAGGCCTGTCGTCCTGGGGGGCTGGAGGAGGACCTGTCCCTCCGCCTCGAAGGCCACCAGCCAGAGGGTGGTAGTCTTCACCTTGGCCCGCTTGGCGATGGGCGGGATCTCGGCCGTACGGCCACTCAAGCGCGCCTGGCAGTGAAGGGACAGCGGGCAGCCTGCGCAGGCAGGTGTGGGCGTGCATACCGTGGCGCCCAGCTCCATGAGGGCCTGGGTGAGGCGGGAAGGACCCAGGTCGCGGAGGGCTGGAGCCAGCCAGGCCCGGAGATCCGGGGCGCGGTCCTTGGGGTCCCCGTCGATCAGCAGGAGCCTGGCCAGAACCCGGAAGGCGTTGCCATCCAAAGCCGGGGTGGGCCATTGGAACGCAATGGCGCCGACGGCAGCGGCGGTGTAGGGACCGAGGCCGGGCAAGCCCGTGAGGCCCGCCAGGTCGCCAGGCCAGCCATCGGCCGCGATGCTCCCTGCCGCGGCCTTGAGGAAGCGGGCCCGGCGGTAGTAGCCAAGCCCTTCCCAGGCTTTGTGGACAGCATCGTCTTCCGCCTCGGCCAAGGCCTGCACCGTAGGGAACTGCGCCATCCACCGGCGGAAGTAGGGCGTCACCGTGGCGACCTGGGTCTGCTGCAGCATCAGCTCCGAAACCAGCACCTCGTAAGGATCCGGATGCGGCCCGTCCAGATTTGCTGCCCGCCAGGGCATGTCCCGGCGTACCCGTTCGAACCAGGGGGCTAGAGGTGCAAGCAGATCAGCGGAGGCGGGCCAGGGCATGGGGTGAACCTATCAGCTCGCGGCGGTAGTGACGGTGGAATTGCGGTTTGGTGCGCTGAGCGAAGCAACTGGACCTATAAAAAACGAGCGCCTGATGGCGCTCGTTTTCTCTTTTGGTGCCCGCGAGCAGACTCGAACTGCTACGGCTTGTGGCCACCACCCCCTCAAGATGGCGTGTCTACCAATTTCACCACGCGGGCAACGAGGAAATGATAGTGTCTCTCAAAGCTCGAGCCCCGTCAATGCCCAGTCTCGAGTGACGGCCCCGCTACTTCTTGGCGGGGGCCTGAGGCAAGGGAATATGGGAGGGAACCGGGGCCACCGGCGGAGCCGCAGGCTTGGCAGGGGTCGGGACGACGCGATGATCCTGGGTCTTTTCCAGCACCGAGCGGTTCTGGCGGATGATCAGCACTTCGATGAACAGGTTGGTGGCGAAGAAGCCCGCCGCCAGCCAGTAGGTGGTCTTCGAAAGGAAAGGGGTCGCGCCCTGGGCGCCGAAGGCGGAGTTGGCGCCGCCTCCACCGAAGGAAGCCCCCAGGCCACCCTTGGTGCCGGGCTGGAGGAGAATCGCTCCGATGAGGAGGATGCCGAAAACGATCAGTAGGGTAAGGGCCAAGCCATTCATGGGCACTCCGAACCATCTAGTGTGCCATGGGGCGACGTTTACATCCAGAGCCCGGTGGTGGTGGGCGCCTGCAGGACCAGGTGGATGGCCCGGGCCTGCTCCACGAGGCGGATGAAGTCCCCGGGAAGAAGGGCCTGGGGGCCATCGCTGAGGGCCCGCTCGGGATTGCAGTGCGTTTCCACGAGCAGCCCGTCCGCGCCTGCCGCGACTCCGGCCAGGGCGCAGGGGATGACGAGATCGCGCCGGCCCGTGGCGTGGCTGGGGTCCACCATGACGGGCAGGTGGGTGAGGGCCTTGACCGCCGGGATGGCGCTCACATCAAGGGTGTTCCGCGCGTGATCCGACCAGGTGCGGATGCCCCGTTCGCAAAGCACCACGTTCCGGTTGCCTTCGCCCAGCACATATTCGGCGGCATAGAGCCATTCCTCGAGGGTGGCGCTGGGGCCCCGCTTGAGCAGGACCGGCTTCTCGCAGCGGCCTGCACGGCGGAGCAGGGCGAAATTCTGCATGTTGCGGGCGCCGATCTGGATCATGTCGGCACTGCGCTCCACGTCGTCGAAGGTTTCCACCTCGGTGGCTTCGGTGACAATGCCCAGGTCGAATTCGGCCCGGACCTCCTCGAGCAGGCGCAGGCCTTCGAGGCCGAGACCCTGGAAGGCATAGGGACTGGTGCGGGGCTTGAAAGCCCCGGCGCGCAGCAGCTTCACGCCGGTCTCCGCCACATAGCGTGCCACCGTGAAGAGCTGCTCCCGGCTTTCCACGCCGCAGGGGCCGCCCACCATGGCCAGGTCCGGCCCGCCGATGCGAATGCGGCGGACCTCCACCACGGTGCGACCCGTCACCGCATCGGCGCTGGCCAGCTTGTAGGGGCTGGTGATGGGAACCACCCGCCGAACGCCTGGGAGGGGCTCGATACGATCCGCCTTCAGGGCCTGGGACGCATGGGGCGCCACGATGCTCAGGGCTTCGGGCGTCTCGTTGACCTGGCAGCGCAGGCCCATGGCCTCAAGCAGGGAGAGGACGCCCTGGACCTGTTCCGGCGTGGCGTTGGATTCCATGAGAATGAGCATGAGTCAGACCTGCCAATAGGTGATGGAAGACTGCGCATGAGGGGGAACCACCTGCAACCCCGTGTCTGAGCCCGCGAGGGCGAAGAGAATGAGCATGAGTCAGGCCTGCCAAAGGAGGATGGAACACAGAGTGCAGGAGCGCAAAATCCTGGTGGCTTTGCCGAAGGTCGCACCAGGCATCCATTCTACCCACCGCACCTGGACAGCCCCGGCCTCCCAGACGCACACTTGGGGCCGGAGGTCCTTATGCGCCTTGCTCCCTGGCTGTTGTCCCCGGTTCTTCTGGTCTTCGGCTGCACCCGCCCCGAGGTTGAGGCTTTCCGGAGGCAGCCGGCACCCATCCAGGTATCCGTGAGCCTTCCCGAGCGCCTGGCGGATCATGACGGCTTCCAGAAGGAGTATGCGTCCGCCCTGCGGGCCCGTTTGGCCACCCGGGTCATGGTGGTGCCCGAGGGCGTGAAACCGCCCGTGGGTGCGGCGGAACTCCAGGTGGACATCCGGGACATCACGCCTGCTCCTGGCGATCCCAGCCCAGCCGCCGTAGGAGTTGCCACCGGGGTGGCCGTGGGCACCCTCAGCGCCATGTCCGGGAACCGCGGCTGGAGCGTGATGGACGGCCTCTTCTGGGGCCTTTGGGCGGGCAGCCACGCGGCCATGCACCAGGAGCGCTCCCGGGACCGTCTCGGGTACCGCGCCATGGTGGTGCGGGCCGAGGTGAGACTCATGCAGCCCGGGAATCCTGAGCCTCTGTGGGTTTGTTCCGTGGCGCCCGTGGAGGTGGTGGAGGCCATGGACCCGCTTCCCTACGGCCTGCGCGACGATGATGGCCGCATCCGCGAAGAGGAGGCCCGCGGCTTCGCCCGGGTGGTGGTGCAGAAACTCTCCGCGGATTTCCAGTGGGTGCCCCTGACCGAGCAGCGGTTCTACAAGGATCCCGCGGCCAGGAAAGAGGATGCGCCGCCGCCACCGTTGGCGCCGGAAGGGCGAGAGCCCAAGCCTCGCCCGGTCGAGGAGCCCAAATAGCTCATGGAAGCCAAAACCATTCGTTGCGCCGGGTGCGGAGCCTCCGTGCCCACGGATGTTCCCCAGTGCCCCTACTGCGCGGCCCAACTGGCCACGGTGGCCTGCGCGGCCTGTTTCGCCCTGGTGCCCGTCTCCGCGGACCATTGCCCCAAGTGCGGCGCCGCCCTGGCCAAGCGGGTGGCCGCGACGCCGGAAGGATCCGCCTGTCCGGCCTGCGAGAAAGCCCTGGTGCGAGAGCGTGTCGGGGATCTCGATGTATTGGCGTGCCAGGGCTGCGGGGGGCTCTGGCTCGACCGTGCCATGTTCGAGCAGCTGGGAGCGAGCCGTGAGCAGCAGGGCGCCGTCCTGGGAGCGTTACCGGCCCCGGATGCACCCGCCACGGCGACCATGGCGGAGGTCCGCTATCGCCCCTGTCCCTCCTGCCACCAGCGCATGAACCGGGTGAACTACGCGAAGCGGTCGGGCGTGGTGCTGGATGTCTGCAAGGCCCACGGCATCTGGTTCGATCAGGACGAGCTGCGCCGCGTGCTGGCCTTCATCGCGGGCGGCGGACTGGAGCGCGCCCGGGCCCGGGAGCTCGAAGACCTGAACGATGCGAAACGGACCGCCGTTCCGTTCCCCGAACACCCATCCTCATCCTATGAATTCAGCCAGCAGCTGCCGACATCCGGAGCCTGGCTCACCGCCGCGGGGCTGGTGGGGCTGGCGCTGAATGTGGCGGGGCTGTTCCTGGACCGCGACTGAACGGTTCAGCCCGCCTGCTTCACCAGCTCCGCGAACTTCGCCGGATCGAGGCTGGCGCCGCCCACGAGGCCGCCGGCCAGCTCGGGGATGCCCAGGAGGTTGGGGAAGTTGTCGGGGGTGACGCTGCCGCCGTAGAGGATGGGCACTTCCCTTCCTTCGGCACCCAGGTGCCGCACGAGCTCGGCGCGGATGAAGGCATGGGCTTCCTGCACCTGGGGCGGCTCGGCCACGCGGCCGGTGCCGATGGCCCAGACGGGTTCGTAGGCCACCCAGAGGGGCCCAGTGCCGGTTTCAGCCAGGATGGACAACTGCTTCCCAAGCACGGCCAGGGTCTGTTCCGCCTCACGTTCGGCCAGGGTTTCGCCCACGCACAGCAGGGGCAGCAGCTCATGGGACCGGGCGGCCTTGATCTTCCTGGTGAGCGCCTCGTTGGTTTCGCCGAAGTACTGGCGGCGCTCGCTGTGGCCCAGGATCACGCCGGAACAGCCCACATCCTTGAGCTGGGCCATGGAGATCTCGCCCGTGAAGGCGCCCTTGGCTTCCGCGTGGGCGTTCTGGGCGAAGGTGCGGATGCCCGCGGGGCTCAGCAGTGAGCTCACCAGGCGCAGCAGCGTGAAGGGCGGGGCGATGCCCACCTCCACACCACCCTTCGCCTGGACGCGTTCGAGCATCGCCTCGCAGAAGGGACGGGCCTCAACGGAGGTCAGGTTCATTTTCCAGTTGGCTACGATGGCGCGCATTCCCTGAGGGTACCAGAGGCGGGGGGCGAGGTGGCAACCCATGGGCATATACTGGTGCCCATTCCATCCAACTATTCCTGCGGAGGCATCCTTGTCTCTTCTGTCTGGAACTCGTCTCGGTCCCTATGAAGTCGGGGGACAGATTGGCGCAGGGGCCATGGGCGAGGTGTACCGCGCCAGGGACACCCGCCTGGGCCGTGAGGTGGCCATCAAGGTGCTGCCGGCTGCCTTCGCCATGGATGCGGAACGCTTGCGCCGCTTCGAGGTGGAAGCCCGGTCGGTGGGTAGCCTGAACCATCCGAACATCCTTTCGGTTTTCGATATCGGGATGTTCGAGAGCACGCCGTATCTCGTCATGGAACTGCTGGAGGGCGCCACCCTGCGCGAAAAGCTGGGCGGAAGGCCGCTGCCCGTCCGGCGTGCCGTCGAAATCGCCCACGCCCTGGCCACAGGGCTTGCGGCGGCTCATGAGAAGGGCATCATCCACCGAGACTTGAAGCCAGAGAATGTCTTCATCACCAAGGATGGCCGGATCAAGATCCTGGACTTTGGCTTGGCCAAGTCCCTGACACCGCTCCGGAACGCCTCTGAGGATGAGCTGCCCACGCTGGCCATTGGTTCTGAGCCGAGTCTCACCGAAGCGGGCATGGTCGTGGGCACGGTTGGCTACATGAGTCCCGAGCAGGCAAGGGGCGAGCGGCTCGACGGTCGTAGTGACCTGTTCTCGCTGGGGACGGTGCTCTGGGAAATGCTCACGGGGCAACGACCCTTCCTGGGAGCGACCCCCCTGGATACCCTGACTGCGATCCTGAAAGAGGACCCGCCTGAGTTGGACGCGAACCTCAAGATACCGCCCGCCCTGGTGCGGATCCTCCACAGCTGCCTAGCCAAGGAGCCAAGCGGACGCTTCCACAGTGCCCACGACCTGGCCTTCGCGCTGGAGAGCCTGGAGACTCTTTCTTCCAGTGGGGGCGGAAAAGTTCAGTTCGCACCTCGCGCGATGACCTGGCGCTGGTTTCTTCTTCCCCTTTTCGGAGCGGCGGCTGCTTTCGCTTGGTTCGGCCTCGCCAGATTCCGACAATGGCCCCCCTTCAAGCCCAAGGAACTGCCCACCTTCACACGGCTCACCTTCCACCGGGGGAACCTCCGTGCGGCACGCTTCTCCCCGGATGGCCGCTCGGTCATGTACAGCGCCCGCTGGGAGGGACGACCCGAGGACGTCTACCTGCTCAATACCGTGAGCTTGGAATCCAGGCCGCTTGGGCTGCCGCCCGGCTCGTCCCTCCTCGACATCTCCTCCACCGGGGAACTGGCCATCAGGATTCCCCCCGTTTTTAGCGAAAGGGGGACATTGGCCCGCGTGCCCCTCACGGGTGGCACGCCGCGGGAACTCCAGGTGGATGTGGAAAACGCCGCCTGGTCCCCGGACGGCCAGTCCCTGGCTGCCATCAGGCGTCTTGGTGACAAGGCGCTGCTTGAATATCCGCTCGGGAAGCCGATCTACGAAACCACCGGGGTGGTCCGCCACCTGCGGATGTCTCCCTCTGGACGCCAATTGGCCTTCATCAATTTGCCCACGGGTGGGAACCATTGGTTCATCCGGGTGGTGGATCTCGATGGCCAGGTTCAGACCCTGGATCCTGGACCAGGCTTCGTGTATGGCTTGGGCTGGAAGCCGGACGGGAAAACCTTGGTCACCTCCTTGGGGCTCGAAGCGGCCAAGCTCTCGCTGTGGGAATTTCCCCTGCAGGGCAAGGCCCGGAACCTCTTCCAGGGGCCTGGATTTTTGGCCTTCTGCGGCCTGAACGCGGAGGGCCGATGGCTTGTTGAATATGGCATCTCGCGTCAGGAAGCCTTCCTCCAATCCGGTTCCACTGCGCTCCAGGACATCTCCTGGCGGGATCGGGCCAGGGTTGGTGGGCTTTCCGAAAGTGCAGACATGGTTCTGCTGGTCGAGGGCGGGGGGGCTCACCGCGGTCCATTCTGCTCCGTCGGCCAGGTGCCAGGGAACCGGCTCGTCTGGGGGAGGGCAAGCTTCTCGGAGGCCTTTCCCCGGATGGGAAATGGGTGGCGGTGCGGTCGGCCGAGAATCGTTTGATGCTGGTCCCCACCGGGCCAGGAGAACCACGAACCGTGGCCCTGGGAGGATTGATTCCCATGGGTGCCCAATGGCATCCCGATGGGCGGCTGCTGCTGCATGCCGCTGGTCCGGAGCCTGGCAGGCAGGGCCTCTATGCCGTGGATGCCTCTGGCAGCGGCTTCTCTCCGCTTCGGAAAGAGTTCTCCTTTTCCTCCTTCGTTGCCAATGCCCAAGGCACTTCGGCGGTCGCCGCCAAGGCCGATGGGGGGCTTGTGCTGGTGCCCTTGGGCGAAGGCCCGGCCAGGGACCTGCCTATTCAACTGGCTTCCGGAGAGCGCCTCGTCCAGTGGAGCGGGGATGGCCGCTTCCTGTACCTGGTCCAGTTCGAAGGCGTGGCGCACATCGGACGGATTGACCGGGTGGAGCTTGTTGGCGGGAAGAGGAGTCTCTGGAGGCAATTGCCCCTTGATTCCGCGGAGGTGCCTTGGCTCGATGGTGTGGCCATCTCTCGAGATGGGAGCAGGCTGGCCTATTCCTTCGAACATCAGCCTGTGGCCGATCTCTACTTCGTGGATGGATTGAACTGATCCTGGTCCGGTTCATGCCCCCTCCAGTCCGTCTCGGGCCTGATCCGAGTCCGGGAGGAAACTGGCGGGCATAGGTTGGAGGGAAGGAGGTCTCATGACCGCTTCGTCCACCCGCCGCCCCGATATCGATGCCGTGCGGGTGGCCTGCATCCTGCTCCTGCACCTCTACCACTCGGCCCGCATGTTCAATGTGGACGATCCCTGGCATGTGAAGGCCCCCGTGCTGCTGCCGGTCTTGAACGGTCCCATGGACGTTCTGCACCTGGTGCGGATGCCGCTGCTGATGGTCATCGCCGGCATGGCCACCGCCTTCGCCCTGCGCAAGCGCAGCCCCGGGGCCTTCGCCTGGGACCGGGTGAAGCGGCTCTTCTGGCCGCTGCTCTTCGGCATGCTGATCATCGTGCCGCCGCAGATCTGGGTGGAACGGGTGTGGACGGGACAATTCCAGGGCAGCTACTGGTCCTTCTGGCCTTCGGTGCTCCAGGGGATTCCCTATCCCAAGGGCAGCCTAAGCTGGCACCACCTCTGGTTTGTGGCCTACCTTTTCGTCTTCTGCATGGCGGCGCTGCCCCTTCTCGCCTGGTTCCGCACTGCCAGAGGCGCAGCTTTTCTCGGGAAGATGGAGGGTTTCCTGGCCCGGGGCGCGAACCTCTGGTGGCTGGCCCTGCCCATCATGGGCGGCCGCTTCCTGTTGCGGAATCACCGGGAAACCAACGACCTGATCCACGACCCCAAGAATCTCGTTTTCTACGGCGGTCTCTTCCTCGCTGGCCACCTCCTGGGCCGCCTGCCCAGGCTGGATGAGCGGCTGGTCGCGCTGCGGCACTGGCATCTGGGGGTGGCGGCCGTGCTGCTGGCGGCGCTGCTGCCTCCAGGCGAGTTCCCCTTCCCCTTGGAACACCTCGCCATCTATGCCTTCATCTGGGCCTCCCTGTGCGCCGCCCTGGGCTATGGCCGCGCGCGCATCACCCGGACTTCGCCCCTGCTGCGCCACGCCCAGTCCCTGGCCTATCCCTTCTACATCTTCCACCAGACCGTCATCGTCGTGATGGGGTGGTGGATGCTGCGCTTCCAGCTGTCCCCCTGGACCTTCCTCGCCACCCTGACTGGTGCCTCCTTCCTGGTGACCTGGGGCCTCTGCGAAGGAGTGGCGCGCGTCGGTTGGTTGCGCCCCTGCCTGGGCATGGGGCCAAGGCCGCAGAACCGGGAACCAGCCTCGAAGGTCCTTTCTGAATTCAAGCCTGCAGCCATACTTTCGGATGAGGCCCGCTGAATGAATGCTGATCGCCACGAATCCACCCCTTGGCTCTGGCCCCGGCTCCGTCTGCGCTGGGTCCTGCTGGCCTTGACCTTGTTCCTGGCGAACGGCCTCTGGCGGGCCCTGACGGTGAGCCTGGATCTCCGGGCCTCCGGCTTCCACACGCTCATCGGAGAGCCTCTGGTGTGGGAGCTGACCTCCGGGGTTGTGGTCTGGGCGCTGCTTCCCATGGTCCAGACCGTGGTTCTGAACGCCCCTTGGCGCCAAGTCGGGTGGGGACGGTTTCTGACATGGCATGCGGCGGGCTGTGTTCTTTTCTGGGGCGCCCATGTGGTGGGCATGTGGACCCTGCGCATCTGGATCTACCGCGCTGCGGGTTGGGGACCCTACAACTACGGGCAGGCGATCTACCGGGTGCCCATGGAGGGACTCAAGGATGTCATCTCATTCGCGGGGCTGGCGTTGTTGTTCCATCTGCTGGAAGTTCGCCGGGCCCGCATGGCCCGGGAGCTGGCCGCCTCCCAGCTGGAAACGGAGCTCCGCGAAGCCCGCCTGCAGGCCCTTTCGGCGCAGTTGGATCCCCATTTCCTCTTCAATGCCTTGAATACGTTGAGCGCCTTGTTGTACGAGGACGTGCCGAAGGCGGACCGGCTCATCACGGCCCTGGGGGAGATGCTCAGGGACGGCCTCCGGGCGGGAGGACCCACCTGGACCTTGGCGCGGGAACTGGATCACCTGCAGCACTACCTCGCCTTCGCGGAGGCCCGGTTCGGTGACCGCCTCCAGGTGCAGCAAGCCATCGAACCGGGCCTCGAATCGGTCGAGGTCCCCCGTTTCGCACTCCAGCGCCTGGTGGAGAACGCCCTGAAACACAACGAGGGTACCGCCGGTCGCGTGCTCCATGTCCGAATCGAAGCGCGGAAGGCAGGAGACATGGCGGCACTCGCCGTCATTGACGATGGCGACGGTTTCCAAACCGACAACCTCGATGGCGTAGGGCTGGAGAACCTCCGGAGGTGCCTGATCCTGTTGCACGGAGACCAGAGTCGGCTCGAGGCGGCGAACACCCCAGAGGGTGGTGCGAAGGTATCCATCCTCCTTCCCAGGGGAGTCGTCCATGCCTGAGCCCCTCCGGGTCCTGATCGCGGACGATGAGGCTCCGGCCCGGTCGAAGCTGCGCAGGCTGCTCGCGGCCGATGCCCGTTTCCTCCTGGCGGGTGAAGCCTGCGATGGGTTGGAAACCGTGGCGAGGGTCCGCCAGCTGGGCCCGGATCTGCTCATCCTGGACATCCAGATGCCGGGGCTCACGGGGTTCGAGGTGCTGGAATCCCTCCAGGGCCCCTTGCCCCAGATCATTTTTTCCACCGCCTTCGATCAGTACGCCCTGGATGCTTTCGATGCCTGCGCCGTGGACTACCTCCTCAAGCCCTATGACGAGGCGCGCCTCAAACGGGCGCTGGATCGTGCTCTCGCCCTGCATGCCGCCGGGGAGGATACCGGACTGAAAGGCCTGGTCGGACGCGTCGCCCTGGCGCCTCTTGAGCGCCTCCTGGTCGAAGGGGAGAGGGGCCTGGAGGCGGTGCCCATGCGGTCAGTGCTTCGCCTGGAAGCCGACGGGAAACAGGTGCGAGTCCATACCGAGCGCGGATCCTTCGAACTGCGGCGGGCGCTGAAGGACCTCGAAGCCAGGCTTCCGGCGCATCGCTTCGCCAGGGTCCATCGCGGCACCCTCGTGGCCCTGGAAGCCGTGGTTCGACTGGAGCCCTGGGACCATGGCGACGGCCTCCTGATTCTGAAGGATGGAAGTCACTGCGTGCTCAGCCGGACCTATCGGACGGGCTTCCTCGGCCGGTGGGGCGTGGAGGGTTGAGGGCGCTCCAGGGCGAGTTGCTGCCAAACTGTCGGCATGCCTGAAGAACGCCTTTACCTCATCGATACCTTCGCCTTCATTCTTTCGGTACCGGATGCGCCGGTACGCGAGACTTCGCCGCTGGGCAAAGAGGTGGTTCGTGGCTGAGGATCGCCTTTATCTGATCGATACTTTCGCGTTCATTCTCTCGGTACCAGCTGCGCCGGTACGCGAGACATCGCCGCTGGGCAAAGAGGTGGTTCGTGGCTGAGGATCGCCTTTATCTGATCGATACTTTCGCGTTCATTTTTCGGGCGTATTTCGCCAATCCGAGACTGAAGAACGGGGCGGCGTACACCTTCACGCGGCTGGTGCTGCAACTGTTGGAGAAGCACAAGCCCACCCATCTGGCCTGCGTGTTCGACACGCCCGAGCCCACCTTCCGGCACAAGATCTACCCGGACTATAAAGCCAACCGGGCGGAGATGCCCGAGGATCTGCGGCCGCAGATCCCCATGATCCGCCAGCTGGTGGAGGCGCTGTCCATCCCCATCGTGGAGCTGCACGGTTACGAGGCGGACGACGTGATGGCGACCCTGGCCCGGGAATCCGCCGCCCACGGCCTGCCGGCGGTCATCGTGAGCCCCGACAAGGATCTGCTGCAGCTGGTGGATGATGCTCTGCACATCCAGGTGCTGAACACCAAGGATGGCGAAGTGTGGCACGACCGCGAGGGCGTGAAGGCCCGCATGGGCGTGTGGCCCGAGCAGGTGGTGGATTTCCTGAGCCTGGTGGGCGACGCCTCCGACAATGTGAAGGGCGTGCCCGGCATCGGCGAGAAGGGCGCCGCGGCGCTGCTCGAACAGCATGGAACCCTGGCGGACATCATCGCCGCCAAGGCGGACCTGAAGCCACGGCAGCGGGAAGGTCTGGAAACCGCCTCTGAATGGCTGGAACTCACCCGGCGCCTGGTCACGGTCGTCACGGACCTGTCGTTGCCGCTGCATCCCAAGGACCTAGCATATCCCGGCGTGGACGAGGCCAAGGCCAGGGAGACCTTCAAGGCGCTTGGTTTCCAGGGGCTGACCAAGGAGTTCACCCAGAGCGCCCAGCAGGCTGGCAGCGCACGGAGCTATCGCGCCGCCGCCTCACTGAAAGATCTTGAAAACGCCGTGGCCGCCTGCCGGGCCGCGGGGCGCTTCGGCCTGGATACGGAGACCACCAGCATCGACCCCACGCGCGGCCATATCGTGGGATTGAGCCTCGCCTGGGCAGCCAACGAGGGGCTCTATGTGCCCCTGGCCCACCTCAAACCTGCAACTGCCGATACGGAAGGGGCCCTGCCCGGGTTGCTGCCCGAGAGCGGCCTTCCGGATTCCATGCTGGATTTGCGAGGGGAGGCGGAGCCCTTCTTCGCAGAGCTGGCGCCCTATCTGGATCCCCGCAATCTCCCCTTCGCCAGCGTTTGCCGCATCCTCGCGCCCCTGTTCGCCGACGCCACCGTCGCCAAGTGCGGCCAGAACCTCAAGTACGATTTCCAGGTGCTGACCCGCCACGGCCTGCCGGTGGCTGGCCTGGCCGATGACAGCATGGTGCTCAGCTATGTGCTGGACAGCGGCTCCCGGCACAACCTGGACGATCTCTCCGCCCGCCATCTGGACGTGAAGCCCATCGCCTTCGAGGAACTGGTGGGCAAAGGCAAGGGCCAGAAGCGCTTCGACGAGGCCGATTTCGAGCGGGCGATCCAGTACGCCGCCGAAGATGCGGACCTGGCCCTGCAGCTCTGCAACAAACTGCGGACCCTGCTCGTGGACGACCAGCTGAAGCGCCTCTATGAAGAAGTGGATCTGCCCCTGGTGGAGGTGCTGGCCGCCCTCGAAGGCCATGGCGTGCGCCTGGACCTGGATGTCCTCGCTGAAATCGCGGTGCGCATGCACGGCGCGCGCAAACGGGCCGAGGCGCGGGTGCTGGAGCTCGCGGGCGAACCCTTCAACCTGAACAGCCCCACCCAGCTGGGCGGCATCCTGTTCGGCAAGCTGGGCTACAAGCCCGTGAAATACACCGGCAAGACCAAGGCACCGAGCACGGACGAGGATGTGCTGCAGGAACTGGCCAAGGAACAGGGCGCGGAGATCGCCAGCGAGCTGCTGCGGCACCGGCAGATGGTGAAGCTGCTGGGAACCTATGTGGAAGCCCTGCCCCAGATGGTGAACCCCATTACAGGCCGCGTGCACACGCGCCTGCACCAGGCGGCTGTGGCGTCGGGCCGCCTCGCCTCCAGCGATCCCAACCTACAGAACATTCCCATCCGCACCGAGGAGGGCCGCGCCATTCGCGGGGCCTTCGTGCCTGAGCCCGGCTGGGTGCTGCTGGATGCGGACTACAGCCAGATCGAACTGCGCGTGGTGGCGGCCCTGGCCCAGGATCCCGTGCTGCTCGGAGCCTTCGAAGCGGGGGAGGACATCCACCGCCGCACCGCCTCGGAGGTCATGGGCCTGCCCATGGACCAGGTGAGCGCCGAGGACCGCAGCCGGGCCAAGGCCGTGAACTTCGGCCTGCTCTATGGTCAGGGCGCTTTTGCCTTGGCGGCCAACCTGGGCATCACCCAGAAGGAAGCCAAGGCCTTCATCGAACGCTATTTCGAGCGCATGCCCAGGGTGGCGGCATGGATCGAAGGCGCCAAGGCCAAGGCCCTGGCCGAGGGGCTGGTGCGCACCCACTGGGGCCGCATCCGTCGGATTCCCGAACTCGAGAGTCCCAACAAGCAGTTCCAGGCTCAGGGGCTGCGCGAGGCGGTGAACACCATCGTCCAGGGCACAGCGGCGGACCTCATGCGCCGGGCCATGGTGCGCCTCCACCGCAGCCTCCAGGCCTCTGGGTTGAGGGCCCGCCTGCTGCTGCAGGTGCATGACGAACTGCTGATGGAGGCGCCGCCCGAGGAAGTTGAACAGGCCTCGGCCCTGCTCAAGGAAGCCATGGAGGGGGCGGATGATCTCGGGACCCTGGGCGTGCGGCTGGCGGCCGAAGTCCATACCGGGGAGAGCTGGCTGGCCTGCAAGTGATTTGACAGATTGTTTGGGTGATCCACGGAATTCCCAGGGAATTCGGTGGGTTGTGACGGGAGTCCTCCCTACTTGGGTGTCAAACCGGCAACATTGGGGATGGCCAGGCCATCTGTGGCCCATCGGACCACCCCCTCATCTCTTTCGCCCGACAGGAGAAACCCATGAGCCAGTACAAGATCGCTTGGTTGCCCGGTGACGGCGTAGGCGTGGAAGTCATGGAGGCCGCCAAGATCTGCCTCGATGCCCTGAAGTTCGATGCCGCCTACACCCATGGCGACATCGGCTGGGAGTTCTGGTGCAAGGAAGGCGAGTCCTTCCCTCAGCGCACCATTGATCTGCTGAAGAACAGCGATGCCGCCATGTTCGGCGCCATCACCTCCAAGCCCGTGAAGGATGCGGAAGCGGAACTGGTCCCCGAGCTGAAGGGCAAGGGGCTCATCTACCGCAGCCCCATCGTCCGCATGCGGCAGATGTTCGACCTCTACACCTGCCTCCGGCCCTGCAAGGCCTACGCGGGCAATCCCCTGAACTACAAGGAAGACATCGACATGGTGATCTTCCGCGAGAACACCGAGGATCTCTACTCCGGCGTGGAATTCAGCCCCGTGCCCGACGAACTGAAGGAAACGCTGAAGAAGCTCAGCAAGCCCTTCGCCCACTTCGCCGACATCCCCGGCGACCAGTTCGCCATCACCTGCAAGATCAACACCCAGAAGGGCTGTGATCGCATCATCCGCGCCGCCTTCGAATACGCCAAGAAGTTCGGCTACCCCAAGGTCACCATCATTCACAAGGCCAACGTGGTGCGGGCCACGGAGGGCATGTTCCTGGAAACCGGCAAGCGCATCGCCAAGGAATACCCCGGCATCGAGATGGATGACGCCAACGTGGACGCCATCACCATGTGGATGCTGAAGAACCCCAAGAACTACGGTGTGATGGTCGCCACCAACCTCTTCGGCGACATCGTCAGCGACTTGGCGGCCCAGATGGTGGGCGGCCTGGGCTTCGGCTGCTCGGGGAACATCGGTGAGAAGCTGGCCGTGTTCGAGCCCAGCCACGGCAGCGCCCCCAAGTATGCCGGCCAGTACAAGGTGAATCCCATCGCCACCATCCTGGCCGCCAAGATGATGCTGGACTGGCTGGGAGAGACCGAGAAGGGCACCCGTCTCGAAGCCGCCACCGCCGCCGTCATCGCCGAGGGCAAGGTCCGTACCTACGACATGGGTGGCAGCGCCACCACGCTCGAAATGGGCGAAGCGATCGCGAAGAAGCTTTAAATTGAAACCGCAGATGTCACAGATGACGCAGATAAAAAACCGCAATTCCATCTGTGTGATCTGCGTCATCTGCGGGTAGAAAGAAGGCCCTTTCATGAACAAAATCCTCATCCATGAAGTGGGACCCCGCGACGGCCTCCAGGTCGAGCCGCAGGTGGTTCCCACGGAACTGAAGCTGGACTGGATCCGCCGCGCGGCGGCTTCCGGCGTGGACATCGTCCAGGTGGGTTCCTTCGTCCGGGGCGACAAGGTGCCCCAGATGGTCGACACGGATGAGCTGTTCCGCATCCTGTCCAGGGAATCCCACCGGGCCGTGTTCTCAGGCCTGGTGCTCAACGAGAAGGGGCTGGAGCGGGCCCTGGAGGTGGGCGTGGGGCTCATCTGCATGGGCGTTTCGGCTTCCGAGACCCACAGCCTGAAGAACACCGGCATGTCCACCCAGGATGCCACCCGGCGCATCATCGCCGTGGCCCAGCAGGCCCTGGCGGCGGGCCGGAAGGTCCAGGTGAGCGTGCAGAGCGCCTTCGGCTGCGGCTTCGAGGGGATCGTTCCCGAGGCCCAGGTCATGGCCATCGTGGAGGCCTACCTGGCAGCGGGTCTGCGCAGCATCAGCCTGGCGGACACGGCCGGGCACGCGCACCCGGATCAGGTGCGCGGGTACATCCGGAAGGTGCTGGCTCTGGATCCCGCGGCAGAGATCACGGCCCACATCCACAACACCTACGGCCTGGGCATGGCCAATGTCTACGCTGCCATGGAAGCCGGGGCGCAGGCCATCGAGACCAGCTTCGGTGGCCTGGGGGGTTGCCCCTTCACCAAGGTCGCCTCCGGCAATGTGGCGACCGAAGACCTGGTCCACGGCCTCCAGCGGGTCGGCCAGCGCAACGACATCAACCTGGGCGCCCTCATCGGCATCTCCCAGGAAGTGGCGGCCTTCCTCGGCCGCGAGCTGCCCGGCTGCGTCTACAAGACCGGACCGATCCAAGCGAAGGTGACCGCATGACCAGGAAGATCCTCGAAGGCATCAAGGTCCTGGACCTCACCAATGTGCTGTCGGGCCCCTTCACCACGCTGCACCTGGCGCTCCTGGGCGCGGAGGTCATCAAGGTGGAGAATCCCAAGGACGGGGACCTGGCTCGCAAGCTCGGCATCGTCCCGGAGCTGAACAAGAAGCTCATGGGCACCAGCTTCCTGGCCCAGAACTGCAACAAGAAGTCCATCACGCTGAACACCAAGTCTCCCGAAGGCAAGGAGCTGTTTCGCAAGCTGGTGAAAGACGCGGATGTGGTGGTGGAGAACTTCCGCCCCGGTGTCATGGATCGCCTGGGGCTTGGCTACAAGGCGCTGGCGGAGATCAATCCGAAGCTCGTGTACTGTGCGATTTCAGGGTTCGGCCAGACCGGGCCGGATGCGCTCAAGCCCGCCTACGACCAGATCATCCAGGGCCTCTCCGGCGAGATGGCCGTGAACGGCGACGAGCGTTTGAATCCCCTCCGCACGGGGTTCCCCGTCTGCGACACGGTCGGCGGCCTCAATGCCGCCTTCGCGGTGATGGCGGCTCTCTTCCACCGCGAGCGCACGGGCGAAGGACAATTCCTCGACATCGCCCTGCTGGACAGCATCATGCCCCTCATGGGCTGGGTGGCGGCCAACCTCCTCATCGGCGGGGAGCAGCCGGTCCTCATGGGCAACGACAACTTCACTGCCGCGCCCAGCGGCACCTTCCGCACCCAGGATGGCCACATCAACATCGCGGCCAACAAGCAGGAGCAGTGGGAGGCTGTCTGTGATGTACTGGAAGTTCCCGAGCTGAAGACGGATCCGCGCTTCCAGGAGCGGGACACGCGCAAGAAGAACCGCAAGGAACTCACGCCGCTACTGGAGGCCAAGCTGACCCTGAAGCCCACCAGCGTCTGGGTGGACGCCCTGAACGCGAAGGATGTTCCCAGCGGCGACATCCTCAGCCTGGAGGCGGCGCTCCGCCAGCCCCAGGTGGCGCACCGCAAGGTGCTGCAGAAGGTGGCCGTGGAAGGCGTTGGCGAAGTGGAAGTCTTCGGGCTCACGGCGCTGTTCGACAAGACCCCCAGCTCCGTGGAGGCGCCGCCGCCTCACCTGGGCGAACACAATGCGGCGATCTATGCTTCGCTGGGACTCGGCGCGACCGAGCTGGCTGATCTGAAATCCAAAGGCGTCATCTGAATCAAGGAGCTCTCATGGGCATGACAGTCGTCGAGAAAATCCTGGCCCGCGCTGCGGGCCTTCCCTCCGTGAAGGTGGGCGATGTGGTGGAGCCGAAGGTGGACCTCGCCATGTCCCACGAGAACGCCGCGCTGGTCATGAACCAGTTCGTGGAGGTGTACGAGGGCACGGGTCTCCAGCCGAAGATCTGGGACCCCTCCCGCATCGCCATCATCCTCGATCACCGCGTGCCCGCGGAAAGCCCCAAGACCGCCACCAACCACAAGAAGATCCGCACCTTCGTGGCCGACAACGGCATCACCAAGTTCCATGATGTGCGCGGCGACGTGGGTGGCATCTGCCACCAGATCCTCCCCGAGTACGGTTATGTTCGGCCCGGCTACGTCGTGGTAGGCACGGACTCCCACACGACCTCCCATGGGGCCCTGGGCGCCTTCAGCTTCGGCATCGGTGCCACCGAGATGGCCTCGGTGTGGGCGCTGGGGATCGCCGTGAACATCGAGGTGCCCGCCACCATCAAGGTGGAGGTGAAAGGCGAGTTCCCGCCCATGGTGGGGCCCAAGGACCTGATCCTCCATGTGATCGGCAAGCTCACGGCCCAGGGCGCCAACTTCAAGGTGCTCGAGTGGCACGGTGAGACCATCCGGAAGATGAGCACCAGTGGCCGCATCGCCATCTGCAACATGAGCGTTGAGGCGGGCGCCACCTCCGGCATCGTGCCCGGTGACGCGGAAACCTTGCGCTACCTCCACGAGGAAGCCCGTGTGACCGAAACCATCACCCTGGTGAGTCCCGACCCGGATGCCGCCTATGTGCAGACCCTCGAAATCGACGTGGCCCAGCTTGCTCCCCAGATCGCCTGCCCTCACATGGTGGACAACGTGAAGTCGATTGACCAGGTGCTCGGCACGAAGGTCCAGCAGATCGTCATCGGCAGCTGCACCAACGGCCGCCTCGACGATCTGGCCGAGGCCGCCAATATCCTGCGGGGCAAGAAGGTGGCGGAAGGCACGCGCATGTTGGTGTTCCCGGCCTCGGCCCGCATCTTCGCCAAGGCCATGGACAAGGGCTACATCCTCGACCTCATGAAGGCCGGCGCGGTGGTCATGAATTCAGGCTGCGGCCCCTGCCTGGGCGTCCACGAAGGCGCCCTGGGCGATGGCGAGACGGCCCTCAGCACCACCAACCGCAACTTCAAGGGCCGCATGGGCAATCCCACCGGCTTCGTCTACCTCTGCAGCCCGGTGGTGGCCGCGGCCTCCGCGATCACCGGCGTCATTACCGATCCCAGGAAAGGCTGAGCCATGTCCAAGGTCATCATCACACTCGAGAACGACATCAGCACCGACGATCTCTACCCCGGCCGCTTCATGGCCACGGTGCTGCCTTCCGAGACGCCCCAGTTCGCCTTCTTTGATCGCACGGACTTCAACGCCAAGCTGCGCGCCAGGGCCTTCCCCGAGGGTTCCGTCATCGTGGCGGGCGAGAACTTCGGCTGCGGCTCCAGCCGCGAGCAGGCCGCCTCGACCTTGAAGGGCTACGAACTGACCATCGTCGCCAAGAGCATTTCCCGCATCTTCCTCCAGAACAGCATCAACCTGGGCCTGCGCGTGGTGATCTGCCCCACCATAGAAGCCAGTGAAGGGGACGAGGTGGAAGTCACGGCGGACCAGGTGATCAACAAGACCACCGGCAAGTCCTTCGAGCAGGTGAAGCTCCCCGCCGCCCGCAAGGGCATCATGGACGCGGGTGGCCTGATCCCCTACACCCGGGCCCGGTTGATGGCGAAGGCCTGATTCCAATCGGATGGGAAGCGGCTGGGGCGCGTGAGTGCTCCGGCCGCTTCTCTTTTATTCCGAGGTTTCGAGGGCATCCTCGGGACAGGGATGGTGATGGTTCCGGATGGAATCCAGGGCGGTGTCATAGTCCGGTTCCTGGCCCAGCTCCGGCACCAGTTCGGTGTGCATCACCACGCCGTTCTCGTCCAGGGCCACCACCGCCCGGGCCAGGAGCCCGTGCAGGGGGCCGTCCATGATGGTGATGCCGAAATCCCTGCCGAATTCCGGGTGCCGGAAGGCCGACAGCATCACGACCCGTTCCAGGTGCTCCTTCCCGCAGAATTGGTCCTGGGCGAAAGGCAGGTCCATAGAGACGCAGAGCATCACGGTGTCGGAAAGGTCCGCCGACAGCTCGTTGAAGGTCCGTACGCTCTTCGCGCAGATGGGCGTGTCGAGGCTGGGGAATATATTGATGAGCACCCGCTTCCCTTCCAGGTCCACGCTGGAAAGCTCGTTGAAATCCTTGTCCGTCAGCGTGAAGGGTGGGGTGGCGTAGCCGGGCGCGGGCATCTCGCCGCAGGTGGGGATGGGTGTGCCATTGAAGGTGATTCTGGCCATGGGAGCCTCCGGGCGCGCCCCATGCTACTCCCGGGAGGTTCCTGCGCAAGAGCCTTTCGCCTTCAGCTGTTTGACGGGGATACTGGAGGCTTGGAGGTCCCATGAAGATCCTGCTCCTCGGTTCCGGCGGCCGGGAATATGCCCTGGCCCTGAAGCTGAAAGCCTCGGCCACGCCCATCGAACTGGTGTCGGCGCCGGGCAGTGATGCCCTGGCTGAGCTGGGAGCCTGCGCCAGGCTGGATCTGGAGGCCCCGGCCTCGGTGGCGGCGTGGTGCGCGGCCAACCGCCCGGACCTGGTGATCGCCGGACCGGAAGTGCCCCTGGTGGCGGGAGTGGCCGATGCGGTGCGGGCGCTGGGCATTCCGGTGTTCGGTCACGACGGGGCGACGGCGCAGCTGGAAGGCAGCAAAGCCTTTGCCAAGGACTTCATGCAGCGGCACGGCATTCCCTGCGCCGCCAGCCACACCATCACGGACCTGGCCGCGGGGGAGGCCCTGATCCGGGGGTGGTCCCACGGCTACCCCATTGTGCTGAAAGCCGATGGTCTTGCCGCCGGGAAGGGCGTGGTGCTGGCGGGGAGCGAAGCGGAGGCGCTGGCGACTTTCCGTTCCTTCATGGCGGGCCAGTTCGGCCAGGCCAGCAAGACCGTGGTCTTCGAGGCGCCCCTGGTGGGCATGGAGCTTTCCCTCCATGTGCTGGTGGATGTGGATGCGCACCACGCCGCCTATGCGCTGCTGCCGGCCTGCCAGGATCACAAACGCATCTTCGAAGGCGACGCGGGCCCCAATACCGGTGGCATGGGCGCCTTCGGCCCCATCCCTTTCCTTTCCCCCCAGGACATCGAGCGCATGCGGAAGGACCTGGTGGAACCCACCATCCGCGGCCTCCAGGCCGATGGCCTCGCGGCCCGCGGCGTCCTGTTCCTGGGCGTCATGTGGACCGCCAAGGGGCCGGAGCTGCTCGAATACAACGTGCGCTTCGGCGATCCCGAAACCCAGGTGCTCATGCAGTTGCTGGATGAGGACCTGCCGAGCCTCCTGCTGGAAGTGGCCACAGGCCGGTTCCAATCCAGGGCATTGCGCCTCAAGCCCCACACGGCCATCACGGTGGTGCTGGCTGCCGAGGACTACCCCGAAGGCGCCCGGAAGGGCGTGCCCATCACCATCGGAACGCCCGCGGTCACCGTGATCCACGCTGGCACGCGCAAACAGGACGGCGTTTGGACCACCAACGGGGGGCGGGTCATGAATCTTGCCACTTCCGCTCCGGACCTGGCTGCGGCCCGCGCCGCCATTGAAGCCGCCTTGCCCCAGGTCCACTGGTCCGGCATGCAGGTGCGCCGAGATATTGGCCTCAAGGCCCTTCTGCATGCCCAGGCGGGAAAGACCGTCCAAGATCCCTGGTGAACCGTTCATGGCTTTTTTTGGCCATTTGCGGGATCCCAGAGCCACCCCTCCGATCCATTCCCTAGTCTGAGAGACGGAGGGACTGAGGATGGGAATCCAGAACGCTCGGAATCAGGTTGAAGGCCAAAGGGGGCAGTCGTGAAGGACTGCATCGCAAATACATCCCAGACCCGTCCGTCCCGATGGTACTTCCTGTGGGACTGGTGCGTTTTCCTGCTGAAGGTGGCCCGGGAGCAGCGCAACTGGCGGGTCGGCATCCTCCGGGAAATCGGCCCTTGCCTCGTCCTTCTCGGCCTGGGCGCCGCCCTTCCCGAGCAGGGGCGCCTGGCGGCTCTGCACGGGGGCCCCTTCGGTTTTCTCGTTGGCATGGGCGCCAGCTGGACTGTGGTTTTCGGTTTTTCCCACATGCCCTTGGGCTGGCGGCGTTGGCTGCGCTTCCTTGGGATGGGCGCCCTCGTCGCCCTCATTCTGCTGGGAATTGGAGATATGGCGTCCTGGGTGCACGATGACCTATTGGGCCTCGGTCGTAGTGGCGCCTGGGGGGGGGCACCTCGCACCGTGCTGGGTTTCCTGGCGGCGTGCTTCATTACGGTGCTCATGGCGCTGCTCTTCGACCGCATCGAACGCCATCGACGCGAAGCCGAGCGCCAGCGTCTCCTGGCCGAAGAATCCCGGGATGCGGCCCTGCGCACCCGGCTGGCGCCCCATTTCATTTTCAATGCCTTGAATACCCTTCACGCCCAGATCGACGCGGACCCCAAGGGTGCCCAGGCCACGACGGAGCGGCTCGCGGAGTTGTTCCGGCAGTTGCTGGAGTTCTCCAGCCAGGCAACCATCCCCCTGCGCCGCGAGCTGGCCTTCATCGAGGCCTACCTGGGCATCGAACAGGCCCGGCTGGGCGATCGCCTCCGGGTGGCCATCGAGATTCCCGAGGACCTGGAGACAGCGGAGCTTCCCCCCTTGTCGCTCCAGGTGCTGGTGGAAAACGCCATCAAGCACGGTGTGGCGCCTCTGGAACGGGGCGGTGAAGTGCGCCTTGGCGCGAGCCGGGGGCAGCACGCCCTGCATGTGTGGGTGGAAGACCCGGGTTTGGGTTTCAGTTCCCAGAAGGGAACGGGTACCGCACTGGAGACCCTGCGTCAGCGCCTGGTCCGGCCAGAGGACCTGGAAATGGGCATGGTCGGTGGTCGGCACCGCGTGGGCTTCCGGTGGGGGCAGCCATGAGCTGGCACCTGGATTTTCGGTTCGCATCACAGGAGCAGTTGGAGCGCGCCGAGCGCATGCACAAATTGGGGCCCGGGTGGTGGGTGCTCCGGGGCCTGTTCGCCTGGCAATGGACTTATTATTTGTTTTTGTGGATGGCCGGGAAAGGAGTGCTGCGTTCTGACCGGGAAAGCGGCTGGCTCCTTTTTTGGGCGCTGCTGGCCGGGACCGTGCTCATGGTCTCCTGGCGCTTCGCGCGATCGGCCAGCGAGGCCAGCTTGCGGGAATTCCTCGGGGAAGGCCCAGCCGGCGCCAGGGGTGCCCTGGCGCTGCTCGGGGCGGCTGCGCCGGGTCTCGCCGCCACGGCCTGGGCTTTCTGGGCGGTGCCCAGGCCCTTGATCGGGGATTTCCTCCTCCGCCTGGCCTTCCTGTATCTGGGCGTGATGCTGTTCGAGGAGACCACCACGCGGTTCCACCTGCGGCGACGGGTGTTCGCGCTCCGCGACCAGGTGCTGAGGTCCCGGCTGGCCCCGCATTTCCTGTTCAACACCCTGGCGACCCTCCGGGCCCAGATGGACGCGGATCCGGCCGGAGCCAAGGCGACGGCGGACCGCCTCGCCCAGCTGTTCCGGGAGCTGCTGGAGCTTTCCGCCACGGACACCATTTCCCTGGGGCGGGAACTGGGCTTCGTCGAGGCTTATCTCGGCATCGAACGGGCCAGGATGGGTCGCCGGCTGCAGGTGACCATCGCCATCCCCGAAGCGCTGGAATCGGCCCAGGTGCCTCCCATGGCCCTGCAGGTGCTGGTGGAGAACGCCGTGAAGCACGGCATCGCAGGGCGGGAGGAAGGCGGCTCCATCCGCATCGGCGCGGCGTTGGCCCAGGCCCAGGCAGGAACCCTGCTTCAGGAGGAACGCCAGGATCTGGACGTGTGGGTCGAGGATTCCGGGGACGGGCATTCCGAGCATCAAGGCAGCGGCACGGCGCTCCAGTCCCTGCGGCTGCGTCTGGCGAAGCCGGAGGATCTCACCATGTCCCGGACGGAGTCGGGGTTCAGAGTGGCGTTCCGTTGGAGGCAGGCATGATCCGGATCGTGGTCATCGAAGATGAGCCCCTGGCCCGTCAACACCTGGTGGACCTCTTGTCGGAGCTGCCAGGGGTGCAGGTGGCTGCATCCGTGGAAAACGGCCGTCTGGGCTTGGCCGCCATCGCGGAGCAGCAACCGGATGCCGTGTTCCTCGACATCGAGATGCCGGGCATCAAGGGCACGGAGCTGATGCACATGCTCCCGGAACCGAGGCCATCCCTCGTGTTCGTGACTGCCTATCCGCAGCACGCCATCGAGGCCTTCGCTGGCGGCGCGGTGCATTACCTGCTGAAGCCCATCTCGCGGGTGAGCGTGGCCCAGGCCCTGTCCCGGATCCGGCCCAAGGATGAACCCCTCCAGAAGGAGTGGCTGCGGCTGCCGGTCCGCCGGAAAGGCACGACGCGGCTCCTCCGCCCCGAGGAGGTGGAGGCGCTGGTGGCGGATCTGGGCGACTGCATGGCCTGGACGCCGGAGGGCCGCCTGCCCGTGGATGGCTCCCTGTCCCATTGGGAGGAACGGCTCTCGGATCACGGCTTCATGCGCGTGCATCGCAACGCCTTGGTGCGTCTGGAGGCCGTGAAGGAGGTGACCGCGGAGGATGAACTGGTACTCGCCACTGGGCGTCTCGCCATCAGCCGGAGGCGCATGGAGGAGGTCAGGCGGGTCCTGGGCCTCTGATCAGTGCCAGCGCCTCAGCAGCCAAGCCCCGAGACCCAGAGCAAGGCCCACCAGGCTGAGTGCGCCCATGCCGCGATGGAGGCGTGGCACCCGGGCGAAGCGCGGGTGGCCCTCCCGCCAGGCCAGGGCGCCGCGGCCGAGCAAGGCCGTGACTCCCAATAAGCCAAGCAGGGTCATCGCCAAGGGGCGCACGGGGGCTGGCAGCCCAGGGTAGTTCAGACAGAGGCCCAGCGCGATGCATGCGACGGCCGCGACCATGAAATGGGCATGACGCCGGTAATCGCCGCGGTGGACCGCCTGCAGGGCCAAGCCCAGGAGGGTCGCCGGAAGGATGAGGAGAAGATCGGACATGGGCCGATCAGCGTACACCCTCCTTCCTGTGTCGTGACACATTCCACGGGGCTGGACTGAGAAGATGGCGAGGTCCCCTTTGGGGCAGAGGTCCGCATGATCCCTTTCCTCCAGAGCATTCGCGGCAAGGTCTTTCTCATGGTGGTGCCGCCGGTCCTGGCGCTCACGGTGCTGGCGACCTTCCACGCGACGGATCGCCTCGCCAGCCTGAATCGCATCACCCACCTGGCCCGGATGTCGGAGCTGGCCATCACTGCTGGCGATGCGATCCACGCCCTGCAGGCGGAGCGGAGCGCGACTGCTTTGTATCTGAGCTCCCTCTCCAGCGACCGGGAACAGGCCATGAAGGCCAGCCGAGCCTCGGGACAGCAGGCCATTGAACGGATGCGTTCTGGCACGCGGCCGGACCAGCCCGCTGCCGATCCCGGGCGCAGGGGCGGCGAGAGCACCCTCCTTTCGATCGAGCAGGTCCGCAGGCGGGTGGATGCCCATAGCCTGTCGCTTGAAGAGATGCTGGATCGTTACGGGGCCCACATTGACGACCTGCTTGGCTGGCACCGGGACCTGCTCAGGTCTTCCGTGGGGACCCCTCTGGAATCCCGGCTCAGAGCCCTGTCCACCTTGCAGGATCTGAAAGAGCAGACGGCCCTCGATGGGGCCGCCGTGGCGGGCGCCTTCGGGCTTGCCGGTCCTCCTCCCGGCTTTGCCGAGGCCCTGCTCATCCGGCAGGGCAATGAGCAGGCCCTGCTGCACACCCTCACGGAGCTGCTGGATGCCTCAGATCGCTCGGAATTGCAGGCTGTCGTCTCAGGAGCGGACGTACGGGAGCTGGAAGCACAGAGGCGCCAGGTGGCATCCGCCACCAAGAACGGGGCGCCCTTGGCGGGTGATGCCGCCAGCTGGATGCGAGGCGATGCGGCGCGCCTGTCAGCTCTGGAGGCGTTCGAGAGCCGCCTGGGCCATTCCCTGCTGCAGGAGGCTCGCACTATGCGGGCTCAGGCGATCCGGGGCCTGGTTCTGATTCTGCTGGGCACCTTGTTTCTCCAGATCCTCCTGGTGGCTTTTGCCTGGGGGCTGAGCCGCCACATCACCCGTCCCATGGAACATCTGGCCAAGGCCATGGTCCGCCTCCAGGAAGGTGATCTGACCCAGGCGCTGCCTGCGATCGGTGGCGACGAGGTGGCCCGCATGACCCTCGCCTTCAACCACATGAGCGCACGGTTGCGGTCCCTGCACAGGCAGATGCTCAGAGCCGCCAGGGAAGTGGCCGAAGGCTCCCGTTCCCTGATCCTCAATGCAGAACGCGTGAATGTATCCAGTGCCCAGTTGGCCCAGGGCGCGCTCCAGGAGCGCGAGCATGCCGATCACATGACAGGTGCCGTGCACGACCTTTCAGCCTCCATCGATCAGGTGCGTCGGCAGATGGACGAGGCCCTGGAAAAAACGAGCCTGCTCAAGATGCTGGCGGAGCGCGGGGAGCAAGCCTCCCTGGCCGGGGAATCCGAGGGGGAACTCCTTGGCCGGACTTTTCACGCCATGATCGGCATCGTCCGGGAAGTGGACCTCCGGGCGGCTGAAATCCACCTGGCCACCGAGGACCAGAGCCGCTGCAACCGCATCGTCGCGGAGCGGGTGGGCGAGGTCAACCAGCAGGCGAGGTTGACGCTTCAGGCCGCTTCCCAGCTGGCGAACGCGGCCCCCGAGGTGCTCTACACCGCCAAGGGCCTGCATGGGCTCGCTGAGGGTCTTGCCGAAAACGCGGCGGCCTTCCGCGTCTGATCCAGGAAGGAATCATTGACCGGTACTCCACGGCCGATGAACCTATGGTCTGTTTGCGAAGGAGGTGTGGCTCGTCGCCACGCTGAAAACAAACCATTGTGACCATGGGGGCCATCATGTCGGATTTGCTGAAGGACCTGCTGAGTCACCAGGCCTGGGCGGATGCGGTGTTCTTCCAGACCTGGGCTGGCTCGGAGGTTTTGGCCGATGAGGAGCTGCGGGCCCGTACGGATCACATGCTGGGCACCCAGGAGGCTTTTCTCCAGGTGCTGAAAGGCGCCGACCTGGAGATCGTGGACCATCCGCTTCCGGCATATGGTGACCTGCTGTCCCGGAGCAGGTGCAACCACGAACTGTTTGAGACCATGGGGCAGGCCATGGACGAGGAGGCCCTCGCGCGAAGGGTCCGATTGCCCTGGTTCCCGGACCCGCCCTGCCTGGTGTCTGTGGCTGAAGCCCTGACCCAGGTCTGCCTCCATGGCCAGCACCACCGCGCCCAAAACATGACCCGCCTCAAGGCCCTGGGCGTCAAGCCCCGGAATGTGGATTACATCATCTGGCTCTGGAAGAAGAAGCCCGGACCCCGCTGGCCGGGCTGACACGATCCGGGAGAACTTCCCATGACCAGCGAATCCGATCAGCAGAGGTTCATGCGTCGCGCCATCGCGCTTGCCAGGCTCCACATGGAGGCCGGGGAAGGGGGACCCTTCGGCGCGGTGGTGGTGAAGGACGGGCACATCATCGGCGAGGGCTGGAACCGGGTCACCTCCAGCCACGATCCCACGGCCCACGCGGAAGTCACGGCCATCCGGGCCGCCTGTCTCGCACGCGGGACCTTCGAACTGCGCGGCTGCGAGATCTACACCAGCTGCGAGCCCTGCCCCATGTGTCTCGCCGCCATCTATTGGGCGAGGCTGGACCGCATCTGGTACGCGAATCTCTGCTCGGACGCGGCTGCCATCCAGTTCGACGACGATTGGCTCTACCGGGAGGTGGCCCTGCCGCTGGAACAGAGGAGCCTGGCGGCGCTGCCCCTGCTGCGGGAGGAGGCGCTGGCCGTCTTCCGCGACTGGGAAGCGAAGGCGGACAAGGTGCCGTACTGAGGGGTCAGGCAGGCCCCATGGCCGTGGCATCCTCGACGGTGATCGCCGTGCTGAGCGTGTGGGGCGCCTGGCGGATGGGGCAGTCAGTGGCGGGACAACGGTCGCAGTAGAGCCTCCCGCAGGGATCCACATGGGTATGGACCTCGCCTTCGATCTTGGCGTCCTCCAGGGCGGTCTTGCCGAAGGCTTCGCAGAGGTCGTGGGCCTGGCGGACGGGATAGTACTCGGGCACCACCAGGTGAGCATCCACGTGGGTGTAGCGGCCGGCGCGGAAGGTCCGCATTTCGTGGACGGCGATGATATCCCAGGGCCGCACGCGATTCATGGCGTCCAGCACCTTCCCGAGCACGGAGAGATCTTCCATGTCCAGCAAGGCCTGGGAGGATTCCTTCACCAGCCGGTAGCCGGTGCGGGCCAGCAGCAGGCCCACGATCATCGCCATGACGGGATCCAGCCATTTGATGCCCGTCAGCTTTACGGCCACCAGCCCGGTCACGATGCCCACGGTGGTCCAGAAATCCGACAGGATGTGGTGGCCATCGGCCTCCAGGGCCTTGGAGCGCTTCTTCCGGCCCTGGGTCAGCAGGAACCAGCCCAGCAGCCCATTCAACGCGCCGGCCAGCAGGTTCACGGCGAGGCCCTGGCCCAGGTTCTTCAACTCGACGCCATAGAGCAGACCTTTGGTGGCCTCCATCAGGATGAACACGGCGGCCAGAGAGATGAGGCCACCCTCGAAGGCCGCGCTGAAATGCTCGATTTTCCCGTGGCCGTAGGGATGATCCTTGTCGGCGGGTTTCCCCGCGAAGATCACGGCCCCCAGCGCGAATACGGCGGCCACGACATTCACGATGCTCTCGATGGCATCGGATTTCAGCGCGACGGAGCCCGACAGCAGGTAGGACAGGTACTTCAGGCCCAGCACCACCAGACCCGCCGTGATGGACAGGGTGGCGATCCGGATCCGGGAGGTCTGCTCAACGTGTTCTGCGGTCATGGCTGCAGCATCCTGTTCATTCAAAGGCATCGAAGAGCCCCCGCTGGACGCCGTTCCCCGGGTCCGCAGGGTAGGGGAAGGCCGAGGCATGCGTCCAGGGATGGTCCGGATCGAAAGGCGCCGGGGGCGGAAAATCGGGGGGCAGCCAGCGGATGGCCGGAGGAGCCTGGATCTGGCTCAGCAGGGACAGGGCGCCCGCCTCGGGGGGAACGGCGGGCACCCGGAGGAGGGTGGTCGGCGCATGGTCCAGGGTGTCCGGCCAGCCCGCGGGCTGCAGGACCCGGGCCTCCAAGGGCGACGGATCTCTCGGGTCCGCTGAAAAGCCGGGGCTGAAGGAGCCGGGCGCGGGGGGCAGGGGCAGGCTGGCCCGCCAGGGGAGGCCCTCGCGCAGGGCCTGCCGGCCGAGGAGGTCGGCGGCGCGGGCATCGGAGCAGGCACCCACATGGACCTTCGCCCGCAGGCGCTCCTCCAGCAGAGCGGCCAGGGCGCGGATCTGGCCGAAGGCGGCGGGCCAGGTCCCGCCCGCCCGCTGGAATTCCGTGCCGCCCAGCAGGGAAAGACGCCAGCCCACGGATTTGCGGGAAAAGGGAAGATCCACCCAGGCTCCGGCGGCGAAGCGCTGGGCCATGCCCCTTTCCGCCGCGCCCTGGGCTTCGCTCATGGCAAGGTGCAGGGCTTCGCCAGAGGCCAGTTGGGGAAGGGCCCCCAGGGGCAGGATGATTTCGCCCCACAGCCAGCCAGGGGCGAGGTCTTCGCCCGAGGCCGTGGCTCCGAGGTTTGGCAGCTGCCAGGAGGAACCCGGGCGGGGCACCCAGCCCAGGAATCCCTGCCGCCAGGACTCGCCCAGTGCGCCTGCAGGCGCCTCCGGGGCGTGCAGCCAGCCGCGGAATGCCCCGCCAGGCAGCTGAGGGGCGGTCTCGGGGCCGAAATGCAGGGATATCCCCGGAATGGCGGAGAGGGCCTCCCACCAGCCCTGGCGGGATTCCGCGGGGAGTGCTTCCATCCAGGAGGGCGGATGGTCCCAGACCAGTCCGAAACCGCCGGGCAGGAGGGATGCGAGGTTCATGAGCCGCGCCAGGGACCGCCCTGGGGCCGCGTGGATCGAGGCGAGGCCTTCGTCCAGGAACCTGGACCCCGCCCAGCCGGCCCAGGGAGCATCGGGAGCGGTGCGAATCAGGAAGCCGCGCCCTTCGGACTCGGTCATTGCGCCCTCCCGGGGTGCAGCGGCGTGAACATGGGGCGACCCAGGCCGCCGGGGGCGAAGGCCTGGTCCCAGCGGGCCCGGAGTCGCCTCGCCGATTCTTCGGCGGCGGGAACTTCCTCGAGGCCCTGGAGGCGGAGACCGAGCCAGGTGGCGGACAGGGTGCAGCCGGTGCCCCGGCGCTGTCCTGGCAGGCGTGGAGCGCGTTCCAGAGCCTGGGTGCCTGCCTGGGTGATCCAGAGATCCTGGACCGCATTCCCCTCGGCATGGCCTCCCTTGAGCCACACGGCGGCGGCCCCGGCCTCCAGCCAGGGCCTGGACAGCGCCTCCGGCGAGGCGGACAGGATGGCCTCGGGGGGGAGCCCGGCAAAAGCCGCGGCCTCGCCCCGGTTCGGGCTCACCACCCAGCCGGGCTGGGCGAGCAGGCTGGAGGCCATGTTCCGCAGGGCTTCCCCATCATGGAGACCCACGCCAGCGCTGGGCGCCAGGATGGGATCCCAGATGCGGATCGCCGGAGCCAGGTGTCGGAGGGTCGCTGTGAGCCGATGGAAATCCCTCTGGACCAGCGCGCAAAGGCTGAGCTTCAGGCCCCAGCGGCCGGCGAGGTGGGGGGCGAGGGCCTCCAGGCGCAGGACCGGATCCATGGCGGGCGCTTCGATGCGGCTGCAGGCGAGACCGTTCTGAAGGGTCTCCGCCAGGCTGATGGCCATGGGCTGGCAACCCAGTTCCGCCAGGGTGAGGGCATCCCGCAGGACGCCTGCCCCTGCTGATGGGTCCATCCCGCCCAGACAGAGGGCCAGCGGCGGGGTTGGAAGGGTCGGTGCATCCATGGAACTTCCAGGATGCCACACACCTAGGTTCAGGTCCGTTTGGAAAGCGGGGGCTGGGAGCGTGTCCAAGTAATCGATAGGGGCTGCATTGATGGCAAAGGGTTTTCAGGCAGATTTCAGTTTGTCTCGCGCATCGCCGAAGGCGATACCGAGAGGGAAGCGGGCGCAGGGCGGTGCAGGTTCACCGTTCAAGTCCCGTGACGCAGCATGGAAGCCCTTTGCCATCAACCCTTCGGGCTGGGGAACACGGGTGATCGCACAGTGCGCATGCGCTGTGCTCCTGGTTTGCACCGCAAGCCAGAGCAAGTGTTTCCTTCGGGGTGCAGGGTCAGGCTTCTTGTCCTTGGAACCGCCGGAGTTCAGTTTGTCTCGGTATCGGCGAAGCCGATACCGAGAAGGCCTTCGTCGCCCTCCTTGTCTCCCTCGGCTGGCGCCCCAGTTCAGCCCTCACCCATGACTTGGACACGCTCCTAGACCTTGCGATCCGGGTCCACGATCTCGGTGACCCGCAGACCCAGGCTGTCCTCGAGCACGGTGACCTCACCGCGGATCAGCACCCGGTCCTTGCAGAGCACTTCCATGGGCTCGCCGGCGCTCTTCTTCAGCTCGACCAGGGAACCCGGCTCCAGGTCCAGCAGATTCCGGATGGTCAGCCGCGTATGGCCCAGCTGGATCTCCAGGCGCAGCGGCGTGTCGATGAAGGGCATGACCTCGGCCACCACCTGCTCGAAGCTGAGCACACGGTCGCCGTCGAGCCGTTCACCCCGCTTGATCGCCATGTGCCTCCCCTGGGTGTGTCAAAGCTTGGACCCAAGCCTGTGCTGTGGCAATGGACATGCCAGCTACTGCTGAATGGCCCAGTCCACGATCAGCACGCTCTTGATGGGGTGCTGGGACTTCTTGTGCTTGGGGTCCTCGGTCTCGCCTGGCTTGGGTGGATGGGGTCTGAGCTTCTCGTTCAGGGAATCCTTGATCTCCTGCCTGAGCGCCTCGCGGGATTCGGGATCGGAGGCCTCTTCCACGGTTTTTCCGGAGAGGATCGCCAGGACGATGGACTGGATGAGGCTCTTTTCCGCCGAAGGCTTGTCGCCCGCCGCCAGCTTGCCCAGCTCGGCGTCGCAGAACAGGATGTTCAGTTCGCAGCGAAGGAAGGAGTTTCGACGGGGGCCTGACAGGTTCACGGTGCGGGTCAGCACCATGACCGGGGCTGCGGCTGGGCCGCCCTCGCCATGGCCACCACCGCTTTCAGCCGCGCCGCCGCTCTCCTCGCAGTCCTCGGAGTCCGCACCACCGGTGCCCTCCTGGCCCGGCGCGGTTCCGGCAGCCTGCTCCGCCTTGAGCTTCTCCGCGGCAGCGGCCTTGGCGGCGGCCCGTTTCTTCAGGAACACCCTGACCCCGAATCCGGCCCCGCCCAGTACGACCAGGGCGGCCACGGCCACGATGATGAGCTTGAGGATGTTTTTCTTCGGGCTTGCGGCTTCGTCGGACATGGTCCCCTCTGATTTCCCACTCTTCGGCAAGCGGTGAGCGGAGGCTGAATTTCGACCTGCCGAATCGCGGATAGCACGGTTCCAGGAGGTTTTCAGGGGCCGATGTTCCTGGAGTGTCCAGAGGAAGCCACTTCGCGCCTTTTGATCAAAGCTCCGGATAGCAGCAGAAATATGAGCTTAGAAAGAAAACGGGACCTGCCGAAGCAGGTCCCGTCAATCATGCTTCCAGCGGAAATGCCGGAAGGATAAATCCTACTTGCGCTTCTTGCCGCCCTTGCCGTTGACTTCGTCAGCGAGCTTCTTGCCGGGCTTGAACTTGGCAACCTTCTTGGCAGCGATCTTGATGGGCTTGTTGTCGCGGGGGTTGCGGCCGGTGCGGGCGCCGCGGTTGGCGACGGAGAAGGTGCCGAAGCCGACGAGCGTGACCTTGTCGCCCGCGCGCAGAGCGCCAGCGATTCCACCGAGGACCTGATCCAGAGCGGCAGCGGCCTGAGCCTTGGTGATGCCGGCCTTTTCTGCGACGGCACTGACGAGTTCAGCCTTGTTCATGAAAACCTCCGAAATTGGGGAACTGTATCCCCGGGGTGAAAGAAACGGTTCTTGCTCTGATTAGAGAAGACCGTGACTGCTGTGTTCTGGGAGCTCAAGTATCCGAAGACGCTTGTGAATCCTGTATTTCATAAACTGCCAAGAAGCTACGCCGTGGATGCAGTGTGGTCAAGGATTTTCTTTTAAAAAAAATCGTGAATCCATGCCAATAGGGGATCTGCAGGACCATGGAACATCATATTGCCCATGGATACTGATTCGTAAGTCTTTTGAAATACTCAGATCACCGTAGAACGGTCCTTTGCGGGGGGCGGTTCCGGTGATCCCCGCCTGGGGCCTATGATGGAGGCATGCCCTTCCCCTACTTCCTCACCGTGGCCTATGCCGGCGCCAAATTCCACGGATGGCAAATCCAATCCACGCTCCGGAGCGGACAGGGCGAGTTGTGGAGGGCGCTCCAGCGGCTCGAACCGGAGGCCGCCATGCCCCAGGGGACCGGCCGCACGGATGCGGGCGTGCATGCCCGCGCGCAGGGCGTGCTTGTGCAGGTGAACAAACCCTGGGACCCCTATCGCCTGGGGGCCGCCCTGAATGCCCATCTGCCCAAGGACCTCCGGGTGCTGGCTGCCAGTCTGGCGCCGGATGGCTTCTTCCCGCGCCAGCATGCCATCGCCAAGCGCTACATCTACCGCATTGGCCTGGGGCCTGCCGAGGACCCCCTTCTGGCGCACCTCCGCTGGCAGATCTACCGCAAGGAGAGCCTGGATCTCCCGGCCATGGTCGGGGCCGTGGAGCCGCTCCTGGGCACCCACGATTTCTCAAGCTTCCGCTGCTCGGAGTGCGCCGCCAAGACGCCGGTGCGGACCTTGCACGCCCTGCGCATCGTGCCTGTGGAGGGCGGGGTCGAGTTGGTGTTCGAGGGCAGCAGCTTCCTCATGCACCAGGTGCGGATCCTCACGGGCACCCTGGTCGAGGTAGGCAAAGGGCGGCGCAGGGCCGAGGACATGGGAAGTCTGCTCCAGGCCAGGAATCGAGCCCTGGCGGGCACCACCGCCCCGCCCCAGGGGCTCTCGATGGAGAAGGTCTGGTACGAATCCCGGTGGGGCATCGGGGAGCCCAGCCCCTGGGGAGAACGGGATTAGTTAGGACTAGTTCAGGTAGAACCCCACGCCCTGCCAGACCTGGTAGCGGATCTTGCCGTCCTTGGAGGTGGCGGGGTCGAACACGATGCGCTTGGCGGCCTCCACGCAGGCTTCTCCCGCTTCCTTGGCCTCGGGATCGTCCCCGGGGAGGCCCTGGAGCAGACGGGCGGAGAGGACCTCCCCTTTCTCGCTGACCAGAACCTGGACCACCACCACGCCTTTGGGATTGCTGGCGAAGAGGCCCAGGGATTTCACCCGGGGAGTGATGCGATAGAGGTTGAGGGGCCGCGCGGGCTGGATGTCATCGGTGAGCATGACCAGGCTCCCCTCGGCGGGGGTCGCGTTGAGCTTCTGCTGAAGGGTCTCCACCTCGCCTTTCAGGCGCGCGGCTTCGGCCTGGGCGTCCGCCGCTGTCTGCCTGGCCTGCTTGAACTCAGTCAGGATGGCGTCCCCTCCACCTTGGGCTTCTTTCAGGGTGGCCTGCATCTGACTGGCCTCCCGGCGGGCGGCTTCCGCCTCGGCCTTGGCGAGGTCCCGGGCCATCTGGGCGGAGGCCAGTTGCTGGGCGAGGTCCTCGGTGGCCGCCAGTCGCTGCTTGAGCGCGTCCCGCTCCTCCGTGAGCCGTTTCACCTGGGCCTGAAGTTGAGCCGTGCTCGGTTTCCGGGCCGCCGCGAGCGGAGCAAGGACCAGGATCAAGGCAAGGGCAGCGCGCATGAAACCTCCGGGGTCGGGGAGGGGTCAGCGCGTATTCATGGGCTGTTCGCCTCCCTGGGCGAGTTTGGATGCCTTGAGAATCCCACGCTTGAGCAGCTTGGAGAAGATGGCGAGGCATTCATCGGCCTCAAAGGGCGCGATGGTCAGGATGTCCTTGATGGTCCAGAGGCCATTCACCCGGCTGGCCAGGAAGGCCTCGTTGGGACCGAGGTTCGTGGTCATCAATTCGTCAAGGGAGATGGCGAGCTCCGGAATGAGTTCCTGATCGAGCTTCTTCTCCTCGAGCAGATCCATGACCACGGCCATCATCTTGCTGGCGTCCTGGTGGCGCGGCTGTTCCTTCAAAATCCTCCGCAGCTCCTCCTGGGCCTCCTGGAGTTTCTGCTTCTCGACCAGGGCGCGGGCCCGCTGCAACTGCAGGCTTGGATTCTCACCGAGGTTCCCCCCGGGGTTCACGATGCGGACCAGCCCCTTTTCGTGGAGATCGAAGAGCAGCTTGTTGATCTTGTACTCGGGCATGCGCATGTCGATGACCAGTTGGTCCACGCGCTTGGTGCCATCCAGGCGGGAGAGGATGTCCGCATCCTCGGGTGCCAGCGGCAGGCGCTCGGCGATGGCCTCGGAGATGGCCGACATGACGGCGTCACCGCCCTTGATGACCCGGCGGATGCGCTTCCAGTCGTCCAGGCGCCTGGCACCCTCCAGGACGATGCCGGTGACATCCAGGCTGAGCAGCATGGATTTCTGGTGGGACCCGGCGCCGTCGTGGAACTCGAAACTGCCCGAATTCCAGAGGAAGGTGTCGAAGATGCTCTCCTCCACCTTGAGCTGCACGATGCGGCGGATCTCAGCTTCGGTGACCAGCTGGCGGTTCACGAGGATGCGGCCGAGCAGCTGCTGCTCATCCTCCTGGGTCGCGAGGGCCTCCCTCAACTGGTCCTCGGTGATGCGATTGAAGGCTAGCAGGTACTGGCCGAGATACTCCCGGGGATCCGATGACCAGATGCTGGTGATGCGCCCCTCGTGGAAGGCGACCCGCTTGGTGTGCAAGGAGCCCTTGAGCTCGAGGACGCCGGTTTTCTTGCCGACGGCGAGCCACTGGAAAATATCTTCCAGTCCCATCGTCGACAGATCACCATTCAACGCCAAGCACAGCCTCCGCAAGGGTCAAGGCTACCGGGAACCTTGTTAAATGAAAGAGGTCATCAAAAAAATACCATCATGTCCGCGCCCACAGCTCCCTATCGGCAGCGGAATCAGCTTCCAGTAGGAGTTCATGGCAGCCGGGAGATGACCTCGCGGATGGCGCGGTTCAACAGGTCGGGATGGTGGCGGGCCATGGGCGCATCCGGGTCCAGGAGGGGAAAGCGGAAGATGGGGATGCCCATGACGCGATCCTGCCCGGGGAGCAGGGGTGCCCCGCCTTCCTGACGGTATTTGGCGAGGAGCTCCGGAGCCAGGGGCGCATCGTTGGCGATGACGGCGGAAATGTGGACCTGCCCCAGGGACGAAAGGGCCGCCAGATGGCCCTCGAGATCCATGCCAGCCGTTTCGCCCGGCTCGGTCATGAGATTGGCCACATAAATCACCGGTGCCCGGGAGGAGGCCACGGCCTCCTGCAGCTCGGGAAGCAGGAGATTGGCCAATGTCGAGGTATAGAGGCTGCCCGGGGAGAGGACCACCAGATCCGCCTGGAGGATGGCCAATACCGCCTCGGGGAGGGGCTCCGCATCCTGGGGCTCAAGCCAAAGCCTGGCAAGGGGAGGGGTGCAGGAACCCACAGCGGTTTCACCTTCGTAGTGGTGACCGTCCATGTCTTCCGCATGCAGCGTGACGGGCACCACCGTGGACGGGAATAGCCTGCCGGCGGTCACCAGGACGCCGGACAGCTGCCGGATCGCATGGACCCAGTTGCCGGTCAGGTCCGCCAGGGCCCAGAGCATCAGGTTTCCCAGCGAATGACCGGCCAGGCTCCCGTCCCCCTTGAACCGGTAGTTCAGAAGGTCGGACAGGGCCGAGTCTTCCAGGGTCAGCGCCGCCAGGCAGTTCCTCAGGTCACCTGGCGGGATGCCGCCGAGTTCATCCCGAAGGCGTCCGGAGGACCCCCCGTTGTCCGAGACGGTCACGATGCCCGTGAGCTTCCAGGGATCCTTGGCGCGGCCCGCTTCCCGCTTGAGGCAGCGCAGCAGGGCCGCCAGCCCCGTCCCTCCTCCCAAGGCCACGATGCGGAGGGGAAGGTCGGGGTGGAGGCGCGGGGGCCCGGCCATGGCGAGGGCTGCTTTCGGGGCTCAGCGCCCTTCGGTGAAGCCGAAGAGGGAGGACTTGCGGATGGCGTTGAAGTCCGGCTCCATGTGCCACTGGAAGACCAGGTCGTGATCCAGCTCCATGGCTTTCTTCAGATTCTCGGCGGAAGCTTCCACCTGATCGCTCTGGGCATGAGCCACGGCCTTGAGGTAGTGGAGCACCGCGTGGGTGGGATGGCTCTTGATGGCCTTCTCCAGGAGCTTGAGGGCACCGGCGGAGTCATGGTTGTTCAGGCAGGCCTGGATCTCGGAGACGGCATCCGTCACGCCGATCTTGGCGGGGTTCAGCTTGGCTTCGGAGAGGGCGAGGTAGACCTGCGCCCGCCGCTTGAGTCCCCATTCCCCGGCGGCCTGGGCTTCCTTGATGAGGGCCTCGAGGGCCTTGACGGCTTCGGCGTGCTTGCCGCCCTCGGCCAGTTTCAACGCCTTGGTGAAGGTCGCAGCCAGCGGGGAAGGCTGGTTCTGCTGAGGCAGGGGTGCAGACTTGGGTGCGGATTGGGTCTTAGCCTTTGTCGCCATGCGGAATCCTCTAGATGCTTACGAGAAACTATAGAATGACAGGGTTTCTCCCGCAAATCCGGGTCCGCATGGCGACAAAGGATCTTCCTAAGCCTTGAAAAGGGCCTTTTCCCGGTTGAGTAGGCGGGTCGAAACCAGGGTCATGACCCCCGCCAGGCCCACGGTCATGGTGAAGGCGATGGCGTATTCGAACCAGTTTGGCTGCTGACTGAACATCTTCCGCAGCGCCAGGCAGACATTCACCACGGGCACATAGGCCAGGGCGGAAATCTTGTCCACGCCGGGGGCCATGGTGAACAAGCCCAGGAAGACCACCAGGAAGATGCCCGGGGTGATGGCGGTGCCCGCCTCGATGGTGTTCTTGGCCTGGATGCCCATGAGCAGGATGAAGTTTGCGAAGAAGAGGCCCAGGGGCACCATGATCAGGAAGGTCAGGCCCAGGGTCGTGGGGCTGGCGATGGCCGCCATGGCTTGCATGGAATTGGCTGACCCGCCACCCATGAAGGGGATGGAGAGGCCCATGCTCAGCAGGTTCAGGAGGGCCGCGATGACGCCCATGGAGAAGATGTAGAGCAGCTTGCCGAGGATGATCTGGTTGCGCGGCAGGCGCGTGGCCATGAGGCTGAGCAGGGTGCTCCGCTCCTTCTCGCCAGCCGTGGCGTAGATGCCGTGCTGCATGGCGCCGGTGTACATCATCACCATCAGCAGGTAGGGCAGCATCATGCCGATGAACTTGCCCGCCTTCAAGGCCGTGTCCGCCGCGTCCTTCACTTCCAGCTTGACCGGCTCGGCCAGCTGCAGGGAGGCGCCAAGGCCCTGAAGCCGTCCCTGGACCCACGTTTTCTGTTGGGCATCGAGAACATCTTTCACGCGCTTGAGGGCGAGTTCGGAGGCGCGCTCGCTTTCGTCCATGGTGGCGGTGAGGGTGAATGTCTGTTGTTTTTCAAGAGCGGTGGCGGCGTTGGGATCCACTTCCAGAGCCATCTCAAGCTTCTGGTCCCGGATGGCCTGCTTCAGGTCCCCCGCGGGTTTGGTGACCAGTTCGAACTGCTTCGGGTCGGCTTTGAGCAGGCGATCCACGGTGCCGGATGCATCGGCAAGGTAGATCCGGCTGGCCTTGTTGCGGTTCTGGACCTCGTCCCGCTTGCCCATCTTGGCCATCATGCCGAAGATGGCCGGGTACAGCAGGAACGGCATGACGAAGGCGAAAAACATCGTCTTGCGGTCCTTGGAAAGTTCCAGGAATTCCTTCTTGGCGATGAGCAGAGCGCCATTCATGACATGGCTCCTTCGGACTGGTCTGCGAGTTGGAAGAAGACTTCATCAAGGGTCTTGGCTTTGTAGGAATGGAGGATGTCGCGGGGCGGCGCATCGCCGTGGAGCTTGCCATCGAAGATGATGCCGACGCGATCGCAGATCTCCTCCACCATGGGCATCACGTGGGTGGACACGATCACGGTCCGGCCCTCCTCCCGCATGATGCGCAGCAGGTCCAGCACCGTCTTGGCGGTCAGCACATCCAGGCCGGTGGTGGGTTCGTCGAAGATCACGACCTTGGGATCATGCAGCAGGGCCCGCGCGATGCTCACCTTCTGCTTCTGCCCGGAGGAAAAGCCTTCCATTTTCACGTCGGCGAAGTCCGAAAGCTGCAGCTTCTCCAGCAGGTGAAGGCCGCGCCGTTCCGCCGTCAGCGGGTCCACGGCCTGGAACTCACCGAAGAGGCGGAGCAGCTCCCGGGGGGTGAAGCGGGCGTAGACGCCCATGTCCGTGCTGAGGTAGCCCAGGCAGCCCCGGACCGCCTCGGGCTTGTGGCGGGTGTTCAGGCCGCAGACTTCGATGTGTCCGGCATCCGGATCCATGAGCCCCGCGATCATGCGCAAGGTGGTGGATTTCCCGGCGCCGTTGGGGCCCAGCAGCCCGTAGATTTCGCCGGGTTTCACCGTCAGGGAAATGCCCCGGACCGCATCCACCCGCTTGGTGGTCCGGGTTTTGCGATCTTTCACGGTGAAGGATTTGTGGACCTCGTTCAGTTGGATCACCCAAGCCTCCGGTTAGGAAGGACCCAGTCTAGGGGCATCCACTAGAGGGTCGGCGCAGGCATCGGTGAACGGTGGGGATGGCCCGGTGAACGGGAACGACCCGGCCCTCAGTGGTGGCCGAGCACGCCCGTGACGCTCAGGGCGAGCATCACCAGGCCCATGCCCACGCAATAGACCGCGAAGCCGTTGAGGCGGGGTTTGCGGGTGAAGCGGTCCAGGAGCCCGATGGCCATGTAGCCGGAAATGGCCGCGGCGAGCACTCCGACCGCGCAGAGCAGGGCGGGGGCCGACGAGCCTGCCGGGAAAGCCAGATCTGCGGGCAGGGGCTGATGTTTCAGGATCGGCTTCAGCAGCCCGCGCAGTTCCACCACGGCCGCGGCGGCGATGGTGGGCATGCCCAGCAGGAAGCTGAACTTCGTGGAATCGGGCAGCTTCAACCCCCGGAACACGCCCATGGAAATGGTGGAGCCCGAGCGGGAGAGTCCGAAACCGCCGCCGATCCCCTGGATCGTGCCTACCGCCAGGGCGTCGAGGGCCTTCAGATCGGAGATGCCCCGCCCCGCGGCATCGCTGCCCAGCTGGCCGGACCGTTCCCGGCTCATGCGATTGGCCAGGAAGAGCATGGCGGCCGTGACCAGGAGGCCGATGCCGTAGACCCAGAGGTGCTCCTTCGCTGCTTCCTTCACGCCCCGGGTGGCCAGTCCGAAGATGCCGGTGGGAACCATGGCGATGAAGAGCCACAGGGCCAGTTTCCGCCCTTCCGTGTCCCGGCCCACGCAGCCCATGCAGACTTGGAACAACTCCCGCCGGAAGTAGACCATCAGCGCGACGAGGGTTCCCACGTGGAGGAGCACGTCAAAGGCCAGCGGCATGGGCCGTCCCCCGAACATCAAGTGCTCGGCCAGGGTGAGGTGGGCCGTGGAGGACACGGGCAGGAATTCGGTGAGCCCCTGGATCAGGCCGAGCAGGATGGCGTGCAGCAGGTTCATTCTGATCTCCGGCGCAAACAATCAACCAGTGTGCCAGAGTAGGAACCCAACTTAGCTTTCGGATTCCCGGGTCTGCGCGTCCCAGCAGGCCAGCGCTATCAGAGCGAGTCCCATGGCCACGGAAAGGCCCACGGACACCCAGGGTGAAATCGCTTCGGGGTCACCCATCCAGTCTGAGAGGCTGCAGCCTGGCATGGCCCAGGGGAAGGCGCGGGCCATGGCGGGGCGCCGGGCGACCACGGCGATGAACATGACGCCGCCCAGCCCGATACCGACGTTCACGCCCAGGTTGGGAAAGCGGGCGGCCAGCCAGGTGTGGACCGCGGCGACGGCCCAGCTGGCCAGGAGGATGAAGCCCAGCAGGGAAGCAAGCAGAGGCGCGCTTGGAGCCTCGAAGCGGATGCCTGGCCGGGCCAGCCTGAGGGCCCAACCGCCCAGCCAGAAACCCAGGAACAGAAGGCCATGGCTGAGCACCAGGAGGAGACCCATCAAAGCTTGCTTGGCCGCGAGGTGTTTCCAACGCTGGATGGGCAGGGCGTGAAGGTGTTTCCACTGATGGTTCTGGTGCTCCAGATTCAGGAGCAGGCTGGAGAGCAGGCAGATCATCATGGGCAGCAGGAAATTTGACCAGGGCACCAGGGTGAAGCTCATCCAGTTCCGCCAGGTCGCATGGTCCGTAGGTTTGATCACCAGGAAGCCAACCAGGATGGCGATCGTCAACAGGCCCAGGGGAAACAGCAGTGCTAGACCCAGGATCAGGCTGCGACGGAGCTTGATGGTTTCGGCCCGGAGCAGGTCGAGGAATCCAGGGAAGGGCCGTTGGCTGGAGGTGTTTGATGAAATGGCGTCGGCGGCGGTCATGAGGCCTCGGTCAAGGACATGAAGAGGTCTTCGAAATGGGCTTCTTGAAGCGTCAACCCGAAAAGGGGAATGCCGGCTCCCACCAGCCGCTCCGCGATCAGGGGCGTCTGCGCTCGGTCCGTGTCCAGCAGGAGGCGATCACCCAGGCGTTCGCCGGTCATGCCCAGGGCTGCCAGGCAAACCATGGCCCCGGCGGGGTCTCCGCAGAGCACTTCGAGGCGGGAGGCGGTTCGCGCTTTCATTTCCTGGGGGCTGCCCTGGAAACGTATGCGGCCCTGGGCGAGGATCACCACGTGGTCGGCCACCTGTTCCGCCTCCGCCAGCATGTGGGTGCTCAGGAACACCGTGGCCCCCGTGCGCTTCGGCAGGTCCCGGATTAGTTCCCGCATCTCCCGGATGCCCGCGGGGTCCAGGCCGTTGGTGGGTTCGTCCAGGATCAGGAGTTCCGGCTCATGGAGGAGAGCCAGAGCCAGGCTCAGCCGCTGTTTCATGCCCAGGGAATAGCCCTGGGTGGGCCGGTCCGCGGCCTCCCGCAACCCGACGACGGCCAGAACGTCGTCCACGCGGTGGTGTGGGCAGGCGCGCAGGAGCCGCGTGATCTCCAGGTTCTCCCGGCCGGTGAGGTGCGGATAGAGGCTCGGGTTTTCCACCACGGCCCCGATGCGGCTGAGCGAGTCCAGATCGCCCGCGGGCCGACCCAGCACCTCACAGGTTCCCGAAGTCGGCTTCAACAGGCCCAGGAGCAGGCGGATGGTGGTGGTCTTGCCGGATCCATTGGGTCCCAGGAAGGCACTGATGCCGCCGCCTGGCACTTCCAGATGGAGGTCCTCCACGGCCTTCACCGCACCGAAGTGGCGCGTCAGGCCGCAGCTGGAGATGGCGCAGGTCTCCAATGGGTTCATGCGGCCGTTCACTTAGCCCGCCGACCGGGGATATCCCGTCCGTTCTGGTGCAGCACGAGGCGATCCACCGCGCCGCCGGGGCCTCTCTCAAACCGGATTCGGGCTTCGACCGCCTTGAGGAAATATCCGAAGGGTCCTTCGGGAAACAGCTCGACCCGCGGCTGTCCCGTGGCCTGGGCGTAAAGCGTGTCACTTTCCCGCCAGATTTTGAGAATGAAGCCCGGTGCCAGTTCGTAATCCCCGGTGCAGGCATCGAATGCCGCCCGGTCCAGGGGAACGGCCTTGGGCGATTCCTCTGCGGGATCTCCCGCGGCCAACGCCAGCAGTTTCCGGACGATCACGCTATCCGACCCCTTGGGGTGATCCGTGTTGTTGAGGATCACCGCCATGGTGTGCTTCTGCGGATCGGCCTGCATGAAGCACACGAAGCCGTTGATGCCGCCTCCGTGACCCACCAGGGTCCGCCCGTTCAGGGTCTCGGTGGCCAGACCGAAACCGTAGGGGCTGGTCTGATCGTTCGGTAGCTTCGTGGGGCTGAGCATGCGGGTGAGGCTCTCGGGCTTCAGCACCTTGCCGTTATGCAAAGCCTGGGTCCAGGTGGCCAGGTCATCCACGGAGGAGACCAGGGCCCCGGCTGCCCCTGGCTGGGTCATGCTGAGGTAGGGCGAGGGCAGCGGGCCCGTGGTGTAGCCCGATGCAAGGCCGGGGATGAGGTCCGTTTCCTTTCCGAGGCGCGTGTGGCTCATGCCCAGGGGCTCGAAGATCCGCGCCTTCAGGAAGGCATCCCAGGTCTGCCCGGTCACCTTCTCGATGATGAGTCCAAGCAGGAAGTAGCCCGTGTTGTTGTAGCGCTGGCTGGTGCCCGGCTCGAAGTCCAGGGGCTTGGCCGTGACGAAGGTTTCCAGCAGATGCTGGGGCGTGAAGTCTTCCCGGGCGTGCTGGTCGAAGGTGGGGTCGCTGGTATAGCTGGGGATGCCCGAGGTGTGGTTGAGCAGCATGGTCACGGTGACCTTGGTCCAGGTGGACGGCGTCTTTTCCAGATACCGCGAGATGGGGGCCTCGAGGTCCACCCTGCCTGCCTCTGCCAGGAGGAGAATGCCCGCGGCCGTGAACTGCTTGGTCATGGAGCCGATGCGGAAGACCATCCCGGGGTCCATGGGGACCTTCAGTTCCACCGAGGCCAAGCCGAAGCCTTTTCGGAAAATGGCCTTCCCGTCCCGGGTCACCAGCACGGCCGCGCCGGGCGTGTCTGCCGCGTAACGGGCGGCCAGCAATGGCTCGGCCTGGGCCGCGAATCGGGACGCCGGTGCTTGGGCCGGGGCCGCGAGACTGACCACCACCAGAAGCGGCAGAAGAAATCGGGTCACGGGGGCTCCTTTGAAAAATTGGTTGGGTGCAAAGGGGGATTGGCTCAGGAGGGGTTCTCAGCGACCGGTTCTTCACCGGGCTCGAGTTTCCGCAGAAGCGCGAGGTATTCCCTATGCTCCCGCCAGCCACGGATCATGGCCAGGGCGCCCCAGACCAGCACCAGCAAGATGAGCACGACTAGGCCGATGCCGGCAAGATCGCCGAAACGCCCCCATCCTGAACCTTGAAGTGGGACGCGCGGTCCGAAGTTGAAGAGAAAAATCGGAATGAGCCAGAGGATGCACTGACCGACGAGAACGGCGTAGACTCGGGCTTCCTCGATGCCACGGATGAGCCAGGGCATGGGCAGCAGGTAGAGAGCCGGCATCATCAAAATCCAG
>DATEZS010000038.1:0-36403 GCA_035255365.1 Geothrix sp.
CAGCAGCACTGGAACCCAGCTCGCTGCTTCTGAAAACAGTGGGACAACCGAGCATGTGTCTTACAAGAACACCAACACTTCCGCCTCGAAAACGATCTATATCGAGGTAAGCCGGTACGCCTCTTATAGCTCCGTCACGCCTTACACTCTGACAATCTCTCGATAATTCATGAATTCGCCAATCCTTGGATTGCTTGTCGCCTCTGCTGCCTGCGCTTCTTTCGCACAGCAGGGGACGCAGGTCCGGAGGCCTGCCATAGAGGTTCAAAAGCCTGTCGTTCAGCGGGCCTATCTTGACGATGGCGACGGCAATATGGTCGAGATTGTTTCTGAAGGATCGATGAGAGGGTTTGTTCCGGCGTTACGCAAGGGTGAGAGGACCTCATTAGGCATCTTGAATTATTGGTTTCTAGGCGAGGGTTGGGAGAGTGATAAATATCGCCTTCTCAAACAAAAACTGGTCGAACGGTACCTTCACGAAATTGCCTTTTCAAAAGAATTTGCCCCCCTTAATCCCGAGAATCCAGCGAACACAGGGTTTCAGTTTCAGATCAGCACTCTCATTCGCACGGGAGAGAAATCGGACCTGACAGACTCAGATATTCGATATGCGCTGGTTGATGCCTTGGGGTCTCAAGGGGATGGACGGTGGGACGCATCCACGCTCAATGTTGTCTTCCTATCACCACGCCTGGTTTGTCATCTGGGTTCCCTACATACCGGCCCGGACTTCATAGGCTATTTGAGTAGCTTAGAAACAGAAAAAGGGACCATGCATTACCTGGTTGTTGGCTGTACAGGCGACCTTTCTCCGATTTGCGAATCGACCGTAAGGGGAATCCTGCTCCATGCAACGAAGTGCATCGAATAAGATCGGCAATCTTCAGCTGACAGCGGTTACCTGGCCCTAGCTGCCTGCTAATAGGCATACACACTCGGGATTCCGACGGCACACTCCTGCCTCAAATTGCTAGAACTTGACTGAAATTCGACCCAGTCACTGGGAGAAGACATACAGCCTCTCCACATGACATGATTGCGCGCCTTCTTTTTCATCTATCTAGAGTGGCCAACATCATCGGTCTCCTAGGTACCAAGATGTTAATTGTTGTTAATTTACTCGAGTGACACTCGGGAGGGGCCTAGCTGAGAGCATTCGAGTAGACTGTTGCGGAATTCTCAATCATTCTCAGCCCTCTGTTGCAGGTTAGGTCAGTTCGATGATCGCGTGGTTGGGACCGCTTGACTTCTTTCATTAGGGCTCTTAATCACTACATTTACTGCACATTGAATCCATTGTTGTTGGAGTCCAGGATATGTTTTCGAGACAACTATCTGTTTATTTCGCGCTGCTCGTAACACCCCTGGTACCGATCAAAGCCCAAACGACTCAGCCACCCGCCAAGCAGGAACCCCTGAGCCCATCGGCAAGGACGGCCTTTGATACTGCATATCACGCTTTAGAATCGGGGAAGTTACCTGAGGCAATTGCTGAATACGAGCTGGCCCTAACTCTTGCACCGAATTCCTGGGATATCTGGTTGGAGTACACCTCTGCCCTAAGGCAGGCTGGGTTTCTTCAAAAAGCGGCTCGAGCTGGTTGGCGCACGGTGGAACTGGACCCGGAGAAAGTGGACTCCTGGAACAACCTTTCAAATGTACTGATGGCAGCCAACGCCTTGAATGAATCCTTCGAGGTGGCCGAACTCATGGCCAAGCGCTTTCCTGGCAGCCCAGTGACTGTGAAAACATTAACCAATCTTGGCTACACAGCCTGGTCCTTGAAAAATTTCGCGCTAGCAGACCGCAGCTTGACCCGCGCCATTCAATTGGCGCCTGACCACTCCGTGGCCAAAGTGGATCTAGCTGGAGTAAGGCTCAGTGCTGGTCTTGCGGATGGACAGGCCCAATTAGAGGCCGCACTTGCCGGGGCCAAGAAGGCCTCAGACACCAACGCCGTGAAGTGGGCAGAATCCCTTCTTGGGTCAGCGAAATCGAACAAAGGAGTCCTGGAGGCACCCTTCCCCCGATCGTGGGCCTCGGAGTTCCTTCCACCTAAGCTTCGCACTCGTCCCATGAGCGGAACTGCGATTGAACTTGGCACCGAGAATCCACTTCCCAGAACCTTCCTCCTGAAGCGAATTGGCCGGCTCAACCTCTCCATTCCAGAGGTTTGGTGGGAGAGCCATGACGGAAGCAAACCTGAAGCAGGCATTTTAAATCTCACCTATAGGCCATCCAAGGATGATGCGTTCTCCGTAAAGGTCACTGGCTTTCTTCCTCCTGATGGACCGAAAGCCCTCAAACCCGAGTTGGCCCATGGAATTCTCGAATCCCGACTTGGCAAATCCGGAACCACCCTTAATTGGATTCCAGTGCCTCACGGGGCCATGGCTTGGGCAAAAGACCCGTCATGGAAGCCAGGTACACCAGGGGACTACCCTCACATTCTCACGGCACTAGTCGAAGTCGGGCCTGTGTGGGTCACCATTAGCGCGTTCTGGGGGGAATCTCCAACCGAGCCACCAAAGGCATTTCTTGAATTTATTTCTTCAATGTCCTGGGCGGATTCGACAAATCCCTAAGGTCTATTCTCCGTTTTTCAGAATACGCACCCTGCCCATCGCCAAATTCTTATGATCCGCCTTTTCAGCTTGAAGGTTGATTACGTACGGACGTCGCAGCGAAGCATCCTGATACTCGGGACTCGTCTGAATTCCCTGCAAGCTCATTTGATGCTCCCTGTTCGGCCATTTAGGGAATAAACAGGGAACGCCCGCAAGAGCAGGCCCTTTCTGGCCTTATGAACAATGTGAATAGCAATATTCACCCTATTTCCCTGAATTCTTCCCTGATCCAGGGAATTCCGAACCAGAGACGCTTCCGGTCTAGACTGCACTCACCGCCAACAAGTCTGCATTCGCAGCATAGGTTCCAGAACCTCAGGCGCGCAGCAGCTCAGTCATGAAGCGGCCCAGGCGGTAGGCCTCCAGCGGCTGGAACCACCTTGAACGGTGCTCTTCCAGATCCACATGCCGAACCAGCTCCGAGACCAGGGCATGGGTTTCCGTGGCGGCTCCGGCCCAGCGCGCCAAGGCGCGCGTTTCCGTGGGCGGGATCAGGTCGTCCGCGCTGCCGTGCAGGAGGAAGACGGGGCACGCCGGCACGGCCCCCCGCAGGGGCGAGAGCACTGGGTTCCTCGGGAAGTGTCCGGCGAGGGGCCTGAGCAGGTCGCAGGCACCCTTCGCGTCCCAATGCAGGAAGAGCATCGCTATGCGCCGGGATTCCGGGGGCAGGGAGGCAACCGAATCCGCGAAGGCTCCCTGGTGCTCCTGGAGGAAGAGCAGCATGGAGGCACGCAGTGCCTCCGTCTGCTCCGGCGGGACCAACCGGTCGGCATAGTGCCGAAGAAGCACGGCCTGCCCGTACAGGTGCGGGAGCCGGTGCCCGCCATCCGCAAGATCTCCCGTGGAGAGATACCCCAGCACCCGGTCCAGGTCCCCGTGTCCCCCGATGGAGAAGACGCAGGCCAGGCGCCCGCGGAGCGAGGGCCGGCCCGCCACGGCCAGGCACAGCCCTCCCGCGAAGCTGATGCCGCTCAGGATCGGTTTGTATCGGGGGCTTTCGGCGCACAGCCGAGGATCCTCAAGGATGGAGCGGGTCGCGGCCTCGATGTCGTCAAGGCTTCGCGCGGTGAGGTCATAGGCTTTCAGATCCGGAATTTCAGGCGTCACCACGAGGATCCCCTGGTCCGCCATCGCCCGAGCGCTGCGGACCAGCCGGACCTCGTCGTACCCGGTTCCGTGGAGGCCATGCACCAGTATCAGGACCCGCTCCACTGCCCCCTTCGGGCGATACAGGCGGAGGGCGAGGAACCGGCCCCTCGCGGGGACCGCGCGTTCCTCCACCACGCAACTCCCCAGGTTTTGCCCGTCGGCCGCGCGGCTCAGGCGCGCCACCCAGCGCAGCCCGGGACCAGCCAGGTAGTCGACGGTCCCCGCGAGGAGAACCAGGACACCCAGCGTCAGGGCCAGGATCCAGATCCATCGTCGGCGTCGGTTCGATGGGGGGTGCATGACGCCCATGGTAGCGCGGAGCGGGGCCCATCCCCGGCTCAGGCCAGGCGAAGGCCCGCATGCCCATCGATCCAATCCCGCCCGGAGTCCTCCGACAGCCATCGTGTCGAGGAAGGGGACCTCGGCAGCTCTGCATTCATGAGGAACCTTTCCCGTCCACCACCCTCTTCCGGTGGCCCCGGAAATGGGGCGCCAGAAGCCGCATCGCACGATATTTGTACCGGGGGACTCGTCATGGACACCGGGGACTGGGCAGACAGGCCACAGGCGGCATTGAACCTGGATGCCGAACCCGCTGCCGCCAGGTTCACCGGACTGCCAAAGGGCGGGACAGGCGCCGCTGGCGCGCGCCCTCGTCAACCGGAACAACCGGAAGCAGGTCTTCTGCTGAAGGTTCTGGAACCACGGATCGACGCCATGCCTGCAAATCCCACGAAACCATCCCTTCATCCCTGAAAGGAAGGGCCATGTGCCTCGCCATCCTCAAGGGAGCTGCGGCGCCCCTCCACCTGTGGACCCCAGTGGCGGAGGTGGAAGGATCGGCGCTCGACCAGCTCAAGCGCGTGGCTGCCCTGCCCTGGGTCTTCCGGCATGTGGCCGTCATGGCCGACGTCCACTTCGGGATAGGCGCCACCGTGGGCACCGTGATCGCGATGAAGAACGCCGTGTCCCCTGCAGCCGTGGGCGTGGATATCGGTTGCGGCATGGCCGCCGTTCGGACGAGCCTCCTGGCCGAGGATCTGCCGGACAGCCTCACCGGGCTCCGGGGCGCCATCGAAGCCGCCATCCCGGTCGGCTTCCATCAGCACGGCTCCGTGCTGCGCGGCGTTGAGCACCTGGAGCTCTGGCGTGGCTTCGATGCCCTGGCGCCGCAGGTGCAGGATCTCCGCAGCAAGGCCATGGCCCAGTGCGGCACCCTCGGCGGCGGCAACCACTTCATCGAGGTCTGCCTGGATGAGGCGCAGCGAGTTTGGCTCATGCTCCACTCCGGCTCCCGGAACATCGGGAAGGTCCTCGCCGAGTTCCACATCAGCCGCGCAAAAAAGCTGGCCCACAATGTCCACCTCCCGGACAAGGATCTGGCGGTATTTCTCGCGGGAACCCCCGACATGGCCGCCTACCGCAGGGACCTGATGTGGGCCCAGAACTATGCCTCCGCCAATCGCCAGGCCCTGCTCATCCTGCTCACGGGCGTCTTCCAGGCGGCCTTCCCCCGGGTGGCCTTCGAGCCCCCCATCCACTGCCACCACAACTACGTGTCGGAGGAGGTCCATTACGGCGAGAAGGTGCTGGTGACCCGCAAGGGGGCCATCCGGGCCGAGCGGGGCGAGTTGGGCATCATTCCCGGCTCCATGGGCGCCCGGAGCTACATCGTCAGGGGGTTGGGCAACCCGGAGTCCTTCTGTTCCGCCGCCCACGGCGCGGGGCGGCGCATGAGCCGCCACGAGGCCAAGCGCAGGTTCTCCATGCAGGATCTGGCCGCCCAGACCGCTGGCGTGGAGTGCCGGAAGGATCCCGGCGTGATCGACGAGATCCCCGGGGCCTACAAGGACATCGACCAGGTCATGGCCAACCAGGCGGATCTGGTCGAGGCGGTCCACACCCTGAAGCAGGTTCTTTGCGTGAAAGGGTGACTCCGGAAAGGGAATCTGGGGCATGATACCCCCGGAATAGGTGCCCGCATGAACGCACCTGGACGAGTTCCCCGGAGTCGATTCCACCTGGTCGCCGGCGCTGGCCTCGCGACGCTGGTGGGCTGGTCCAGCTTCTGCACGCACGCATCGCACCCGGATTCCAGAGGAGGCCGAATCATGACCATTCGCGTCACGAGCACCGCCTTTGCCAACGGTCAGCCGATCCCGAAGCGCTACACAGGCGAAGGGGCCGACGTTTCTCCGCCCCTCGCGTGGTCGAACCTGCCTGAGCGCACCCAGGAGCTGGCCCTGATCTGTGATGATCCCGATGCACCGACGCGCGAGCCGTGGGTCCATTGGGTGATCTACAACATCCCCGCCAGCCTCGGCGGATTGCCGGAAGGCCTACCGAGGGACCCGCACCTGACCCAGCCCATCGCCCTGCAGCAAGGGCAGAACTCCTGGCCCAAGGGCGAAGGCGGCATCGGCTATCGCGGGCCCATGCCGCCGCCGGGCCACGGCACCCACCATTACCGCTTCAGAGTCTACGCCCTGGCGACCCATGTTCCCGCGGCACCCGGCCTGGACAAGAAGAGCCTGCTGCAGGCCATGCGGGATCACGTGCTGGCCGAAGGCGAATTGATCGGCACCTATCAGAGGTAGATTCCCGTGCCCGACCGACGCAAGCATCGGGGGCCTCACCCCAACGATCTGCACTGGTTTTCCGTAGAGGCCAGGCCGCTGCTCCGCAGGGCAACCGCCGACCTGGCCTGGCTCCTGAGCCGAGGCTACCCGCACGCGGCGGCCCTGGCGCTGGTGGGCAACCGCTATGCCCTGGTGGCCCGGCAGAGGATCGCCGTCGCCCGTTGCGCCTGCAGCGATGAAGCGGCTGCCCGCCGCCGCCGTCACCGGGTGGCAAGCGGGGCACTGCGTGGGCAGCCCCTCTGGATCGATGGCTACAACGTGCTGACCACCCTCGAGGCCGCTTTGGCCGGCGGCATCCTTCTGGCCGCCTGCGACGGCGCCCTGCGCGACATGGCCAGCATGCACGGCAGCTACCGGAAGGTGCAGGAGACCCTGCCGGCCCTGCGGCACCTGGGCCGGCATCTTGCGTCATGGGGGGTCGGCGAGGCGGTCTGGCTGCTGGATCGGCCCGTCTCCAACAGCGGGCGGCTGAAGCAGCTCATGGAGGACCTGGCCCGCGAGCAGGGCTGGCCCTGGCGGATCGAATTGACCGCCGATCCCGATGGCATGCTCGCCTCGAGCCCGGAGATCGTGGCCACGGCCGACAGCGCGATCCTGGATCGCTGCGGCCGCTGGTTCAATCTGGCCCTGGAAACGGTCCGCGTAGAGGTTCCAGCCGCACGAATGGTCGATCTTGACTGCTTTGACTCAAAGGCTCCACCACCCCTCGCCGGAAATCATTTAAAACCGCTGGAAGGGCCCTGACCGAAGCTCGGGGAACGCGCCCGCGGGTTGCGGTGGCGACCTTTTCCCGGGCCCTTGCCAACCTCCGGCGCCCCTCTCTCAACCCCGGCGCCCTGCCCTCGGTCTAAACTGTCATTTCGACCTTCCCGCCCGATATCCAGGAGCCACCCATGCGCCGATTCCTGTTTCTCCCAGCCCTCCTGCTGCTCGGAGTGGCCATCGCTTGCGGCGGCGGGTCATCCTCCCCGCCACCCCCGACGGGAACGCTGGCCCTGCGGCTCGGGAGCGACAGTTTCCCAGGGTACGATCAGGTGGTCGTGAGCCTCGAGAAGGTCGAAGCCAGCCGCGATGGCAGCAGCTGGGTTCCCCTCGGGGATGTGAAGGCCACCTTCGATTTGATGGCCATCCAGAACGGACAAAGCGCCCTCATTATCCCGGCGACCCGGTTGAATACCGGGACATACACCCAATTCCGGCTCACCTGGGCGACCGTGAACTATCTGGACCAGAGCCGTCAGCCGTCCTATGTCACTCCGACAGGCGCCGCCACCGGACAGATCCTCACCATGCCTGCCTCCACCGTGGCGACCGGTGCCATCACCATCTCCGACAGCGTGACCACCTCGGCGCAGATCATGCTCAATGGCCAGCAGGCCGTGCAGCAGCGGGCCGGCGTCCAGCCCTTCCGCTTCACGGCCACCGGGCAGGCCTATAACCTCGGCGCGATCGCGACCATCGCAGGCAATGTCTCGGATGCCTCCGGGCCCTTGGCCGCTGTGGAGGTCTTCGCCGAGACCGTCGACGGCCTGGGCACCGCCACCCTCCAGCGCCGGGCCTTCACCAATGCCTCCGGCGACTACAGGCTTGAGGCTCTCCCCAAGGGCGGCACCTACTTCGTGGTGGCTCAGCCTGCGGGCACCTCCGTGTCCTACCACGCCGCCGCAGGGGATCCGGTGGATGCGGCTGCCGCCACCAGCTATCCCATGAACCTGGTCTTCGCCTCGCCCGTCAGCCCCGGCGACCTGAACCTCACCATAAGCCCGGCCTCCACCGACTCCCAGGTGACCTGGGGGGAACTGCGTCAGGCCCTGCCCACGGGAACGGCCGGAAACCAGTTCCTCATCGTTCGCTCCCAGACTGCCGCCAGCGGCATCGCCCAGGACCAGATCGGCTTCCTCGGCCTGGCGCCGGGGCTGTATGGCATCACGGCCCAGCGATCCACGTCCGGAGCCGCCCCGGCCATGAAGGTCGGTCCCTCCATCACCATCAATGCCAGCGCCACCACCAACGCGACCTTGAGCTATCCCTGATTCGCTGTTCCACTCGATGAAAAACGCCCGCTTCCGCGGGCGTTTTTCATCGAGTGGAAACGACTACACGATCCGCTTCATCCAGCCATGAGGATCGGGTACGAGGCCGTGCTGGAGATTCAACAGGGTCTCGCGGAGCTTGGCGGCCACGGGGCCGGTCTCGCCCTTGTTGATGTCCCAGTTGCCGCCCCGGGACTTCACGTGGCCCACCGGCGTGATGACCGCCGCAGTGCCACAGGCGAAGGCTTCCGTCATGCGGCCCTCGGCGATGGCATTGCGCCATTCCCTCACCGTGATCTTGCGTTCCTCGGCGCGGAAGCCCTGCTCGCGGGCCAGCTGGAGCAGGCTGTCGCGGGTGATGCCGGGCAGCAGCGTGCCGGTGAGTTCGGGCGTGACGACGACCGTCTCACCCTTCTCCTGGTAGACGAAGAAGATGTTCATGCCGCCCATCTCTTCGATGTACTCGCGATGGATGGCATCCAGCCAGACGACCTGATCACAGCCCTCTTCCTTGGCCTGGCGCTGGGCCACGAGGCTCGCGGCGTAGTTGCCCGCGCACTTCGCGAAGCCGGTGCCCCCGGGGGCGGCGCGGACATAGTCCTCGGAAATCCACACGGTCACGGGCTTCACGCCAGCGGGGAAGTACGCGCCACTGGGGCTGGCGATGAGGATGAACTGGTACTCGTTGCTGGGGCGCACGCCCAGGGCCCCCTCCGTGGCGATCATGAGGGGACGCATGTAGAGGCTCTCGCCGATGGCCGAGGGCACCCAGGCCTGATCCTGGGTGATGAGCGCCCGCGCGGCGCCGAGGAAGATCTCCTCAGGCAGGTCCGGCATGGCCAGACGCGCAGCGGAATTGTTGAAGCGGTGGGCGTTGGCCTCGGGCCGGAAGCAGGCGATGTGGCCATCGGGCTGCTTGTAGGCCTTGAAGCCTTCGAAGATGGCCTGGCCGTAGTGCAGCACGGAAGCGGCGGGATCCAGTTCGATGGGACCGTAGGCCTTGAGCACGCCTCGGCCCCAGCCCTCGCCTTCCTTGTAGGGGACGACGATCATGTGGTCCGTGAACCGGCGTCCGAAGCCCGGGTTGGTCATGAGGTGGGCGCGCTCCTCGGCGCTGGCCGGATGGCTGGAGGGGCGGATCTCGAACATGGTGTCAGTGGTGGTGGGGCTCACGGGAACTCCTTTCGGGAGGAAAAACCGGATCAGGCCCGGTGGACCAGATGGCCGAGGCGCGCAATGGCATCCCGGGTGGTGGCTGGATCATAGGTGGAGAAATTCAGCCGGAGGCAGTTGGTGCCCCGGCCATCGGCAAAGAACAGAGGCCCGGGCGCGAAGCCGAGGCCATGTTGAAGGGCTTCGCGGTGCAGATCCAGGGCGGAGAAGCCCTCGGGCATCACCACCCAGAGATGCATGCCGCCCTTGGGTTCGGACACCTGGGTGCCTTCCGGAAAATGCTCCGCCAGCGCTTCCACCATGGCATCGCGCCGCTCCTTGAGGGCCCGGCGCAGGCGCGCCAGGTGGCGGCGGAAGCCCCCGCTGTCGAGGAACCGCGCCGCCACCGCCTGGGTCAGGGGCGGCAGGCCGATGGTCTGGACTTCCTGCAGGGGCGCCATGCGCCGCATCAGGTCTTCGCGGGCGATGAGGTAGCCCAGGCGCAGCCCCGCGGCCAGGGACTTGGAGAAGCTGCCCAGATGGATCACATGCTCGGCCCCTTCCAGGCGGCGGAACGGCGGAATGGAGTTGCCCGTGAACCGCAGATCGCCGTAGGCGGAATCGGTCACCACGATCACCCCGTGTGCGCGCGTGAGCGCCAACACCCGCTCGCGGCGGGCCTTGGACTGAGTCATGCCGGTGGGGTTGTGGAAGCTGGGCACCGTGAAGAGCAGCTTCGCCTCGCTGCGCTGGAGGGCCGAGGCCAACCGCTCGGGGTCGAGGCCCTGACGATCCACGGGCACCGGCACCGGTTCGCGGCCCAGGACCCGGATGAGGGCCAGGATGCCCACGTAGCAGGGGCTTTCCACCAGGACGCGGTCGCCGGGCACCGTGAAGGTTTCCAGCGCCAGGGCCAAACCCGCCTGGGCGCCAGGCAGGGCGCGGATGCCCCAGCCTTCCTCCACGGCCTCGCCTTCGGACTCCAGCCAGCGCTTCACGGCATCCAGGTAGGGCGCATGGCCGGCGGGAGCCGCATAGACCCAGGCTTCCGAGCCCAGTTCCTTGATCACCTGGGCCGTGATGCGCCGCAGCTGTTCTCCGGGCACCAGATCCGAAGGAATGAATCCGGCGGAAAAACTCACCAGGTGGCGATCCTGAGCCCGCTCCAGGGTCTCGCCCAGCCAGGAGCCCAGCTCACCGTCATGCACCAGCAGCGGGGAGCCCTCGAAGGGGAACTCGCTGGTCGCACGAAGCCCCGGAGCCTCCGGCAGCCGCTGGGCCACGAAGCTGCCCCGCCCCTGCACCGTCTGGATCCACCCCGTGCGCTTGAGCCCTGCGATGGCCTTCAGCACCGTGAGGCGGTGGACGCCCCAGCGCTCGGCCAATGCAGGGACCGCGGGTAGCCGGGAGCCCGGCCGCCAGTCACCCTCCTGGATCATGCTCCTCAGCTTCCGCTGAAGCTGCAGGTAGAGGGGGCTTGAGGCGCCCGCATCAAGGGTGGGATCGAGGACCATACCCCATCAGGATCGGGCGATTTGGGCCTGCGTTCAAAGAAAGGTGATCGAATTCGCATCCCAGAACAGACCCCCTGACGGCCCGGAGCCTTCCCGGGCCTTCCCGTAGACCACCATAGACCGCTCAACGGGCTTAAACCGGAACGCCCTTTCCTGCGTCCATACAAAAGGAACGGAGGCTTCATGCATCGGATCAGCTTCACCTCGGCCCTGCTGGCCATGGCCCTGCTGGGAGGGTGCGTCAACTACTCCGTGACCTACGACTACGACGTGACGGCCTCCTTCGCCCGCTACAAGACTTTCGATTACTACACCTCCAAGAAGGGCACCGGGGGCACCACCAGCCTCATGGACAAGCGGGTCCGCACCGCCGTGGAGCGGGAGCTCCAGGCCAGGGGTTTTGCCATGGAAACCAAAGCCGATCCCGATTTCCTGGTGACCTACTACCCCATCGTACAGGAGCGCAGGTACCGCACGACCACCCACGTGGGCTGGGGTGGGGGCTGGGGCTATCGTCCCTTCTACGGGCGCATGGGCGTATCCACCAGCCAGGTTCACCACTACAAGGAAGGCACAATCGTCATCGAGATCGTGGACTACAAGAGCAACCAGATGATCTGGCAGGGCGCCGCCGCCGGAGCCCTCACGGGACTGAGAACCCCCGAGGACGCGGATGAGGCCGTGCCCAGGGCGGTGCATGACATCCTGGCCAGGTTCCCACCAAAGTAGCCGCCAGCCCGGGCCATTGGGGACCGCTTTACCGGGTGGCTAGCGGGGAGTGAGTCCCGCGGAAAGGCTCGGCACGGTCGCCTCCAGAACGGCTTTGCGCAGGTCCGGCCGCAGGGTCACATGGGCCGCTTCCGCCAGCGCGAGTTCGGCGCGAGCCTGGGGAACATCGCGGATCTCAAGCAGCAGGGCGATGAGGTTGGTCCAGGCGTTGGCATGGGTCGGATCCTGCTTCACGGCCTGCCGGTATGGTCCCAGCGCCTCGTCGCGGCGGCCCAGGCGGTAGAGGCAGTTACCGCGAAGGAATTCGTAGTCCGCGGGAATGTCGAAAGGGTTTTGCCGCTCGAAGAGATGACCCTTTTTCATCTCGAGGTAGGCAAGATGGCTCCCCTTGACGAGGTGGAGGATGGCGGAGCATGCGGTGGGATCGACACCTCTGCTGCCGAGTTCGTTGAGGCTGTCCTGGGTCGATTGTTCCTCGGCCGCGTCCTGGGCCACCAGCTCCGCCATTTCCTTCCGGTAGCGGCGATCCAGATCGGCCAGGCTGTGCTCCGCCTGTTCCACATGGGCCAAGGCCTTGGCAAAGTCCCGGCCCTCGTAGGCCATCCGCGCCAGCAGGAAGTGGGCTTCGTAGTGATCTGGGATCTCCTTCAGGCAGGCTTCCAGCACCCGGCGCGCCTCGGGGAACTGCCGGGCATCCACGGCCCGAGTAGCCTCGTCGAGGCGGTGATCCAAGGCGCGGTACCGCTGGAAGATCGAGATGTCCCCCCCGGGCGCGGCCAGGAGAATCGAGGCGACCGGAGCCAGGAGGCCAAGCCTGAAAGTCAAAGGATGGAATCGGATCATGGTGGCCTCTGGGAATTTTGGGTTGTATAGCCAGTGTAGCTTTCGCCGCCATCTGGACCAGACCCGAACCTGAACGACTGGAGGGTCGAGGCGGGTCACTTGGCGATGCCCACCAGTTCCACGTCGAAGACCAGCATGCCGGCGGGCATGCCACGGTTGCCATGGTAGGCCAGGTTCTCCGGAATCCAGAAACGCCGCCGTTCACCCACCACCATGAGTGGGATGCCTTCAATCCAGCCTTCGATGGTGCCCCTGAGCTGGAGCAGCACCGAGGCGCCCCGGGGAAGCGAACTGTCGAACATTTTGCCGTCCGTGGTCCAGCCGGTGTAGTGGACCGAAACCCAGCTCGATCGCAGCGGGTGTTCCTGCCCCACCCCGGGCCGGAGCACCTTGAAGGACAGCCCGGACCGAAGCATCCGGGCGTCGGCGGGGGGCGCGGCCACATCAGGCGGGGCCTGGCTGGGCGGGGGCACTGCCTCCACCAACTCCAGATCCATGACCACAGGCCCGGCCGGGCGGCCTTTGGCCCCGCCGAAAGCCAATGGTTCCGGAATCCAGACCCGGCGCTGTTCGCCCACCTCCATGGCCAGAAGGCTCTCCCGCACCCCGGGCATCACCCGCTCAAGGCTGAGGTAGGGCGCTTCATCCTGGGTCCGCGTATTGGCGAAGGCCTTCCCTGCCGAATCCCAGCCCGTGAGATGCACGCTGACGAAATCCTTCGGCCCAGGGAAAGCCCCGCCCTTCCCCTTCTGGATCACCCGGTAGGCCAGGCCGCTCGGCGTGTGAAGGGCTTCCGCAGGGGGGATCACCAGATCAGGAGGAGCACCCTGAAGCAGCAGAGGGATACAGAGGGAAAGGATTCGAGCAGGGACTCGCAAAAGGGAAACTCCTGGCGAAGGTGGTTTGGCTGGCCTGCGATAAGCATTCCTGGAATCGAGGGCGGCTCAAAGCTTCCTGGACACCACCACCCCGCCCTTCATGACCAGGATCGGCTTCTGCAGTTCGGCCACATCCTTGGTCGGGTCCCCGGCCACGGCCACCAGATCCGCGAAGGCGCCGGGGACGATTTCACCCACCTTGCCCGTCCAGCCCATGAGCTCCGCCGCCGTGACGGTGGCGGACTGGATGGCCTGCATGGGCGTCATGCCGAAGGCCACCATGGTGGCGAACTGTTTCGCGTTCCAGCCGTGGGGATACACCCCAGCGTCGGTGCCGAAGCCGATCTTCACGCCGGCCGCCAGGGCTTTCCTGAAGTTCTCGCGCTGCAGCCGCCCGACCAGGCGCTCCTTGTCGATGATCTTCTTCGGATAGTTGTGCTTCTCGTATTCCGCGAGGATGTAGTCGTCGTTGTAGATGTCCATGACCAGCACGGCGCGGCGCTCCTTGGCCAGCCGAAGTCCTTCCTCGTCGATGAGGCTCGCGTGCTCCACGGAGTCCACGCCCGCCCTGAGGGCGAACTTGATGGCCTCGGCCCCATGGGCGTGGGCCAGCACCTTCCGGCCCCACATGTGGGCCTCCTCGACCAGGACATTCATCTCGCCCTGCGAATACTGGGGAGCCCCGACCGAGTCCTCCTCGGAAAGCACGCCCGCCCCGGCGATCATCTTGATGACTTCCGCGCCGTGCTTCACGTTCTGGCGGACGAGCTTGCGGATGGCGTCCGGACCGTCCGCGATGTTCGAGAAGCCTGCGAAGTGGAGGTAGGGCGACATGCCCGTGAGGTCGCCATGCCCGCCAGTGGCGCCAATGGCCAGCCCGGCGGTCTGGATGCGGGGCCCGATCACGTCCCCCCGGTCGATGGCCTTCCGCAGCGCCACGTCCACGTATTCTTCCGCGCCCGCCTGGCGAACGGTGGTGAATCCGGCTTCAAGGGTGCGCCTCGCGTAGACGTGCGCCATGACGGCGGCGTCGATGGGGCTCTTCCGGAAGTTGGATTCCCAGAAATCGCCCGCCTGGGAGGTGATGTGGACGTGCAGGTCGATGAGACCCGGAAGGAGGGTGGCACTGCCAAGATCCACCACTTCCACCCCGGGCGGTATTGCCAGGTCGGTGCCCGCGGCCTGCACCTTGTCCCCCTCCAGGAGGACCACAGGACGCGGCAGAATGGTGCCTTTCCGGGGCTCCACCAGCCAGGCGGCTTTCACCGCCTTCAGTCGGGAAGGAATCTGGGCATGCCCACCCAGAAAACCCATGAGAAGAAGGAGGGTGCAGAGAACAGGACGCGCCATGGGGACTCCTGGAGCCATTCTCCCTCAGGACAACCTGGGAAGGTGAACCGGCCATCCAGATGGCCATTACAACTTGAAGCCCTCCACCACGGAACGGAGCCCATCGGCCACTCGGGCCAGCTCCTCGGAGGTCTTGGCGATCTCCTGGACCGTCGAAGCCAGCTCGTGGGTGGCAGAGGCATTCTGGGCGAGCCGACCGGTGGTCTGAGTCATCATTCCGGCCACCTGCTGGCCCGTGACAGCCTGCTGGCGCGAGAGCCCGCCAATATCCGAGATGCTGTGCGCCATGCCGCCGATGCGCTCGCGGATGGCCTCCAGGCTGGCGAGGGTGGTATCGACGCTCTGGACGCCACCGGAAACCACTTCCTGGGTGCGGGTGATGAGCGCCTCGATTTCCCGGGCCGCGGTACCGGACCGTTCCGCGAGCTTGCGCACCTCCTCGGCCACCACCGCGAAGCCCTTCCCCTGGGCACCAGCCTTGGCCGCCTCGATGGCGGCGTTGAGGGACAACAAGTTGGTCTGGCGGGCGATCTCCTGGATGACCGATACGGCCTCCACGATCTGCCCCGTGACCACCTGGATATCCGACATCCCCCGCGCCGTGCCCTGCCCCGCCGCCGCGCTGCGGTCGGTTTCCTGCACGACATCACGGCTGCGGGTTTCGGCATCCTGGGTGCGCGTCGCCACCAGATCCGCGTTGGCACCGAGCCCCCGCATCGCCTCGGCGACCTGCTCTCCCGCCGTCTTGAGGTCTTCGCTCACCCGGGCGATCTCGGCCACCGCCTGGGACATCTCCTCCGCCGAGGCAGCCAGTTCGGTGCTGCCAGAGGCCACCCGGGCCGCGTACTCCGACACATCGAGCACGGTCTTCCGCATGCCCCCGTTGTAGTCGTTGAAGGCCTGGGCGGCTGCACCCACCTCGTCTTTGGCTGTGACGGGGATCTGCTTCGACAAGTCGCTGGTTCGCAGGCCCGCCACAAGCTCGCGGAGCGGCCGGACCATTCGATTCGACAAGGCCAGCGCCAGAAAGTACACGAGCGCGGAAACCCCCAACATGCCCGCGAACATCACAACGGCGATGATCCGAACCCGGCGATCCACATCATCCACATAAACGCCCGTTCCGACCGTCCAACCCCAGGGCGCGAAGGTGCGCACGAAGCTCACCTTTGGAAAAAGGCCCTTCCGACCCGGCTTGGTGAAGTCGTATTCGTGGAATCCCCCTTCCGGAGGCGCGGCAGCCTTTTCCAGATCCCGGAACAGCTTCGCGAAAACGGGGTCGCCCAGATCGTCGGTGGCCTTGCCATCCCAGTCGCGATGGGTCCCATGGGCCACGATTCGCGGACCTGGGGCCTGGACCCACAGGTAGTTGCTGCCATCGTAGCGGAGGTTCTCGAGGATTTCCTTCCCTCTCGCCTGAGCGGTTTCCAGGGTGCTGGCCCCAGCCTGAACCTGCGCCTGCTGCTCCTGAAGGAGGCTGATGGCCGTTTCCACCACCTGTCGCACACCATCCTGTTTCGCGGCCATCACGGCATTGTGGAGCGTGGGCAGAACATACAAGGCGAAGAACAGCAGAAAGAGGCCCACGGGCAGCAGACTGAGCGCGAGCACCTTGCCCGAGAGCGTACGAAACTGAAACCGACTTCGGACGGACATTCGACCTCCCCGTTGTCGTGCTGAATCAGGATTTTCAGATCTCGGAATGGCAAGGCCCAATCATTCGCCAGGCACACCCTAGAGTCAAGCCCACTCGGAAGGGTTCTCTCCTATTTGCGCGAGGGTCCCCCAAGGCTCCGCGCTGAACGCTTCTGATGACGGTGGAATTCAATCAGTATCGCGGCACGAAGTTCTTATCCTTCCTTTACCGGGGGCGAACGGCCTGAGCCACCCGTCCTCCTGCAGCTGAGCCATGAGCACCCAGCACTGCACCCAGAGCTGAGTGCCTGCTACTCGTGGTGGGTCGGCCAGAAAGGTGGAGGAAAAGCAATGTCCTGGCTCGGCATCCCTCTAGGGAAGCGGGGCTCCCCACCGGGACGGGCCATCCTGCACCAGGACCGCGCCGTCGGGTCTCCCCTTCTGCTTGGGCCGGTCCATTCCCGCCAGCTTCGCCAGGAGCGCCTCTTTGCGCCGGCGACTGACAGGGAGCACGGCTCCGTTGCACATGAGAACCTTCCCGGCGCAGCCCGCCGATGTATGAACCTCCGTGAGGTAGTTCAGGTTCACCAGCGTGGAACGATGGATGCGCAGGAACATGTGGCTCAGCATGCCCTCCAACTCGTCCATGGGCAGGTCGATGGGCACTTTCCCGCGACTGGTCTCGGCGAACACCTGCCTGAATTCCGTGTGGAAATAGAACACTTCCGACCAGCGGAAGACCAGGATCCGGTCCTTGACGGCCACGGTGAAACGCTCAGGGCCGGTGCTGCGCAGAACGCCCCTCATGGCGCTGAACAGGGCCTTCCGATCGGCGGGGCTGCGGCGCCTGCGCACCCGCTCCAGGGTGGCCCGGACGCGATCCTGGGTCACGGGCTTCACCAGGTAGTCGCAGGCCGCCCATTCGAAAGCCCGCGCGGCCTGGTTTTCCAGACTGGTGACAAAGACGATTTCCGGAAGCACCGAAAGCTGGCTCCAGGCCGATTCCAGGAGGCCGAAGGCCCCTTCGGGAGGGAACATGATGTCCAGGAAGAGCACGTCCACCGGCTCCTCCATCAGGTGTCGAAGCGCCTGATGACCATCCTCGGCTTCCCAGACAAGCACGCCGTCGGGGGCAAGGTTGGCCAGCATCCGCGTGAGGGCCTTCCTGGCCAAGGGCTCATCCTCCACCAGGGCGTAGCGGAAAGGTGTGGCAAGCGAGTCTGGTCGAGCGCTGCTATTCACCATTCTTCCCAACAGGATGGCCGGGGGGACTGAGCATGTCCCCTGGCATTTCCTCAATGGTAGCCAGCAGCCCCCGGGCCCTGCGGATCAGACACAGCATGGCCTCCGTTTTCGTCGAGGAGTCGGTGGCTGCCTCGATGGCCTTGTCGAGGATTCGGCGAGCGGATCCGGCGGAGGATTGAAGGAGGTGGCTGATGGGGTCGGTCATGGACGAATTCCTTCGGCTGGATCGAAAAGGGAATGGACGGTTTGCCTCGGGCGCGGCAAGCACAACCCCATCAGGAAGCCCGGGTCGTGCCGGGGCCTCCTCCGAAACCGCAAGCTGCCCTGGCCTCGGGCACAAGGGAGCGTCCAGCCCAGGCATCCCCCTTGGCCGGGGCCAGGAGCCTTGGCAGAACAAACCCCTCTCCTGCCACGGCTTGGGAACTCGGCTGAAAACAGAAAAGCATTGTGGGACATGGTGGATCCCGGGGGGAGGGGTGAAAAAAGATTGCGTCCTCAGGCGGCTTTTTCCAGCACAAAAAGACGAACTGCACGCCAGGCGAGCCGAATGGGTTGCGAGGCCGTTACGGCTCCAATGGAGGCGAGATCCTCCGTCAGCTCATGCCATGCTTTCGCGTAAATCCGGGAAGGACAACATAAACACGGTTCCCCGTCCTGGTTCCGAATCCACCGTGAAGCTGGCCTCATGGGCCGCGAGAATGCCCGTCACCATGGCCATGCCCAATCCTGTGCCCTTGCCTTCAGCCTTGGTGGTGAAAAACGGGTCAGACATCCTGCCCAGCACCTCGGGCGACATGCCGATCCCGGTGTCGGCCACCCGCACGGAGACGCCTCCGGAGGCCTTGGTCGAGGTGGCGAAGGTCAACGTGCCACCCTCGGGCATCGCATCCTTCGCGTTCACGCCGAGGTTGATGAACACCTGTTCCAGCTGCACCGCCTGTCCCAGCACCGGGGGAAGATCCGGCGCGAGGTCCAGCACCACCTTGACGCGGTTGCCGCGCATGTGTTCCAGCAGCCCGGCGGCCTGGCGGACGACGGCATTCAAGTCAAGGGACACAGGCTCCGGGCGGCTGGGACGGCTGAAGCTGAGGAGGGACAGGGTGATTTCCGCGCAGCGCAGCGTCGCTTCTTCCGCCTGCTCCAGATGCCTGCGGAAGGCGCCCTCCGGGGGTGCGGTCATCAGCCCCAGAGCGACCTTCCCGGAGATGGCCTGGAGCTGGTTGTTGATGTCGTGGGCGACGCCACCGGCCAGGGTGCCGAGGGTCTCCAGCCGCTGGATGTGCTGGACCCGGGCCTCTAGTTCGTTGCGCTCCTTGAGGGTGCGGCTGGCCGCATGAAAGGCTTCGCCCACCTGCTGGATTTCCAGGATGTCCGAAGGCGGAGGGGTGACGGCTTCCCCGTGCGCCAGGGCCCCGCTGGACTCCGCGAGCTTCACGAGGGGATCGCTGAAGCGCCGGGCGAGGTGGCGCACCCGCCATGCCACGAAGCCCAGGGCACCCAAGCCCAGATACAGCGAGGCCAGGGCCCGCCACCGGGCTTCCTTCAGCAGATCCATGGTGGGAATCGCCACGCTGATGTGCCAAGCGATGCCCGGCGGACCCTGGAGGACCCTCAACTGTGTGAGGTAGGTGATGCCGCCCACCCGCAGGCGGGGCCAGCTCTTGTCCTGCCCGCTGGGTGGCGTGGCGGCTTCCTGCAGCGCATGGATCACGGGGAGGTAGGTGCGCGAGAGGGGCTTCATGAAGAGGCTCCCCCGGGGCCCGTACTCCGGGCTGTCCGGGGCCGTGAGGGTCCGGCCCTTGCTGTCCGAGATGACAACCAGGGTGTTGGGCGTGGGCTGGATGTCCTTCACCAGCCGACTGAGATCCTCCAGCAGCAGGTCCACGCAGATGGCCCCGGCAAAAACGCCATCCGTCTTGCGGATGGGCACGATGTAGGAGATCCCAGGTACGGCGGGGTTCACAAAGAGGTAGGGTTCGGTCCAGAAGGGGGCGGAGGCCTTCTTGGCCAGCAGGTACCAGGGCCGCTCCCGCCAGTGGATGGGGGCCATCGAAGTCAATTCCCGCGCGAGCAGGCGCCCGTAGGGATCCCAGCGGGCGCTCTGCACCCGCTCGACCCCATCGGCCCTCACGAGAACCCGCGTATCCCAATGCCCGTTCTCGAAGCGCCCCGTGAAGCTCTGGTCATCCTCACCCGCCATCACGATATTGGGGATCCCTTCATACCCGTGGAGGACCGCCTGGGTCAGCCGCTGGGAAGCCTCCGAGGGTTCCGGTCCCAGGGCGCCGGTGAGCCAGAGGGCGCCCAGGGAATCGCCCAATTGCTGAGCGGTCTTCAGTCGCGTGTTGAGTTCGCCCTCAAGGTGCGCCAGCCCTGCGGAAGCCCGTTCATTGGCCTGGGTATCCATAGCCCGGACCGCGCCCCACCAGGCTACGGCCATGAGCACGGCTACCGTAAGCCCAACCAGGGCCAATAATTCCCGAACCAGCAGGCGTCGAATTCGGATCATGAGCGGGGCATCCTCTCCTTGCTATCGGGCGCAGGAGGGCCATGGGTGAGCTTCGATGCTCCTCCGCTCTAATTTGGATTGTTCAGTTCCACGGCCAGTTCCTTGGCGAGGGCAAGCAGGATGCGGTCCTGGGCGGCGACGGTGGCGGCCGGGCTGGCATCCTTGAGGGGCTCCCGGAGACGGGATTTGCGGATGATGCTGGGTGCGCCATCACCCGCCTTCTGGATCATCCAGGTGGCCCGGAAGTCCATGAAGCCCGCCGGCTGCCCATCCCACTGCTCCACATCCAGCTGGATGCGCCAGACGCCCTTCAGCTGGTCGCCGCTGGGATAGGCCACCACGAAATCACTGCTCAGGAGCAAGGCGAGATTCTCCACCAGGACCCGCTGCACATCCTGCTCCAGGCCATTGGCCCAGCGGTGGGAATCGGCGACGGTCGGCCCCGGCAGGACCACCTGCGGGCGCCGAAGCATGCCCGGCAGGCGCACGGGCAGCACCTCCACCGCCAGGGTCGAGTGGCTTCCGGGTTGCGCTTGGGCAAGGGGATGGAGCTGGTGGTAGGTGAAGTCCACCTGAGGGCTCCGGCAGCCTTGGATGCCCAGGACCGCCAGGCAACCCGCGAGGAGGGTGCTGGAGAGGACGGACGCGTTCATGGTTTCTTCCTCTTGCCGTAGATCATGGACTCAGGCTGCCGCTCCAGCGTCTCCGCCAGTTCCTTCAAGGCCCGCGCCGCCTGGGAGAAGTCCTGCAGGGCCGTCCGGAGATCGTTCTGCAGCGGCGCATCGGCACGCAGCGACCTTTCCACCGCCGCCAGGGTGGCCTGGGCCTGGGCCAAGGTCGCCTCGGCCTGGGGCGCGGTGGAGCGGTTCAGGCGCGTCATGAGCGCTTGCGAATGCTCGAGGGTCTCCCGCAGGGCGGGCATGGCGGCCTTAAGGTCCCTGGCCACATCCTCCAAGGGCAGGGCCTGGAGGCGGCTCAGGAAGTTCGTGAGGTTGGAGATCAGGGTGCCCATGGTCGTCGGAATGGTGGGGATTTCCCGGAACTTCCCATGGCTGGTGATGCTGCGGCTCGGCGCCTCGGGATGGAACTCCAGATCCACGAACTGGCTGCCCGTGATCAGCGATCCGAGCTTGAGCTGGGCCCGCAACCCCCGGCCCACGAGCTTCTGCAGCAGGGCATCCATGGACATGGGCGCCCCACCCACCAGGCTCATGCGCTCCGGTTCCAGGCTGATGAGCACCGGGATCTCGCCCTGGAGCTTCTGGGTGTTGAACTCCAGCTTCAGGTCCTCCACCTGGCCCACCTTCATGCCGTGGAACTCCACCGGGGCCCCGCGGGACAGGCCCCGCACCGAATCCTGGAAGTACAGGACGTAGGAATGGCGGTTGAGATAGACCTTCTCGTAGATCCGTTCGTGGGAGGGATAGAGGACGAAGGCGTGCTCCGGCGGCACGCCCTGACTGGATTCCAGGCTGGCGGGATTCTCGAAGGCGATGCCCCCCATCAGCATGTCCACCAGGGAATCCGAACTCATGTGGACGCCATTGGCATCCACCGTCACATCCACCCCGCCGGCGTTCCAGAACCGCGTGTCCTGGCGGACGAGCTTGTGATAGGGCGCGTGCACGAAGATCTGGATGCCCACCGACTGGCCATCCTGGTCCAGATCGAACCCGGCCACTTCACCCACCTTGATCTGCCGGAAATACACGGGGGAGCCGATGTTGATGGAGCCCAGCTTGTCGGCGCGGAGCAGGAACTGTTCCCCGGCCCCCTTGGATTTGACGAAGGGCGGGGTCTCCTGGCCCTGGAAGTCCCGGGCGAACGGCCCAGGCTCACCGGGTTCGACGGCGATGTAGGCCCCGGAAAGCAGCGTCCCCAGGCCAGACACACCGGTGGCGCTGATGCGGGCGCGCACCACCCAGAACTGGCTGTTCCGCGAGAGCAGCGCCTCGGCATCGCGCTTCAGTTCCGCCGTGACCAGCACCCGGGAACGATCGCTGGTGAGATCCACGGCCTTCACCTTCCCCACTTCCACATCCTTGTATTTGATCTTCGTGTGGTCGGCTTCGATGCCCTCCCCGCTCTGGAAGGTGATGGTGATGGTCGGCCCCGTTTCCCGGTAGGCCTTGAAGGCGAGCCAGAGGCCGATCAGCAGGGCCACCAGGGGAATGATCCAGACCACCTGGGGACGGCGTCTGCGTTTCACCCACTTGGCGGGGGGCGGTTCGACGGGGATGGGTTCGTCTTGTGAATCAACCATGATGAAGCTCCAGGGAACCGGTTCCAGGCCCCGCTTCCGCCGCTGCCGCCAGAGAGCGGGAGGGCGCTGGCCCAGACTCCATGGCATCCCAGATGAGCCTGGGATCGAAACTGTAGGAGGCCAGCATGGTGGCCGCCACCACCATGGCGAAGGGCAGCGCCCCCGGCCCGGGCTCCACGCTGGCCAGGGTCTCCCGCTGCACCATGGCCACCATGAGGGTCACCACGAAGAGGTCGACCATGGACCAGCGGCCAATGAATTCCGTCAAGCGGTAGAGCCGGGTGCGCAGGCGCGGCTGGCGGCGGGAGCGGGCCTCCACGGACAGCAGCAGGTAGCTGAGCAGGCCCACTTTGGCCAGGGGGACCACCACGCTCGCGAAAAAGATGAGCAGGGCCAGGGGCCAGGAACCTGTTTTCAGGAAGTAGACGATGCCGCTCAGGATGGTGTCCGAATGGGTGGCACCCAGGACCGTGGTGCGCATCACCGGCAGCAGGTTCGCGGGGAGGTAGAGCAGGGCCGCCGTGGCCAGCAGGGCCCAGGTCCGGCGGATGCTGTCCGGCTTCCGGCTGTGGAGGCCGGCGGCGCAGCGAGCACAGGGGGCATTGCCATGCTCGAGGGGCGCCAGCGCCCCACAGGCCTCGCAGGCGATGAGCGAGGCTTTCCGGGCGGTCTGGAAGGGAGCTCGGAGCGCGGCACCTGGCTTCTCCCCCATGGCCTTCCACATGGACTGGCAGTCCATGGAATCGACGGCCCAGGCCAGCAGAAGCGCCGATCCCGCCAGGGCGTACATGGCGCCTCCAGGGACCACCACCGCCAGCTTGGCCAGCTTCACGTAGGACACCAGGACCCCGAGGAGGAAGACGTCCACCATGGCCCAGCCCTGGACCTCCTGGATGATGCGGAAAACCCGCGCAGTCCCGCGACTCCCCCGCCCCTGCTTGAGCTGCACCAGGACGAAAACCAGGCCGCAGAGGTAGGCGCTCGGAGCCAGCTCCACCGTCACGATGAGCACCGCGGCCAGCCAGGGCCAGCCCGTGCGGACCAGCAGGTCGATGCAGGCCAGAACCGAAGTCTCCTGAGCCGTGCCATGAAGGCGGAGGGTGAGCAGGGGGAACAGCTGCGCCGCCAGAAAGAGGGAAAGGGAAGCCAGCACCAGTGCCAGCGTCATGCCCAAGGAATGGCCCCCCTCCCGCCAGAGCACCGCGCCGCAGCGGGGGCATTCCGCCGCGCCGGTGTTCGCCTCCGGATCGATGCGGTAGAGGGAATCACATCCCGGGCAGGCAATGGAGGAGGGGTTCAAGGCGATTGGACTCCCAGCGTCAGGAGTGCGTGGGTAGGGTCTTTGACTGTGCACAAGGCTAGCCGCATTCCTTACGATCCGTCACCCCGCGAGCGCCCGGCATGGACGCAGGCGTTAAGCTAAGGTTTTCCAACAGGAGATTTCCCATGGCCCAAATCACCCTCAAAGGTAATCCCATCCACACCTCCGGCGACCTGCCCAAGGTGGGCGGCGCGGCGCCGGCCTACACGCTCGTGCGCACCGATCTCTCCGAAATCACCGGCAAGGACCTGGCGGGCCAGCGCGTGGTGCTGAACATCTTCCCCAGCCTGGACACGCCCACCTGTGCCGCCAGCGTGCGGAAGTTCAATGCCCGCGCCAACGAGAAGCCCAATACGACGATCCTCTGCGTCAGCGCCGACCTCCCCTTCGCGCAGAAGCGCTTCTGCGGCGCCGAGGGCCTCGACAACGTGGTGCCCGCCTCCTCGTTCCGCGCCACCGACTTCGGCCAGGCCTTCGGCGTCGCGATGGTAGACGGCCCCCTCAAGGGTCTGCTGGCCCGCGCGGTGGTGGTGGTGGATGCCTCAGGCAAGGTGGTGCACACCGAACTGGTGCCCGAGATCGCCCAGGAACCGGACTACAACGCGGCCCTGGAAGTGCTGTAGAGCCTGGCTATCGGCGGCAAGTCGAGCGGCCCTCCGGGGCCGCTTTTCATTCGATGCGATCCATCCTCCGCAGCTCTGGCAGCTTCCAGGCGGTGGTGGCCACGACCAGCAGGGTCATGCAGCCGCCGAACACCACGGAGGGGATGAGGCCCATCAGGCGGGCGGCCAGGCCGCTTTCGAAGGCGCCGATCTCATTGCTGGAACCGATGAACAGCTGGTTCACCGAGGACACGCGACCCAGCATGTGCCCCGGCGTGACCGTCTGCAGGAGGGTGGCGCGCAGCACCACGCTCACGTTGTCCACGGCGCCGCTGGCGGCCAGCAGCAGCAGGCTCAGGAGGAAGGTGCGGCTCAGGGCGAAGGCGATCATGAGCCCGCCGAAGGCCCCTACGCAGAGCAGCAGCATCCGCCCGGCCCTTCGCAACGGCGGCAGGTGGGCCAGGCTGATGCCCATGAGCACCGAACCCACCGCGGGCGCGGCGCGAAGAGCGCCCAGGCCCTGAGGCCCCACCAGCAGGACTTCCTTGGCGAAGACGGGCAGCACGGCCACCGCGCCGCCGAAGAGCACCGCGAACAGATCCAGGCTGATGGCGCCCAGCAGCAGTCGTTGCGCAAACACGAAGCGGATGCCCTCCCCGAGGCTCGCGAGGATGGAAACCGTCTGCACAGCCACCGGCTTCGGCACATAGCGGATGCCCATGAGCCCCAGCGCTCCCAGGCCCATGAGGCACATCACCAGGAAGTGGGCGGTCGCGGCGCCCCGCCAGGCATAGATGAGCCCGCCCGCCGCGGGACCGAGGACCATGCTGGTATGGAAGACGGACACCCGCCAGGTGGACCCATTGGCGTAGAGGTCTTTCGGCAGCAGATCCGTGGCCAGGGCCACATGGGCCGGCCGATAGAAGGCCCGGGCCAGGCCCGTCAGGAAGATCACCCCGTAGATGGGAGCCACGGCCTTGGCCAGCGGGCCGGAAGCGCCTTGCCAGGTGAAGAGCCAGAGCAGCGCGGCGCACAGGGTCAGGGCAAGGCTGGAGGCGGCGCACAGGTGCTTGCGATTCCAGCGATCCGCCAGATGGCCCCCGAAGAGGGCGGTGCCCAGGAAGGGCAGCGCCTCGGACAGCCCCACCAGCCCCAACGCCAATGGATCTCCGGTCCGTTCATAGACCTGCCAGCCCACCACCACGCCCTGCATCTGCATGCCCAGGGTGAGCAGCCCCATGGAGGCGATGAACCAGCGGTAATCCGGACGCCTGAGGGCGGCGTAGGGATCGTGGGCGGCGAGGGATTCACCCATGCAGGATCACTCGTACCTCAAAGCATCAATCACATCCAACTTCGCCGCCTTCAAGGCCGGCAGGAATCCCGCGGCCACGCCCACGAGGCCCGAGAAGCCGAGGCCGAGGGCCACGGCCCAGCCCTCGGTGACGGCGGGGATCTGGAACTTCTGCAGGATGAACACGGCGCTGTAGGCGAACCCGATCCCGATGATGCCGCCCAGCACGGAGAGCACCACGGCTTCGATGAGGAACTGCCAGAGCACGCTGCGCTGGGTGGCGCCCAGGGCGCGGCGGATGCCGATCTCGCGGGTCCGCTCGGTGACGCTCACCAGCATGATGTTCCCGATGCCGATGCCGCCCACCAGCAGCGAGATGCTGGCCGCCACGGCGAGGAGGGCCGTGAGGATGCCCGCCTGCTGGGTCTGCATCTGCACGATGTCGTCCTGCTTGCGGATCTGGAAGGGGTTGTCATCCTTGGGCGCCACCTTCATGCGCTGGCGGAGCAGCGCCGTGATCTCCGCTTCGGCCAGCTCGGCCTTGCCCTCCTGGGCGCTCACCATGATGCGCTGGATCTTGTCGCGGCCCATGACCTTGCGCATGACCGTGGTGTAGGGGGCCACAATGAGATCGTCCTGGTCGCCCCACATGCCGGCGCCCTTTTTTTCCAGCACGCCGACGACCTGGAAGGGGAGCGCCCCCACTCGCACCGTCTGGCCCACGGGATCCTCGCCGTTGGGGAAGAGGTTGTCCTTCACGGTCTGCCCGATCACGCAGACCTTGGCCATGCCGCGCACTTCGGTGTCGGTGAAGAACCGCCCGCTCTCCGTGTCCCAGCCGCGAATCTGGAGGAACTCGGGGCCCGTGCCCTGGATCTGCGTCACGTAGTTGCTGTTCTGGTAGATGATCGGGCGGGTGGTCTGCACTGTCGCCGTGGCCGCCACCACGCTGCTCTGGGCAAGCTCCTGCTGGATCAAGGGCGGGTCGCTCTCCAGGAGGATGTCCGCGCTGCCCATGGCCGACGGACCGAACCGGTTCCCGGAGCCGCCGGGAAAGATCGTCAGCATGTTGGAGCCCATGTTCTGGATCAGCGCGATGGAAGCGCGCTTCGAACCCTCGCCGATGCCGATCATGGCGATGACGGCCCCCACGCCCACGATGATGCCGAGCATGGTGAGGAACGCGCGGGTCTTGTTGCGCGTAATGGCGAAGAGGGCCAGTTTGAGGAACTCCAGCAGAGCCACAGTGCCTCCTCAGCCGATGACAAGGGAGGAGAACGATGTCTCGCTTACCGCCAACGGCGATACCGAGCAAGGGGCCGGTTTCAGGAACTCAAGCCATGCCATGGAGCCTCCTCAATCCATTCACGAGGAAAAGGGCGCGCTATCGGCGCCCGCCACCCGGGCCTCCGAGGGGAGCGGCACCGTTGGCCTGCTTCGCATTCTCCACGCCAACGAGGACCTGAAGGCCCTCCTGGAGCCCTTCGCCCGAGACTTCGGTGAACTGCCCATCGGTGATGCCGGCCTTCACCACCAGCGCCTTGGGCTTCCCGTTTTCCAGAACCCAGATGCGATCTTCGCGCTTGGCGATAACGCCCCCCCGGCTCCCCGAGCCGGTCTGGGCGCCGGGGCGAGGTCCGCCGCCCATCATCATGGGCTGGCCCAGACGGGGTCCTTCGGCCTTCTTGTCCTCCTTGATGAAGGCGGCAGGGTTGAAGCGCAACGCGGAGTTGGGCACGCGCAGCACATCCTTGCGCTGATTGGTGGTGATGGTGACATTGGCGGTCATGCCGGAACGCAAGGCGAGGTTGCCGGTGAATTTCGGTCCCCCCAGCTGGCTGGCCCCGCCGGGAATCCGGGCCAGAAGGCGCGGGTCGCCATTGGGCGCATGAACCGTGGCGGCCATGGCCTGCTTTTCTCCCGCCTGGCGCGCCTGGAACCGCTTCAGGAAATCCGCCTTGGTGGTCCCGGCCGGAAGCCGATCCTTCATGCGCTCCCAGGCCTTTTCGGGATCATGCGCCCCTTCGTGGCCGCCCGGTCGCTGGCCAGCCTCGACCTGGCGGGGCGTGCCCTGGGCGACATTCGCGTCCTCGGAACCTGGCAGCGGCTCGTTGGGCACGATCATCTCCACCACATAGTTCACGACATTCTGGGTGGTGATGGGTTCCTGCCGGACCCGGCTGACGGTGGCGACGAACTGCTTTTCCGGGAGGCTATCCACGGTGAAGAAGGCCTTCTGGCCAGCCTTCACTTCATCGATATCCGACTCGCCGATGTTCACCTGCACCTGCATGCGCGAGAGATCCTGGGCGATCTGGAAGAGATTCGGCGTGCTGAAGCTGGCCGCCACGGTCTGACCCACATCGGCCAGGCGGGAGATCACCACCCCATCCACGGGGGCTGTGATGTTGCAGTAGCTCAGGTTGGCCTTGGCCCTTTCGACGGTGGCCCGGGCGGAATCCAGGCTCCCCTGGGCCGTCTTGAGGGCGGTCGCCTTGGAATCGAGATCCTGGTCGGCCAGCAGTTTCTCTTCAGCGAGCCGCTTGCTGCGCTTGTAGTCGGACAAGGCGAAGTCGTAGGCAGCCTGGGCCCGCAGCAGGCTGGCCTGGGCGTCCTGGAGCTGGGTTTCCCACACGGTGGGATCAATCTGGGCAATGAGCTGGCCCTTCTTCACAATGCTGTTGTAGTCCACGTAAAGCGCCGAGATGACCCCGGAGACCTGGGTGCCCACCGCCACCTGCACTACCGGGCTCACGGCTCCAGTGGCGTTGATCCGCTGGGTGATGTTGCCCATGGAGACTTTGGCCATCCGCCATTTGATCTCGTCATTTGGCTTGCGAAGGGCCCACCAGGTGCCTCCAGCCACCACCACCACACCGATGCCAGCACCTAGCCAGGTATTCCGTTTCATGACCATCCGCTCCGCATGTCAATGGGCGCCATGCCAGATGGAAAGCGGTCTGGCCAGGAACCCGAACCTTCGCATTATGATGTATAGACCGGCGCTATAGGTCCCAGGTTGAACCCTATTTTTTTCTTACCGGATCAGCCCCAGACCTTCCTCTACCGCACGCCGGGCGAATCCCTGGAGCAGGAAGGTCTGCAGGAAGCCGCCCGCCATGACAATGAAGGCCGCCACAAGCACCGTCGCCCCGGCCATGGGTGCATGCACTTCAGGGCGATCCGAAGCCAGACGCTCCGCCTCGGCGCTGGGCGTCTGGAGGAACAGGGCAACCAGGACGCGCAGGTAGTAGTAGACGGACACCAGACTCGCCAGGACGCCAAGGATGGCCATGCCCACATGGCCGGAGGCCACCAGTTCACGGAAGATGAAATACTTCCCATAGAAACCGCCCATGGGGGGGATGCCGGCCAGACTGAACATGAAGATGCCGGCGGCGATGCCCATGGCGGGGCGCTTCCAGCCCAGGCCCCGGAGATCATCGAAGGTCGTATGGTCGCCCACGAGGCCGAAGGCCGTGAGCAGGCCGAAAGCCCCCATGTTCATGGCCAGGTAGATGACCAGGTAGAAGAGCATGCCTTCATAGGCGGCCGGGGTTCCCGCCACGATGCCCAGCAGAAGGTAGCCTGCGTGGCTGATGCTGGAATAGGCCAGCATGCGCTTCACATTGGTCTGCACCAGGGCCGTAAGATTTCCCAGGACCAGGGTGGCCACGGCCAGCACCGCCACCACGGCCTGCATTTTCACGCCCACCGCACTCAAAGGCCCCAGGCTGGCCGGGAAGATCCTGAGCAGGGCGAAGAAGGCGATGCCCTTGGTGGCCACGGACATGAACCCAGCGATGGGATGAGGCGAAGCCTCGTAGGCGTCCGGCGTCCACTGGTGAAAGGGCACCGCGGACACCTTGAAGAGGAAGCCCAGCAGCATCAGGGCCGCTCCCGTCAGAACCACGGGATCCAGGGCCAGGCCCCGGGCCTTGAGGGTGATCGCCGCGGTCGCGAGGTCCAGGGAGCCGCTCATGCCGTAGATCAGTACGCCGCCCATGAGGAAGCAGCTGGAAGCGACCGCGCCGGTAAGGAAGTATTTCATGCCGCCCTCGGCCGCTTCGGACCGGGACCGCACCGTCGCCACCAGGGCGTACAAGGGGATGCTGAACAGCTCAAGCCCCAGGAAAAGGGTGATGAAGTGGGTGGTGGAGGCGAAGAGCAGCATCCCCACCACGGAGAAAAGAAGCAGGGACAGGCTCTCGCCCTTCACCCAGCCTTCCTGATGGAAATGGTCCCAGCACTGCAGAATGGTGAGGGCCGCCGCCACCACCACGAAGATGCCGGCGAACTGGGCGAAGCGATCCATGCGCAACTGGTGGAAGTTGGGCTGGGCACCGGTGCTCCACAGCGTGGTCAAGTACCAGAAACTGGCCCCCACTGCCAGCAGGGCCGTTCCGTACATGACGGCGCGGATCCACTTGGCCGTGGCCTGATCCTTGTCGAGGGACATCAGCGGAATGAGGCAGGCTCCGAGGGCCGGGAAGATCAGCGGCAGCAGGGCCGCCCACTGGCTGGGGGAGAGGTTCATGGATGCACCTCGTGGGAAGCGGGAGCCGAAGGACCGTGTTCTGCCACGGGGCCCTCCTGCGCAGCTTCATGCACGGCGGGTTTCAGAAGGAAGGGCCTGGGGGCCGGTGCAGCAATGCTGTTCAGCATGGCCGTGACGGGCGCCTCGCTGACAGCGACGAAGGTCCGGGGCCGCACACCCATCCAGATGATCAGCACCACGATGGGGAGCATCACGGCGATCTCGCGGGCATTCAGGTCGGCGTGCAGGTGGTGGGTGCCGCTGTCCTCGTCCTTGTTTTCCGGTCCCCAGAAGACCCGCTTGAACATCCACAGCATGTAGACCGCGCCCAGCACCACGCCGAGGGTGGCGAGGCAGGCGTAGATGCGGCCCCAGGTGAAGCCCGAGAGGAAAGTCCCATTGAGGATCCAGAACTCGCCCACGAAACCGTTGGTGAGGGGCAGGCCGATGGAACTGAGGGTCACGATGAAGAAGAAGGTGGTAAAGATGGGCATCTTCACGGCCACCCCGCCGAAATCCGAGATCATGCGGGTGTGGGCCCGGTCGTAGAGCATGCCCACCAGGAGGAAGAGCGCCCCGGTGCTGATGCCGTGGTTGAGCATCTGCAGCATGGCGCCCTGGGTGCCGATCACCGTGAAGGAAGCCAGACCCAGCATCACGAAGCCCATGTGGCTCACGGAGGAGTAGGCCACCAGCTTCTTGATGTCCCGCTGCACCATGGCCACCAGGGCGCCATAGATGATGGCCAGCACGCTCAAGAGGGCGATGGGCTTGGAAAAGTGCATCGCCGCCTGGGGGAACATGGGAATGGCGAAGCGGATGAAGCCGTATCCGCCGAGCTTCAGGAGCACGCCGGCCAGGATGACCGAACCCGCCGTGGGTGCCTGCACGTGGGCATCCGGCAGCCAGGTATGCAGCGGGAACAGGGGCACCTTGATGGCGAAGGCCACGGCAAAGGCCAGGAACAGCCAGCACTGGACGCCGAAAGGCAGCGCCGAGGCGGCCTGAGCCATGACGGCGGGTGCGAAGCTGCCGGCCTTGTTGGCGATGAACAGCAGCGCCACCAGCCAGAGCAGCGAACCGCTCATGGTGTAGAGGAAGAACTTGTTGGCCGCGTAGCGGCGCTCGTCGCCGCCCCAGATCCCAATCATGAAATACATGGGGATCAGCATGGCTTCCCAGAAAATATAGAAAAGGAAGAGATCCTGGGCCACCAGGGCGCCCACCATGCCGGTCTCCAGCAGGAGGAACATGGCGAAGAAGGTGCCGACGCGGTCTTTCACGCTGTTCCAGGTGCCGAGCATGGTGAGCGGTACCAGGAAGGTGGTGAGCAGCACCAGCCAGAGGTTCAGGCCATCGACCGCAAGGGCGTAGTCCACGGGCAGCCCCACCAGGGTGAACCAGGGGGCATGCTCCACCAGCACGACGCCCGCGGAGGCGCCGCGGCCCAGCAGCCAGGCGAGGCTGAGAACGAAGACCGCCAGAGCCACCATGAAGCCGAGCATGCGGGCCAGCCGGCCCATGGCCTGCGGCATGGCCAGGATCAGAAGGCCCAGCAGTGTCGGCGCGAAGACCAGGAACGAGAGGGGATGGGAGTTCAACCAGGTCATCGTCCCACCTACTTCAGGAAGACATAGAGGAGGACCGCGGCCCCCAAAGCCATGCTGAGCGCGTAGTTGCGCACCCGGCCGGTCTGGAAGAGCGCCGTGAAGTCCCCGAAGACCCGGGCCAGGGCGCCCGGCAGGTTCACGCCCACGCCGTCGATGATGATGACGTCGAAGAGCTTCCACATGAGGTTGCCGAACCAGCGGATGGGCCGGAGCAGGTAGAGCTCCACGCCCTCATCCACGTAGTACTTGTTCACCAGCACCCGGTGGACCGTGGGGAACTTCTCCGCGAAGGCCAGCTCCCAGGCCGGCCCGTTCTTGTACTTCGACCAGCCCAGGAAGCCGAAGACCAGGCCCAGGGTCGTGGAGATCGCGGCCAGCAGCACCGCCGGGCCCTCGTGGTGGCCGTGGGCGGCGTGGGTCTGCCCGAAGGTCAGGGCCGGCTTCAGCCATTCGCCGATGGCGAAGTGGCCGCCGAAGGCCTCGGGCACGCCCCAGAAGCCCCAGAGCAGCGAACCCACCGCCAGCACCACGAGGGGAACCGTCATGGACAGCGGGCTCTCGTGGGCGTGCTCGTAGGCATGGTGGTCGCGGGGCTCGCCCCAGAAGGCCAGGGCCATGAGGCGCCACATGTAGAAGCTGGTGCAGCAGGCCGCGACGACGCCCACCGCCCACAGGGCCGGGGACTTCAGGTAGGCCAGGTAGAGGATCTCGTCCTTGCTGAAGAAGCCGGAGGTGCCGGGGAAGCCCATGATGGCGACGGTGCCGGCCACCATGGTGATGAAGGTGATCTTCGTCTTGTTCTTCAGGCCGCCCATCTTGAAGAGGTCCTGCTCGTGGTGCATCGCGGTGATCGCGCTGCCGGCGCCGAGGAAGAGGAGGGCCTTGAACCAGGCGTGGGTGAAGACGTGGAAGAAGCCCGCCGCGAAGCCCGCCGCGCCCAGGCCCAGGAACATGTAGCCCAGCTGGGAGACGGTGGAATAGGCCAGCACCTTCTTGATGTCGCGCTGGAAGAGGCCGATGGTGGCGGCGAAGAGGGCCGTGGCCGCGCCCACCCAGGCCACCACGTCGAGGCTGATGGGCGTCAGCGTGTAGAGGGGGGCCAGGCGGCAGATCATGTAGATGCCGCTGGTCACCATGGTGGCCGCGTGGATGAGGGCGCTGACGGGCGTCGGGCCCGCCATGGCGTCCGGCAGCCAGAGGTAGAGGGGGATCTGGGCGCTCTTGCCCGTGGCGCCCACGAAGAGCATCAGGGTGGCGAAGGTGAGGATGCCGAAGCCCGCCTCGGGGGCCAGATGACCGGCCTGGGTGAGGATGTCGGAGATGGTCAGGGTGCCGAAGGCGGCGAAGAGCACCAGCATGCCGATGGACACGCCCAGGTCGCCCACGCGGTTGAAGAGGAAGGCCTTGAGGCCCGCCTGGGGCGCGAAGTCCGTCTCGAAGTAGTAGCCGATGAGCAGGTAGGAGCAGAGGCCCACGCCCTCCCAGCCCACGAACATCAGGGGCAGGCTCGAGCCCAGGATCAGGGTCAGCATGAAGAACACGAAGAGGTTCAGGTAGCTGAAGAACCGGGCGTAGCCCTCCTCCGCGTGCATGTAGCCCATGGAGTATAGGTGGATGAGGAAACCGACCCCGGCGACGATCAGCATCATGGTGCCGCTGAGGGGATCGATCACCAGGCCGAAGGGGACGGCCATGGAGCCGGTCAGCATCCACTCGCCGTAGTTCAGCACCAGACGGTGGTCGGGCATCCCCTTCATGGCGAAGAAGGCCGAGGTGGCGACCAGCAGCGAGGCCAGGACCACGCCCACGCCCACGACGGTGACGGCGCCCTTGCCCGCGCGCTTGCCCAGCAGGCCGTTGAAGGCCGCGCCCAGCAGGGGAAGGATCGGAATGAGCCAGTAGTACTTGTTCATCGCATCCTCACTGCTTCAGGCTGGCGGCCCGGTCCGAGTCCGTGGTGTCCCGGTGCCGGTAGAGGCCGATGATCAGCGCCAGGCCGACGGCCGCCTCGCAGGCGGCGACGGCAATGATGAAGAGGTAGAAGACCATGGCCTGGGCATCCCCCCCGCGGAAGCGGGCGAAGGCCAGCAGGACCACATTGGCGGCGTTGAGCATCAGCTCCACGCCCATGAACTGGAGGAGGAGCGTCCGCCGCAGCAGCACCGTCGCCAGCCCCAGGAAGAAGAGCAGCAGCGCCACCACCAGGTATCCCTGGAGGCCGCCGTTGAGGATCTGATGGATCGCATCCATGCCGGTCATCGCTGGCTCCTCACAGGTTCCGCTTAGTCAGCGCCACCGCGCCGATCATCGCGGCCAACAGGACGAGGCCGGCCACTTCGAAGCCCAGCAGGTGGTCGGCGAAGAGGTTGGTGCCCACCGTCTGCAGGGTCATGGCCTGGGGCATCGCCGCCCCCTTCACCGCCAGGGTCTTCACCCCGGAAGAGGCGAACACCAGCTTCACGGCGCCGAAGGCCAGCACCGCGAGCAGGGCCACCGACAACCAGCGCTGGACGGGATGGGAGACGGCGGCCGCTTCTTCCTGGTGGCTGCTCAGCATCATGATCACGAAGAGCACCAGCACCATGATCGCACCGGTGTAGACGATGATCTGGAGCGCCGCGGCGACCGGGTTGGCCAGCAGCACGAAGAGCCCGGCCACGCCGAAGAAGGCGGCCACCATGCAGAGGCCCGCCACGACGACGTTCTTCTGCAGCAGCATCCCCAGGGCGCCCAGGAGGGTGATAAGGGCAAAGGTGATGAACATGGCCGCTCCCTTACAACGCGATCGTGCGCCGCGGCACGGAGGGGGTGGGATCTTCGGAGATGTTCTCCTTGCCGTCGGCCTTGGCGTAGGTGTTCATCAGGTCCCACTTGCCGTACTGCATGGCGAGCCGGTCGTAGGCGGCCACTTCGTAGTCCTTGCGGAGCCAGATGGCGTCCTTGGGGCAGGCCTCTTCGCACATGCCGCAGTAGATGCACCGCAGCATGTCGATGCTGAACTTGGCCGGGCGCTTCTCCTCGAAGCCCTGGGTGATGTTGAGGTCGCTGAACTCCTCGGCTTCGATGCTGATACAGCGGGCCGGGCAGGCCTCCTGGCACATGAAGCAGGCCACGCACTTGATGGCCCCGTCCTCGAAGCGCTTCAGCTCGTGGAGGCCGCGGTAGCCCTCGGGCATCTCCTTCTTCATGTCCGGGTACTGGATCGTGTAGCGCTTGGCCGTGGGCGTGAAGAGCTGCCTGAAGAAGTGCCTGAGCGTGATGCCCATGCCCTTCATCACCGGCCAGACATAGGTGCGGTCCAGCCAGCTCAGCTCGACCTTCTTGACGACGACACCCATCGCCTACTCCTCAGTGGCCCTGGCTCATGCGCCAGGCGTGGAAGACCAAGTTGACCATGGACATCGGCAGCATCGCCTTCCATCCGAGATGCATGAGCTGGTCATAACGGAACCGCGGCAGCGTCCACCGGATCCACACGAAGACCCAGGCGAAGAAGAGCATCTTCACCAGGAAGCTGGCAACCGAGAGCATCACCGGGGGGTTCTGCATGAAGGGCACCTGCCAGCCGCCGAAATACAGCGTGGCGATGAGCGCCGACGCCGTCATCAGGTGGCAGTACTCGGAGAGGGCCAGCAGGCTGAACTTCATGCTGCCGTATTCGACGTTGAAGCCCGCCACGATCTCGCTCTCGCCCTCGGCGAAGTCGAAGGGGAGGCGGTTCGTCTCGGCGAACATGCACGTGAAGAACACGATGAAGCCGAGGGGCTGGCGGACGATGTTCCAGGCCCAGGGGAGGTGCCCCTGCGCCTTGATCACCTCGGAGGGATCGTAGCCGCCCGCCGTCATGAAGATGGTGACCACGGCCAGGCTCATGCCGATCTCGTAGCTCACCATGGTGGCCGACGAGCGCATGCCGCCGAGGATCGCCCACTTGTTGTTGCTGGACCAGGCCGCCACCAGCACGCCATAGACCGCCATGCCGCCGATGGCCAGCGGGTAGAGCAGGCCCATGCCGTTGCCGGGATCCAGCAGCGCCATGTGGTACTCGTGGCCGCCGCTCACGAAGCTGCGCCCGAAGGGGATGACGGCGAAGCCCATGAGGGCCGGCACCAGGGCCAGGAAGGGCGCCAGCCAGAACAGGCCCTTGTTGGCGTCATTGGGAACCAGGTCCTCCTTGAAGAAGAACTTGATGCCGTCCGCCAGGGGTTGCGCCAGGCCGATGATCTTGATCTTGCCGAAGAGGGCCGCGCGGTTGGGCCCGATGCGGTCCTGGATCATGGCCGCGCCGCGGCGCTCCACCCAGGTCCAGAGGGCCGCCAGCGAAAAGACGCCGCCGAAGACGATGACGAGTTTCGCCACCATCCAAGCGGTGGCAGGCGAGGTGTGCAGCAGGCTTGCGAGCTTGTCCATGGGCGGCTTCCCGGCAGGGCCACCCGCGGGGAGGCCCAACCCATCGAGCCTATCAGAGCGAGG
>DATEZS010000039.1:0-16099 GCA_035255365.1 Geothrix sp.
CCGTGGACGCCGAAGATGAACATGGCGGTGAGGCCCAGCAGGATCACGGCCCAGACCTGGCCGCCCGTGGTGCCTTGGCCCAGCGTCATGCCCAGGAGGCCGAGCATCAGGACCTGCACCAGGTAGAAGAGAAAGGCCACGGGGGGGCGGCGGGACTGGAACAGCTTGTCGCTCATCCAGCCGCACAGGAGGCCGCCGAGGATGCCACCGCCCATGAAGGCGATCCCCGTCCACCAGAAGAGGTGCTCCTTCTTGCCCAGGTGGTAGATCTCCTGCAAGTACTCGGTGAAGTAGAGCATCACGCCCTGGCGCACGAAGCCCGTGCAGAACTCCGCGAAAATGAGGGAGACGATGATCGGATTGTGGAAGACCTTGCGCATGAGGTCGCCCAGGGAAAGCGGGGCGTCCTCTGCGAGGTGGGCATTGGAACCATCCCCGGTGTCGAAGTCGGGGTAGCCTGCGTGGCTTGGGCGGTTGCGCACCAGGAACCAGTCCACGGCGGCCATGAACAGCATGGCGGCGGCGGGCACGAACCAGATGACGGTCCAGCTCTGGAAGCTGGCCAGCAGCAGCGCGCCGATGGTGGTGGCGAGGAAATAGCCGGAGCTGATCATGATGCCGAAGATGCCCCCGAAGACGCCCCGCTCCCGCACATGGAACCAGGTGCTGTTGACCTTCACCACGGAGAGCGCGCCGAAACTCTGGAAGTACATGTTCAGGCTCCAGAGCAGGCTCATGCTCAGCAGCACCTTGGTGCCGGGGCCGTTGAGGAACAGGAAGCCGATGAGGAGGTTCAGCAGGGCCGCCCCTAGGGCACCAATGAGAATGGCCTTGCGGCCGCCGATGCGATCGGCGAGGGGTCCATTGAAGGCCACGGCCAGGCCATAGGTCCAGAAACCGGCCGAGGCGATGAGCCCCATCTGGGCCTTGTCGAGGTGGTACCAGGTGCCGATGTCGTTCTTGACGATGTTGAAGTTGTAGCGGCCCATGTACATGGCCGCGTAGGTGAGCCCCAGGGGGAACCAGTTCAGGAACCGGCGCAAACGAAAAGCGGGACTGTGATCCAAGGGAACCTCGATGCCTTCAAGGGTAATGGAGGCCTCGGGGATGCCCAAGCGAGGAGGCTGTAACTCCCATCAACATCCAGCGGGCGTCAGGCCCTACTCGACCTTGCGGAACACTTCGTCGCTGCCGGTCTGCACCCAGCTGCCCTTGCGCCGTTCGAAGGTGGCGTGGCGGGGCTTGGTCTGGCCGATCTTCACTTCCTGGTGCAGAGCCTCGAACAAGGGGAACTGGGCCGTGGGCTTTTCCAGCCGGATCTCGTAGGTGACCCGGGCGCCCTCGCGGGTGGGTTCCATCCTGACGGCGCGCACGAAGGCCGCTTCGGCGGCGGGGACGGAGAATCCCTGGGGCGCGGCCTTGATGGCCTTGGGAGCATCGGGCTTCAGGCGGAAGGTGAAGGTTTCCTGCCCGCCCTCGGTTTTCACGGAGCTCTCGAACCAGCCGCTCTTGTCGAGGTTCTCCTTCAGCGCCGCGAGGCGCAGGTAGGCGGGGCTCCCCTTCTCGGCAGAGGCCTTCTCGGGCACGGTGACGGGCACCACCACCGGATAGTTCGCCCGGATCATCTCCTCGGCCTTGCCGCGGTTCAGCTTGGAGCTGCAGGCCAGGGTCACGAGGAGGACGGGGAGGAGCAGGGCAGCGCGCATGGTCGGTTTCCTTTTCAGTTTGCTAGGGGGCTGACACAACGGCATGCCTGCCACCCAACCACGCAGTATCCTATCAAGCTTCCGATGATAGGAGATCACCTGTGAATTCTGGATACCTGGCCCACCTCACCCGCGAGATCGCACTGCTGAAGGAGGCCGGCCTCTACAAGACCGAGCGGGTAATCACCTCACCCCAGCAGCCCCAGATGACGGCCAACGGCAAGGACGTGGTGTGCCTCTGCGCCAACAACTACCTGGGCCTGGCCAATCACCCGGAGGTGATCCGGGCAGCCAAGGCCGTCATGGATGGTCATGGCTTCGGCATGGCCTCCGTGCGATTCATCTGCGGCACCCAGGACATCCATCGGGAACTGGAGCAGAAGCTGGCCGCCTTCCTGGGCTTCGAGGATACCCAGCTCTACTCCTCCTGCTTCGATGCCAACGGGGCCATTTTCGAGGGGCTGCTGGGCGAGGAGGACGCCATCATCAGCGACGCCCTGAACCACGCCTCCATCATTGACGGCATCCGCCTGTGCAAGGCCCAGCGCTTCCGCTACGCCAACTCCGACATGGCGGATCTGGAGGCTCAGCTCAAAGCCGCCGATGCCGCCGGGGCGCGGTTCAAGCTGGTGGTGACGGATGGCGTCTTCAGCATGGACGGCTACCTGGCCAACCTTCCGGCCATCTGCGATCTGGCCGACAAATACAACGCCATGGTGATGGTGGACGACAGCCATGCCGTGGGTTTCATGGGCGAGAACGGCCGCGGCACCCACGAGCACGCGGGGGTCATGGGCCGGGTGGACTTCATGACCGGCACCTTCGGCAAGGCCCTGGGCGGCGCCTCCGGCGGCTACATCGCGGGGAAGCAGGAAGCCATCGACTGGCTGCGCCAGAAAGCCCGTCCCTACCTGTTCTCGAATTCCGTGGCCCCCACCATCGTGGCGGCGACCCTGAAGGTGCTCGAGCTGCTCAAGGACAGCAAGGGGCTCATCCGGCAGGTCCACGAGAACGCCCGCTATTTCCGCGCCGGCATGGAAAAGGCCGGATTCAAGCTGCTGCAGGGCGAGCACCCCATCATCCCGGTCATGCTCTACGAGGCCCCCCTGGCCCAGGAATTCGCCAAGCGGCTGCTGGATGAAGGCGTCTATGTGATCGGCTTCTTCTTCCCCGTGGTGCCCAAGGGGCAGGCCCGCATCCGCACCCAGATGAGCGCGGCCCACACCCAGGCGGACCTCGACAAGGCGATCGCCGCCTTCACCAAGGTCGGCCGGGAACTCGGCGTGATTTGATCACCTGTCCTTGCCAGAAGGCAGCTGAAGGCGCATCGTTTCAACAACCCCCGGAGACGCTGTGACCCCGCGACATTCCCGCGAACCCTCGCCTTTGGACACGGCCGAGTACACATTCGAGGAGATCCTCCAGCGCCTGGAGGTGGGGCGGCTCCAGGTGGAAGCCACCGAGACCGGCTCCCGGCTGGTCATGGCCCATGCGAACGCGCCGTTGGAGGAGCGGCGGAAAGCCGAACCCGCGACGCCCCAGGACATCGAACGCCGTCAATTCCGGCCCATGAACCTCCCCACCCTGTTTCCCGAAAAGGGTCCCATCCTCATCATGATCGTGGGCGGGTTTGCCACCGACGCGGCCCTGCGGCGCCCCATGCCGTTCTGGGAGGACGATTCTGCGGGAGGCTACCTGATCTGGCAGGCTCTCAGCCATGCCGGCCTGCTCCACAAAAAGGACAAGGACCTGGCCCTGGGCAGGGGCGGCTTCTGGGACGATGCGCCCCCGCGCACCCTCGGGCTTGCCATGACCTACGTCGGGGTGCGACCCCAGCAGGGGCCCGTGGATTTCGATCAGGTGGTGCATCCCTGGAACATTCATCGGCTTCAGACCCTGGCCGAGGCCTGCTGGTCCCGCTCCATGGAGCGCTTGAAGATCGTGACGCTGGGCGATGCCGCCCGGTTCATGATGTGCGGCATCGCCTATGGGATGCCGGGGATTCCCGTGCTGTCCCTCCCCGAGCCCACCCCGGACCAGTTGTCCAGGAACATGGGCAATGACTCGGCGGCGGGATTGTGGCTGGATTGGGCCTCGGACCTGCTGGCCGTGGGACGGAGTTCGAATCCCTGAAGGATCGGTTCTACTGAGCCTCGATGGCCTTGAGCAGGGCGGGGTCCTTCGGCAGCTGGTCCACCTCCGCGAGGCGCGGCACGAGGCGCTTCCAGAAGGGCTCGGCGGCGAAGACCTGCTTGAAGATGGGCAGGGCCTCGTCCCGCTTGCCGCTGGAGGCCAGGGCCACGGCCTGCCAGAAGGGCATCTCCCAGATGCCGGGGGCGAGCTTGGCGGCGGCCTCGTAGGCGGCCTTGGCCTCGCCCCACTTGCCGGCGGTGACGAATCCATCGCCTTCGTCCATGAGCCGATAGGCCCGGCGCAGCTGGATGAGGCGGCCCAGTTCCTTCAGCGGATCGGGATTGTCTTCCACGCGGAGGTCGAAGAGCCGGTCATTCCAGGGCTGGCCCGAGGGCTTGCCCTTCACGATCAGGATCGCGGCGCTCTGCTGGCCGCGGATGTCGCCGCCCTCGGCCTGGGCCGCGCGGAGGGCCGCCAGCAGGCGGTCTGCGAGATCGCCCTTGGCGCCGCGGAAGGCCTTGGCCATGGCGGGCCAGACCGTGGCCCTGTCCATGAGGTTGGCTTCCACGGTGAAGCCCTCGCCCACCTCGTGGCCCGCGGCCTGGATGCACTTGGCGCCCGTGTGGGCGGCGACTCGGCCCTGGGCATCCACCATGGCCACCTGGCGGACTTCGCGATCGCCATCCGAGGCCAGCAGGGCTTTCAAGGCTTCGGGCGCGGACTTGCCCGCCTTCATGAGGGCGAGGCCCAGCGCGCCGTAGCTGGGATCCGTGAAGCTCTGGGTGGCCACTGCGCCTACGCCCGGCTCAGCCCAGGGCACCGAGCTGCCCACGGAGAACCAGTGGCTCTGAACCGCCACGCCCAGATCGCCGGTGACCGGATCCCGCGCCACGATGGAGTAGGTGTGGACGGGACGGCGGGGAACCTCACCGGCATGAACGGGAGGGATCGCGGCGAACAGGAGCACCACGGAGAAGAGGGGAGCAAAGTTTAGGAGGCGCATGGGAACTCCGGAAAGGTGAGCCGCGTCTTCGATTCTAGGGCCGGTCTTTCGGGTTCAGACCGCTTTCCCACCCCTGGTACGATGGTGGCCATGAACCGTGCTCTGGCCCTCAGTGCTTGCTTTCTTGTCCTCGGGGCGGCGACGCCGCCCTCGGAGGCCTACCGGATTTCGGTGGATACCTGGCATGCCCAGCGGGAGGCGCGACTCAAAGCGGAGGATGGGTGGTTGACGCTCATCGGTCTCGACTGGCTGCAACCCGGGGAGAATTCCCTGGGGTCGGCGCCGGGTTCCACGGTGCTGCTGCCCGAGGGCTTGGCTCCGGCCAAGGCGGGAGTGCTCGTGCTGGAAGGAGCCGCCGTGCACCTGCGGCCATTCCCTGATTGCGGTCTGCTCTTGAACGGGAACCCCGCCACCGAGACTGTGCTGAAGAGTGATGCGGATGGGAAACCGGATGTCCTGAAGGCTGGCCGGGTGAGTTTCTATGTGATCCGGCGCGGGGACCGGTTCGGCGTTCGCCTGAAGGATCCCGAAACGCCCGTCCGCAAGGGATTCCATGGCGTGCCCCGGTACCCGGTGAATCCCGCCTTCCGGGTGGAAGCGGACTTCATCCCCTACGACGCACCCAAGCCCAGGGCCATTCCGACGGTCATCGGCACCACGGACACGATGAACGCGCCGGGTCTCCTGCGCTTCAAGCTCGCCGGCCGGACGGTCACCCTTGAGCCCCTGATCGAGGATCCCGCGGACCCGGAGCTGTTCCTGATCTTCCGGGACACTACGAGCGGCAAGGGCACCTATCCGGCCGGCCGGTTCCTGTATGCCGACCTGCCGAAGAACGGGAAGGTGATCCTGGACTTCAACCGCGCCATCAATCCGCCCTGCGCGTTCTCGCACTTCGCCACCTGCCCCTTGCCGCCCAAGCAGAACCAGCTCCGCGTCAAGATCCAGGCGGGGGAGAAGGACCCCGGACTGCACTGATCCGTGCTTTTCAATGCAGGATGGTCCGGGCCTTCTCGCTGGTCTGCTGCAGGCGCTGGGCCATCTCCACCAGCATGTCCCGGATGGTGTCCGGAAATTCGCGCATCAGGGCATCAATGTTCTGGGGGTTGATGACGATGCACTCGCAATCCTCCCGTGCCACGGCGGTGGCGGAGCGGCAGGTGCCCAAGAGGAAGGTCATCTCTCCGAAGAACTTCCCGGGACCGATCACGGCGATCTCCGTCTCCCCCTTCTGGATGCTCACCGAGCCCGATAGGACGTGGTACATCTCCGAGCCGGCCTCGCCCTCCAGGAAGAAGGCCTCGCCCAGGGCCACCTGGCGGAGGAAGCGCTGGCGGCCCAGCCGACCGAGGCCGCGGCGGCCCTGCATGAGGGACCTGATGATGACCGTGTCCTTGCGGTGCAGGGCGGCGATCATCTCCGCGCCCAGGAGCAGCACGGCCAGGGAGTAGTAGAGCCAGATGACGACGACGAAGACGGACTTGAAGGAGCCGAAGGCGAAGCCGAAGTGGGGATTGACCGTGAGGAGGAACTGGAAGCCGGGTCGCAGCAGGCTCCAGAGCAGGGCGGTGGTGAGGGCGCCCAGCAGCAGCTTGTGGAACCTCATCCTGGGCACGAAGACGGCATAGACGCAGAGCAGCAGTGCCACCGTCATGAGGCTGGGGAGTAGGCGGCCGGTGGAATGGAGAAGCGGCAGGCCGGGCGCATGCCGCTTCAGGATCTCCAGGGACACGCTGGTCGCCGAAATGGCAGCCAGGCCAAGGATGGACAGCATCACGGCGAGGAGATCCAGGAGCTTGGTGGTCCAGGGTGACCGGTGTGGTTTCACGCGGAACATGCCATCCACGATGCTGCGCAGGGCTCCGACCAGGGGCGAGATGGTCCAGATGAGCACGCAAAGCGTGAGGATGCCGGCCGTACCCTTGTGGCGGTAGACGGCGCTCACTTCCCGGAGGATCACATCGCTGTACTGGGGGATCACGTCGGAGACCAGATCGGTCATCCGTTGAAGGGCGGACTGGGAAGCGCCGAGGCCGGCCCCCAGCACGTAGGTGAGCAGCAGAAGGGCGGGCAGGAGGGCCAGGGCGGTGTAGTAGGCCAAGGACGAGGCATGGCGGAAATCGTCGTTGTGCTCGAATCCGACGATGGCCTCCCGCAGCACAAGCCAACTCTGGTGGACGAAGTCCAATGGCCGCGCCATCCATTCGCTCCGAGTTCTCGTCATGGGTCGTCCCAAGGGAACTATGCCACAGTCTCTGGTCTGACTCCCGGCGGAGGGAAGGGGTCCTGCCGGGTCCCTTGGGCATACTCCGGAGGGTTTCTGGTGGTGTTCTTGAATCACCCCCGGGCGGTTCTGAAGGGTGGATATTCCAGGTTGAATCTGTGAGTTGATCTCGTGGAAAAGCAAGTGGACCCCTTTCGCGCTCGGATGAAATGGCCTAACCTCGTAGCGACATCAACCTCAGGCTGTTGCGTTACCCGAAGAGACCCAAGCGAAGGGAGGCCATCGTGTCTGCTCCCGTCACCAGCAAGGACGCTTCCCCCGTTCTCTGTGTTGAGGATGATGCCGCATCGCGCCTGCTGCTGGTCCGCATCCTGGAGGAGCGGTTCTCCCGCGTGCTTGTCGCCAGGGACGGCGCCGAAGGCCTGGACCTCTTCTGCCAGCACCATCCGACCTTGGTCATCACGGACATCGAGATGCCTGGCATGGATGGCATTGCCATGGCCCGGGCGATCAAGGCCGTCGCGCCCGCCACCCACATCATCGTCACTACCTTTTTCGAAGAAACCGAGCTGATCCTCTCCGCGGTGGATGTCGGCGTCATCGACTACGTGCTCAAGCCCGTTTTACCGGCACGCCTGAACGCCGCCATCGACAAATGTTTCAGGGTGGCCACCCTGGAGCGGGAGTTGCGGCACTCGAAGCTCCGGACGGAGCAGATCCTCGAGAGCATCAGCGACGCCTTCTTCGCACTGGACCACGATTGGTGCTTCACCTACGTGAACCGGAAGGCCGAAGACTACTTCCGGGCGACCCGTTCCGCCCTGCTCGGACGCTCCTACCGGGACATGGTGTCGGACCAGGCGGAGACGCTGAAGGCGGTCGAGGCTGCCCTGACAACCCGTGAAAAACGAACCCTTGAGCAGTATTCCCCGGGAGCAAAGGTCTGGCATGAATTGAACATTTTCCCCCTGGATGGCGGCATCTCGGTCTACTTGAAGAACATCACGGAGCGGAAACAGCACGAAGACGAGATCAAGTTCCTCGCCTTCTACGACCCCCTCACGGAATTGCCGAACCGCACCCTCCTGCAGGATCGCTTGAACCGCGCCATTCTCCGCTGCAAGCGGAAGGGCGAGCGGGGGGCCGTCCTCTTCCTGGATTTGGACCGGTTCAAGAACATCAATGACACGCTTGGCCATCAAGCCGGGGACCTGGTCCTCAAGGAGGTGGCCAAGCGGCTCCATTCCTGTCTCCGGGACACGGATACCGTGGCGCGGCTGGGGGGTGATGAGTTCATCATCCTGCTCGAGGGATTCGATCATCCCGAGAGCATCCATTCCATCACCCACCGCTTGCTCTTTGCCCTGGCCCAGGACATCTCCCACCTGGGGCTCACCCTCAGCATCACCTGCAGCATCGGCATCAGCTTCTTCCCCTCGGACGGTGAAACGGTGGAGGACCTGCTGAAAGCCTCGGATACCGCGATGTACCACGGCAAGAGTCTGGGGCGGAACAACTATCAGTTCTACAGTCCCGAGATGAACCAGGAAAATCTCAACTACCTTGCGATGGAAAGCGCCCTGAGAAAATCCGTCCAGAACCACGACTTCATCGTCCACTACCAGCCTCAGGTGAATTTGCGAAGCGGCGCCATTCTCGGGTTCGAGGCCCTGGTGCGCTGGAACCACCCGGTCAAGGGCCTGGTTTCTCCCGATCAGTTCATTCCCATCGCCGAGGATACGGGCCTCATCCTCCTCCTGGGGGACTGGGTGCTGGAAACGGCCTGTGCGCAGGCGCGCGCCTGGATGGACCTGCACCCCGAGCCCTTCCGCATGGCCGTGAATCTTTCAGGGCGACAGTTCTGGCAGGGGGATCTGGTGGATTCCATCGCTCGCAGCCTTACGCAGTCCGGCCTGCCCCCGGAATACCTGGAGCTCGAAATCACGGAAAGCATGGTCATGAGGGAAGTGGATGTCGCCATCGACAAGATGCGGGAGTTGGCGTCCATGGGCATCCATCTCTCCATGGATGATTTCGGGACGGGCTACAGCTCCCTGGCCGTCCTCAAGCAGTTCCCCATCCAGTCCCTTAAAATAGACAAGTCATTCGTCCGGGATGTCACGACCAACGCCAACGATGCGGCCATCTCCGCTGCCATTCTCGCACTCGCCCACAGCATGAATTTGACGGTGGTGGCCGAGGGCCTCGAAACCCAGGAGCAGGTGGTTTTTTTCAGGGGAAGGGATTGCGAGATCGGCCAAGGCTTCTACTTCAGCAGGCCGGTCCCCGCAGGGGAGGCCGAAAGCCTGTTTCTGCGAAGCGCCCTGGAAGTGCCCGGGGGCAGATGAACGAATTCCCGGCCTGGTTCACTTGGGGTCGAATGTGCAGGGCCACCTGATCCGGTCAAAGTGCAGGATCTGGGTTATGTAGATAACTATATTTATTCAAATGCTTAACATATTCCTTCGAACGGCTCGAGGCCGGACCTTTCAATCAAGTTGAAGGAATGCATCCTTCGGTTCGAAGGGTCGGGGGCCTGCACTTTCTGCTCTTCCTAGGCTTTCACCACGCCATCCACATACACCCACTTCCCATTCTCCCGGGCAAAGGTGCTGGTCTCGATGTGGAGGCTGCGGCGGCCGCTGGTCTGAAGGCTGGCGTGGAAGGTGACGATGCCGGTGTCATCGGCCTTGCCGCCCTGTTCCTTGGCGACGATCTTGAGTCCCACGCAACTGACGGATTTGCAGTACTGGGCCAGTTCCTCGCGATTCTCTTCGCCGCGCTTGGCTTCGGCGCGGGTGGAGATGAGGTAGTCCACCTTGCCCAGGGCATAGGCGGAGAACCGGGAGCGCATCAGCTGCTCAGCGGTTTCGGGCGCAGCAGTGCCGGTGATGAAGGGGCCGCAGCAACGGTCGTAGGGCTTCTTGGAGGTGCAGGGACATGGGCGGGACATCGGGGGCTCCTGGTCTTCCAGTGTCTCGCGACCTGGCTCGACGGCTCTAACTTTTCCAGCGCAGAAGGTAGTGGTGGTAGCAGGGGAGATCTGGATTCCCCGGAACGGCTTCCACCTCGACGGAAATGGCACCGGTCATGCGGAGCGCCTCGGCTCCCCAGGCGGGTAGGGCCTTGTCGAACCAGTTCGGGAAATATCCGTTGGCCCAGAGGGTGATCTCCGCCGATTCGGCGCTCAGGGAATCCAGGGTCAGGCGTCCGCCCCGATAATAGAATCCGAACATCCGGGGCATGGCCTGGATGAGCAGGCTCGGGGTGGCCATGCGCAGAATCCAGCGCTGGGGCCCGTCGAGGATCTCCTTGGCGGCCTCGGTGCCGCGCTCCTCCATGGTGTCCTTGCCCTGGAGGTCGATCCAGGCCGCGTGCAGCTCGAGGGCCAGGTCCGACTCCACCCACTCGAAGTACCCGATGGGCTCGCTGAACCGGGCCCTGCAGGGCGGGGAGACCTTCGACAGGAGCTCCTGCCACAAGGGTTCTCCACCTATGGCCAAGGCGGCCGTGCGCAGCTGCCGGGTCATGGGGCCACGCTCATGGGTGATGCGCAGTGCCTCCGAGTCCGATGGAAACGGTGCCTGGAGGTTGGCGGAGGAGAGGTTCATCCCTTCATGGGTATGTGCAGGCCGATGGTGTCGGCGTGTTCCCGGGCGGTTTCGTAGCCGGCGTCCGCATGGCGGAAGACGCCCATGGCGGGGTCGTTCCAGAGGACCCGGGCGATGCAGCGTTCCGCGCGTTCCGTGCCGTCGGCCACGATGACCACGCCGCTGTGCTGGCTGAAGCCCATGCCCACGCCGCCGCCATGATGGAAGCTCACCCAGGAGGCGCCGCCGCCCACGGCGGTCATGGCATTGAGCAGCGGCCAGTCGCTGACGGCATCCGAGCCGTCCTTCATGGCTTCGGTCTCGCGGTTGGGGCTGGCTACGCTGCCGCTGTCCAGATGATCGCGGCCGATGACGATGGGCGCCTTCACCTTGCCGGTGCGGACCAGCTCGTTGAACTTCAATCCGGCCAGATGACGCTCTCCGGCGCCGATCCAGCAGATGCGGGCGGGGAGGCCCTGGAAGGCGATCTTCTCCTGGGCGGCCTTGATCCAGCGGATCATGCCTTCGTTCTCGGGGAAGAGCTCCATCATGGCGGCGTCGGTGACGGCGATATCCTCGGGATCGCCCGAGAGCGCCGCCCAGCGGAAGGGGCCGATGCCCTTGCAGAATAGCGGCCGGATGAAGGCGGGCACGAAGCCCGGGAAGGCGAAGGCGTTCTCGAACCCGGCGCGCTTGGCCTGGGCCCGGATGTTGTTGCCGTAGTCGAAGGTGACTGAACCGCGGCGCTGGAATTCCACCATGGCCTCCACATGGGTCCGCATGGAAGCCAGGGCGCGCTCGACGTAGGCTCCCGGCTGGTCCTGGCGCAAGGCAGCGGCCTGGGCCAGGGACATTCCCGCGGGGATGTAGCCGTTGTACTCGTCGTGGGCGCTGGTCTGGTCCGTGACCAGGTCCGGCTGGAAACCCCGCTTCAGGATTTCCGGAAGCACTTCGGCGGCATTGCCCAGCAGGCCGATGCTGCGGGCCTCCTTGGCGTCCACATACTGGCGCACCAGGGCCAGGGCGGTGTCCAGGTCGTCGGTCCACTCGTCCAGGTAGCGGGTGTCCAGGCGTTTCTGGATGCGGGTCTGATCCACTTCCACGCAGAGGGCCACGCCGCCGTTCATGGTCACGGCCAGGGGCTGGGCGCCGCCCATGCCGCCGAGGCCCGCTGTAAGGGTCCAGGTGCCGGCCAGGGTGCCGTTGAAGCGCTGCCGGGCGGCTTCGGCGAAGGTTTCGTAGGTGCCCTGCACGATGCCCTGGCTGCCGATGTAGATCCAGCTGCCGGCGGTCATCTGGCCGTACATCATCAGGCCCTTCTTATCCAGCTCGCGGAAGTGCTCCCAGGTGGCCCACTTCGGCACGAGGTTGGAGTTGGCGATGAGGACGCGGGGGGCATCGGGGTGGGTCTTCACCACGCCCACGGGCTTGCCGCTCTGCACCAGAAGGGTTTCGTCATCCCCCAGATGCTTCAGTTCCTTCACGATGGCGTGGAAGCAGTCCCAGTTCCGCGCGGCCTTGCCCAGGCCGCCGTAGACCACCAGGTCCTCGGGTCGTTCGGCCACCTCGGGATCCAGGTTGTTCATGAGCATGCGCAGCGCCGCTTCCTGGACCCAGCCCTTGCAGTGCAGGTGGGTGCCACGGGGCGCGGTGATGACGGGGGAATCGGAGGCGGTGGTCATGGGAGGCTCCAGGGGACCCCTAGTTTCCCATGGCCTGCACGAGACGGGGATCAAGAGCCTTTGAGAATGTCGATGGCCCGCTCCAGGTCCGCTCTCATGGCGGCTGGGCTCTCGGCCCGGTGGATGCTGCCGTGACCAGGCAGGACCCAGGTGAAATCGAAGGCGAGGAGCTTCTCCAGGCTGGTCAGCTGCTGCTCCCAGGAGTGCCAGTTGTAGGTGCGGGAGGCGGATAGTCGCCCCTTCTCCGGGTTCCACCAGAGGTGGTCGCCCGTGAAAAGGAATTCGTGATGCAGCAGGCACATGCTCCCGGCCGTGTGGCCGGGGGTCGGGATGAGCAGCAGGTCTTCGGCCAGGGGGACGGGGGCTTCTCCCTCCACCAGCCGTTCCAGGCCCGGTAGCCCGTCGCCGCGATGCATGATCCGTTCGCAGCCGAAGCGCGCCCGGTAGGCGGCGTGGTCGGCCACATCGTCCTGGTGGCTGAGCACCAGCATCGCCACGCCCCCCAGGGCTTCCAGGTTCTGCATGAGTGGCTCCGCAGCCCGGGGGGAGTCCATGAGGACATTGCCTTCGGGCCGACGGATCAGGTAGCTCCAGGCGCCGAAGCTCTTTTCGCTGGTGTAGCCGCAGAAATGGACATCCTTGGCCAGGGGGTGGGGGAAGGCCTTGGCGGCGGCGGGGAGGTCGGTCTTGTCGTCGGTGCCGATGGAACCCACGGGGCAGGCCACAAGGGCCATGGACGCGAGCCGGCGGGCGGCCGTATCGGCAGGCTGCGCATGGACCCGGGCGTGGTCACCCCCATCCGCGAAGGTGCCAGGCGCGAACTGGTAGCAGGTGCCGCAGTCGATGCAGGTGCGGTCCACGAAAAAGGGACCGGGCAGGTTGTCGGGATGAGCGTCCGGGCGGCGGGCCATGAACCCTCCTACCGGTTCACCATGTGCATGGCGGCTTCGGGATAGCGCGTGCCAGAGGCCGCTCCCGGGGGGAAGAGGCCGCTCAACTCCTGGAGTTCGCCAGGACAGAGGACATGGTCGAGGGCTCCGAGGTTCTCGTCCAGCCGGTCCCGGCGCTTGGTGCCGGGAATGGGAACGATGTCCCCACCCTGGGCCAGCACCCAGGCCAGGGCCAGCTGCGAAGGCGCGCAGCCACGGGCGGCGGCCATGTCTTCGAGGCGGGCCACGAGATCCAGGTTCTTCTGGAAATTCTCACCCTGGAAACGGGGCGAGTTGCGCCGGTAGTCACCGGGTTCAAAATCCTCGAAGCGGCGGATCTGGCCCGTGAGGAAACCGCGTCCCAGGGGGCTGTAGGGCACGAAACCCACGCCCAGTTCCCGGCAGGTCTGCAGCAGGCCTTCCTCGGGATCGCGGGTCCACAGGGAATATTCAGACTGGACGGCGCTGATGGGATGCACGGCGCAAGCCCGGCGAAGGGTGCGGGGACTCACCTCCGAGAGGCCCAGGAAGCGGACCTTGCCCGCCTTCACCAGCTCCGCCATGGCGCCAACCGTATCCTCGATGGGCACTTCGGGATCCACGCGGTGCTGGTAGTAGAGGTCGATGACTTCCACGCCCAGGCGCTTCAGGCTCGCGTCGCAGGCGCTGTGCACATAATCCGGGCGCCCGCAGACGCCGCGGACGGTGGGATCCTTCGGATCTCTCAGGATGCCGAATTTGGTGGCGATGGCCACCCGCGAGCGCACGGGGGCCAGGGCCTTCCCGACCAGGATCTCGTTGAGGTGGGGACCGTACATGTCGGCGGTATCGAAGAACGTGACGCCACGATCGACGGCGTGCAGGATGGTGGCCGTGGATTCGGCGTCATCCCGGTGGCCGTAGAAGTCCGACATGCCCATGCAGCCGAGGCCGATGGCCGAGACGGAAAGGCCTTGGTTTCCGAGGGTGCGGGTCAACATGGGAACCTCCTTCGGATGAGTGGATGATGGCTGAGGCGGCTCAGCGATGGATGATCACATCCTTGGCGTTGAAGCGCACCTTGGGGACGCTGGCGTACTTGTCATCGGCGGCGCGGTAGCCCACGGGGCAGGCGGCCACCGTGGCGTAGCCGCTGCCGGCCAGGCCGAGGATTTCATCGTATTTGGCGGGTTCGATACCCTCGAAGGGGCAGGCGTCGATGCCCAGGATGGCGGCGGAGGTCAGCAGATTGCCCATGGCGATGTAGGCCTGCCGGGCGGCCCACTCCTTGATGATGGCGTGGCGGGGCCCATGGACGAGATCGCCCATCATGAAGCCCTTGTAGCCCGCCAGGCTCTCGGTGCTGACACCGCGGACTTCGGCGATGCGGGCGATGAAGCGGTCCACGCCAGCTTCAGTCACGTCCTGCTGGGCGGCGAACACCACGAGGTGGCTGCAATCCTCCACCTGGCTCTGGTTCCAGGAGGCGGCCCGGAGCTTGGTCTTCAGGGCGGGGTCCGTGACCACGATGAACTTCCAGGGCTGGAGGCCGTAGCTGGATGCCGTGAGGATCAGGGCCTGTTCGAGGAAGCCCCAGTCCGCATCGGAAACCTTCCTGGCGGGATCGAATTTCTTGGTGGCATAGCGCCAGGAGAGCTGCTGAACGAGGCTTTCGCCAGACATGGTGTTCATGGATACCTCGGGTGCGGATGGAACGGTTGGATCAGAGAACCTTCTGGATGCGGGCCCGGATCTGGTCGACGGGTAGGGCGCCCACGATGCGATCCACGGGAGTCCCGTCCTTGAACAGGACCAGCGTGGGCATGCTCAGCACTTCGTACTGTTCGGAGAGAGGTGTGAAGTCATCCACATTGAGCTTCGCGAAGGTCACCTTGCCCTGCAATTCAGCGGCCAGCGCCTCGGTGATCGGGGCCAGTTCCCGGCAGGGAGCGCACCAGGGGGCCCAGAAATCCACCACTGCCACGCCATGGGCGATGACATCAGCAAATGACTTGTCGGTGAGGTGCTGGACCAGATCGGACATTCAGGTGCTCCCGTGAAGAGCCTTCAGTTTAGCGGATTCAGGCCGCTTCACCGTCACGACATTCAATGGCGAAGTCAGGCGGTCTTAGTCCACCGCTGGGTCGCGATGGCGACGCGCTGGCCCAGCCGCTCGGCGCTCTTGCGATCGGCTTCATTGGGTTCGATGTCGGGGGCCACCTGGCCGGCCTGGGCCATGACGCCCGTGAAGCTGCCCAGACGGTTGATCCCTTCCCCGTTGTAGGGCATCTCGGCATTGCCGACCCAGATCATGCCGTGCTGCATGGCGAAGATCATCAACGACTGGAGGGTGTTCAGCTTGTCCCCGCTGGGGCTGCCGCTGATCGTGAAACCGGCGGCCAGCTTGTCCTTCCACTTCTGCTCGAGCCAGGGTTTGGAACTGGCATCCATGAACATCTTGAAAAGTCCGCTCACGTTGCCCATGTAGGTGGGGCTGCCGAAGACGATGGCGTCCGCCGCCTCCAGGTTCGCCCAGTGGGCGTCGATCTCCTCGACGGGAACGAGGGTGACCAGCGTGCCGGGTACCGCCTCGGCGCCAGCCTTCACGCGCTCCGCCATCACCTTGGTGTGGCCGAAGCCGCTATGGAACACGATGGAAATCTTGGTCATGGCTTGTCCTCCTGGGGGGCGCTTGCAATCGGTTCGCCCGTGACCCAAACTTTAGATCCCTACGATCGAAAAGAAAGTAGGCACTATTTTGGAAGGTAGGCACCCAATGGTTCGCAAAGCCTGTACCCTCGCCCCGAATGTGCTCAGCGCCCAGTGCCCCACGCGGCAGGTGCTGGATCTCAT
>DATEZS010000040.1:0-6098 GCA_035255365.1 Geothrix sp.
TTGGCCCAGAAAGGCGTGCAGATCATCGCGGTGGAACCCGGCAGCCTGGCCGAGGAAGCAGGGATCCGCCCGGGCGACACCCTTCTGGCCATCAACGGGGAGGCCGTGCTGGACCAGCTGAACTACCAGTTCCTGGTGACCCAGCGGGACGAGACGGACCTGCGCCTCCAGCGTCCGGATGGCAGCACCTTCGAGGCCTCCGTGGAAAACGGCGGGGAAGGGCTCGGTGTGGACCTCGCCCAGGACGAGGTGAAGGTCTGCAAGCAGAACTGCGTGTTCTGCTTCGTGCACCAGATGCCGAAGGGCTTCCGGAAGTCGCTCTACCTCAAGGATGAGGACGTGCGCCTCTCCTTCCTCTACGGCCACTTCACGACCCTCTCCAGCAGCGACGAGGCCGAGCTGGACCGCATCATCCGCGAGCGCCTGAGCCCCATCCACGTTTCCGTCCACGCGACAGATCCCGAGGCGCGGGTAAAGGTGGTGGGCAATCCGAGAGAAGGCCACATCCTCCGCAAGATCGACCGCCTGCTGGCGGGCGGCATCGACGTCCACACCCAGGCCGTGGTGGCGCCCGGGCTCAACGACGGCGCCATCTGGCAGCAGACCGTGGACGACCTCTGGGCGCGCCGGAAGGAGGGCCGGGGCAGCGTCCTGAGCCTGTCCTGCGTCCCCGTGGGACTTACGGCCCACCGGGAGAACCTGCCCGTGGTGCTGGACGTGGAAGCTGCGTTCGCGCGAGAGTGGGTGGCCCGGTGGATGCCCGAGGTGCGGAAGTACACCAGGGCCAACGACGGCGAACCCTGGCTGCTGCTGGCGGACGAGTGGTTCACCCGGGCGGGCATCGAGGTGCCGGGCCGGACCTTCTATTCGCGATCCTGGGCCCAGCTGGAGAATGGCGTGGGCCTGGTGCGCCGGTTCCTGGAGCACAGCCGCCGCTTCATCAAGAGCCCCCGGGCCCAGGGCTTCAAGGGGCGCCGGGTGCTGCTGCTGACTGGCTCGAGTTTCGCGCCCACTCTGCGGCGCGTGGCCATGGAACTCAACCGGACCGTGGGCAGCCACCTGCGCGTGGTGCCCGCCAGGAACTTCAGCTTCGGCGACAGCGTCACCGTGGCGGGGCTGCTCTGCGGCGAGGATCTCAAGTACGCCGCCCACGCGGACAAGGATGCCAAAGGTGGTCGTGCCGACTGGGTGGATGCGGTGGTGGTGCCCTCCGCCAGCCTGCGCACCGTGACGGGACCCACGGATCAGTACACGCTGCGGGGCGCGGTGGTGCGGGAGGAAGGCACCTTCCTGGACGACTTGACCCTGCCGCAGCTGGCTTCGGATCTCGGCGTGGCCACGGTGCCCAGCGGCGCCAACCTGTCCCAACTCCTGGACCACCTGGAAGCCGCCGACCGGGGCGCCTTCCGGGGCGGCTCGCTGAAGGCCGCCTTCCATGCCGCCGGGCTGAACCAGCCCCAGGGGGCCTACAACCCCTGATCCCTTCGGGACCAAGGAAAAGGGCCCCTCGCGGGGCCCTTTTCTTCGGCTTGATGGCGCCTAGCTGACGGGAGCGGTTGCTTCCACAGGACGCTTCTTCAGGCTCACGGCGACCTTCACATCGCCGCCGTCCTGGCCCAGGAACTTGTCGGTCTGTTCGAGGGACTTCTTCTTGGCGGTATCCGAGGCCACGCGGATGGCATCCAGCGCATCCACCATGGTCTGGAACTTCACTTCCTCGTCCACCTTCAGGAAGACCTTCCGGAAGTTGAGAGGCTGCAGCATCACGGCCTCGGGCAGCCTGTCCTTGAGACCCTGAGCGTCGATCTTGTCCTGCTGGAGGGTCATCGTCCCGTCCTTGTCGATCTGGATCAGGATGTTGTTGGGATCAGGCTTGGGCGGAACGGCTGTCTGCACCACCTGCGGGACCACCACCTTCATGGCCTTGCTGAGGCCGGGCACCATGATGATGAAGACGATCAGCAACACCAGCACGATGTCGATGAGGGGGGTGACGTTGATATCTGACTTGGCTTTGCCTTTGACACCACCGGCATCCATCAGTTGCCCCCTTCCTTCTTGTCCTTGTCTTCGCTGGTGATGATGGACGCCTCATCGGCGCCGCCCCGGCGGCAACACTGGAAGATTTCGTTGATGTACTTGAACGGCAGATCGGCGTCGGCCTTGATGAACACGCGCTTGTCGTTCATGGCGGAGACGTTCTTGTTGATGTAGTCTTCGAGCTTCTGCTTCTGGGCGTCGTTGGTGATGAAGAAGGCCTCGTCCTTGGCGTCCTTGTCGTCGATGAGGACGGCGCCAGGGCCGGTCACATCTCCGCTCTTGGGATCACGCTTGGAGGTCAGCATGAGGGTCAGGTATTTCTGGCCCGCATCTGTCTGCTGATCCACTTTCGGGGCATGCTTGGCCAGCGGCAATTTCACGGCGTTGTTCACGGCCGGCGTGATCACGATGAAGATGATCAGGAGCACCAGCACGATGTCCACCAGCGGCGTGACATTGATGTCGGACTTCATCCCACCCTTGGAACCACCTGTATCCATGGTGCGTTTTCCTCGAGAAAGCGCCTGGGGACTCGCGTCCCCAGGCTGGATGGGGAACTTAGTTGTTGGAGCTCTCGCGGCGGATGAACTCGTCGATCATCTGGGAGGCGGCGTTGTTGATGTTGGTGACGACCAGATCCTGCTTGGTGGTCAGGAGGTTGTAGATCCAGACCGCGGGGATGGCGACGATGAGGCCGAGGGCGGTGGTGGCGAGCGCTTCACCGATGGAACCGGCCAGGGCGTTGATGTCGCCGGCGCCCTTGGTCTTCAGGTCCGAGAACACCTTGATGATGCCGATGACGGTGCCGAGGAGGCCGACGAAGGGGGCCAGGGCGCCGATGGTGGCCAGGCCGCTCATGCCCTTCTTGAGGAGCTCGATGACTTCGGCGGTGCCGCGCTGGATGGCGCGTTCCACGGGCTGGATGGCGTCATGGCTGGGGTTCATGGTCTTGAGCTGCTTCTCGTACTGGAAGATGTCCAGGCCGTGCTTCAGCACCAGGGCGACGTGGCTCTTGTTGTGGGTGGTGGCGGCGCGCTTGGCGGCCTCGAAATCACCGCGGCGCAGGGTGTCCATGAAGAGCTTGAGGAACTTGTCGGAAGCGGCGTTGCTCTGGGCGTAGGTCACGAAGCGATCCACGGCCACGTAGATCTGATAGGCCAGCAGGATGAACAGGATGATGATGATGAGCTTGTTCGCGGGGGAGGCCGCGCGGAAGAGCTCGACGGGGGAGAAGCTGGAGCTGCCTTCGGCGAGACCGAGCATCAGGGGGGAGGCAAACAGGTTCATGAGGTTTCCTTATGAGGAAATGAGGTGGATGACAGGGGTTATTAGGCTAGGGATATTCGCTGGATTCTCTAGTGGAGGCGGAAGGGCATGACCAGCTTGAAGCGCGCGTACTGCGGTGCGCCGTTCAGCATGGCGGGCTCGAAGCGCCAGGTCTTCGCCCAGTGAGCGGCGTAGTCACGCAGCTGGGGGGGGCCTTCCTTGGCGATGGCATCCGTGGGAACGCCGTCAGGGCCGATGATGATCTCGACGATGACCGTGCCCTGGATCTTGGCGATCTTGGCGAGAGGAGGATAGGGAGGCGCGGGAGGCTGGTATTTGATCTTCACCTGGCTGAAGTCAAAATCCACCACCTTGCCGGTGCCGCCGACCACACCGCCGGGGATGCCGCCGACCACGCCGCCGATGACGCCGCCGGGAACACCACCGGGAACGCCGCCGGCCACGCCGCCGAGCGACATGTCCTTCTTGGGCAGTTCCTTGGGGGCGGTCTCAGGGACCACTTCCTGCTTGGGATCGATGGGGGTCTGCTCCTCTTTGCTCGTCGCCACGGCAGCCGGCGGCGGCGGTGGCGGCGGTGGGGGAGGAGGAGGAGGAGGCGGCGGCGGCGCTTCCGTCTGCTGCTGCTCGGCCAGGTCAATGCCCACCGTCTTGATGATCTTCTTCCCGGCATCCGTCTGCTTGGCGAGCTGGAAGGCTCCGAAGCCAAACAGCACGTACATGGCCACGGTGGTCGGGATGGTGACCACGGGATTGCCCCGCTTGATGGCCGAATTACCCGCCGAGAGTGAGGGCCGATAGACGGCATCCTCCAACGACTCGGGCTGAGTAATCGGTTTGGCGGGGGAAGGATTCTTGGAATCTTTGCTCATGCGGCTCCCTTGAAGATCCAGGAGTGAAAAAACAGATGGCCGAAACGGCGAGATCACCGGATCGGCTTCTGCGATTGGATAAAGATCTGGGGCGAGCCCAACGGCTAAGATGGCAAAGGGTGGCCACTAGGTCAAGCCTAGATCCTGACGCGCCTACCTCTCAAATACCGATGTTTACCGGTTTTTTCACGCTCATCGCAACAGGCATCGTAGGCCGCCCGGGGTGATGTCGCTCATCTACTATGTTAAGAAAAAATCAGGTGTGCGCCATGCCACAAACAACCGCGGGTCTGTTTTCGTTCCAGTTGGAGTCCTCCGCGGGTGCCGCGCCCTCCCGGGCGGGGCACTTCCACACGGCCCATGGGCCTGTGGAGACACCCGCCTTCATGCCCGTGGGGACGCAGGGAACCGTGAAGGGCATCACCCCCGCTCAATTGGCGGAAATCGGTCCCCAGGTCATCCTCGGAAACACCTACCACCTGGGCCTGCGCCCAGGAGACGCACTGGTGGCGCAGATGGGCGGCCTGCACCGCTTCATGGGCTGGAACGGGCCCATTCTCACGGATTCCGGCGGCTTCCAAGTGTTCAGCCTGGCTGATCTGCGCAAGATGAACGAGGAGGGGGTCACCTTTCAGAGCCACATCGATGGCAGCCCGCAGTTCCTGTCGCCGGAGCGGAGCCTGGAAATCCAGCGGAACCTGGGCTCGGATATCTGCATGGCGCTAGATGAGTGCCCGCCTGGGCGCATGGAGCGGAGCAAGCTGGAGATCAGCATGGCCCGGACCACCCGCTGGCTGGCCCGGAGCCGGGCCGTTCCCCTGCAGCCCCACCAGGGGCTCTTCGCCATCAACCAAGGCGGAACCCACCTGGATCTGCGCCGCCAGCACCTGGCCGAGGCCCTGGAACTGGACGCCAGAACCCCCTTCCAGGGCTTCGCCGTGGGCGGCCTGAGCGTGGGCGAGCCCAAGGAGATGATGAACGCGGTGCTGGCCGAGTTCGTGCGGGACCTGCCCGCCGACCGGCCGCGGTACCTCATGGGGGTGGGCACCCCCGAGGACCTGCTCTTCGGCATCGAGCAGGGCGTGGACCTCTTCGACTGCGTGCTGCCCACCCGGGAGGCCCGCCATGGTCGCATCCTCACCAGCCGGGGCCGCCTGAACATGAAAAACGCCAGGCACAGGGACGCGGACGTGCCTCTGGATCCGGCCTGCGGCTGCTATACCTGCCGTTCGTTCAGCCGGGCCTACCTGCACCACCTGTTCCGTTGCGGCGAGTTGCTGGCCTTCACGCTGAACTCGATCCACAACCTGAGCTACACTGTGGGACTCACCCGCGCCGCGCGGCAAGCTTTGCTGGAGAACAGGTTTCCGGCCTTCGCCCAGTCCACGCGTTCCGGATGGCTGACCGAGGAGCCTTGAATGACCTTCGCCTTTTTGCAGCAACCCGCCCCCGCCGGCCCTCCGGGCTGGACCCAGTTCATCTTCATCGGCGGCATGGCCGCGATGTTCTACTTCCTCCTGATCCGCCCCCAGAGCAAGGCGCGCAAGGAGCAGGAAGCCCGCCTGGCCAAGCTGAAGGCCGGGGATGAAGTGGTGCTTACGTCGGGCCTCTACGCCACCATCGACCGTGTCGAGGACCAGCACATCTGGGTGAAGCTGGGCAGCAGCCTGGTCAAGGCCCGTCGGGCCGCCGTGGCGGCCCTGGCCACAGAACCCGAAGCCAAGAACTGACTCATTGACCTGCCGGGCCAGGGGGTTCCTGGCCCGCCTTCTGTAAGGAGCGCCCCGTGAGCAAACGGAGCCTCTGGCGCCTTGTCATCGTCCTCGCCGTGCTGCTCGGCTGCGGATACTTCTTTACACCGCTCTCCAAGGTGAAGCTGGGCCTCGACCTTCGAGGCGGCGT
>DATEZS010000041.1:0-134851 GCA_035255365.1 Geothrix sp.
GGGGGCGAGCGGTGGAAGCATCGGGACAGATGGGACCTTTGTGGCCCCCATATCCCCGGGCACCTACACCATCACAGCTACGAGTTCCCTCGATCCTGTAAAGCCAGCGGTCGCCACGGTGGACGTCCGTGATTTCGATGCTGCGGATGCCTTCACAAGCGCGTCCAACCCCAACGGAGCATGGTCTTACGGTTGGACGGGGAGCTTGGGCAGCGGCTTCACACCGTTCGTCAACCATGGTCCTCGCACAGATGGTCTGGATGACTGGGACAGCTGGCCGACGGCTTCCATCCTTCACAATGCCACCCTGAAAAACATCACAGTCAGCGGCACGAACGTGGTCCTTGTTCCGAACCAGCTCTCCATGCACCCGGGCTCGGGCGGTCAGTACTCCGTGCTTCGTTGGACTGCCCCGGAAGCCGGATCGATGGATGTGCGCGCATCATTCATGGGTCTGGATCCGGCCCCCACGACCACGGACGTCCATGTGCTGTTGAATGGCGTTTCCAAGTTCGACGGTACCGTGAACGCCTACCACGCGGGTCAGAGCTTCCAGGGGGTTCTGGATGTGCAGGCCGGTGACACCGTTGACGTCGCGGTAGGGTTCGGTAATGGGACCTATTACAGTGACACCACCGGCGTGCAATTCCGCATCAACAAGGTCACGCCAGCCCTGTCAGTCAGCCCGTCTTCCGTGCTCTTGGCGCCTGGGTCCAGCAAGACCTTTACCGCCTCCGCACTCGGGCTTTCCGACTCCAATGTGACCTGGTTGGTAGAGGAGGGGTCTTTCGGCGGGACCATCAGCCCGGATGGCACCTACACCGCACCGGATCTGCCCGGGGTCTATCACGTGGTGGCCACCAGCACCGCCAATCCTTCCATCTCCATCAAGGCGACCGTCGTGGTGGCTTCGACTTCGGCGGCTCTCCGGCCGGAAATGAAGACCTTTGGCCTACCTGTGCTGTTTTCCCCCACTCCTTTTGAGCATTCCGTCATCGTCCTGGCCCGGCGGTGAGCACACGTTTATTGATTCGAGGTCTTGCTGTGTCCTGGTTATCCTCTGCCTTCCGCGCTTTGATGCTCCTCGCTGCCTTTGTGGCCGGGATGGGGCGGGTCCAGGCCTCGGAGATCCCCGGCCTCGCTGGGGGTAATCGGGCTTGGGTGGCCATGCTCATTGAGGACCACGCAGGAATGCGCGAGATCGTGTGGGACGGTTCGTTCACGGACCTGGAGGCTGCCGGCCCCTTCAAGAAGGATCACCGCTACGCGATCGTCACCAATGGATCCACAGGCTTGGTGGATCTTGGCTGCTGGGACCAGGCCTGGCCCGCGGGTGGCGGTTGGACCGCCCCGGCGCCCGTGATGGCTGTGGCCCTCACGCAGGATGGATCAGGTGCGATTCTCATTGTGGGCGGAAAAAGCACTTGGCTGCCCGTCGCCGCCGCCTATGCCGGAAAGGGAACCCCCTCGGCCACGCTGCGCGGCGCCTACCTGAACTGGCTGCTGGCTCACCGGGGAACGACGCCCGGCATCCCCCGGGAAACCCGCTGGCAGCGGCTATGTCGCGGAGCGGAAGCCATCGTTCGGGATCTTCTCACCCGCAGCGGGAGCCAGCCGGAGTTCCGTGTCGTGGGCATCGGCACCTCCGGGCGATTGCTGATCCCCCCTGGAGAGGGTCTGCAGGCGGGCTTGAACGCCGTGGCCCACATGGAACCTTCGGATTCGGGCAGCATGCCCGAGGCCCTGAACCGGGCTCTGGAGACGATGCAGAAGCTGAGAGCCTTGGGTGTCTGTGAGCCAGGCATCGTCCTTCCCGCAGGGGATGGCTGGACGCTTGTGGGCGGTTGTGGCGCCGGAAGGGCTTACGAGCCCTCCAGCGGCTACACGGCCATGCTGGGCACAGTCCAGGCCATCCGCGACACCGGCGAAGCGGAAGTATGGGCCTGGAGTGTGGAAGGGCCCCGGGACTGGTCCAACGCGTTCGGGGCGAACGGAGCGGGGCGATGCTTCTCTGGGGATGCGGTGGCGGATCTGGACGCCGCCATCAAGTCCTGGATGGGCCGCCACGGCCAGCCTCTCCAACTCGCCCTCATCTTCGATCAGCCTGCTCTGACGCGAGTGGCCCAGGTGACGCTCAGCATCCAGGCCAGCCATGGGCTTCTATCGGCCACCCTCAATGGCCAGCCCCTCCAGGCCACGGGCCTCGAAACCAAGGTGCCCCTCACCTTGAACGAAGGCCTCAACACGTTCACCTTTTCGGCCACGGACCTCTGTGGCGGCCAAGCCCAGGCCAGCGCCACCATCACCCTAGACACCATTCCACCGCACATCACCCTGAATCCAGTTCCGCCCGCCCTCACCAATCAGACGGTGCTGACGTTGCAAGGCAGAGTGGACGATCCCACCGCGACGCTCACCCTGGACGGCCAGCCCGTAGCCATGGACCCCCAGGGCGGCTTCAGCGTGCCGGTTTCTTTGCTGGAAGGCCCCAATACTTTTGCCTTCGTGGCCACGGATCCCGCCGGGAACTCGAGCCGTCAGGATGTTTTTGTGGTGCGGGACACGACCCCTCCCGTACTGACTCTGGATTCGCCCCAGGACGGATTGGTCACCAACCAGCACAGCTTCGTGGTCAGGGGCCGAGTCGATGATCCCACCGCCCGTCTCCTGGTTTCGGGTCAAAGCCTCACTCCAGCTGCGGATGGCAGCTTCCAGGTTGCCCTGACCCCTCCGGAAGGTGCTCAGCTGATCGTGGTTCTTGCCACTGACCCTGCGGGTAATACGAGCCATGTGGTCCGCAGTGTGACTCTGGATTGGACGCCGCCGACATTGGCCTGGACCGCTCCCACCCCTGCTGAGGGGGCAAAAGTCACAACCAGTCCCGTCGTGGTGGCGGCTACGGTGTCGGAATCCGCTTCAGTCCAGCTGAACGGCCAAGCCTTGACCTTAGAAGGTGGAGCCCCCTTTATTGCCAAAACCAGCCTCAACTCCGCCGAAGGGGCAGTAGCCCTCACCCTGGAAGCGACGGACCGGGCGGGCAACACGGCCCGCATCGAGCGGCACTTCAGTTTGGGGCTGACAGCCCCGAATGTTGTCATCGAGTCGCCGGCCGAAGGCCTGCAAACCCAGGATGGCAGTGTGGCGCTGGTCGGCCGCGTAGAAAACGGGGATTTCCTCAAACCCCTATTGCTGACCATGAACGGAAGCTCTGTCTCTCTAGGTGCCGACGGAAGGTTCAGCCTGCCCGTCCAGCTCCAGGAAGGTGCCAATCTTTTCAAACTGGTTGCCACCAATGCCTTTGGTCTTCAAGGACAGGCGACTCGGCTGCTGAATCGCTTCACCACCTCCTTTGGAGTCCAGATCGACTGGCCGTGGGAGGGCCTTGCGACGCCAGAAACCAGCGTGGAAGTACGGGGACGAGTGCGCCGGGCCGGCACCACCGTGAACGTAAACGGGATTCCGGTGGCGGTGGATCCCGGGACCCTGGCCTTTGCCGTGGTGGCGTCCCTTCATCCCGGCCTGAACAGCATCACAGCCACTGCCACGGACGGCGCTGGGAATCAGGGACAAGCGCAAGCGCACGTCACCTGTGCTCCTCCTGCGGATCCCGCCGTCACCTACCGTTGGGATCTGCCCGTTAATGCGGGTACCAGCCGTACCCGTGTGATCCACATCCAAGGCCAAGCTGATCTGCCGGGAGTGACTTCCGTGAGGGTCAATGGGCTGCCCATGTCCCTATCGGGTCTCGGTAAGGATGGCAAATTCGAAGGTGATATCCCTCTCGAAGCCAAGGGCCGCAATGTCCTTTTCCTGGAAGCAAGAACCTTGGCGGGCGCGACCCTTACTGAGCGGCGTGAGGTGAGCTTCGTTCCGGAACTGCCCCGCATCCGGCTCCAGGCCCCTGAGACCGCCCGACCCGGAGACATCATCCCAGTTCAGGTGACCCCAGAGGTCGGTACCCACCTGAAAACGGCCGACATCTCCTGGAATGGCCGCTTCCTTGCCAGGGTGTCGGATCCTTTTGCCGCAGTTACGGCCCAGGTGCCTGGAGATGCCGCGGTGGGCAACCGGATCCTCGTGGAGGCCCTGGCCACAGATGCGGAAGGAGAGCAGGTCACTGCCCGAACCTATGTGTCGGTCTACGGACAGGGAGCCCTTCTGGTGGAAGCCTATGATGACCAGCAAGGGTTGCCCTTGAAGGAGGGCCAAGTCGCAGTGGAAGGCGGCGAGGTTCAGATCCTTGATGTATCAGGGAAGGCGGCCCTGCGGACAGCTCTGCCTCAGAACTGGATTAAGGTGAGCCGCAGCGGCTACACACCTGTGTGGCGCCCCGCAGGTCTTCAGGTCGGTGGAGTCTTGGCCGTGGTGGATGCCCGCCTCACGCCTCTTGGAGTAGGCCAGGCGGTCGCTATGGGTCCATTCACCGGCCAATTCGGAAAGGGCGCTTTGGCATTGAGTTTTCCCTCGGGAGCCTTCTCCGCCGAGGGCCAGGCAAGCGTCACGCCCCTGAGCACCCAGGGGTTGCCGGGGCTGCTGCCGGCCGGATGGTCAGCCATATCGGCCTGGTGGGTGGATCTGGGTTCACTCTCTCCGGTCGCGGCTGGAACTGCCGCGCTGACGCTTCCTGGGGGCGCACCCCCGGAGAACTTGACTTGGGTTCGGTGGGACGAGGGCCTGCATACCTGGGTCACCCTCACCACGGGCCTCCGGTCTTCTGATCTGGCGAACCTTCCCATTTCTGGTCCCGGAGGATTCGCTCTGGTGGTTCCGGATTCTGGGGCCACTGCGCCCCCGATGCCAGTTCAGAACGCCCAACTCCCGGCTTTCGAAGGCATGGCTTGGCGGGATGGATTGGTGGCAAACGGGACCGTCGATCCAGCCATCCTCCCGACTACCGATGCCATTCGCGGGGCCCGTGCCACGGCCAAGTTCAGCCTGGGTTTCGACGGCAAGGAATCCTTGCCGTCCGGCGTACTGATCCAGGTGGATGTTTTGGAAAGCTACGCCCTGCTTGATTCTGCCTTGATCGAGCCTGATGGCTTTACGCAAGACGTGGTGCTTGCCCATTGGATCCTGGGCGTGGACAAGGAGGGAGCTCCGACCTTGAAAGTCGCTCAAGATCTCGGACTTGAGCTGCCCGTGCGCATGAGCCGGACCTTCCAGGCAAACGAGTTGGTGGATGGCCGCATTTGGGTCGGGTTCTACCACGACGGAATCCAGGTTGCGCAGAGCGGGTCCGAGTTGCTGGACGCTTCCGGGGGCGTCATTTCTCACGATGGGATTCAACTCACGGTCCCCCCCCAATCCCTCGCGGGGACCACACTGTTCAGGCTCAACGCCGATCAGGGTGACCTGGCGCCGCTGTGGCCCGAATTGGCAGGGCAAGGCACCCTGATGAGGTCCTTCCAGCTCGATATCGTCGGGGGTGTCCAGGGAGGACTCCAGCTTCTCTTCGAGGATCTCGGCCCCATCCCTCAGGGCATCCTGCCTCTCCTACTCCAGCGCCGCGTGGTGGAAGGAGAGCGGGTCCTCGTGACTGTGGGCGAACTCGATTCCGCGAACGGGGGATGGGGGCTTCGAACCCCTGAAGGGGGTACGCCCGTTACCATCGGGGGCGCTTTCGCGGTGCTCCTTCCAAACCAACCTTGGGGTTGGATCTCGGGGCAGGTCACGCTGCCCAGCAGCGTGGCTGAGCCTTTGGTTCAGCGCATGGGCGGGAAGGCCCGGTTGGCGCCGGTGCGGCTGACCCAGACCGGAGAGAAAGTGGCGACTATCGCGCCCTCCCTGTCGGCCACTGACGACCATGCCGTGGCGGACGCCATGGTGGAGGCTGGCTACCTCAAGGCCGTGTCCGCTGTGAATGGCTCCTTTGCCGTTCCGGCATTTTTGCCCCCCAGTTCGGCACTCGCCACCCTCCGGGGTGAACGCCGGGATCTGGGAGTGCGAGGCTCTTTGGACGCACCGGTGCCCAGCGTTGGCCAGGCCTTACGCCTATCCCAGGTGCCTTTCCAGGTGATGACCATCGCCCCTGCCGAAATGGCGGAGGCCGGCGTGGGCACTGTCGTGGAGGTTCTGCTCTCCACTGCCGCGGATCCCGCCACTGTGGGCCAGGTGAAGGTCTACCAGGAGACCACAGACGCCCCGCAACTGGTGGAGGTGGCCGTGAGGCAAACCCTCAGCCAGGACGGGAGAACACTGCTTCTCACTCCGGAAGGTCCGCTCCAACTCGGGGCTGCTTACCGCGTTGTCACCACGGGGCTCGCCTCCATCAGCGGCGAAATCGCACCCACCTACACGCGCCGCTTCAAGACCCAGGCACAGCCGAAGTTCGCGGATGTCGATCTTACTCGCATCAAGCTTTCCTATCCCACCGACACGTTCGATGTGACCGTGGCCATTCCCGAAGGCGCCCTGCCGCCCTGGACCATTGTGGAAATCGAAGCGCTGGAGATGGGTTCCTACGCCAGTGGGGTGATGCCACCCAAAGGCGACCTGGTCTTCAATCTGAAGGCCAACCTTGGGGAAAGGCTCAAGATCACAGTGCAACTCATAGACGGCCGGAGCCTCCAGGGCACTGTCAGCCGCTATGTCGCCGAAGATGGCCGCACCACCGTGGGCGTTGATGGCGGTCGCGTGGAAGGGCCGGGCGGCCTTGCCATGGTCCTCCCAGCGGGGGCTTTGTCGGCTCCCGTCGAACTCGCCATCGAGTCCATGACCACCTTGCCCACGGTGGCGGATGGTGTGGTGCTGGAGACTGAACGGGTGATGCCGGGCCTTCAGATCCGCAGCAAGGGCCCTGTCCAGTTCCTGAAACCTCCGGTCTTCGAGTTCCCGGCCAGCGCCCTTGTTGATGGCGTGGACACCCGTCCCGGCTCCGGGGATTTGGGGAATGGTCCTCTGGCCCTTTTCCGCACCGAAAGACGCACACTGCCCGATGGCACGGAGGATGAGTACAGCGTCCTGATGGATACTGCCGAAGTTCGCGATACCCCCCAGGGCAAGAAGATCATCTCCTACGGCGGCCTGCGACTTCCGGACCCCGTGGCCGGAACCGTGGTGGCCTCCCAGGGCTTTGCCCTTTCGCCTCGTTCCACCACGACTTCCACATCCCCGACCGCCTCCTCACCATCGGTGGCGCAGAGTGCCCCGACCCTCGCTCAGCCGAAGCTGCAGGCTCAGATCCAGCCCAAGATTGAAGGCATCGCTGCCAACTCGGTGGTCCCATTGGCGGATGTATCCTCCAGCTATACGGGTATCTACCTGTGGGGTGCCTGGGCATCTGGGGCGGATGCGCCCGCGCAGGAATACCGCTATCACTCCGGCACCGTGTACCGGAACTGGAACGGCCTGGGCCGCTGCGGCGGAACTGCCAGCGCGAGCTGTTATGGCGAATTGCCCTCAGCGGAGGTCTACCGCTACCGCGGCACCACCGGGTTGGATGAGGCCCGGATGGGGCGTCTGGCCAGGGGCCGCATGCTCGCTACCTGTGACGATAAGGGCCGGTACCTGAACGTCGGGGGCCCTTTCGCGGGGAATGTGATCGCCGGCCAGACCTGGATCGCGCTCTACGCGGTGGATCCCCGAACCGGAGAGACCAGCATCGATCCTGGCGCCGTGACGGCCGAATCCCAGGGGCTTCCCTTCACCTCCCGGGAGCATTCTCTGGTCATCACCTCCACGACGAACCCCTTCGATCCCACCCTCACCGCTCCGCGGATGAGGGCCATGATGGTGGATGCCACGGGACTGTCCCGGACCATGTTCACGGTGGGAGAGCAGGCCACCCTGCGCCTTAGTACGGAGGCAGGCAGCCAGCCGGTGGTGAGGGGCAAGGTCTCGGGTTCCATCACCCAGGACTTCGGTGCGATGCCCGCGGAAATTCCCGTGGGCTTCACGCAGGAGGGCACCTGGAGCGTCGATATTCAAGGATGGACCGCGAAGCCCGTGCAGGGCAACGCCTCGCTGTCGGTGATCGTGACGCCCGCCTCCCAGCTCGGGGCCAACAGATTGGGCAAGCCGACGATCCTATCGCGGACCCCCGACGCGAATGAGAAGGACGTAGAACCGTCTGCTCCTGTGAAGTTGACCTTCAGCGAACCGGTGAGGGGTGCCACGGCGGACGCATTCAGCCTGAAGGTGAACGGCACAAGCATTGCCTTCCATGTGATCTCCAACGCTCGGGATGTGTCGGATCCATCGACCCTCGTGCAGCAGGTGTGGCTGATGCCGGATCAGCGGCTCTCCCTGGGGGAAACCGTGGTGGTGGCCGTGTCCTCGCTCATCCTGGACCAGGATGGCGAAGCGCTCGACCCGACCTCCTGGTCGTTCACGGTGCGGGGCGCCGATGAAGTGGGGTCGCTCCTGGGTGTGGGCACCTTCTCCGAGATGGTGGTCCACAAGGGCAACCTCTACGCGGTGGAAAAGATCCGCGAATCGCTGGGAGGCAACTTCGACATTGCCGGGTCACCCATCCAGGGGATCCGCGTGATGGATGTGAGCGACCCCTCCCGGCCCCAATTGGGCCTCCTGTTCGGGGGGCATGGGAGCTATGATCCCCAGAAATCCAGCTATTACAATGGCTATCCCGGTGACGAACCCTTCCATAAGCATGAGATCCGGGGCATTCGCGTCGCCCAGGGCATCAGCGTCGATGGGGTTTCCCGGGATGTGCTGATGGTGCTCACCCGGCCACGCCAAGCCACGGAGCTGTACATCTGGAGCAGCGATGGCCAGAATGAGTACCGCAGCCGCCACAACACCATCTGGGCCTTCGACATCACAGGCGATGATGCCTCCAAGGGCGAGTTCGGCGCGCCGAAGCGGCTCCTGGTCAGTTCCCTGGGTACCCTCACGGAGAACTGGGGCAAGGGACTGGGGAGCGCCGGGGGCATGCTCGGCGTGATCCGCCTGCGCGGGGGAATGACCATCTGGGATGGCGCCAAATGGCGGGAAAGCCTCGTGGCGGACGCCCAGGCCGCGGGCATCAGCCAGGATAGCCTCGCTCGCCGCGCCCGGACCGATAAGGGCTACTATCCTGATCCCTCCAGCATCGTGGCTGCCAACCTCATGGGCACCGCTTCGGGGCCGGGGCCTTCGGTGCTGAGTGCGGCGGTGTGCGAAGGCGATGAGGGCAAACCATGGGCTTTCGCCGTGACAGGGTATGCCACGGGTCATCTCCTCTTCGTGGACCCCAAAGTCGGCGAGCCGGAAGCCAAGGCGACCTATGTGGGCGGTGGGCTGCAGGGATTGGATGGGCGCCTGACGGACCTCAGCTTTGCCGTGAACGGCGAACCCGCCAACTTGGTGGAAGCCATGAAGGGCCAATGGCAAGGCAACAACGGCGCCGAAACCGGAACCCTCCTGCTGGTGGGAACCCAGGTCGGCACGGCCGGGCGCCTGTGGGTGCTGCGGCCCTCCAGGGGCAGCGGTGCCGATATGGGCGCAGTTCAATTGGCCCTGGCGGATCTTCCCGCCAGGATCACGGCCATCAGCTGTGATCCACAGAAGATGCTGGTGGGTGTGCAGGCTGGGGGGCGGGGGTACATCTTTGATCTGAAGATTCTCACCCCGCCAACCACTGGTCCCATGATCCTCACTCCCATTTACGACTTCGCCGTGGGCGGTGCGTGGGCGATGGCGAATGGCATGTTGATTGAGGCAGAAGGCAGCACGATCAAACGTCTTGTCATCAAGAACCTCGATGGTGTGACCATCACACCCAAGCTTGGCATCCCCTTGCTGGTGGACGCGAACCAGTTCTTTGCTGGAGCGTTCTATGACTACAACCGTTCGGTTCTAGGCGATTACACCCCACCACCCCAGCCCCAGATGCCCGAGAGACTTGTCTATGCGCTCACGGACATGCAAGGAAAGAACAAAGACAGTTACCCGACGCTGCGCCACTACTACCCTGACCTGGGTGAAATGCACATTTCGGGGGTGGTAAACCTCCAGGACCCCACTCAGTTTCTGGATGCCACGCGGGATGGCAGCCCCTGGTTCATGGAGGCCGTGGCGAAGCTCTACGATGGCGAGAATGAAGTGCCCGGTTCCGTGACCATCGAGGGACTGAATATATCGGGCGATCAACGGCTGGTGGCGGGAAACGGGACGCAGCGGTCGAAAATTTTCGGGAACGGAGACCGTGCGAAAGAAGAGCTCACACCGAGCTATAAGGACAAGGATGGGAACATCCTCTACCCGGCCTGGCAGCAGAAATTCGCGTACGCACCATTCAAATTCTCCATCAAGCAGGATGTGCTGACGCGCCTGGACCAGGACATGCGCCTCGACTTCAAGGAGCGCTTCCGGGTCAAAGTGGAACTGAAGCTCTACAAGAACGAAAGCCAGCGAACCCAGGGGTCCCCGGAATTCACTCTGAAGACCTTCGAGCTCGCGGTGAAGTTCAACAGCAACACGAGACTGTTCGACGTGCTACGGGGCGGCGTGTGGTACTTCGACCCAGTGGTTGCGAGCAAAGACCCCTCAGATACCAGTCAGAATCCCTTCACCGCCGAATGGCTGAATCGGTTGGTGGATGCTAAGGGGGGTCCCATCGACTTCGGAGGGATCTTCCAGACCCGGCTGTCCCTGACTCCCGGTACCTTGATAAAGAAGGATGAAGCATTCGCTGGCGTTGTTTTCAGCAATGACATGGTGGGGAACCAGGAGAATTCTCTGGCCTGGATAGGCTTGGACGTTGTGCAGAAGTTGCTGGATGAAGCGATGCCGAAGTTGAGAAGGCAGGTCTTCAATGGGGATCCAAGGCACCGAATGACTCCCTTGGCCCAGCGGTTCCGGAAAGTGTTCGAGGAGGTTCCGCGGGACGACCAAGACGGCTTGGATACCACCCGCGCCGCAGACGCCTTTGGGGCTTATGGGTATCGCATGGCCCATATGGTTAACGCCCTCCAGTCGTTCACGAGTGAAGAAGCAGGTGACGCTAGGAATTTGAACGATCCTAATCCTAGATTTTGGGCTGTAGATCCGACACTTCAGATCGGCGAGAAGGATCCAGAAGGTCGTCAATTACTCAGCCGAATAGCGCCGGTTCTCAACCAACATTTGAAAAACGGCCAAGACTACAACCCCGGAAATGTGCTGGTGAGCTATCTGGTGGGGTATCCACGCCTCAGGACTCAAGGGACGCGTGATAATGGGCTATTTCCGATCAACACTTTGCTGACCCGAGACTTGGTGGTAGGTCCGATGGGGCTTTCTTCCAAGGGTTTCGAGGGCCCACGAAACCTGGTGGATGATTGCATCCGGCAGTTCAACGCTCTTCCAAGCCCCCGTCTTTTCGCTGACGAGGGGGTTGTCAAGACCAAGGCCCAGGAACTGTCAGTCCGGCTTTCTCAGGCACTTCTCTCCCAGCGGATCATGACGAACAGTGGCTCACAGATCGTGCCCTGGGCTGGGTGGGGTGAATTCTTCAATAGCGGCATTGGCATACTGCAACTAGGCCTCCAGGAAAACTGGTTTCCTACGAAGGCCGATGACGACGTTCCGGCAATCCCGCCTACCGACAACGCGCACTTGTACTTCTGGGTGGAGAAACCCGAAACCCTGAATTACGACAGTGAACCCGCCTTCAACATGAAGATGCGTGCAGGGGTGTTCGACTTCCTCATGGAACATTTGGATGCCCATCGGCTGGATGTGTACATCAATGGCGTGAACAATGGCATTGAGGAGGTAGAGAAAGCTGCAAACCACCTTCAGAAGCGGCTTGACCAGATTGAGGGGCTGAGCCATGAAACCGCGGAAAATTCCGCCAGAACGCCCGTATTTGTGGTCTACAACGCCTCCGCGAAAAAGTATTACGGAGGCTTCGACGACTACGACGTGCTCGACCTGGGCGAATGCGTGCGAATGAAGCGGGACACCGCTACGCCCTTTACGAGGACCCAATTCGCAGATGCCGTGCGCCTTGTCGGCATCTTGCGAGCCATTGTCCAGGAAGTCTGGGGATTGGCCTTCACTCGGGTGTTCCTTGAGCACCAGCAAAGCAAAGGTCTTTCATTCGGTGAAGCCTGGAAGCGGTTGTGCGATTTCCGCGAGGGCTTGACCCTTCATGCCCACAGCCAGGGGGCTCTTATCGCGGCTATTGCCCAGACACGTCTGGGTCCGCCCGTGAAGCCCGAGTTGCCTGAACAGGATGGGTGGGTCTTCCCGGAAATTGCCAAGGCGGATGTGGGAGTGGCCTCTGCCTTCCACCTTGTTACCTACGGCGGGGCCGGCAACATGCTGGACTGGGGACCCAACACCTACTACCGAAGTTATGTTCACCATGTAAACGACAAGGATCTCATCCCATGGTTGGTCGGCATGGGGGATCCCTTTCAGGGCCTTTTAAGCTCTGTGGCACCGAAACTTCGTGAAATCACCGTGGATGGATGGCTTGTGTCTCCCGCCGGAATGCTTATGGTTCAGCATGTGGCCAAGGGTTCCGTGGTTTCGGCACTGATCAACGACCCCTTCAATCCTCATATCTCAAAGGTGATTTCCGGGCCCTCAGATTGGGAACGGTTCCGCTGGGCCAACGGTGATCATGTGGTGATTCGGCATACATCCGATGCCACCTGGCCCAATACGAACGAACATGGATTCCCCGATGGGTACGGTTGCGCCATCGGGACCGAGAGATACTTGAGGGCGTACCCGAGGCTTTACCCAGACCCAGCTCAAATCCTGCCTAAACGCTGGATTTGGATGTACGAGAATCCGAATCTTGTAAGAGGAGAAAAGGGATGCCTCTACAAGTGATGCGATTGTGTGCCGTCATTCTGATGTTGTGTTCTTTGGGGTGTACGGAACAAAGCCGCAAGTATACAAAAGCTCAGTTGGGTGGACGTGAAGCCAAACGAGAATACGGCGTCTGGCTATGGGATCACGGTAGGGAGCGAGAGCAACCGGAGGCATTGGCATGGATCACGAAAGCCGCGGAAGCAGGGGATGTAAGAGCCATGTACGAACTCGGGATGATTTTTGCGCCGGGTGGTGAGGGTTGGGAACCAAACCCAAAAGCCGTGTATTGGTTCCGCAAAGGGGCGGAGGCGGGGGACCCGGATTGCATGGGGAAACTCGCGGTAGCTTATCGCTATGGATACCTCGGCCTGAAAAAAGACGAGGAGCAGTACCGATTCTGGATGGATAAAGCGATGGCCATTGATCGGGAACGGGACAAGGTTCGGAGAAGATGAGGCGTGGACCTGGAGCGTCAACTTACTTTGTGCAGAATTTAGGGCTCACATTCAGCGAACCCGTTCGTTGTACCGCCCCTCTGAGGGATCTCTTTCAGTGTTTGATCCGCTCGATGGTCTTGAATGTTCACCGGGTTGCCTGCTTCTCATTGACTGTGGAAGGTAGGGAGCATCATGGGAAGGACTCACATTTGGAACACTACCAAACCTATCCTCTTTCGCTTTGGACTGATGATCCTTGGCGGAATACTGTTGCTGCTCGCCCTGTGTTTTGTCCCGCCCTTTAATAACATCATTTATTGCCTCAAGATTCAGGCTCACCTGGGCAGCACCACTGCGATGCTGAAGTTGGTGGAGATTGATGGGAGGCATAATTACTACTGGCTTCTTATGGCCGCAGAGCATGGGAATACCGAAGCTATTTTCGGCATAGGTAATCTTAATCGACCTAAGCCGGGGGCGCTAATTTGGTATAAGAGAGGTGCAGAATTGGGAGATGAGGCTTGCATGATTGAAGTTGGTAAGGCCTATGAGTACGGGTGGTACGGTGTTAAAGTTGATAAAATAGAAGCAAAAAATTGGTATGCAAAAGCATGGGCAATTCGAAAAGAAGAAATTCAGAAACATGGCGTCTGGGGCCTGAAGTAGGAATGATGGTTCTCATTCGTATCTCAGCCGCACACTATGTCAATAGTGACCTGCCCCGCTACTCCAGGTTCGCCGACTGCTCGCGGATCTGATCCAGGACGCCCTTGGCTTCCATGACGGCGCGGGTCATGGCGATGCGCTTGCACTTGCTGCCGGTGGTGTTGAGTTCGCGCAGAACTTCCTGGCACCACACATCCACCGCCTTGCCCTCGAGGCGGCCCTTGGCGAGGCGCTCGGCGAAATCGTCCAGGTGGGCGGCGAGGCGGATGAGTTCCTCCCGCACATCCTGCCGCTCGGCCAGCACGCCAGCCTCGGCCAGCAGGCGCTCCGCGGGCAGCTGGCCGGTGAGGCGGGCATCCTCCAGGATCTGTTCGATGCGTTGTCGGTAAAGCTCGGGAATTTCCACGGCCTGGGCGTCGGCTTCGGCCTGGAGACGGTCCCGCAGGGCGCGCAGCCGCGCCAGGCCCGACTCGAAGAAGGGGCGCAGGCGCTCCGCTTCCCGGTCCCGCCCCTGGTTCCAGGTCTCGAGAAGGGCTGCCAGGGCTTCCCGGACCGGCATTTCCAGGCGTTCCGCCATGTCCGAGGCTGGCGCCTGGAAGGCGCCGGGCAGGCGGAAAAAGGCCTCCGGCGTCAGCGGCGGCAGGTGCAGCCACTCCGCATCCTCCTGCCACCCCTTGGCCACGGCGCGCAGCAGGGCCCGGTTGAGGTGCGGTTCCAGGGAGGGCTCGTCCTGGACTTCCAGGGTGAGATCCAGCTTGCCGCGCTGGGCGGCTTCGCGGACCTGGGTGCGGATGGCGGCTTCCAGAGGGAACAGGGCGGGGGGCAGGCGCAAGCTCAGGTCCAGGGCCTTGCTGTTCACGCTGCGGAGACTGATCCGCAGCTGGCCTGCAGACAGGGGACGGACGACTTCGGCAAAGGCGGTCATGGAACGCATGGGAACTCCTGACCTGATTGTGGCCGTTTTAAACCCCTACCGAGAGTCAGAACCTTTACCCCCGTCACAGCCGAATGGGGGGACAATGGTGCAAGGCATGGGTTCCCGTGCCGACTTCTGGGAGGCCTTTTCTCATGGCCGAACCTTTTCTTCCATCCGCTTCGATGCCGCTCCTGCAGGGTTGGCAGGGTTCTGGGCCGTTCGACCTCCAGGCGGCGTTTTTGCGGGCGGGCGGCTGGGCGATGCCCCGCACCGAGGCCTTCCCAGATGTGGTGAAACTGCGGGCGAGACTGGAAGAACTGAAGACCTCCATGCGCGAAGGCGCCCGGCTGGGGCTGGACCTTCGCGGCCTCCGCGACAGCGCGGATTCGGTCATGGCCGCCGCCCGGGAGGCCGGCGTGGCCTTCCTGCTGCACACCGCTGAACTGCCCCCGTCCCTGGCGATTCTGCGTCAGGTGAATCTGCCCAGGATCGTCGCGGTCCAGAATCCCGAGGAGGCCGCCCAGGCCAAGGCCGGAGGGGCTTCGGCCCTATTGGCCAGGGCCGACCTGGTGAGCGCGCTCCGGGCCTTCGGCCTACCCATCATGGCCACGGCGGATACGGAAGCCGAGGCGCGGCAGGCCATGAACGACGGCGCCATCGGCCTCCAGCCTCGCACCCCTTCCATGCTGGACGCCTCGCCCCTGGCCTCCTTCCGGAACCGGTTGATGTCCGGCCTGGACGCCATGGCTCAGCGCTTCGTGCGGACCGGCAGCTGCACCTTGCCCCGGCTGAAAATCCGCAACCTCGATCTGGCCTATCCCATCCAGCAGGGTGGCATGGGCGTCGGCATCTCCTGGGAAGGCCTCGCAGGCGCGGTCGCCCACGAGGGCTGTGTGGGCCTGGTTTCGGCCATCGGCACCGGCTACCACGGCTCGGCCAACCCGAAAATGCGCCTGGGCCGTCCTGATGGCACCGATGCCCTGAATCCGCCCAAGGCCCTGGAATGGATCATCCGGGCTGCGCGGGAGCGGGCCGAAGGCCGCGGCGCGGTGGGCGTGAACATCCTCTGCGCCATCGAAGGCTACGAGGCTGCCGTGCGGGCTTCTTTAGCCGGTGGCGCCCAGATGATCGTCTCCGGTGCGGGCCTCCCTCTGGCACTGCCGGGTTATGTGGGCGATGCGGATGTGGCCCTGGTGCCCATCGTGTCCTCCGGCCGGGCCCTGAGCGTCATCTGCAAGCAATGGCAGCGGAAGTACAACCGCTTGCCCGATGCCGTGGTTCTGGAAGGCCCCGAAAGCGGCGGTCACCAGGGCTTCAGCCATGAAGGCTGCGCGGATCCGGCCCACACGCTGGAGAACATCCTGCCTGAGGTCATCGAGGAGCGGGACAAGTGGGGCGATTTCCCCGTCCTCGTGGCCGGCGGCGTCTGGGACCATGCCGACATCCAGAAGTTCCTGACCTTGGGTGCTTCCGGCGTTCAGATGGGCACCCGCTTCATCGGCACGTTCGAATGCGACGCTTCGCCCATGTTCAAGGAGGTCATCCTCCGCGCCAAGGCCGAGGACATCGAGCTGATGAAATCCCCCGTGGGCCTGCCCGCCCGAGGCGTGCGCACGTCCTTGCAGCGGCGCATCGAAGCTGGCACGGCACCCCAGGTCAAGTGCGTCAGCAATTGCCTTTCGCCCTGCGGCCATGGCAAGGGCGCCATGGCGGTGGGTTACTGCATCGCCGATCGCCTGGCTGATGCCATGCGGGGCGACCAGGAGAACGGCCTGTTCTTCACCGGCAGCAATGGCGCCAAGCTGCGCGATCTGGTCAGCGTCCGCGATCTCATCGAAGAACTGACCCAGGATCCAGGTCTGCAGCGCATCTACGGTTGATCGGCAAGCCCCAGGATCCGCTCCAGCTCGGGTTTCAGGATGCCGTCGAAATCCACGGGATGGGAGACGGTCAGGTGGATGGTTCCGCCTTTCTCCGCCATTCTCAGCTTGATGTCCTCCCGGGTTTTCAGGATGACGACCTTGGCGGGATCAAGGAGTCCGGCGATGCGCAGATGCTGGACGATGCCCATGGCTGAGTAGGGGCCGATCTGCTGCTCCAGGATGATGACATCCAGCCGATGATGCCTGGCGATGTCCATGGTTTCCCCCAGGCCGCTGGCTTCGTGGATGTTGCGGTACCCGTCCACGAACAGGGTGCCCTTGAGCATGGCGCGCTCCAGTTCGTCGCTGGCCACCAGCAGGATCTGGCGGGCCCTGCGGCGCAGCAGCGTTTTCCGATCAGTTTCAGGGGAGACTGCCTTGGGGTGCTGCGAACGGCCTTCCTCCAGGGTCAGGTCGGGATCCGGGATGGGTTCGAGATCTTCCGGTGCGGGATCGGGTTCGGACTCCTCCAGAAACTCATCCAGGGTCGGATCGACCTCCCCGCGCCGGCGCTTGAAGGGGAACTTGGGGCCGAGGACAGGCCTTTTCTGCGTGATGACCTTGGTGATCGCCTGGTATTCCGCGGCACCCAGGGGAGCCAGCTCGATGCCGAGGTAGATGCTCTCGCCGCGGGTCTCCACCTGGCGGATGGTCCCCGTGCCTTCCAGGTTGGGGGACTGGGGCAGGTCCTGGAGGCGGAGGAGGGCCAGGGAAGTGTTGATCTTGAACAGGTCCGCGCGTGCCTTGATGCGACGATCGTGCGCGATGTCCACGACCCGGTCCACGCGCAGGCAGATGCCGCCGAGGCCCAGGTTGATGATGGGGCCGCTGATGGCGATGCCATCCGCCAGCCGTTCCAGCGCCAGGGCCCTGGTGTTCTCCCGGCGGTTGAAGCGGATGCGCGGCTCGGCGCGTCGCTCGGCCTGCTGAATGGCTTCCGGCAGGGCGAATTCGCTCTGCATGTAGCCGCCCCGGGCCAGGAACCTGGCCTGGGTCTGGAAGCGGAGCCCGTCCATGGTGAACAGGAAATGGATGGGCGTTCCGGGCTTGGGTTCCTGGGAGGGGCGGTTTTCCAGGCTGATGGTGAAGGTTCCCTTCAGTTCGTTCACCTGCTCGATCCGGGCGGCAAAGGTAAGCTCGGAGCCTTCCTCGAGGCGGGTGGTGAGGATGGTCCTGACGCGGTACAGCTCTTCCAGGTAGGCGAGGATCTGCTCCGGATCCTGGAGGGAGGCTTCCTCCTCAAGGCTGCCTTTTCGGTTCGCGAACTTTCCGATCAATGCCAAGCTCCGCTCCTTGCGCACCTCATCGGTAGGCGCGACGGATGCTTGAATCCGCGGGCTATCAGCTCGCGTTGGGGTGCCGCTCGAGCAGCATCCTGAGGGTCGGATTGCGCTTCACCAGGTCCTGGCGCCGGAGGTGGGCGATGAGCTGGGGGGGTGCCGCGCCCCACCGGGCGAGGTTCTGGATGAAAAGCGTGGAGGTGTAGGTCCGCCGGCACAAAAGGGCTGTGGTGCGGCCGTCGATGGTGAGCCCCGTGATGCTGGCGAGGCATCGGCCCTCGGTGGTGATGATCAACTCGGCCCGCTCCTCCCCCGCGCGCTGGTTGAAGCAGGTCCGCAGGAGATCCCTGGCCATGGCGCGAACCTGTTCCGTCACATCCCGGGAGGCGGCCACCAGATACTGCTCAAGGAGCCGCTTGGAGGCGAAGAGACGCCGGAAGATGCCGGGAGGCAGGATGGGATTCTGCAGCAGCGCGCGCCGGAGGCCAGGATCGTTGGCCATGGCCGTGATCGCGCCCAGGGCCTCCAGACCCGTGGCGGTCCGGTGGTGGATGGCGATGAGCCGCCCGTGAACGCTGCCCCTTCGTGGGTTCTCCAGCACCGCGCGGATGACCTCGCTCGTGGGGTCAAAACACCAGGCGCTGAGCTCAGGTTCCTCCGCGATCCGGGCCATGGCCACCCGCATATCCACCGGGTGCGAATGCAGGTGCTGCTCGAAGAGCTGGCGGTGCGTGGCGGTTCGGGCGTTGACTGTGGCTGGGTCCTCCTCCTCAATGGATGCAGCTTCCGGCTCGAAGGAATCGGCCTCATCCTCCCCTTCGGACCGCGCCTCTGGGGCCGCCCCTTCCTGGGTCGTTTCAGGTTCGACTGCCCCCAATTCCACCAGTTCCTCGAGCAGCACGCGCACTTGGCTGTTCTCCAGGTTCAGGAGCGCGGCCAGGGTGGCGACATCCAGGGACCCATCGACCAGCGACAGCAGATAACCCTGCCCTGGATCGAGGGGCAGAGAGCGGGGGTCAACCTCCACTCGGGGGCTGGGCTTCCAGGTCATGAACCCAGCATAGGCAGGACCTTGCCCGGGAGGAATCGCAGTGATTCTTTGTTCCGGCCAGCGTGGAGCCGGTCAGAATGGGGCCACCGAAAACCTTTCATATCCACGTGGGAGATCTCATGGAATCTCTGGATGCCTTGCTAGCCCGCTGGCTGGAGGCAGATCTGCTGGAGGCCTCTGTTGCGGAGAAAATCCGCGCCTTCGAGGCTGGCCGCTCGCCGGAGAGGGGTCTGCGCTGGCCCGCCATCCTTGCCGTGGCCTTTGGTGCGCTCATGCTGGGTGGCGGCCTGCTCCTGTTCGTGGCCGCCCATTGGGAGGGGATGTCGCCGTCGGCGCGTTTCCTCACGGTGTTGGCGAAAGTGGCCGGCCTTCATCTCGTGGGGGCTTTCTTCTCAAACCGCTCACCCAGGCTTTCCAGCGCCTTTCATGGCCTGGGCACCGTGGCGCTGGGCGCGGGCATCTTCCTCTCCGGCCAGATCTTCAACCTGGAGGAGCACTGGCCGGGCGGCGTGATGCTCTGGGCCTTGGGCGCCTGGATCGGCTACGCGTTGCTGCGGGACTGGGTACAGGGCGTCCTGGCGGCCCTTCTCACGCCCTTCTGGCTGGCGGGCGAGTGGATCGTCGCCACGGAGCGCTGGCATTCCTGGGCCGGGGAGGAGCGGGTGCTGGCCTTCGGCGTGCTCCTGCTGGCCTTCGTGTACTTTTCCGCCCGGCGCGGGGAAGAGGACAGCCTCCTGCGCCGGGCCCTCATGTGGGCGGGGGGCCTCGCGTTGCTTCCAGCCGTGTTCGCGGCCATTGCCACGGGCTGGGAGCGCCATTCTCCACAGGCCGTTTCGGGGCGCACGGGCTTGTTCGTGCTGGGTTGGAGCGTCGCGCTGCTGGGTCCCCTGGTGCTGTCCTGGTTCCTGCGCGGCAGGGCCGCCTGGATGCTCCTCGTGGCGGCCTTCTGGGCCTGGATGCTGTGTGTCATGACGGTGCGGGAACTCCCCCTGTACGCCTGGTGCGCGCTGGGCTCCGTGGGGCTGGTGTTCTGGGGCCTCCATGAAGCCCGGCGCGAACGCGTGAACCTCGGCATGGTCGGGTTCGCCCTCACCCTCCTCTTCTTCTACTTCAGTTCCGTCATGGACAAGCTGGGCCGCTCCCTGGGCCTCATGGGACTGGGCCTGCTCTTCCTGCTGGGTGGATGGCAGCTGGAGCGGCTGCGGCGGAAACTCAATGCCCGCATCGCGGAAGGAGGTGCCCGGTGAACGGCCTTCAGAAAGGGATCCTCCTGGCTGCGGCCCATCTCGTCCTCGTTCTGAGCCTGGGTGGCAAGCTCCTCATGGACCGTGCCACCCGGCCGCGGTTCTGGCTCAAGACGGCCCCGGTGGATCCGAACCTGCCCATCCGCGGGCGCTATGTGAGCCTCCGGGTGGAGGTGCCGGCCTCGGGCTTCGAACTGCCGCCCTTGCGACCGCGCCCCGCCTATCTCAAGGACACCGACCCCTGGCCCTCCCGGTGGGAAACCCATCCGGTCCAGGTGGAGCTCACGCCCGCGCCAGGGGGATTGCAGGCCCACAAGGCGCCGCCGGGAGAGAAGGGGGATCTCAGCTACGAGAGCAACGCCTTCATTCCGGAATCCAATCGGTCTCTTCCCCTGGAGCAATGGACGGTGACCCTTCGTGAGCCCCTGGCCTTCTTCATTCCCGAGCATGTGCCCGATCCCTCCCGGCGCTCCCCGGGGGAGGAACTCTGGGTGGAAGTGACGCTGCCGAAGAAGGGGCCTCTGCGACCCATCCGCCTCGCGGTGAAGAAGAATGGCGTGCTCACGCCACTTCCTCTGTAAGGCCTATTCCTCCACCACGCCTTTCAGCCAGGCTTTGCTGCGCAGCCGTTCGACGTTGATTTCGGGAAAGAGGTCCAGGGGGCTTTTGCCTTCGAGACCCAGGCGGGGAACGGCGGCGCAGGCGAAGCCCAGGCGGGCCCCTTCCTGGAGACGCAGGGGCAGCTGGGCCACGGGGCGCACCTCGCCGGTGAGTCCCACCTCGCCCATGAAGAGGCATTTTTCCGCCAGCAGGCGACCGCCGGCGCTGCTGCACAGGGCGGCGATGACCGCCAGGTCCGCTGCGGGATCCTCGATCTCCAGGCCGCCGGCCACATTCAGGTAGACGTCGCGGTCGTGCAACTGCACGCCGCCACGACGCTCGGCCACGGCGCAGAGCATGGCCAGGCGCTGGCCATCGATGCCCAGGGCGGTGCGGCGGGGAATGCCCATGCCCGCGGAAGCCACCAGGGCCTGGATCTCCACCACCATGGGCCGGGTGCCGCTAAGTACCACAGTGGCGGCGCAACCCGGGCGGGGTTCCGCATCCAGAAAGAAGGGATTGCCCTCGGCAGGCACCAGGCCCTTCTCGGTCATGGCGAACACGCCCAGCTCGAAGGCGGCGCCGAAGCGGTTCTTGAGGGATCGCAACAGGCGGTGGTGATGGTGCCGATCGCCTTCGAAGGCCAGCACTGTGTCCACCAGATGTTCCAGCACCTTGGGACCGGCGAGGCTGCCGTCCTTGGTGACATGGCCCACCAGCACCAGGGGCGTGCCTGTGGTCTTGGCCCAGCGGGTGAGCAGGGCCGCGCAGCCGCGTACCTGGCTGACACTGCCCGCGCTGCTTTCGAAATCGGGATCGAAGAGGGTCTGGATGCTGTCGACCAGCAGCAGGTCGGGCTTCATGCGCTCCGCTTCTTCGATGATGCGGCGCACATCCGTTTCCGCCAGCAGGTGGATGCCAGGGTTCTCGGCGCCCAGGCGCTGGGCCCGCAACTTGATCTGGCGTTCGCTTTCCTCGCCGCTGGCGTAGAGCACGGTGCCTTCGGTGGTGGCGGCCCACTGCAGCAGCAGGGTGGACTTGCCGATGCCGGGCTCACCGCCCAGCAGGGCCACCATGCCCGGCACCACCCCGCCGCCCAGCACGCGGTCCAGCTCGCGGATGCCCGTGGGGCAGCGCTGGGCGTCGCTCACTTCCACATCGGGGAGGGCCACAGGGCCGCTGTAGTGGCTCTGCGCATAGCCGGAGCCGGCCCGCTGGAGATCCCGCTTCAGGGAGCCGCGCACTTCCTGGACGGTATCCCAGGCGCCGCAGCCGGTGCATTTCCCCATGGCCTTGGGATGGCGCACGCCACAGGCCGTGCATTCATACAACGGGCTTGTCTTGGCCATCAGGCGGAGACCTTGCCGCGGATGAAGGCCACGATGTCGTCGGTGTTCGTGCCGGGCTGGAAGATCTCGGCGATGCCCAGGGCCTTGAGGGCCGGGATGTCCTCGTCGGGGATGATGCCGCCGGCGAAGACCATCACGTCGTCCGCCCCCTGCTCTTTCAGCAGGCGCATGACCTCGGGAAAGATCTGGTTGTGGGCGCCGCTGAGGATGCTCATGCCCAGCACCCGGGCGTCCTCCTGCACCACGGCGGCGGCGATCTGCTGGGGCGTCTGCCGCAGGCCGGTGTAGATGACTTCCATCCCCGCATCGCGCAGCGCGCGGGCCACGACCTTGGCGCCCCGGTCATGACCATCGAGGCCCGGCTTGGCGATGACGACGCGTATGGGCGCTTGGTTCATGGGAACTCCAGGAGGCTACCAGCCTTCAGTTTGCCGCAGGGCCTCGTAAAGGCCAATGGCGACGGCCTGGGCCAGGTTCAGGCTGCGGTGGTGGTCACCCAGCATGGGCACCCGCACCAGATGATCGGCGTTGGCCGTGAGGATGGCCTCGGGAAGGCCCACGGTCTCTCGCCCGAAGACAAGGCCGTCGCCGTGTTCCCAGGCCACCTGGGTATGCCGCTTGGCCCCCTTGGTGGTGAAGAACCACAGGCGCTTGGCGGGGCACTGGGCCAGGAAATCCTCCCAGTTGGCGTAATGCGTGGGTTCCAGCTTCTCCCAGTAGTCGAGCCCAGCCCGCCGCAGGTAATAGTCCGAGGTCTCGAACCCCAGAGGATGGATCAGATGCAGCTTCACGCCATTGTTCACGCAGAGGCGGCCAATGCTTCCGGTATTTTGCGGGATCTCTGGTTGGTGCAGGATGATGTGGAACACGGGAGGATCCTGATGAGTGAGTGCCTGTTCTGCAAGATCGCGCGGAAGGAGATTCCCGCCGCCGTGGTATACGAAGACGATACGCTCCTCGCATTCAAAGACCTATTCCCCCAGGCCCCGGTGCATCTCCTGATCATCTCCAAGGCGCACTGCGAGGGTCTGGGCGACATGACGCCCGCAGCCGAGGCAGCGGCCGCCGGCATTCCCCGCGCGGCCGCCAAGCTGGCCCAGGAGTTTGGCGTCATGACCAGCGGTTGGCGGCTGCTGAGCAACTGCGGCCCTGATGCGGGCCAGTCCGTTCCGCACCTGCATTTCCATCTGCTCGGCGGCAAACCGCTGGGGGGGAAGCTCTGCCAATAGGCCTTGAAGTGGCGAGTCCCCGAAAATAAGTTCCGGTTCGGATATTGATTTCTAAATTCTAGAAATTTAGAATTAATATATGAAGATGCAATCCGATAGCACGCCGCCCGATGTGGAAGCCATGGTCCGCCGCCTGAAGGCCCTGGGGCACCCGGCCCGCCTGGCCATCGTCCGCATGGTCGTGCAGGGCCCCGTGGAGGGAACGCCGGTGGGCGAACTCCAGGCGCAGCTGGCGATTCCGGGTTCGACGCTGAGCCATCATCTTGCCGACCTCACTCGTGCGGGCCTGCTGAAGGCCGCCAGACAGGGCACCACGATCCGCTACGCCGCGCACTTCGAGCAGCTCCGGGCGCTCACGGAGTACCTCTGGCAGGACTGCTGCGGCGGTGGCTGCCGGAGCCCCCATTGCCTCTAGAAGGAGCCCCCATGACCCTTCCCCGAAACGCCATCCATGATTCTGTGCGGGAAGCCTACGGCCGCATCGCGGCGGGGAGCGGCTCCTGCTGCAGTCCGGCTTCCGCCTGCTGCGGCGGTGGCAGCGCCTCGCAAGTGGCCCTGGGCGTGGGCTATTCCGATGCCGAGCTGGCCACCCTTCCCGAGGGCGCCAACCTCGGCCTCTCCTGCGGGAATCCCACGGCCCTGGCGGAACTGAAGCCAGGCGAGAACGTGCTGGATCTGGGCAGCGGCGCTGGGCTGGACGTGTTCCTGGCCGCCCAGCGGGTGGGCCCGTCGGGAAAGGCCATCGGCGTGGACATGACCCGCGAGATGGTCGCGAGGGCCCGCCACAATGCGGCGGAATTCCGGCGTCGCACCGGGTTGGACAATGTGGTGTTCCAACATGGGCAGATCGAAGCGATTCCCCTGGAGGCAGCTTCCGTGGATGTGGTGCTTTCCAACTGCGTGCTGAACCTGAGCCCCGACCAGCCCCAGGTCTGGCGGGAGATCGCCCGGGTGCTGAAGCCAGGGGGCCGCGTATCCATCTCGGACATGGTGCTGTTGCGGCCCCTTCCCGAGGCCCTTCGCCAGAGCGTGGAGGCCCTGGTGGGCTGCATCGCGGGCGCCCCGCAGCTGGAGGACCTGAAGCGCATGATGTCCGATGCAGGCCTCGGGGAATTGCAACTCGTCACCAAGGAGAGAGCCGTGGAAGCCATGCTGCCCAGCGGTGATCCCATGACCGCCCATCTGCTGGGGCTGCTGCCGGAGGGAACCCGGCCCTCGGATTTCATCGCCAGCATGCTCATCTCCGCGCGCAAATCCGCCTGAACGGGAGGTCACCGATGACCCAAGCGAAACGCCTCTCCTTTCTCGATCGCTACCTGACGCTGTGGATCTTCCTGGCCATGGGCTTCGGCGTGCTGCTCGGCTATGCCGTGCCCGGCTTCAACCGTGCCATCAATGCCTGGAACGTGGGCACCACCAGCCTGCCGCTGGCGGCGGGCCTGATCCTGATGATGTATCCGCCCCTGGCCAAGGTGAAATACGAGGAGCTGCACCTGGTCTTCCAGAACAAGAAGGTGCTTGCCTTGTCGCTGCTCCAGAACTGGATCATCGGGCCCCTGCTCATGTTCGGCTTGGCTGTGCTGTTCCTGCGGGACAAGCCGGAATACATGATCGGCCTCATCCTCATCGGCTTGGCCCGCTGCATCGCCATGGTCATCGTGTGGAACGATCTCGCCAAGGGCGATACGGAATACTGCGCTGGGCTCGTCGCCTTCAACTCCATCTTCCAGGTGCTCTTCTTCAGCGTGTACGCCTGGTTCTTCGTCACGGTGCTGCCCGCCAAGCTGGGACTCCAGGGTGCTGTGGTGAACATCACCATCGGCCAGATCGCCGAGAGCGTCTTCATCTACCTGGGCATTCCCTTCATCGCGGGCTTCCTCACACGGTTCACCCTCGGCAAGCTCAAGGGTTTGGACTGGTATCACAGGGTCTTCGTGCCCAAGATCAGCCCGCTCACCCTCATCGCGCTGCTGTTCACCATCTTGGTGATGTTCAGCCTCAAGGGCGAGGCCATCGTGAAGCTGCCGCTGGATGTCCTCCGCATCGCCATCCCATTGCTGATCTATTTCGTGGTGATGTTCCTGGTGAGCTTCTGGCTCTCCAAGAAGGCCGGGGCCTCCTATCCCCAGAGCGCGACCCTCAGCTTCACCGCCGCCAGCAACAACTTCGAGCTGGCCATCGCCGTGGCCGTGGCCACCTTCGGCATCGCCCACGGCGCCGCCTTCGCGGCCGTCATCGGCCCCCTGGTGGAAGTGCCCGTGCTCATCAGCCTTGTGGGCGTGGCCTTCTGGTTGAAGCGGAAGTGGTACCCAGCCAGCGCGGAGGATATCGCCGCAGCCACCTGCTGCCCTGCGGCAGAGCCCCCGAGGGGTGAACCATGAGCGCCTTCGAAGGTCGAGGCTTGGTCATCCAGGGGTTGCGGTTCCTGGCCCCCCGGGAGGCTCTCCGCGCCCTGGAGGAGGGAGCCATCCTGGTGGATCTCCGTGCCGATGAGCTGGCGGAGATGAAGGCCTTCAAAGTGCCTGAGGCCCTGCGCCTCCCGCGCCAGGAACTTCCTGATCTGGTCTCTGAACTGCCCAGGGATCGTGCGCTGCTTTTGGCGGACAGTTCGGGCGTCTACACCAAGGAAGCGGCCCATCTTTTGCTGGACCGTGGCTTCACCCAGGTCGCCTGCCTGAATGGCGGCATGCTCGCCTGGGACCAGGAGGGCTTCCCTGTCGAAACCGACCCCGAGGCCATCCTGCAGGGGGAATGCGCCTGCGTCATGCGGTCGCGAAAGTCCCGAGGTGTTCCATGATCCGAGCCGCCAAGCCCAGCGATGCCCAGGCCATTGCGAACATCTACAACCCCTATGTGGTGGCAACCACGATCACCTTCGAGGAAACGGCGGTCTCGGCCGAGGAGATGGCGGCGCGCATCGAATCCGTGACGGCGGAGTTCCCCTGGCTGGTCTGGGAACATGAGGGGCTCGTGGCAGCCTACGCCTATGCCACGCAGTGGAAGGCCCGGGCCGCTTACCGGCAGACCGTCGAGAGCGCCATCTATGTAGACCGATCCTTGAGCGGGCAGGGGGCCGGACGGCGACTGTATGGGGCCCTTCTGGCCGATCTGCAGATGCAGGGGATCCACGCCGTTCTGGGCGGAATCGCCCTTCCCAACGAGCCCAGCGTGAAGCTGCACGAGCGCCTGGGTTTCGAGAAGGTGGGCCAGCTTCACGAGGTCGGATGGAAACTGGGCCGCTGGGTGGATGTGGGCTATTGGGAGAAGCGCCTGTGAACTTGCCGGGATCCATCCTGTTCCTTTGCGTGGCCAACAGCGCCCGGAGCCAGCTGGCGGAAGGCCTCGGGCGGAAACTGCTCCCCGAGTGCCGCATCCAGAGCGCGGGCAGCCGACCGAGCCATGTGAATCCCTACGCCCTCGAGGTGCTGGCGGAAGTGGGCATTGACGCCTCCTCTCAGACTTCCAAGAGCGTCCAGGACATTGACCCGGCCACGGTGGACCTGGTCATCACGCTCTGCGCGGAGGAGGTCTGCCCCCTGTTCCTGGGCAAGGCCAGACGCCTCCACTGGCCCATCCCCGATCCCGCCAGCGAAGACCCCAACCTATCGCCGGAGAACCTGCGCGCCCGGTTTCGCCAGACCCGGGATGAAATCAACCGACGCCTCGAGAACCTGAAGCTAGAAGGGCTTTAACCTCACCTGAGCTGCCTGAAAGCGAAAAGCCTCCGCCATGCGGGGGCTTTTCGCTTTTATTTCCACTTGTTGTCAATACTGACCTTTCTAAACTTTGAAGTGGCTCTCAGTGGAAAAAAGTGGTTTGAAGTGGATTTAAATGGTCCCGCTTCGAATTCCTGGACGACCTGGGGGAGATGGTTGAAAGGTGATTCTGGTGCTGCGACTTCGCGGAAACTCACCAGCTACGGTGGATGAAAAGGGGCGATTGAAGCTTCCTTCGTCTTTCAAGGCTGAGCTGGAGACCCTCGTTCCTGACGAGGCGAGCGGAGCTTCGCGCCACTACCTGACTTCCCTGGATGGAAAATCCGCGCGCCTCTACCCGCTTCCCGTGTGGGAAGGCATCGAGGCCCGCCTGGCCGCCCTGCCTTCCACCAGCCCCGCCAAACGCAAGTTCCTGGAGACCACCGCCTACTTCGGCAGCGAGGTGGAACCAGATGCCCAGGGCCGTTTCGTCATCCCCCCCATCCTCCGCGAGGCCGCACAACTGGTCGGCGAGGTGGTGGTGCTGGGCCAGATGGATCACTTAGCCCTTTGGAACAAGTCCGGCTTCGAGCGGCGTTTGGCTGCAGAACCTCTAGGAGCTGACGACCTGGCTCAGCTCGCGGATCTGGGGATATGAGCGTGTCGGCTTCCTCGCCCATCCATGTGCCGGTGCTCCTCCAGGAGGTCCTGGACAATCTGGTTCTGCCCTCCGGGGCCCGGATCCTGGACCTGACCTTGGGCCTGGGTGGTCACGCGGAAGCCCTGCTGGGCCGCTGCGATGCCAATGCCCGCTACCTGGGCGTGGACCGGGACCCCGAAGCCCGGTACCTGGCCCGCCGCCGGCTCGGGGACGACCCGCGCCTGGAGATCCTGGCCTGCGCCTATGAAGAGCTCTGGTCCAATGCCGGGTACCTCGCCTGGAAGGCCGCCGAGGCGCCCGAGGGGTTCGACGCGATCCTCGCGGACCTGGGCGTCTCTACCCTGCAGCTCCGCAGCCCGGAGCGGGGGTTCAGTTTCCGGGACGAAGGCCCGCTGGACATGCGCATGGACACCCATTCCGGCCTCACGGCGGTGGAATGGATCGCCGAGCAGACCGATGAGAGCCTGGCCAACGCCATCTACCAGTACGGCGAGGAGCGGGCCTCCCGGCCCATCGCCCGGGCCATCCTCAAGGCGCTCCAGGAGGGGCGTCTGGAAACCACCCACGATCTGGCCCAGGCCGTCTACACCGTGATCCCCCGGGAACCCGCCAAGCGCAAGGGCCACAGCGATCCCGCCACCCGCACCTTCCAGGCCATCCGCATCGCCGTGAACGGGGAACTGGATCGTCTGGCGACCGCCCTGGAAACAGCCGTGACCCAGCTCCGCGTGGGCGGCCGGCTTGCCGTCATCAGCTTCCACAGCCTGGAGGACCGCATCGTCAAGCAGACCCTGCGCCGCCTGGCGGGCATCTACGACGGGCCGGGCCGCACCGCTCCCATGGAACTCCCCAAGATCCTGAAACTCATTCATGCCGGCGGCATCGCGCCCAGCGAGGCCGAAACGTCCGCCAATCCCCCCTCCCGCTCCGCCCGCCTCCGCGTGGCCGAGCGGCTCGCCTGAAGAGGCTTCCCATGACCGTCGGGTATATCGCACCCCCTTCCTCCTCCTCCCGCACCGTGGAAGGGGAGGGCATTCTCCGCATGCTGCTGCTGGTATTGGCCATGGCCATGCCCCTGGCGACCCTGGCCTATCTGAAGATCCAGAGCACCCGCCTCAGCTACCAGATGGGCGACATCAAGGAGCGGATCCAGCAGGAGGAGGAGTTCCAGCGCAAGCTGCTCCTGGAGCGGAGCCGTTTCCAGCGGGAAGAGGCCGTCCAGAGTTATGCCGACAAGGCGGGCCTCACGCCCAGGAAGCAGGGGCACCTGATCCGTCGCGGCTTCACGGTTGACGATCAGCGCCTCGCCAAGCTTCGGCCCGTATCGTCCGAGGGGCTGTAGGCTAGAGGCAGAGTCATTCCTGGCTCCGTCCTTCCCGGTCTGCCCGTGTCCCTTCGTTTTGCCATCGAACCACGCTCTTCCCGGCACCTGCTGGGCCGCCAGGATCCCGAGGATCTCCTGGGCCGGCGCCTGCCCTGGATCCTGGGCGGCATGGCCTTCTGGGGAATCCTGATCCTGTTGCGGCTGCTCTGGCTGCAAGGGGTCGAGCACAAGAAATACCAGGCCCGGGCCGATCGACAGCACACGACCGTCGTGCCCATCCCCCCCATCCGGGGCGAACTGCGGGACCGCCGCGGGGAACCGCTGGCCATCTCCATCAAGGTGGAGAGCCTCTTCGCGGATCCCCGCGTGTTCTACCCGGACTACAAGCCAGGGCGGGGCGAGGATCGCTTCTGGGGGGAGCCGGACCGGAAACATGCCGCCGCGGTGGCCACCAAGCTGGCACCGATCCTGGAACAGACCCGTGGCCAGATCCAGGAGAAGCTGCTGCGCAAGAAACCCTTTGTTTATCTGGAACGGCAGCTTCCGCCCTTGAAGGTCACCGCCATCCAGGCCCTGAACCTCGAGGGCATCGAGTTCCAGCCGGAGAGCCGCCGGTTCTATCCCCGGGGCTCCCTCGCGGCGCAGATCCTGGGTTTCACCAACATCGACGGCCTTGGCCAGCTGGGCATCGAGCAGACCTACGACAAGCAGCTGGCGGGTCTGAAGGGGGAGCTCATCGCCCCCCGGGACGCCCATGGCAAGCTGCTCATCCTCCAGGAGAACTACAGCCAGATCCCCGTGAATGGAGCTTCCCTGCAGCTGAGCCTCGACGCGGGAATCCAGCACATCGTGGAGCAGGCCCTGGAGGAAGGCGTGCGGCTTTCCCACCCCAAGACGGCCTATGCCGTGGTGGTGGACCCGCAGACCGGCGAGATCCTGGCCATGGCGGGCACGCCCACCTTCGATCCCAACCACATCCTCCCGGCGAAATTCCGCAACCGGGCGGAATCGGAGCTGTCCACCGCGGAGCGGGAGGAACTCCGGCAGGAACTGGAACGCCAGAAGGCCGCGCGGAAGGTGCATCCCGTGGAGGACGTCTACGAGCCCGGCTCCACCATGAAGATCTTCACGGCCGCCATCGCCCTGGAGGAGCGGAAGGTCCACCTGGGTGAGCGCATCGATTGCATGGGCGGGCGCTGGCTGTACAGCCCCAAGGTTCCGCCCATCACGGACACCCACCACCACGGCATCCTGACCTTCGAGGAGGTGCTCTGGCAGAGCTCCAACGTGGGCGCCGCCAAGATGGGCATCCGGCTCGATCCAGCGGTGCATTACCAGTACCTGAGGAAGTTCGGGTTCGGCGATGTCACGGGCCTGAACTTCCCCGGGGAGAGCTCGGGCCGGCTCATCGCGCCGGATCGCTGGAGCGTGCCGACCCAGTACACCTTCTCCTACGGCTACGGGCTCAACACCACCCCACTGCAGATTCTCATGGCGGGTTGCGCCCTGGCCAACGGGGGCAAGCTGATGCAGCCCATCCTCGTGCAGCGGATCTATAACGACCAGGGTCTGCTGCTGAAGGAATTCAAGCCCACGGTGCGGGCGCAGGTCCTGAGCGAGGAAACCTCGAACCTCATGCGGGAAACGCTCAAGGGCGTGATCACCCAGGGCACCGGCAAAAAAGCCAAGCTCGATAACGGCGTGGAAGCCTTCGGCAAGACCGGCACCAGCCGCAAGCTGATTGACGGGAAGTACGATCCCAAGCGGCACTTCGCCTCCTTCATGGGGTTCTTCCCCGCGGACAAACCCCAGTACGGGGTCATGGTGATGCTGGACGATCCCGGTGGGGACACTACCGGCGGCGATGTGGCGGCGCCCCTCTTCAAGCGCATCGGCGATGGCATCCTGCGGTTCCGGCAAGCCAGCCCCGACCTGGATCGCGATCCTGATCTCAAACTCTCCCTCCGGGACTGGCCTGTGAGCGAGACTGACGAAGCAGCGGTCCATGTGGAGCTGGGCCGGGTGCCTGATCTCCAGGGCCTGAGCCTGAAAGCGGCCATCCACCGGGTGGTGCTGGTGGGTGGATCTCCCCGAGTGGAAGCCACGCCAGGCGTGATGGGCACCCGGGTGCTGAGCCAGTCCCCGGCTCCCGGAACCCCGCTGGAGCCCGGGGCTGTGGTGAAGATCAAAGCGGGGACGCCATGAAGCTCGATGACCTCATTCAAGGACTGGCGCTCCGGCGTTCTGGCGAGGATGTCGAGGTGCTCGACCTCACCAGCGACAGCCGCGAAGTGCGCCCGGGCTGGGCCTTCCTGGCCCTGAAAGGCGAGCAGGCCGATGGTGCGGCCTTCCTGCCCCAGGCCCTGGCCCAGGGAGCCTGCGCCGTCATTTCCAGTTCAGGCGTGGAAGCGCCTGAACCGGTGGCCAGTTGCACCTTCACCGGGGAACCCCGCCAGCAGATGGCCGAACTGGCGCGGCGCCTGCACGGAAAGCCTGATGCGAGGCTGGCCCTCATCGGCGTCACCGGCACCAATGGCAAGACCACCACGACCACCCTGATCCGCCAGCTGCTGCGGAGCGCCGGCATCGGCTGCGGCCTCGTGGGCACCGTCCTGAACGCGGCGGGCGACCAGGAAGAGGAAGCGGTGCGCACCACCCCCGAGAGCCCGGCCTTCTATCGCTGGCTGGCCCGCAGCGTCGCGGCTGGCGACGCGGCCTCCGCCGTGGAGGTGAGCAGTCATGCCCTCTGCCTTGGCCGGGTGCATGGCGCGCGGTTTCGCGTGGGCGTGTTCACGAATCTGACCCAGGATCATCTCGACTACCACGGCACCCTGGAGGCCTACTTCGAGGCGAAGCACCGGCTGGTCGCCCAGTGCGAGCGGTTCCTGGTGAACGCCGATGACACCTGGGGCCGCGGCCTGCTGGAGCGGGAAGGCCATGTGAGCTACGCGGTGGACCGGCCTGCCTGCTATCGCGCCCACGAGCTGGTTCTGGGACCCACGGGCACCACGTTCACGCTGCATTCGGCCAAGGGCAGCTGGCAGGTGCAGAGTCCCCTGCTGGGGCGCTTCAATGTCTACAACCTGCTGGCGGCCCTGGCCGCCAGTGCCGAAGCGGGTTTCGACCTGGACCGCCTGGTGCCCGCCGTGCCGGCGCTGACCGGCGCCCCCGGGCGCATGGAGCGGGTGGATTGCGGCCAGCCCTTCGGGGTGATGGTGGACTATGCCCACACGCCTGATGCGCTCGAGAAGCTCCTGGCCGAGGGCCGGCGCCTGCTCGCGTCGGGGGGGCGGCTGCACGTGCTGTTCGGCTGTGGTGGGGACCGGGACCGCACCAAGCGGCCCCTCATGGCTGCCGCCGTGGCGGCTTCGGCGGATGTGCTGTGGCATACCAGCGACAATCCCCGCACCGAGGACCCTGAGCGCATCCTCGACGATGCCGCGCCGGGCATTCCTGCGGCGATCCGCCAGGACCCCGCCCGCTACCACCGCGATGCCGACCGCCGCGCCTCCGTCCGCGCAGCCCTGCAGGATTGCCGCCCCGGCGATCTGCTCCTGCTCGCCGGCAAGGGTCATGAGCCCTATCAGGAGATCCACGGCGTCAAACACCCCTACAGCGATCGCAGCGCCGTGGAAGGCGCGCTGGGGAAAGCGTGAGCCTGCGCATCCGCCCGGTCTCCGGTCCCGATGACCCCATCCTCCAGGAGGCGGCGAGGCTCCTCGGAGCAGGGCAACTGGTGGCTTTTCCCACGGAGACCGTCTACGGCCTCGGCGCGGACGGACTGAATGGCGAGGCGGTGGCGCGGATCTACGCCGCCAAGGGCCGTCCCGCCACCAACCCCGTGATCCTGCATGTGGAGGGCGCGGCCTCGGCCGCCCGGCTCGTGACCAGTTGGCCGCCCCAGGCCCAGGTATTGGCGGAACGGTTCTGGCCGGGACCGCTGACCCTGGTGCTGCCCGCCGCGGAGGTCGTGCCGCACATCGTCCGCGCCGGAGGCCCCACCGTGGCCCTGCGCTGCCCTGACCACTGGATCGCCCAGCAGCTCATCGGTCGGCTGGGCAGGCCCCTGGCGGCCCCCAGCGCGAACCGCAGCCAGCACCTTTCGCCCACCCGGGCCGAGCATGTGGCCGCGAGTCTTGGCGAGGGCGTCGACCTGATCCTGGACGGCGGACCCACGCGGGCAGGCCTTGAATCCACCATCCTGGATCTCAGTGGTGCCCATCCCCGGTTGCTGCGGCCGGGCCCCATCAGCGCCGATACCCTGCGGGCCCTTCTGGGTTCCCTGGAGGAATGGGAAGGGGCCGTGGCCCCGGGAGAACGCCAGGCGGCTCCCGGCATGGCCGCCCGGCATTACGCCCCCAAGGCGCGTCTGGAGTTGGTGCCGCAGGGCTTCGCCATTCCAGCCAGCCGGGAACGAACCGCCTTCGTGGCGCTGGGGGCGTTGCCCCTTCTGCCGGCGGGCGTACTGGGCATGGCGCTGCCCCTGGATCCGGAGGCCGTGGGAACCAGGCTCTATGCCCTTCTCCATGAACTCGACGACCAGGGCATGGAACGGGTGTTCATGGAGCTTCCGCCGGAGGACGGCGCCTGGGATGCGGTCCGGGACCGGTTGCGGCGGGCTTCTGCGAGGGAGACGACATGAGTCTTTGGTCCTTGGCCCAGGTGGCCGCGCAGGTCGGTGGGGAAATGCTAGGCGATGGCTCGGTGGTGCCGGCAAGCCTTTCCATGGATACGCGTACCCTCCAGTCCGGGGCCTGCTTCGTGGCCATCCGGGCGGAGCGTGATGGGCACGACTTCGCGGAGCAGGCCCTGGCGAAGGGTGCCTCGGCTCTGTTGGTGGACAATCCTTTGGACGTGACGTGTCCACAACTGGTGGTCCCCGACACGCTGGCGGCGCTCCAGCGGTGGGGGCAGACCCGCCTTGCCGCCGTCCGGCCGCCAGTGGTGGCCGGCGTCACCGGCAGCGTGGGGAAGACCAGCACCAAGGAGCTGCTGGCCGCGGCCATGGGCGCCTGGAAGACGCCGGGCAATCGCAACAACACCCTGGGGCTGCCAGAGGCGCTGGCGACGCTGCCGGAAGGCGTGGGCGCCGTCGTGCTGGAACTGGGCATGAGCACCCCGAATGAAATCCATCGGCTTACGGAAATCGCGCCATTGGACGCGGGGCTCATCACCCTGGTGGGCACCGCCCACATGGAGAACTTTGCCGAAGGCCAGCGCGGCATCGCCCGGGCCAAGGGCGAAATGGTCTCCGGCATCCGCCGGGGCGGCCCCTGGGCGCATCTGGCAGCGGACCCATGGTGCCGCTGGATTGCGGAGCAGCCCTGGGCGCGCCATGCGGAACCCCTGGCGGTGGGAGAAGGACAGGACTATGGCTGGGAAGCCCTGGAACCTCGTGGCCTCGCGGGCACCCGGTTCCGGCTGCGGACCCCGCAGGGAGCTGTTCCCGTCCAGCTCCAGCTGCCCGGTGAACACCAGGTCCGCAACGCCGCCTTGGCCGGGGCCCTGGCCATCCGCCTGGGCTTCGATCCGGACCGGGTGGCTGAGGGGCTTGGCTCTGTCCAGCCCGAAGCTGGTCGCGGGCGGCTGCATGCCCGGGCCCAGGGGGGGTGTCTGCTGGACGAAACCTACAACGCCAGTCCGGATTCCATCCTGGCCTGCGCCAAGGCTCTGCTGCAACTGGAGGGGGGCGAGGCGGTGGCCGTGCTGGGATCCATGAGGGAATTGGGCTCCGAGTCGGCGGTTCTGCACCGGGATACCGGGGCCGCCCTGAGGGCCTTGGGAATAGACCGACTCTGGGCCTACGGGGAGTACGCCGAGGACTACGCGGCAGGGTTCGGCTCCCTGGCAAGGTCCTTCCCGGATTACGAGGCACTGCAGGATGATTCCGCAGGCCTCTCGGCAATCCCGCCAGGAGCCCGTATCCTGGTGAAGGGGAGCCGGTACTGGCGCAGCGAACGCGCCGTGGATTGGCTGCTCACCCACTGACCACCCCGACTTCTGACCTTCGGATGACCCCATGCTGCCTTGGCTTCTCCACCCCTTCCGCGACGTCATGCCAGGCTTCTCGGTCTTCCGGTACGTCACCTTCCGCACCGCCATGGCCGCCGCGACGGCCATGATGCTCAGCCTGCTGCTGGGTCCCTGGGTCATCCGCACCCTGACCGCCCTCAAGATGGGGCAGCACATCCGGGGCGAAGGGCCGGAGCATCACCAGAAGAAGGCCGGAACGCCGACCATGGGCGGCATCCTCATCCTGGCCGTGATCACCATCAGCACCCTGTTGTGGTGCGACCTCAAGAGCGGGGCCATCTGGGTGGTGCTGCTGGCCTTGCTGGGCTTCGGCCTGGTGGGCGCCTTTGACGATGCCCAGAAGCTGCTCAAGAAGCAGAACCTGGGCCTCAACAGCTGGCAGAAGATGGCGCTGCTGACGGCCATCTCCCTGCTGGTGGCCTGGCTGATTCTTCATTTCGGACTTCGCGGCGCCGCCACGAGCAGCCTTTCGGTGCCCTTCTTCAAGAACTTCCGCCCGAACGTGGGCATCTTCCTGATCCCCTGGATCTGGCTGGTGATGGTGGGCACCAGCAACGCCGTGAATCTCACGGATGGGCTGGACGGGTTGGCCATCGGCGGCGTGCTGGTGGTTTCGCTCACCTACGCGATCCTGGCCTATGTGGTGGGCAACGCGAAGATCGCGGGCTACCTGGTGGTGCCATTCGTGGCGGGCGGTGCGGAACTGTCCGTATTCATGGGCGCCATGGCCGGGGCCAGCCTCGGCTTCCTCTGGTTCAACGCGCATCCCGCCGAGGTGTTCATGGGCGATACCGGCGCCCTCGGCCTGGGTGGCGCTCTCGGCACCGTGGCCATCGTCATCAAGCAGGAAGTGCTGCTGGTGATCGCGGGCGGGCTGTTCGTGCTGGAAGCGGTCAGCGTGATCCTGCAGGTGGGCAGCTTCAAGCTGCGCGGAGGCAAGCGCATCTTCCGAATGGCGCCCTTCCATCACCACATGGAACTGGGCGGGCTTCAGGAAACCAAGGTCGTCATCCGCTTGTGGATCACGGCCATCGTGTGTTCCATCCTGGCCATCAGCTCCCTGAAGCTACGATAGGCCTCGGTCGCGTGGGCCAAGGCTGGCCTAGGATGAACCCCTGGCCCCAAGGCACGCCGGCGTCCATGATGCATTCCAGCTCTTCCATGGATTCGATGCCTTCGGCGATGAAGCCGATGCGCATGGCTTCCGCGAAGTGGGCCAGGGCATTGAGCAGCGCCGCCTGGTAGGGACGCCGGTGAACCTGCTCGACCAGGCTCCGGTCCGCTTTGATGTAGTCCGGCGCGAGGCGGGCCATGTGGGACAGGCTGGCGACCCCCGCGCCCAGGTCGTCCACGGCGACGCTGAGGCCGAAGCTCCGGATCCGCTGGGCATAGCCATGCAGCGAGTTGGCATCGAGCCCGCCCTGGGATTCGGTGAATTCCATCACCACGCGGTCAGGGCCGAAGGGCAGCGCGGCCAGCCAGTCGGGGAGGGCATCCCAGAAGCCATCCGCTTCCAGGCTCACGGGCTCCAGGTTCACGAAATGGAGGTGGGATTCATCCCCATGGCTGGCCATGGACTGGAAGGTGGCCTCAAGGAATCGGAGATCCAAAATCAGCCGCTCCGCGGCGCTCAGGGCCGGATCTTGAAGGAGGCACCCGACCGGATGAGCCTGACCCTGGGCATCCACATAACGGGTGAGGTATTCCTGCGCCTCCAGATGGTTGTCGCAGAGGCTGAACATGGGCTGGACGTGGGGCACCAGGGAGCCTTCACCGCGCAGCAGGTTTTGAAGGATGCCCGTGGGCATGTCCACTCTCCATATGTTTCGTCGTCGTCCAGTCAGTGTATCCCTTCATGAACCATATCGGCCGGGACCCAGGTAGCCTGAAGGTGGAGGCGGTGGATATGCGCACGGTGGTGTTGGGGGCAGGACGATCGGGGTTGGCGGCGGCGCGATTCCTGGCGTCGCGGGGACACTCTGTCCTTCTGACGGATCAACGGGCCGAGCCCGAGGCGGAACTGGAACTCGACCTGGCTCGCTGCGGCATCGCCGGCGTTTGGGGCAGCCATCCTCAGGTCATCCTGGACGGCTGCGAGGAAGTGGTCATCAGCCCAGGCATTTCCCGCAGCATTCCCTTCGTGCAGGAGGCCCTGGCCCGGGGCATCCCGGTCATCGGTGAGATTGAGCTGGCCCATCGGTTTCTGCGAGCTCGTGACGATGGCAGCAGGGTGCTGGCTGTAACGGGTACCAATGGCAAGAGCACCACCACGGACCTCACGGCCCATCTTCTGCGTCAGTCGGGCCGAGCCTCCGTGGCCTGCGGAAACCTGGGGACGCCCTTCATCGAAGCAATCGAGCAGGCCGCTCCCGGCACGACCTTCGTGGTGGAGTTGAGCAGCTACCAGTTGGAATCCGTCCAGGACTTCCGCGCCGAGGCTGCGGCGCTCCTCAACCTCACGCCGGATCATCTGGCCCGGCACGGTTCCCTGGAGGCGTACCTCAATGCCAAGCTTCGGATTTTTGAACGGCAGTCGGAGGTGGATGTCCGGGTTGTGCCAGCCTCCGGGGAGGCCCTCTGGCGGAACGCCCCCGGGGCGGGCCGGATCGCCCGGTTCGGCTGGACGGACTGCGAGGCCTGGTGTGATGCCGAAGGCGTTCTCCGGTTGCAGGGGGAAGGGGTCCTGAACCGCCGGGAGCTACGCATCCCCGGTAACCACAATGTGGAGAACGCCCTGGCGGCCATGCTGCTGGCGGCCCATGGCGGAGCCAGCTTCGAAGGCATTCGCGAGGGACTGGGGAGCTACCCTGGCCTCGCCCACCGCATCGCCTTCTGTGGTGAGAGGGGCGGCGTCCAGGCCTACAACGATTCCAAGGGCACCAATGTGGATGCCACGCTTACCGCCATTCAGGCGCTGCCCGGTCCGCTGGTCCTCTTGCTGGGAGGCACCGACAAGGGCGCCAGCTACGAACCGCTCCGCGAGGCCCTGGAGGGCAAGCTGCATCAGCTGATCTTCCTCGGGGAGGCGATTCCGCAGCTTCAGCGCGACCTGGGGGATCTGCCCCACGACGAGATTTTCGCCTTCGATGAGGCTGTGCGCAGAGCCCTCTCCCTTGCACGGCGCGGGGACCAGGTGCTCCTGAGTCCCGCCTGCGCGAGCTTCGACCAGTTCGATAATTTCGAGGAGCGGGGCGAGCGGTTCGAATCGCTGGTCCAGGACTGGATCGCGAGTGACAATTGAATAGGGTGCCTCATGAAAATGGGTCTGGTTTCCATCCTCCTGGCCGCGCCTCTGCTGGCCCAGGTTTCCGCTGCCCAGACGGACCCCTTCACGCCGCTCCGGTTCCTGGTGGGAGAGTGGCGGGGAGTGGGCGCAGGCCAACCGGGACAAGCCCAAGGGAAGGCTGACTTTGGATTCGAACTGGATGGCAAGGTCCTGGTGCGCCGGAACCGGACGGAGCTGGCCGCATCCGATGGACGCCCCTCCGCCAGCCACGAGGATTTGATGACCATCTTCGCCGAGGGCGGACAGGTAAAGGCGCTCTATCTGGACAACGAAGGACATGTCATCCGGTATGTGGTCGCGGCCAGGCCCGATGGCGTCGTTTTCACCAGCGAACCGGCTTCCGGTCCGCGTTTCCGGTTGTCCTATACCAAGAAAAATGAAATTCTCGTCACCGTCCGTTTCGAGATCGCCCCTCCGGGGAAGTCCGAGGCGTTCTCCACTTACCTGGAAGCTGACACGCGCAAGACGAAGTGATTCGCTCCTGAAAGAAAGAGGGCTCCCGGTTTGGGAGCCCTTTTCTCATGGCTGTCTTGGCTGAGCGATCAGGAATGCGATCCTGTGCGCGGCACCCAGAAGCGGGCCGGGGCCCAGCAGAGCGCCATGAGCAGGAACTGGCTGGCGATGAAGCCCGTGAGGGCCCAGAAGGCCTGATCCATGAAGCCGTAGGAGTGGAGACCCACGCCCAGCATGTTCACGCCGAACCAGGAGCAGGCGGTGATGACATTGCCGAAAATGGCCATGACCATGGTGCCGCGCTCCCGCACGTAACCCGCCCAGCGGGCGTGGAGGATGATGGCATTCCAGAGCACGATGAGCAGCGCCCCGTTCTCCTTGGGATCCCAGCCCCAGAAGCGGCCCCAGGACTGATCGGCCCAGATGCCGCCCAGCACGGTTCCCACGAAGCTGAAGAACAAGGCGAAGCAGATGATGCCGTAGGCCATGTCCACCAGGGCCCGTTCGGTCTCCTGATCCATGGTCGTGGTGATGTGCTTGCGGATGGTGTAGCCGATGGCGATGGCGCCCGCCAGGAAGGTGCCTGAGTAGCCGATGGTGATGGTCACCACATGGGTCGCCAGCCAGAAATTGGAATCCAGCACGGCGCGCATCATTTCCATGGTGTCGCCCTCGGTGCCCAGGTTCTGGGCGACGATCAGCGAGGCGAAACCGGCGGCGGCGGCCACGACGGTGCCAAAGCCCTTGCGGTACATGCGCTCCACCACGAGACCGAGGATCACCGCGCCCCAGCCCACGAAAATGGCGGAGGAATAGAGGTTGGTGACCGGGGGGCGCCCCTGCAGGATCACCCGGGCTCCGAGGCCCAAGGTGTGGACGATGGCGCCGGAGAGCAGCAGCGCGTAGGCGGTGGGGCGCAGGATCTCAGGCTTGTAGATCCAGGAAATGCAGAGGACCAGGAAGGCCACGAAGTAGATGGAAAGCCCCACGAAGAACGGCTGGGCCCGATTGAACACCACTTCATTGTCAGCCTTGCCCTGGGCCTGGGGCTTCAGGGTGGCATTGACGGCCTTCATTTCCGCCAGAGCCGCATTGAATTCCTTGGGGTTGTTGATGGCATAGGCCACATTCAGCTTGGCCAGGGGAACCAGGGATGGATGGAGGCCAGCTCCGGCGGCCGCATCCCGCAGCCCTTCGCCCACATTGAGCCAGGCATCCGGCTTGGCCGCGGACTGCGGCGGCAGGATCCGGAACGAGGCCAGACTCATGAGGTCCTGATGCCTGACGCCCGCATCGGGCGAGGCCAGGGACTGCAGTTCCCAGCCCAGGCCGGGCGAGCCCGCGAGCTGGATGGTGTTGCGGAGCTTGTAGTAGAGGTAGACGCGCTCGAACAGGTTGATGATGGCGCTCTGGAATCGGGTGCGCGTCTGGGCCTTGATGGGCTGCGCCGCCTGGGCCTGCTTCTGGATCTCTTCCAGGTGTGAGGACAGTTCCGCGAAGCTGAAATAGTTGCGCGCCTTGGTCTGCTTTGCGCCGATGAGCCCCAGCACATCCAGATCGTCGATGACGAAGATGGGCTGCTGATCGGCCACCTGAGGCCGGAACAGCACGTCGAGAATCCATTCGTCCGGGCCGATGTTCCGGCCCTCGAACCGGAAGCCCTGGCGACTGTGGATCATCAGCAGGCTGTTGCGAGCCACAGAATCCAGCGGCTTGACGCGGCCGCCTTCCAGGATGGGCAGGCTGGCGAAGCCGGAGGCGTCAAATCCGCGCACCTTCCCGGTGGGCAGCGCGAACACCAGGGCGACGAGCAGGGCCAGAATGCCGGCGGCCCAGGAAACGAGTTTGGACAGGTCCTTCATGTCAGCTCTCCTTCTGCTTCTGCCGACGCTTGAGCGAGCGGCGGAGGACGATGGCGAAGTGCACGAGCAGTCCCGCGCTGATGATCACGCAGGAAATGTAGGGAATCAGCCACCCGGGATTCTCGACTACGGAAAGAACGGAGAGGGTGTCGTTCTTGCCGAAGCTGGCCTGGTAGAAGGTCTTCCCTTCGTAGCGGAGAGGCTGGTTCATGTAGATCAGCACTTCCCGGGATTCCTTCTGGAAAGGATTGGAGATCTGCACCAGGCTGGAGAAGTTCTTGGGGATGTCGGTGCCAGGATACACATCGTGCCGGAACTGCTTCAGGGTGAAGGCATAGGGCAGATACTGGCGTTGCAGTCGCATGGCCATCTTGTAGGTATGCCCTTCATGAGTGAAGGTCTGTGGAGCGCCCAGGGCCACCGAAACCAGCCAGGTTCCGTAGCTGCGGCCACCGGCGATGGGCTCCACGAAAGCGGAGGCCTGGTTCATTTCCTCGTCGGCGCTCACAGGCGGGGCTTCAACGATGGCGACTTGCGCCCCGACGCCGGCGTTGGCCATGGATGGAGGCATCCCGGGGGCCAGGTTGCTGAGCTGGGCGTTCTGGTAATAGCGTTTCACATTGAGGGTGATGGGCGTGCCAGGAACTTGAATGGCTCCAGGCTTGCTCAGGCGGGACTCGGGAATCGAATAGACCTCATCGAAGGTGGGGTCGGTGACGTCGATGATGGCCAGTTCAAACTTCCGGTAGCTCGAGACGAAGTTGACGGTCTGGCCCACTTCGATGGACATGTTGGTATCCACCTGCATCATGCCGGCCACGAACTCACCGGCGAACAGCAGCACCAGGCCCGCATGGACGAGGATCATGCCCGCCTTGGCCCAGGAGCGCTGGATGTCGAGCGTCTTGGCGATGAGGCTGATGGTGAGCAGCAGGCCCACCAGGGCGCCGCCGGGGAAGACGGGCACCTTGAAGGGCAGGGCCTCGAAGGAGTGCCAGACGATGAAGCTGCGCATGTAGGCGTTCACGGCGCCGGCGGTACCGAGTTCCACCTGGGCGAGGGTGCACAGGACCACCAGGGCCATGAGCACGGCCATGAGGATGATGATGAGCTGGAAGGACTTGAAGAAAGTCCAGGTGCGGGAGACGAGTGACTTAATCAAGGTGGAGACTCCCCAGAATCTGCATGAAGTCAGGCCGGGCTTTGGCGACGAGGGTCGCGTCGCCGGTCAGTTTCAGGAACCAGGTATTGCCATCGGCGGTTGTGATGAGGCCTGCCACCACTCGGGTCTTGGTCTGGCCGTCACTGGTGAAGTCGTACACGTTCACGGCGCCAGCCTTGGATTTGATGGTGGTGCGGGCCTTGGCCAGGGCCGCTTCGTCGATGGGAGGAAGGGCTATCTGGCCGCGCCAGCGGTTCACATTGGCCAGCTCGCCACCCGCTGGGCCCGGGAGCACGACAACGGTGGCTTCCACACGGCCGGCCACCGGCAACTTCAGGGTGGCGAAGCGCATGCCATCCCCAGGGGTCTCGGCCCAGCCGCTCGGCAGCGACCAGTGGATGGGATTCACCGAAGGCTTGCCCTCCGCGGCGCCCTCAGGCAAGCCTGCGCCAGGCATGCCTGGCATTCCGGGCATCCCACCGGGCTCGGGCATGCCAGCCATGGGCGCGGCCGGGGCAGCAGACTCCTTGGGGACGCGGTAGTGCTGGATCTGTTCCTGGCGGCAGCCCAGGGCCAGGGTGCAAAGCCCGGCTGTGAGTGGCCCCATCCAGGGGTGAAGAGCGCGTGGCAGGAAGGCGGGTGGTTTCGGCAAGGGAATCCTCGTTGCGACAATCAAGGTTAGCTGACCTTGCCGAAATCGAACGGGTGACTTTGGGCACCAAATATCGCTAAAACTTAGGATCTATCAGGGTTTGGTGACATCCGTGTGACACTTGCCGAGGTGAGAGGCGATCACCGAATCGAATTGGTTCGCCAAGGTGCGGTCAAGGTCCGTGATCCCCCCTGCATCGTGCGTGGTGAGCTTGATGCGCACATACCCCCAGCCGAAGGCCAGGTCCGGGTGGTGTCCAAGCGCCTCCGCCGGAGCCACCAGATCACTTACCAATCGAAAGGCGCTGAGAAAATCCGGCGTCCGGATCTCCCGGGTGAGGCTGTCCTGGGTTTCCGTCCAACTCTTGCTCATGCCATGGCCTCCATTTCGGCCAACTCGGCTTGGAGCAGCCATTCGTCGGGGAAGGCGGTGGCCTGTGCTTTCAAATCCTGCACTTGGGCCTGCAGAAGGGGATGCTGGTTCCTGCACCGCTGGACCTCCTGATAGAGCCGCGCGAGGTCTTCCGGAAGCGCGGAAGCCTTGTGGGCGCGGGCCTCTGCTTCGCTCTCGCCGAGCGGCGCCTGATGACCGAACCACGCATCCCAGGCGCCCGGGTCGGCGGGACCGCCGGCGACGGAAGGCAAGGCCTCGCTGATGAAGAGGAGGGCCCAGCTGGGCAGGTCCAGAGGGCGCCCATCCTGGTGACCCCGCAGGTTGATGACCTCGTGCTCACCCACTCGGAAACCCGTGAGGAAGAGGCCCGAGGGCAGGTCGAGGCTGAAGGCGCCGCGCGCGGGAAGGCTGCCGGAACCGAAGGCGACCAGCGCTTCGCCGGGCCAAGGGTGACCCTCGGCCTGGCCGTTCCTGGACACCAGGACGGGGCCCTCCAGCCGCGCCAGGGCCGTGGCAAGGCCACTGGAAAGCTCCCGGCGGGCAGGTATGCGCGCCACGACCTTCCCGGAGAGCTGCACCCCGTGATCGAGGACGAGGTGGTTCACGGTGCGGGCGCGCAGGGCCTCCTCCAGGCCATGATCGCCGCCCTGGCGCCACCCGAGCGTGGATTCGAAGGCATCCAGCACCTCGAACAGGTGGTCGAAGTCCCGGGCCACAAAGAGTTGGGGCTGCATGCGGGTGATGTCGTATTCCGTGTCGGCGCACTGGAGGCTGAGGGGTACCTTCTTCACCGCATCCGTGAGGCAGTGGCTGGCTTCCCCCAGGCTGCTGAGCAGGCCGGCGCCGTAGATCCTTGGGCAGGCCAGATCGCCGACCAGGCCGTATTCGGCCGTCCACCAGTAGAGCCGGCTGGCGCGGGTGCTTTCGCTGACATAACGCCGGCTCGCGGTGGCGGCGTGAAGGCGTTCCTCCGCCAGCCGGGCTTCTTCGGGAGAGGCCGCCGGATCCTCTTTCACGACGCTGAGATTCCGGATGGCCTCGTAGACCGCCTGGTCCTCCACGGACGAGATGGCCCGGAATCCCGCCTCGCCGCAGCGCTTCAGATAGTCGGCGTACTGGCGATCCGCGAGGATGGGCGCGTGCCCTGCGCTCTCATGGACAATGTCGGGGGCGGGCGTGTATTCGATGTGTTCGTGGCTGCGGATGTCGGCGGCGATGGCCAGCACGCCCAGGGACTGCAGTTCCGTGAAGACTGCCGGGGGGATGAAGCCTCGCACCGCCACGGCGGACCAGCCCATCAGGGCGAGCTTCTCGTTCATCTCGTCCAGGCTGGGGATCCGCTCCAGGCCGATGCCCGTGGCGGCCAGGCCGGACAGGTAGCTCGGATGGGCCTTGTCCTTCAGGTGGTCCGTGAGCTTGTGGAGGATGTGCCGCCAGACCGCATGTTCCCGGGGGGTGTAGGCGCCGTGGTCCTGCTCCACCACGAAACGGCGCAGGTGGGCGGGCAATCGGTTCACGGCGCGCTGGGTAGGGGTCAAGGGAGCTCCCGGGGGCCTCCTAGTTTACTGTTTCAACAGGCACGGGAGGTAGTCCATCTCAACCTGCCGCCACCCGTTCCCCGCTTGCGGTAGGCTCAAGCCATGCCCGCCGACCCGCCTTTCGATTCCTGGGAACCCTACCGCGACCTGCGCTTCGCGGGCTCACGGCGCCATCCCGAGCACGGCGAATGTTTTGTTGCGGAAGGCCGGATCCTGGTGGAGGACCTGCTGCGGGCCGCCCATGCCGGGCAACTCCAGGTCGTATCGGTGGCGGCCACCACCAATGCGGCGCGGGGGCTGGCGGACCGGCTTCCGCAAGGGACGGAACTGCTGGTGACGGAAGAGGCCAACCTTCAGGAACTGGCGGGCTTCGCCTTCCACCGGGGACTCATGGCTTGTGTCAGAGTGCCGGAACCACCGCTGGAGGAGCGCCTGCTCCAGGTGGATCGCTTGCTGGTGCTGCCCCGCCTCTACGACAACGAGAACCTGGGCCTGCTCCTTCGCAGCGCTGCGGCATTGGGGATCCAGGGCGTACTCGCCGGTCCCGGGCCAGGCCTCTGGAATCGCCGGACGGTTCGGGTTTCCATGGGCGCGGTCTGGCGCATCCCCGTCTGGCGCATGGACGATCCCTGGGCCCTCTTGGCCCGCTGGAAGGCCGCGGGTCCAGGCGCCGAGATCGTCGCCGCCGCCCTGACGGCCGGGGCCGAAGATGCCCGCAGGTGGTGTCCTCCGGCCCGTTGCGCGCTGGTCATGGGGCCTGAAGACACGGGCCTGGATGCCGAGCAGCTCGCCAGGTGCGACCGGGCCGTGGCCATTCCCATGGCCTCGGGCATGGACAGCCTCAACGTGGCCGCCGCCGGGGCCATCCTCATGTGGCGAATGAGCACCGGATCCCGTTGAGTCCCGTTCATTCCGTCTTCAGGTAGACCGCGAGGCTGCCGAGGACGTTCCGGAGTTCCTGCTCGAAACGGGGAACCAGCGTCTTCCAGGCAGACGGTGCTTTCGAGATGATCGCCTGCTCCAGGTCCCTGGATGTGGCGGACAGGGCATTGGCACCGATGGCGGCGGCCCCCGAGATCATCGAGTGGGCGATGCGTCCCGCAACCTCAAGGTCGTTCTTGTCCAGGGCGATCCGGAGATCGCGAATGCTGTGGGCCTTGAGTTCCAGGAACTTGCGGAGGAGATTGAGATAGAGGTCCTTGCGGCCCGCCACGAAAGCGAGACCGTCCTTCAGCGAGACGCCTGCGATCTGTTCAGGCAAGTCAGTGGGTTGTATTTGAACAGCGGGTTGTGTGCGGCCTCTGGGGCCGGGAATGCTTTGTTCCGGTCCGCGGATCCATTTCACCAGAACCCGGGTGAGCTCCTCTGGGTCGATGGGCTTGGTGACATAGTCACTCATGCCGATGGCGAGGCACTTCTGGCGCTCCTGGAGGAGGGCGTGGGCGGTCATGGCGATGATGGGAAGGGATGCGAATTGGGGATCCAGGCGCATGAGTGTCGCGGATTCGTAGCCATCCATCACGGGCATCTGGAGATCCATCAGCACGGCGTCGTAGCGGGTCTGGCGAACCTTTTCCAGGGCCTCCTTCCCGTCATTGGCCAGGGTGACTTCCACACCGAGCATGGCCAGCAGTTCCTGGCCGACCTGCTGGTTGAAGTCGTTGTCCTCCACCAGCAGCACCCGGGCACCTGCCAGCCGCATTTCGATCCCCTCCTGGGGCGGGGCCGGAGGCAACGTCCCGTGCTCGGATTTCTGGAAGGCACCCATGATGGCGTCGAACAGTCCCGAGGCGGTGACTGGCTTGGCCAGGTATCCGTCCAGACCTTCCTGGGCCACCTGACGCTGGGTTTCGTCATCCCCGTAGGCGGTCACGATGAACATGCGTGGCATCGGGGTGGACCAGGGCAGCCGCTTGATCTGGCGGGAGACTTCGAAACCGTCCATGCCGGGCATCATCCAATCAAGGATCACGAGATCGAAGGGATCCGCCGCTCCGGCCCGCACCAGTTCCACAAGGGCTTCCGCACCGGAACTGCAGGCCGTGACCCGGTACCCCAGGGAGCCGATGAGCCCCTGCAGGATTTCCCGGGCCTTCTCGCTGTCATCCACCACAAGGACTTTCAAGTGGCGGAGGTCGGGGGGTGGCTCACGATGGGCCACGGGCAGGGGCCGGCCCAGTCCGAAGGTCACCGTGAAGAAGAATTCGCTGCCCCGACCCGGCCTGCTCTCCACCCAGATCTCGCCACCCATCAGCCCCACCAGGTGCTTGCAGATGGCCAGGCCAAGTCCCGTTCCCTTGAAGCGGCGGGTGCTGGAAGGATCCACTTGAGAGAAGGGCTTGAACAGAAGCTGGACCTGCTCAGGAGTCATGCCGATGCCCGTGTCGCGGACGGAAAAGCGCAGCATCACGCGGCCTTCTTCCGCATTGGCGATCTTTACCGTCACCACCACCACTTCACCGGATTCCGTGAACTTCACGGAGTTGCTGCACAGATTGGTCAGGATCTGGCCCAGACGCAGGGGGTCACCCACCAGGCAGGGTGGCACATCCGAAGCCGTTTCGAGCAGGAGCTCGAGGTGCTTCTCGGTGGCGCGGGCCCCGATCACCGCCGTGACGTGATCGAGCACATCCTCCAGCAGGAATTCCTTGGAATCCATGTCCAGCTTTCCGGCTTCGATCTTGGAGAAGTCCAGGATGTCGTTGATGATGCCCAGCAGGGAATCCGAGGCGCTCTTGGCTTTGATCAAGTAATCCTGTTGCTTCGGGGTGAGCTCCGTCTGGAGCGCCAAGTGCGTCATGCCGATGATGGCGTTCATGGGCGTTCGGATTTCGTGGCTCATGTTGGCCAGGAATTCGCTCTTGGCCTCGGTGGCGGCCTCTGCGGCCAGTTTGGCGAGCTCGAGGCGGTGCATGGTCTCACCCAGTTCCCTGGTGCGCTCTTCCACGAGGTCCGCCAGATGCTGGCGATGCTGCTGCAACTCCTGCTCGGACCGTTTCCTTTCCGTGATGTCGAGGTTCGTCCCGATCATGCGGACCGTATTGCCCTGTTCATCGCGGATGGCGAAGGCCGCGGCATGGATGTCCCTGATAGAACCATCCGGAAGCAGGACGCGGAATTCCACGTTGAAATCCCGCTCGCCGCGCAGGGCGGCCTGGATCTCCCCGTCGGCGAAGTCGCGATCCTCCGGGTGCAGGGTGCGGGTCCAGGCGTCATAGGCGCCGCTGAAATCCTCGGGGTGGATGCCGTAGAGGGCATACATGCTTTGATCCCAGGTAAGCTCATTTTTTGCGACATCCCAATCCCAGATACCGATCCCGCCTGCCTGGACGGCCAACGAAAGGCGCTGCTCACTGACCCTGAGTGCCGCCTCGGCCGCCTTCCTCTCCTGGATCTCTGCGCTGAGCTGGCGTGTGCGCTCCTCCACTTTCTGCTCCACTTCCTCGTAGGCGTGGCGGAGCAGGGTCTGGGTGTTCTCCAGGGCGGTCTTTTCCTTTTGCAGGGCCTGGTTGGCGATCCGCAGCTGCTCGGGGCTGGGGAGGGCCAGGATCTGGGGGAGCAGCGGCCACACGGCGATGGCCGTGGCGAGGGAGATGATGGCGCAGATGGAATCCGCAATGGCCTGCCACCAGTCCGTGGGCCACCAGAGACCCAGGACGTGGACGAAGTGGGTCACGCTGCAGGCCAGGATGAAGGCGCCGAACAGCAGGAGGATCCAGGAGAAGGGCAGGTCCTTCCGCTTGCGGATGAACACCACCAGGAAGACCGGTATCGAGGAATAGGCCACCACGATCAAGCCGTTGGCGATGGCCATGACCATCATCACGCTGGGCGACATGCGCCCCGCCAGGGTGCCCTGGATCTCGGCGCTGCCCTGCATGGCGAAGAGGGGCATACCGATGAGGAACAGCAAGGAGGCCGCGGGGACCAGCACTCTGGGGACGAACTCCTTGAGCTGCTGGAGGAAGGATTTGGGGGGGAGCCAGGTGTTCAGGTTGTAGCCCCGCAGCCGGAGGCTGTTGGTGACCACGAAGATGGAGCTGAAGGTCATGGCGCCAGCGGCGAGCATGGGGACGAGCAGGCCGTAGGCGGCCATGGGGAGGAGAGCCAGGTTGTAGCAGAAGGCCCAGATCAGGTTCTGGACGATGGTCTGGACCGTGCCCCGGGACAGCACGATGGCCCGTCCCACGCCACGCAGGTCGCCGCTCATGAGGGTGACGCCTGCCGTGGCCATGGCCACATCGGTGCCAGTGCCCAGGGCGATGCCCGCATCCGCCTGGGCCAGGGCCGGCGCGTCATTGACGCCGTCCCCCACCATGGCTACCACGTGACCCCGGCTCTGGAACTCCCGGATCACGGCGGCTTTTTGTCCGGGGAGGACTTCCGCCATTACTCGGTCGATGCCCGCCTGACGCGCGATGGCTTCGGCCGTGCGGGGGGTGTCGCCGGTGACCATGACCACCTCAAGGCCCAGACGGCGCAGCTCGCTGACCGCTTCCTTGGCTTCGGGCTTGATCACATCGGCCAGGGCCAGCAGGCCCAGGAGTCGCGCCGAACCAAGCCCGGCGTCTTCGGCCACCAGGATTACGGTCTTGCCTGCGGCCTGGAGCCGATGGATGGGTTCCTGAAGAATCTCCAGATTCGCGCCTTCGTTCTGCAGCAGCCGCGGGCTGCCCACGAGGACGGAGCCACCTGCCAGTCGGGCGCGGATACCCAGTCCTCCCAAGGCCTGGAAGGCTGCGACTTCCTGCAGGGACAATCCCCTCGCCTGCCCGGCGCGCAGGATCGCGCGGCCCAGGGGGTGCTCGGAGCCCTGCTCGGCGCTGGCGGCCAGCTGCAGGAGCACTTCTTCCGATTCACCTGGCAGGGCCACGAGATCCGTCACCTCGGCCTGGCCCTGGGTGAGGGTTCCGGTCTTGTCCAGCACCACAGTGTCGACCCGCCCGGTCCGTTCCAGGGCTTCGCTGGTCCTGAACAACAAGCCCATGCTCGCCCCCCGGCTGGTGCCCACCAGGATCGCTGTGGGCGTCGCGAGGCCGATGGCGCAGGGGCAGGCGATGACCAGCACCGCCACGGCGTTCATCATGGCCCCAGACCAGGGAATGTGCGCAACCGTGATCCATCCGATGAATGTGCACAGGGCCATGGCCAGGACGATGGGGACAAAGTAGCGGCCGATCTCATCGGTGCGCTTCTGGATCGGCGCCTTGCCGGCCTGGGCATCCTGCAGCAGCTTCACGATGCGGGCCAAGGTGGTGTTCCGTCCAACTCTGGTGGCCTCGACGGTGATGAAGCCATCACGATTGATGGTCGCGCCGATGACTTCGTCTCCTGGTCCCTTGGTCACCGGCATGGATTCGCCGGTGAGCATGGCTTCATCCAAGGTCGAGTAGCCGTGGCGGATGAGGCCGTCCACCGGCACTTTCCCGCCGGGGCGGACCAGCACCTGGTCGCCCACCGCGACCTGCTCGACCGGAAGTTCCACTTCCGCCCCATCCCGGAGCACCTGGGCGGTGGCGGGGCGGAGACTCATCAGCGACTTGAGGGCCTCGGACGTGCGTCCCTTGGCCCGGCTCTCCAGGAACTTGCCCAGACGGATGAGGGTGAGGATGGCCGCGCCGGTCTCGAAATAGACATTCGGACTGTGGATGAGGCCCAAGGTCACGCCGAGGCTCGAACCATAGGCCACCGAAGAACCCAGCACGATGAGCACATCCATGTTGGCGCCACCGGCCCGCAGGCTTTTCCAGGCGCCGCGATAGAAGGATGCTCCCACACCGAACTGCACGATGGTGGCCAGGGTGAGCATGGCGAACTGGTCGTAGGCGAAGCCCACCAGCCCGAAATCCCGGGCCATGCTGAAGAGGATGAGCGGGATGGTGCAGGCGAGACCGAGCATGAGCAGCCGGGTCTGGTGCAGCTGGTCCTGGGCCCGCCACTCGCTTTCGGCAGCTTCGGAATGGCTTTCGCTGCCAGCCTGAACCAGCTGGAAACCGGCCTTCCGGATCTGCTCGGCCAGCTCCGCAAGGCTCACCATGCCTGGCAGGAATTCCAGCGTGATCTGTTCCGCACCCCAGTTCACGCGGGCCTCGAGGAGCCCTTCCTGGCGGCGCAGCAGCGCTTCGATGAGGGCGGCCTCGGCGGGCTCGCGCAGACCCAGGATGGGCAGTTCCACCTTGCCGGTGGGAATGCGGTAGCCCAACTGGGCGACCCGAAGCACGATGGCCCGAAGATCCACCTGGGCGGGATCGAAGGCCACGCTGAGACGTTCCTGGGCCAGGTCCACCGTGGCGCGCACCACGCCTGGAAGTTTCGGAAGCTGGGTCTCGATGAGGCTGGCGCAACTGGAGCAGCTCATGCCGGTCACGGGAAGCACCGCCTGGATGGTGCCGAGGGTCGAACCCGCAGGCCCGGGGTGGAAGCCCAGCGACTGGACGGCGGTTTCGATCTGTTCAGCGGAGATCACGGCCTCGTCGAATTCCACGGTCACCATGCGATCCGCATAGCTGGCCTGAATGCGCCTGATACCCGGGAGGGCATCTTCCAGGGCTTCGATCTGGATGACGCAGCTGGGGCAGTGGAGATCAGGTACGGGAATGACGGTTTTCATGGTGGCCTTGCTTTCGAAAACGTCGCCGGTTAGTCCAGGTCAAAGAGGATCTGCCCATCGTACATGCCCATGGAGCAGGCGTAGTTGAATGCGGTTCCTTTTTTCTGCGGGGGAAGCTTGAGGCTCACCTGCCCGCGGGACGGGAGTTGCAGTTGCTCGCGGAGGCTGGGAAGGACGACGGTCCTGGCACAGGTATCGGTTCCCCGGGTACTCCAGATGAGATTCACCTCTTGGCCGGCTCTCAGGTGCAGCACCTTTGGCGCATACCCGTCATCGCTCACCTCGATCAGGGGAGGATTGGACGGGTTCGGAGGCAGGCCGGCGGGGGGTCGCACTCGAGCCAGGAGCTTCGACCAGGCCACCGGGGACCCGGCAAGGGTGAGCCCCTGATTCACCGGAACCAGGCCCACGCCCACCAGCAGCAGAGCCGCCAGTGGTGTGGCCTTTTTAAGCAGGGTCTTGCTCAGGCGAGTGGCCAGGTACACCACCGCGAAGAAGAGAGGGGCGCTGCCGAGGGTGAAGGCAAAGAGGATCGCCGCGCCCTGCCATGGGTCGCCGGTTCCCAACGCGGAGGCCATCATGGCCTGGGCCACGCCACAGGGGAGCAGGATGGTGAGCAGTCCCAGGATCAGCGGAGTGGCCCAGCCCCGCTTTGCTGCAGAACGCTGGCGGATGAGGCGCCGGATGAAGGCTGGCGGCTCGAACACGAAGCGGCGGAAGATGGGATGCAGATCCAACAGCCGCAGGCCATTCGCCACCATGAAGAGGCCGATGGCAATCATGAGGCCCGCCTGGACGGACGGCGGGAGCCGCAATACGGAGCCGAAGGCTCCGAACAGAGCGCCAAGCAGGGTGTAGGCGACCAGCTTGGCGGCGAGGAATGCGCCGATGGCCAGAGCCGTGGGCCTGGCTTCATGCTGGGCGTCCTCCTGGCCTGGAACAGTCAACAGACCCGTGAGCAAGCCTCCTTGCATGGCCAGGCAGCCCAGCGAACCGGATGTGGCCCCGGCCAGGAAGGCAAGCAGAAGGGGCATGGGGTCTCCCGAGATCGCATCATGCTCGCATGGCTGGAGGCAATTCCTCCGTCACCTGAGCCACTTGTCCTCGGCATGAGTGACCTTCGCCCCCGCAAGCACGGGCACCAGCAATACTGGGCCCGGACGGTTGGGATCCTGGTGCATGAAGGCGTACAGTTCCTGATTGCCCTGGCTGGACATGGGATGGAAGGTCCGGCGAACATGCTCCGCCAGCCTCAGGGCCATCAGGTTCAGGGCGGCCCCATCGTCGTAGCCGATGACCTCCACCGTGGCGCCTGGCTGCTTGGCATGGGCCTGCTCCAGAGCCAACATGGCCCGGAGCATCTGCTGGGGCGTCATGGCCGCCGCCCTGAGTTGAAGTCGCTGGGGCGCAGGATCCACGGGGGGGCCTACCACAGGCTTCGCGCTCTGACCGCAGAGCAGGGACGTCAACAGAAGGGCTGGCCAGGTATCCATGGAGGAGGTGTGCCACGGGCGCAGCGGAAGTTCCTAGCCCAGCCGCTCCACGGCCTCGTCCACTCCGGTGGCGTGCAAGGCCCCGAGGTTCAGATCCAGGAGGTGGCTGAGCTTCACGTTGCCCATGGCGCCCAGCATGGAGGCCTTGAGGCGGGGAATGCTCGTTTCCATGGAGGCGATGAGTTCCTTCACCTGCTTGCGGCGGCTTTCCAGGCTGGAACAGCCGCAGAGGGGGCAGCCGCAGGGCACGATGGGGAACCCGCGCAGCCAGGCGTAGCGCTGCAGATCCTTTTCCTCGCAGGTGCCCAGGGGACGGATCACGGTGTTGGCGCCATCATCGCTCACCAGGCGCAGGGGCATGGTGCTGAGGCGGCCTTCGAAGAACAGGTTGATGAGCAGCGTCTCGATGAGGTCGTCGAGGTGGTGGCCAAGGGCGATCTTCGTGTAGCCATGCTGCTTGGCGAAGGAATAGAGCACGCCGCGCCGCAACCGCGAGCAGATGATGCAGGGCAGCTCCTCGGGCTTGGTGCGCACCATCTTGTCGATGGGGGCGGGGATGATGTGATGTGGTACCCCCAGGCGCTCGCAGACTTCCGCGATGGGATCGGGATTGAACTGGGGAAAGCCAGGATCCACGGTGACGGCTTCCACCGCGAAGGTGACCGGAGCCCGTTTGCGCAGCCGCTCCAGCAGGTCCAGCAGGGCCCAGGAATCCTTGCCGCCGCTCACGGCCACCAGGATGCGGTCGCCGCCCGATATGAGGTTGTAGGCGGCATTGGTCTCGCCCAGACGGCGGGCGAGCTTGTGCTCCAGCTTGGGCAGCATCTTGAGGTCAAGCTCGGTGGGCGGAAGGGCCAGGCTGGGGAGAGCGCAGGGATTGCTCATGGAAGACCGTTCACGGAGTGACAACGAAGGCGGGCTTTGCCTGGCTTCGTTGTGGGGGTCCCAGGGGGGACGCAGAGGCCGCGCAGAAATAGCAGGTTGGATGAGCCCATCCGAACGGCGCGGCCGGGCGGTCCCTCCTGGACAGCATGACTCACAACACGCCGCAGGGCCTTCGCTCACCCCGCTCGATCTGACCCTGGACATCCTTCACGTAGTCAGGGCAGGTGCAGTGAGGGCATGAATTGCTGGCCGTCTCCGTGCAGAGGTCCGCGAAGGTGACCTTCTCCATGAACGCGGAGATGTGGTTCGAGAGCTGGCTCCAGAGCAGGCGCGACATGCGCTCGTCGGCCAGGAGGGCCCGGTTGGCGTTCTGGGGATCTTCCTTGGCAGCCGCGTAGAAAGTGCTATCCGTGAGGCGCAGCACTTCCCCGATGCTCACCTGGTTGCAGGGGCGCGTAAGCACATAGCCGCCCCGGGGACCGCGCACGCTGGCCACGATGCCGGCTTTCTTGAGCTTGTTGAAGATCTGCTCGAGGAAGGGCAGGGAGAGCTTCTGGCGCTCGGCGATGACATGGAGGGGGACCGGCTCGCCATGGCTGTGGTGGGCCAGGTCGAAGAGGGCCTGCATGCTGTACCTGCCTCGGGCCGAAATCTTCACGGGAGAAACTCCATGCTCCAGGCTAGGATTCTTGAGCGATTGAGTCAAGTATATCGAACGCGTACACTGCCAGGGAGGAGATGCCCATGAAAGCCGCGCTTCTGGCCTTCGCCGCCCTGGGACTCGCTGGCCAGACCCAGCCCGCACCCCCCAGCACCCCTGGGGGCCTGCCCCTGGACAGCAAGGATCACCAGCCCCTGCTTCTGGGTCCAGCGACCGCGAAGGCCATCCTGGACCATCGACCTGCCTTCCGGGAGAACCTCGGGAGGGTGAAGCTCCCATCCGCGCTCCTGGCCCGGTGGCAGGCCATCCGGCAGCCCTTCACGCTGGTGGCAGTGTTCGGTTCCTGGTGCGGGGACAGCCGGGATTACCTGCCGGGACTGCTGGCTCTGGATGCGGAGCCCAACCCCTTCATCGAAGTCCATTACCTCGGCGTGAACCGGGACAAGGTGCTGGCGGATGCGCTGTGGCCCCAGGGCTGCGCGCCCCGGCAGATCTACAAGGTTCCGGCCTTCTACCTCTATGCGCCCCAGCCCGGAGGGGCCATGAAGCTGGTGGGAACCGTGCTGGAAGAACCGCCCAGGCCCAAGCAGACCATGGCCGAGGCCTTGGTGGAGATGGTGGAGACAGCCCTGCATTGACGGCTCTTCCCGGTCCGGTCTCAGGCAACCGGGAAATCGTCCGATGAGAAGGCCATCGTGCGATGGCTCTCCTTCATCTTGTCCGTGTGCCTCGGCCTCGGGGCCCAGGAACCCATCCGCGTCTCCGTGGATGCCTGGACGACCCTGAATCCCCTGCTGCAGGCCCAGGACACGGACAACGAGGTGATCGACCTCATCTTCGACCGGTTGGTCACCCTGGACGCCCAGGGGAACTTCATTCCGGAACTCCTGGAATCATGGACGATCCTCGCGGGAGGCCGCGAAATCCTCCTGAAGCTCCGGTCCGGCATGACCTGGCAGGATGGCCGTCCCATCGAAGCGGAGGACCTGGTCTTCACCTGGAAGATGTTGAGGCTGCCCCAGGTGCGCAAGATCGCGGACACGACGCCCGGCGTGTCCAGCATGGACAGCCTCCAGGCCGAAGGTCCCCGGCAGGTGCGAATTCGTCTGGACCGGCCGCGGGGCAGCATCCTCGCTGACCTCTATGCCTTCATTCCGGTGCCTCGCCACCGGTACCAGGTAGGGGCCAACCCCCGGGAAGCCCCCGTCAACTTCCTGCCGGTGGGATCGGGGCCTTATCGGGTCCGCGGGAAGGCCACCAACCAGCGGGTGGTGCTGGAGCGCTGGGCAGGCTATCGCGGTGCGCACCCTGGCACCTGGCCGGCTTTCGAGCTCAAGGATACGGGCGAGGAAAAGCGGATCCTCGCGGCCTTCCAGGAGGGGCGCCTGCACTACGCCTCCGTGGGCAGCCTCCGGTACTACTTGGCCAGGAAGGGCGTCCAGGGGGCCGATAGCCTGGTGGCCGTTTCGGTTCCCATGGCTTCTTTCGGAGCCCATTTCCTGAATTGCGACCCCAGGCTCAGCCTGCTCGGCGATGTGGCGCTCCGGCGGGCCCTGGCGGAGCTGCTCCCCTGGCAGGAGGCAGCGCGGGCCCGGCGCTTCTTCCCCGCGCGTCTGGCCACCAGCTTCTGGCCTCCCCAGAGCCTGGCCCACGATCCCACCTCCAGGCCCTTGCCCCAGCTGGACCGGGCCGTGGCGATCCTGGAAGAGGCCGGATGGAAGCTGGGACCCGATGGCATCAGGCATGATGCAAAAGGGCGCCCGCTGGAAATCGTCGGTTACGACTCCTCGCCCAACAGCCAGAGCGATGTGCGCCAACTGGCCCTGCAGGCGGCCAAGGTGGGTTTCCGGATCGACGTGAAGCAGGTGGCTTTCGGCGAGGTGATCCAGAAAGCCGCCGAGCACTCCGGGGACCTGTGGTATTTCGGCTGGACGCTGGCGCTGGATCCCGATGTGGACAGCCCCCTGTTCACCCAGGATGGCTACCGCACCCATGCCAATGTCTCCGGCTACCTCAATCCCCTGGTGGACCAGCTGTTCGACGAGGGACGGCATACGCTGGACCCCGATGCCCGCCAGAAGATCTACCGGCGCATCTCCGAGATCATCCATCAGGACAGGCCGGTCATCCCGACCACCTACAGCCAGAACCGGGTGCTGTACCGCAAGCGGCTGAAGGGCGTGGGCTTCAACCTCCTCGGCCAGAGCCACGGGTTCTGGCCCGGCCGGAGAGGCTGGAAGCTGGAAGACTGAAGACCCTAGAGGCGGTCGAACTTGATGACTTCCACCTTGCTGGGCTTCGCGCTGGGCTGCTCTTCCCGCTCGTGACGGGCTTCCCGGTGGGGCCGCGGCTCGTGGTGCGGGCGAGATTCCGTGCGACGGTGGTCGGCAGCGGGTTCGGCCGGCGGGGCAGGTCGCGGCGCGGGGGCGGGCATGGGCGCGGTGCGCTCACGGCCAGCCCAGGAGGCTCCTACCTGCTTCACGCGATCCACCAGCCGGGCGGGTTCCAGCACCTGGACCCCATCCCCGAACTGCATGACCCAGCGGGCGATGGCGCGGAGGTCGGTGGCCGTGAAGGACACCAGGGCCTGGCCTTCGCCCTGCTCCTCGATCTTGAAGCGGGGGAAGGCCGGGGGCGCCTGTTTCACGGCGAAGACCCACTGCTTCTGGAGCGTGAGCTTGACGGAGATGGGTTCGCCACCGAACCAGCCGCCAATCAGATTGGCCGGCGTGCCTTCGGGGTAAGGCCCCTGGGCGGCGCGGCCGACGCCCTCCACGGGGTTCACCTCGGCCAGGAGGTCCACCCGGTGGTAGCGCTCGGCGTTGTAGCGGCGGTCCCAGCCCCAGACGAACCAGGCCTGGCTGAGGGTGTCGAAGGTGAGGTGCCGGGGCTCGAAGGTGCGCGGGGCATTGGCGTCGCCGTCCGCGAAGATGAACTCCATGGGCCGCCCCTCCTGGATGGCCCGGTAGAGGACCTGCACCAGCGGTGGCAACTCGGTCGTGGATTCCGGGCGGGCAGGTTGCTCGACCATGACTTCCGGAAGGGCGGCTTCAACGGCAGCCACGGTGCCCTTCTTGGTCTTGGCGGGGGCCTTCTCCTTCACGGAGGTCTTGACAGGGGGCGCCGCCAGGACCGGCGTCTCCTTGGGCTCAACCACCGCTTTCTTGGTGGCTGGGGCCCGCTTCTTCTTGGCGGGTTCCGGCTCCGTCTCGACGGTCGCGGATGGCTTCTTCCTGGGGGTCTTGGTCACGGCCATGGGTATTTAGCTCCTGGCCCATCATCCCCCATCCGGTCGGACGGGGTCCACGGGCAATTCACGGGGATCGGCCTCCGAGCGCGGGTGCATCCGGTCATACAAGGCGTGGAGCCGCGCCTGATGGACATGGGTATAGATCTGGGTCGTGCTGATGTCCGCATGGCCCAGCATGGCCTGGACGGCGCGCAGGTCGGCGCCGTGGTCGAGGAGGTGGGTGGCGAACGCATGGCGCAGGACATGGGGGCTCACGGCCTCGGGCCGCAAGCCGGCCTGGAGGGCATAGCCCTTGAGGAGCCGCCAGAGATGCTGGCGCGAAAGCCCCTCGCCTCGTTGGCCCACGAAGAGTTCGCCCCCCCGGGGCCTGAAGCCGGGGCGGAGGATCAGCCAGGCGCGGATCCAGTGCTCGGCGCCGGTGCCGAAGGGGATCAGGCGATCCTTGCGGCCCTTGCCTGTGACTTTGAGAAAGCCTTCATCCAGGAAGACGGACAGAGCCGGCAGCCCGGCCAGCTCTGAAACGCGCAGCCCCGAGGCATAGATCAGCTCCAGCCAGGCCCGGTCCCGGACCCCCATGGGCGTGTTGGTATCGGGAGCCTCCAGCAGGGCGAGCATCTGGGCTTCCGACAGGGTTCGCGGCAGGACGCGCGGCGGCCGGGGCGCCTTGACCACCGCCTCGGGCCCCGCGCCTTCGCCCCCTTCCATCCTGAGGAAGGACAGAAAGGACCGGAGGCTGCTGCTCATGCGGGCGAGGCTTCTAGGCGCCTTGCCTTCGGCCTGCTGGGAGACCAGAAACGTGCTGACGGCATCCCGGTTGAGGTCGCCGGGAGGGATCTCCTTGGCCACGGACCAAACCGCGAGCTGGGTCAGGTCCGAAAGATATCCTTCCGCCGTGCGCGGTGAGAGGCCCCGTTCCACGGCCAGGAAGATCCTGAATTCGCGCAGACTGCCTCCCCAGCCCATGGGCCAGCCGGAGTCTGGTTCTTCGTGGACGGGAGTGCGAGGCATGGGTTCATTCTGAGCTAAATCCGAACGAAACTGCTGAAACGAAGCAGGCTTGTTCGCTTCCCGGAAGGCGGCATAAAGGCCGCAGCAGAACGACTAATGCAAGCTGGGATGATTCTTCAACATCCCTGAACCTACCCTGGGTTTGGCAATCCCGAGAAGAGTGTGTTAGGGTTTCCAGGTTCGTTTGGAGGAGCCCACGATGGCTGAAGTGAAGAAGAAGGTTATTGCGATCATTGCCGAGCAGTTGGCCAAGCCCGAAGATTCCATCACCGAGTCCAGCCATTTCGTGGACGACCTCGGCGCGGACAGCCTCGACACTGTCGAGATCATCATGGCTATCGAAGAGGCCTTCAGCCTCGAAATCCCCGAGAGCGAGCAGGAGAAGATCCGCACCGTCGGCGATGCAATCTCCTACATCGAGAAGCACGCGAAGGCCTGATCCATCACGACCATCACTCGTGCCGCAGCGCCCCACAGTGGCTCTGCGGCACGCTTATTTTCAGGGCCCAGAGCCGAGAGACTTCAAGGGCAGTATTCCTTGGCATGATGAGGTGAAACCATGAACAGGACCGTCGAGCGCCGTCGCGTCGTCATCACCGGCATGGGAACCGTCAATCCCTGCGGCCTGACCTTGGCCGAGACCTGGGACAACCTCCTGGCGGGCAGGAGCGGCATCAGCACCATCGACCGGTTCGATGTCTCCGAATTCGCCTGCAAGATCGCCGGCCAGGTGAAGGGCTTCAATCCGGATCTGTTCATCGACAAGAAGGAACAGAAGAAGATGGACATCTTCATCCAGTACGCCCTGGGGGCGGCCCACGAGGCCTGGGTGGATGCGGGCTTCGATCAGATCGAACTGACCAAGGCCGAGCGGGAAGCCTTCGGCACCTACATCGGCAGCGGCATCGGCGGTCTCACGACCATCTGGGACGAGGCCAACGGCTTCCGCGGGCCCCGCCGCATCAGCCCCTTCTTCATCCCCAGCCTCATTATCAACCTGGCCAGCGGCCAGGCCAGCATCAAGTACGGCCTGCAGGGACCCAACAGTGCCGTGGCCACGGCCTGCGCCACCGGAGCCCACGCCATCGGCGACGCGGCCCGACTTATCTCCTTCGGCTACGCCGATCGCATGATGGCCGGCGGCAGCGATTCCGTCATCAACCAGCTGGGCGTTGGCGGTTTCGCCGCCATGCGCGCCCTCAGCACGCGCAATGACGAGCCGGAACGCGCCTCTCGGCCCTTCGATGTGGACCGCGATGGCTTCGTCATGAGCGAAGGCGCCGGCATCGTCATCCTCGAGGAGTACGAATTGGCCAAGGCCCGCGGTGCCAAGATCTACGCCGAAGTGGCCGGGTACGGTATGAGCGGAGACGCCAATCACATCACCAGCCCGGCTCCGGAAGGCGAGGGCGGCCAGCGCGTCATGCGCGCCGCGCTCAAGGATGCGGAGATCGCGCCCGAGCAGGTGGGCTACGTGAACATGCACGGCACCAGCACGCCCGTGGGCGACAAGCTGGAATGCATGGCCATCCACAAGGTCTTCGGCGACCACGCTCGGAAGATCAAAGTGAGCAGCTCCAAGTCCATGCACGGCCACCTGTTGGGCGCCGCCGGCGGCTTGGAAACCATCGTCACCGCCATGGCCGTGAAGACGGGCAAGATCCCACCCACCATCAATGTGGACAACCAGGATCCCGAGTGCGACCTGGACGTGACCCCCAATGTGGCTGGCACCCTGGATTCCGAATACGCCATGAACAATGGTTTCGGCTTCGGCGGGACCAACGGTTGCCTGATCCTGCGGAAGGTGTAAAGAAACAGAATTCACCACCAAGACACGAAGACACCAAGAACTGCATTTTCTTTCTTGGTGTCTTCGTGTCTTGGTGGTTTGCTTTTGGATCTATGGCCAAAGCAATTCCCTTCAAGCTCGTTTCGCCTTATTCGCCCGCCGGGGACCAGCCGGAGGCCATCGCGCAACTGGTGGAGGGACTCCAGCGCGGGGACCGCTGCCAGACGCTGCTGGGCGTGACAGGTTCGGGCAAGACCTACACCATGGCCAGCACCATCGCCCGGGCGGGTCGTCCGGCGCTCATCTTCGCGCCGAACAAGACCCTCGCCGCGCAGCTGTTCAGCGAGTTCAAGCAGTTCTTCCCCGAGAACGCCGTCGAGTATTTCGTCAGCTACTACGACTACTACCAGCCCGAGGCCTACGTGCCAGAGCGGGACCTGTTCATCGACAAGGACGCCAAGATCAACGAGGAGCTGGAGAAGCTGCGCCTCAGCGCCACCCGCTGCCTGCTGGAGCGGCGGGACACCATCGTGGTGGCCTCGGTCAGCTGCATCTACGGCCTGGGTGATCCTTCCTCCTACCTGGACCTCTCGGTGAAGCTGCAGAAGGGCCAGGCCATCGACCGGGCCATGCTGCTTCGCGATCTGGTGGCCATCCAGTACCAGCGCAATCACCTGAGCTTCGAGCCGGGCATCTTCCGGGTGCGGGGCGATGTGGTGGAGGTCTACTCGGCCTACGAAGACGTGGCCTACCGCATCGAGCTGTGGGGCGACGAGGTGGAGCGCCTCTCGAAGATCGACCCCCTGCGCGGCGTGGTCATCGAGACTCTTGACGACCTCACCATCTGGCCCAAGACCCACTACGTGACCCCCGAGGACAAGCTCAAGGTCGCCATCCGCGACATCAAGGCTGAGCTTGAGGAACGGGAGAATGCGTTCAGGGCCGACGGCAAGATCGTCGAACTCCAGCGCCTCCACCAGCGCGTCATCTACGACGTCGAGATGATGAAGGAGATGGGCTACTGCAGCGGCATCGAGAACTACAGCCGCTTCCTGGACGGCCGCCAGCCCGGCCAGCCGCCCCACACGCTGCTGGACTACTTCCCCGAGGATTTCATCGTCTTCATGGACGAGAGCCATGTGGCCACGGGCCAGCTCCACGGTATGTACAACGGCGACCGCTCGCGCAAGACGACGCTCGTGGACTACGGGTTCCGCCTACCTTCGGCGCTGGATAACCGCCCCCTCAAGTTCGAGGAATTCGAGAGCCGGGTGAAACAGGTGGTTTATGTTTCGGCGACCCCCGGCAACTACGAGCTGGAGCAGAGCGGCGGGGCCTTCGTGGAGCAGGTGGTGCGGCCCACGGGCCTGGTGGACCCCATGGTGGAGGTGCGCCCTGTGGGCACCCAGGTGGATGACCTGCTGGAGGAGATCCGCAAGACCGTGGCCCGGGACGAGCGGGTGTTGGTGACGGTGCTCACCAAGAAGCTGGCGGAACAGCTCACGGCCTACTACCAGGAGCTGGGCATCAAGGCCGAGTACCTGCACAGCGAGATCGACACCCTGGAACGGGTGGAGCTCTTGAAGAACCTTCGCCGCGGCGTGTTCGACGTGCTCGTGGGCATCAACCTCCTGCGCGAGGGCCTGGATCTTCCGGAGGTGAGCCTGGTGGCCATCCTGGACGCGGACAAGGAGGGCTTCCTCCGCAACAACCGCAGCCTCATCCAGACCATTGGCCGCGCCGCCCGCCATGTGAACGGCCGGGCCATCCTCTACGCGGACGTGATGACGGGTTCCATGAAGCAGGCCATCGGCGAGACCGAGCGCCGCCGGAACAAGCAGCTGGCCCACAACCTAGAGCACGGCATCACCCCCGAGACCGTGAAGCGCAACCTGGACGACGTCATGGGCGAGGCCCTGGCCCGCGAATTCATCAATGTCACCAGGGAGGAGCGGGCCGCCGAGGAACCCTTGCTCTACCTGGAGGACAAGGCCTTCGAACGCGAAATCGCCAAGCTTGAGAAACACATGAACGACCTTGCCAAACAGATGAAGTTTGAGGATGCAGCCGGGGTACGCGACAGGATCCTCCGTGCCCGAAGAGAACGCTTGATCAGTGCGATCTGATGCGGGCGGTCTCGCGTATGCCGGAGGCATACCGAGAGGATGCAGCCGGGGTACGCGACAGAATCCTCTGTGTCCGAAGGTAGCGATTAATCACCACACCTTGATGCGAATGGCGGCTGCTATCCCCAGACTTTCTTGCCCGCCACCCAGGTGCCCAAGACCTTGCCGGGCAGGCTCCAGCCTTTGAAGGGGGTGTTGTAGGACTTGGACTGGATGAAGGCGCGATCCACGGCGACCTTGGCTTTGGGATCGAAGAGGACGAAATCGGCCGGGGCACCGGGCTTGAGACTGCCAAGTCCCTGCTTGTCGAGGTGGAAGATCTGGGCGGGCCGCGCGCCGAGCAGGCTCATGGCCTTGGAGAGGCTGATGATCTTGCGGTTCACCAGCAGTTCCAAGGTAAGAGGCAGGGCGGTCTCCAGGCCGATGACGCCGAAGGCGGCGATGGGCAGTTCCACTTCCTTGTCATCCCAGCCGTGGGGGGCGTGGTCCGTGGCGATGGCGTCCACGGTGCCATCGGCCAGGGCTTCCAGCACGGCCTGGATGTCCGCCTCACTGCGCAGGGGCGGGTTCATCTTGTAGTCGCTGTCGAACTTCATGAGTTCCTTGTCCGACAGGGCGAAGTGGTGGGGCGTCACCTCGCATGTGACATGGAGGCCCCGGGCCTTGGCTTCGCGCACCATGCGCAGGGAGCCCTTGGTGCTCAGGTGGGCCAGATGCAGGTGGCCGCCTGTGTGTTCCGCCAGGACGATATCCCGGGCCACCATGGCCTCTTCAGCTGCTGCGGGGATGCCCAGGCAGCCCAGCGAGGCGCTGACGGTCCCCTCGTGCATGTAGCCCTTGCCCGCCAGTTCCTTGTCCTCCTCGTGGGCCACCACGGGAACTTCCAGCCAGCGTGTGTATTCCAGGGCGCGGCGCATGAGGGAGGCATTGGAGATGGGCAGGCCGTCGTCCGAGAATGCCACGCAGCCCGCAGCCTTGAGGGTGCCCATGTCGGCGAGTTCCTCGCCCTTCATCTCGCGGCTCACGGTGCCGATGGGGAAGTAGCGGCAGAGATCCGCCTTGGCGGCGCGGGTGAGCATCATTTCCGTGATGGCCACGCTGTCGTTCACGGGTTTGGTGTTGGCCATGGCGCAGACGGAGGTGAAACCTCCGGCGACGGCTGCGCGGCTGCCGCTCTCGATGCTTTCCTTGCGGGTCTGCCCCGGCTCACGGAAGTGCACGTGGAGGTCCACGAAACCTGGCGCCAGCACCGCGCCGCCGCCATCCATGACCTCGGCCCCGGCCGCCAGCGCATCCTGCTCCGCGTCGGGGCCGATGGCCGCCACCACGCCTTCCACCACCAGCAACGCGCCGAGTCCATCAAGATTCTGCGCGGGATCGACGAGGTGGACATTTTTCACGAGGAGGGACATGGGGACTCCGAGGGGTCTTCAATCGCTTATTTCTTGGCGCCTTGGCGTCTTGGTGGTGAACTTTTACTTTCTACTCCATCCGGTAGTTCGGCGCTTCCTTGGTGATCATCACGTCGTGGGCGTGGCTTTCCCGGAGGCCGGCGCCGCTGATTTCAACGAAGGTGGCCTTCTGCTGGAAGTCGGGGATGCTGGAACCGCCGCTGAGGCCCATGCCTGCGCGGAGGCCGCCCATGAGCTGGGTCACGAGGTCGCCCAGCTTGCCCTTGTAGGGAACCTGACCCTCGATGCCTTCGGGCACGAGCTTGGTGTCGTCCTTGCCTTCCTGGAAGTAGCGGTCCTTGCTGCCCTGCTTCATGGCGCCCAGGCTGCCCATGCCCCGGTAGGACTTGAAGGTGCGGCCGCCGTAGAAGATGGTCTCACCAGGAGCTTCATCGGTGCCGGCGAAGAGGCTGCCGATCATCACGCAATCGGCCCCGGCGGCGATGGCCTTGGCCACATCCCCGCTGAACTTGATGCCGCCATCGGCGATGCAGGTGACGCCAGCTTCACGGCAGGCGCGGCTGGCCTCGGCCACGGCGGTGATCTGAGGCATGCCCGCCCCGGTGACGATTCGGGTGGTGCAGATGGAACCGGGTCCGATGCCCACTTTCACGGCGTCGGCGCCCGCGGCGCAGAGATCCTTGGCGCCCTGGTAGGTGGCCACATTGCCAGCCACCACGGGCACCCTGGGGAAGGCCTGCTTGAGCGCCCGCACGGCATCCACAACGCCCTTGCTGTGGCCGTGGCTGCTGTCGAGGCAAAGCACATCCACCTTGGCTTCCACCAGGGCCTTGGCCCGTTCCAGCAGGTCCTTGCCCACGCCCACGGCAGCGCCCACGCGCAGGCGGCCGAAGCTGTCCTTGCAGGCGGTGGGGTAGGAGATGGATTTCTCGATGTCCTTGACGGTGATGAGGCCCTTGAGCTGGCCCTGGCCATCCACCACCAGCAGCTTCTCGATGCGGTGTTTCTGGAGGATGGCACGGGCTTCCTGGAGCGTGGTGCCCACGGGCACGGTGACCAGGTTGTCCTTGGTCATGGCTTCGCGCACGGGGATGTCCCAGCGGGTCTCGAAACGGAGGTCGCGGTTGGTGAGGATGCCCACCAGCTTGTGGCCCTCCACCACTGGCACACCGCTGATGCGGAACTTGGCCATGAGCGCTTCCGCCTCGCGGATGGGGGCGTCGGGGCGGATGGTGATGGGGTCGGTGATCATGCCCGATTCGCTGCGCTTCACCTTGTCCACTTCCTCGGCCTGCTCTTCGGGGCTGAGGTTCTTGTGGATGACACCGATGCCGCCCAGCTGCGCCAAGGCAATGGCCATGCGACTTTCGGTCACGGTGTCCATGGCTGCGGACACGAGGGGGATGCGGAGTTCGATATCGCGGGTGAGCCGGCTGGTGAGTTCCACCTGGTTCGGGTGGACCTCGGAAAAACCAGGGACGAGCAGGACGTCGTCGAAGGTATAGGCGTGCATCAGGGGCAAGGTCAGCATGGGAAGCCTTCGTTCGGGGCCCGCAGCCTGCGGGACCTTGCAGGCTATGTTCTCACGGGTGAAATAAAGCTTCCACACTTAGGAGTCATTGCGTTGAAAACGCGAGGTTATTTGGCCAGACCGCTGCTGGTGTTGGACGGATCTGCGTTATTGGAGTGGGTAGAACATTCTGGTTGAGGTTTGAGGAGCCTGGAGTCCGTGGGTCATTCTCCGGCAGGCGAGGGCAGGGTGCGCGCAGAGGTCCATGTGCTCCGTCTTGGATGGGAGGCTCGGGGGTCCCCGATCCGTGGCCCTGCTGGGAACAGGTTGGATGGAGGATTGGGTTGCGGCGGGCATCGGATCTGAGGAACTCACGGCGTCCCGGAAAGATCCAAGTCCCGGAGGGTCTTGAAATTGAACCAATCGCTGGGGGAGGTCCTGACGAACCAATTTGAGGAGGGAGATCTTACGCGATCCGGCGGCGGCATGAGGGATGGGCTTCAGCCCGTTCCGATACGAAAACGAAAGAGGGCTGAATAATATAGGCTTTTTATTATCAAGGTTTGTGCGATTTATGGATGGTCGCAGCGCAGCCCGAATTCATGGGAAGCACGCCAGGGCGACCAGGTCTCGCAGGACTTCCGGGCAGATCGGCACCTTGGCTGGAAGGGGCAGCCCAGTGGACGGTCTTCCGGAGCCGGGAGGAATCCGGATTCCTGATGGGGGCGGCCCAGCGCGGCGGCCAATAGGCGAGTCGTGTAAGGATGCCGGGGACTGGTCAGCAGTTGGGACGTGGGGCCCGTTTCCAGGAGGAACCCGCCGTAGATGACCAGCAGCCGGTCGCAGGCCGTTGCGGCCAGGGCCAGATCGTGGGTGACCCACAGGAAACCCAGATTCCGCTCTGCCTGGACTTCCAGCAGGAGATCCAGGAAGGCGCGTTGGGCCTGGACGTCCAGCGCCGTGGTGGGTTCATCGAGGATAAGCAATCCCGGGTCGCAGGACAGAGCCATGACCAGACAGATCCGCTGGCGCTGTCCCCCGCTGATTTCGGACGGAAAGCGGTTCAGGAAGGCCCGACCCGTGGGCAACCCCAATCGATCCAGCAGGGGGCCCAGCCTCGTCAAGGTTTTCTGACGGGATTCCCTCCGATGAACGCCTGGCAAGAGGGATAGCTGATCTCCCAGGGTGAGCAGGGGGTTCAGGGCCTCTCCGGGATCCTGGGGAATCCAGGCCAGCCGTGCCCCCCGGACCTGGTCGCGCCCGGGGCCGGGCCGGTCCATGGGCACCCCGAAGGCCAGGATGGAACCTCCGGTCTGGTGGACACCCTCAGGCAGGGTGCCGAACAGGGCGCGCACCAGGAGACTTTTGCCTGATCCACTTTCCCCCACCAGGCCCAGACGCATTCCCGGGGCCAAGGCAAGGCTCACCGGGCCCAGGAGGGGCACGCCGTCAGCCCGGCTCAGGGAGAGGTTGTCAATCTCCAGGGTCATGGCCAAAAAAATCCATTGAAGTCATGGTTTTGAGGGGAGCTCCATTCTACCCGCGAATGGCCCTTGACGCCCCCACGGAGGGCCCTAACCTAGGTCCACCCGAGGACCCCGGGGGCCCGCTGCGGCACCCCCCACGGAATGGAGGAATCATGGATTTCCTGCACCCAGATATTCAGGAACGCCTCATGAAGGAGCATTTCGAGTTTCGGAAGCTCATGGAAGAGCACCGGGCCGCTGATTCGCGGCTGGGCGATCTCCAGAAAAAGCCCAGTCTCTCCGCCAAGGAATCCCTGGAAGAGGTGGAACTGAAGAAAGCCAAGCTGCGTGCCAAGGAACGGATCTATCACATCGTGCAGGAGGCCTCCAAGCGCGCCGACCAGTAGGCCACCGAGCACTCGCTGGAGAAGCCCCGGGAATCGGCCCGGGGCTTCGATTTGTACGAAGCGATGACGCTGGGGAACAGTCCTGGTCTAGAGTGAAGATCCTGTTTCAGGAGGATCCATGTCCATGGTCAAAGCCTACGCTGCCTCATCAGCGACAACCCGGTTGGCGCCGTACCAGGTCGAACGGCGGGTTGTGGGGCCGCAGGATGTGCAGATCGAGATCGCCTACTGCGGCATCTGCCACTCCGATATCCACCAGGTGCGGGACGAATGGGGCCGCTCCATGTATCCCATGGTTCCCGGTCACGAAATCGTCGGCCACGTCACCGCTGTGGGCGCCCAGGTGAAGCGATTCAAGGTGGGCGACCTGGCTGGGGTGGGCTGCATGGTGGACAGCTGCCGCACCTGCCCAAGCTGCCAGCGGAAGCTGGAGCAGTTCTGTGAAAAGGGCTGCGCCTGGAGCTACAACAGCACCGAGATGGATCGCACAACCCCGACCTTTGGCGGCTACAGCTCCAGCATCGTCACCGACGAAGCCTTCACGCTGAAGGTTTCCCCCAAGCTCGATCTCGCCGCCACCGCGCCCCTGCTGTGCGCGGGCATCACCACCTACTCGCCTCTGCGCCACTGGAACACCAAGAAGGGTGACAGGGTGGGCGTGGTGGGGCTCGGCGGACTGGGCCACATGGCGGTCAAGATCGCCGCGGCCATGGGTGCGGAAGTGACCATGCTCAGCACCTCTCCCTCCAAGGAAGCCGATGCCCGCAAACTGGGCGCCCACCATTTCGGGCTCACCTCCGATGAGGCGACCTTCAAGCGCCTGGCGGGCCAGTTCGATCTCATCATCGACACCATTTCGGCGCCCCATGACTACAACAAGTACCTGGGCCTGCTCCGGATTGAAGGAGCCATGGTGCTGCTGGGCGTGCCTCCCGAACCCACGCCAGTGGCCGCCATCGCCCTCATCGGCGGCAGGCGGATCCTGACCGGCTCGCTCATCGGCGGCATCCAGGAAACCCAGGAGATGCTTGATTTCTGCGCCGAGCACGACATCGTTTCCGAAATCGAACTCATCCCCGTCCAGCAGGTAAACGAGGCCTACGAACGGATGCTGAAGAACGATGTGCGGTACCGCTTCGTACTGGATATGAAGACGCTTTGATTCTATTCGCCCACTTGTCTTCTCTGGCGCCATCCGGGGAAGAACTGGTCCGCGCAGTCTGGGCACATGCCATGCGTGAAATGTGCCTCAGAATGCTGGGTGATGTACGCTTCAAGCTGATTCCAGTATCCCGTGTCATCACGGATCTTCTTGCAGCTACTGCAAATCGGCAGCAAGCCGCAGAGTGTGTTCACTTCTCCCTGGGCCAGGAGCAAGGCTTTCTGGGCGGCCTTTTCCTTGGTGAGATCTTCCACTAGGGAAAGAATGAGTTCAGTTCCATCCGGGTCCGCGACACGGCTGCCGTTCAGCCGGACGGGAACACGGCTGCCGTCCTTGCGGATGTACTCCTTTTCATAGGGACCGTAACGGCCAAGGTTCCTCAAGGACTGGAGTCTCTCCATTTCCTGGGATTCGTATTCCTTTGGTGTCAGATCCCAGTAATTAAGCGTGTTCAGTTCTTCGATGGAGTAGCCAAGCATGGTTGCTAGGGCCTGATTCACGGCCAGGAACCAACCGTCTGCCATGCGGTTCAGGGCGTGGCCCACGGGGGCGTTGTGGAACAGGCTCCGGAATCGCTGTTCGCTCTCTCGAAGGGCCTGGTTGCTGGCCATTCGTTCGGTGATATCCCTGAGGAAGACATAGAAGTGATCATCTATGTCTCGCACATAAGTGACGATGACTTCCACTGGCCACTCATGGCCATCCTTGGTGCGGTGGACTGATTCGAATCGATCCTGTCCCTGCGCCAGGATCTTCTGGATATGGGAAGCCGTGTCTTCATGCTTTTCCCGCGCCTCAAGATCGGGAATCTGCATGGAGGTGAGTTCTTCGCGGGTATAGCCGGAGATGCGGGCATAGCTTTCGTTTGCCTCCAGGATCCGGCCCTGTAAATCCACGATCCAGAAGCCGTCCTGGGAGGAATCCACTGCCAGTCGATACCGTCTTTCCTTGACCTCAAGCTCCTGCTTGGCGAGGGACAGTTGCTGGGTGCGTTCCGCCACCATGGTTTCGAGGGATTGGTTCAAGGCCTTCAATTGGTTGTTTCTCTCCGAGACAACCTCGTAAACCCAGCGCAAGGAACCCAACAGAGCGGTGACCGATGGATCCGGAGACTGCTTGTGGGCTTCGAAGGCCGCAGCGGGGCTCTTGCCCTCCTGGATGCTTTTGATCTGGCGCGCCATGGCCAGATCCGTTGACAGCATGTGCTGGACAAGCCAGTAGGCCAGGAATTCCATGAGGTCTCTGGCCCCTTCCAGGCTGGGATGGTGGATCAGGGCTGCCCGCTGGATGACTTCGCGACGGAATTGATCGTGCTCCTGCTTGTGGGGGGTCGCGTGGCGGGGATCCACGCCGGTCCCTGCCATGAGTCGCTGCTCTTCCGCGAAATGGTAGTCGGCATAGCGGGCCAGTTCCTGGATGATCGATTCCAGGCTGCCAGTGGCAACCGATTCCGTGGACTCGATGAGGGTGCCGAGTTGGTTGATCAGACCTACCAGGTGCTGATGATGGCCGTCCACCACCTCCAACCCGGTGGCGTAACCGTTGTTCCAGGCGAAGGCGCTCATAGGTCACTCACGGTTTTCCCAACATCCTTTCGAGCCGAGTGATCGCAAGGACAGTCGCTGAGGAATAAGCGTTGAAATCCCCCTCAAGAAGCCGCGTGGCTTCGGCCTTATCACCGGACAAGGTCCATTTGACGATTTCTGCAGCGCAGCGGTGGAAGGTCGCGTGGGTTTCCAAGAGCCCTCGGTATTCCAGGCTGTTATCGAATTTGGACTTCGCTTCCCCATGCAGCCATTTCCCGAGTTCGCATTGATCTACCTTGCCCACGGTATTGGGGTCCAGCCATTCCGAACTGTCCCCTTGGAGAAACATGGCCAACCGTGATTTCCACTGCAGGTGAGCCGTGATCGCTTTCCTGAAATCCATGTGACACCCGCCGAAATCCTGCCGATTCCTGATCAGAGCCTGGTCATTACGCTGCCGAGTTTGGGGAAGTCTAGAGCTAATCCCGCGCAGCACGGGATTTTTTTTCGAGTCATTTAGACCATTCTGGCGAACGGTGGTTGCTCCTACTTCGCGTACTGCCGGATCACCTTTTCGATGGCGGCCCGGCAGGCCGCGCAGAAGCCGACGTCGTCGCGGGTGAACATCAGGCAGTCTTCCTGGCTGCGGTAGTATCCCTTGGCCTCGTAGTTGGCCCCTTCGAAGGCCCCGACCTTGCCGCTGTGGCTGTCAGTGCCCAGCAGCTTCGTCTCGAAGACCTTCTCCCGCGCGAAGAGGGCGTCCATCTCGGATTCGGGCTTGTTCGCGGCCCGGATGGCGCGTCGCTCCTTCTGGTAGGCGTGGCTGTGGTCCTCGAATTCGGCCTTCTTCCAGGGGGTGGGAAGAGGTATCCCGGGTGTCAGGAGATTGGCCCACTTGGGGGACTCGGGATGCGCCGTGACGTTGGGCTCCCAGGGCTCCGGGCGGGCGGGGCTGTTGGTGACAGCCACATCGGAGGTGTAGTACTCGTCGGCCAGTCCCGCGAAGTGGTGGCCGAACTCATGGACGAAAAGATAGCCGATGGTGCTGTTGCCTGCGGATGCGGTGCTGTAGAGGTTGTGGATGCCGCCGCCCCCGTAGGTTTCGGCGTTCACGAGCATCTCCACGAACTCGTAGGGCGCTTGGGAGGCGGCTTCGCGCCAGGCGTGGTTGTCGAAGGAGAGGACGTAGCGCTCGCTGCCGAAGGCGTCGTAGGAGGCTCCCAGGGGCGTGCGTTTGTGGACGCCTGTGGAAGGCCGGGAGATGCCGCTGTCCCGCGAGGGTGGGCAGAGGGCCCACACGTTGAAATCGTTCCGGTGTTCCTTGAAGGGCGACTGCTGGAAAAGCAGTTCCATGACCTTGCGGGCCTGGGCCTCAAACTTCCCGCGCTCGGCCGCGGTGTAGCCATCGCCGAGGATGAGGAAATCCACCTTGTCCGCCGGGTCGCCAGCCTTCTGAAGGGTGATGAGGCCTCCGGCGTCCAAGGGTGCGGCCCTTTCGATGAGCGGATCGTTGGGATCCAGATCGAAGGTCCACACCGTGTTGAAGGCGTTCTGGGCATCGCGCTTCTTCACCTGGATGCGCACGGGCGCCGAGGGCTGCGGGAAGCGCAGGGATTCTGAGAAGGAGCGGTTCAGCTCCTTGGCCTCGTCCGTGGTCTCCCACTCCCCGTAGATGCTGGCGAAGCCGCGGGAATAGAGGAGCTTTCCGGTGGCCTTGTCGGCGACCTCGAAGCAGAATTTCCCGAGGTTGCTGGTGTCGATGGCCTTGGCGGGATCGCCGGGCCAGGGAAGGGGCTCCAGCACCACGCGGTCCACGCCGAAGGCTTCGGAGACGGCGTTGCCCGTGTGGCCGAAGTCCACCCGGAGGGTTCGCGGAGGGGCCGCCAGGCAGGCCAGGGTGGCGAGGGAGAGCAGGAAAGGACGCAGCATGGGGCACCTCGCTTTCCACGATAGACTGGAACGCCGGAGTCCTCATGCTCAACCCCAAACAGCGCCAGTACCTCAAGGCCCAGGCCCACAAGCTCAAACCCGTCATGCATGTGGGCAAGGGGGGCGTCACGCCGGCCCAGGCCGCTGAGTTGGATGTGATGGTGGAGAGCCTGGAACTTGTAAAGGTCAAGATCAATCCCAACAGCTTCGAGGACGAGGAGACCGCCGCCAAGGCGCTCACGGCCTCGGTGGCCGGTCTTGAGCATGTCTGGACCATTGGCCACACCATGCTGTTCTTCCGTCCGAGCCGGAGCCGGGACACAAGGTATCCTTTGCCCTCCTGATTTAGGAATTCTGAGATCCCGCCGAAAGGGGTAGGTAGGAGGCCTGATGCCCTACCTTTCCTGGATGGAGGGAGCCCAGCTTGTGCGGCACGCGATCCATGGGCCCTGCCAGCTGGGTCGGGACGCCTTGGCCTGCGAAGTCTCCCGGCCCAGCGACGGGACGCTGTCCCGGATTCATGCCTCGATCGCGAGGATTGGTGACATCTGGTGGGTCAAGGACCTGGAATCAGCCAATGGCACCCTGCTGAACGGCATGCCTGTGGAGGGCGCCCAAGGCAGCCCCCTGGAGGAGGGCGACGAGCTCCAACTGGGTGACTGGAAGGTGTCCTTCACCTTGGGGTTCCCCGGACTCGATGGCGTCACCTTCGCCGAGCGGGTGGGAGATCTGTTCCAGGAAGTGCGGCCTGAACCAGCCCAGGCGCTGCTGCTCATCCGGGGCATCGAACTGCTGTACCGGTCCACGGAGGCGCTTTTCCGGCGGACCGATTCCGAAAGCATGATCAAGGGCATGCTCGACGAGGCGCTGCGCCTGCTGGGCGGGGACCGGGGCTTCCTGGTCATGCGGCAACCGGAGGGGGGCTGGCAGACGGCCCACAGGGTGGGCGAAGTACATGAGGGGATCGGGCTCTCCCGTTCGGTTCTGGACTACGTGGCGCAGGAACGCACGGCCGTCCTTTCGAATCGCCCTCTGGTGGACCCGCGCTTCGGCGGCATGAGCCTGGTGGAAATGCACCGTGGCGCCCTGCTGTGCGCGCCCATGGTGGATGATGGCGAGGTGCTCGGCATCGTGTATCTCGACCGGGAATCCGAAAACCGCCCCTTCAGCCGCTTCGACCTGGCAATCTTCCACGCCTTCGTGACGCAGGGTTCCCTGGCGCTCCGGCAAGCCATGCTGAACCGTCGGGTGCTCACGCAGGCTGAACAGCAGGGGGAGTTGCTGCGCCTTCGTACCAACTGCCAGCGGGAGACCGAGCGGCACGCTGAGCTGCTCGCGGCCATCGCGTCGCCCTTCCGGCATGTCCAGAGCTGGGCCAGCGAACTGCCAACGGACGTGGGCGAGGCGATCCTGAGTCAATTGCAGCGGGTTTCGACCCTCCTTGAAGAAGGGGGACGGGAAAGCCTCCTCGAAGAAGCGCCTGCGGCCGGTCACAACCTGAACCTGGGGCCGCTGCAGGAAGCCCTTGTCAGCCGGTGGAGTCCACTGCTGCAGTTCCGGAAGTCCATGATGCTGGTGGGGGAGGCGCCTCAGGGCGCAGTCTGGATGGCCGGCGGGCCTCTGGAAACGGCCCTTGATGGACTGGTGGAGCCCATGCTGGTGCAACTTTCCCCCGGGGCGGTGGTATCCCTTCGCTGGGATCAGTCGAGGGAAGGGCGCATCCTCCGGTTGAGTCTGCCGGCCGGCCTGCATGGCCCTGTACCCGATCCCTGGACGAGACGCACCCTCGGCGATGCCGGTGTCCAGTGGCGATGGAGCGATCAGACCCTGGATGTCATCCTGCCCGAAGGACCGGATGTCATGCCCGAAGAACCCGCTCGTCCTCTTCTGGGTCTCGTCAGTGATGACCTGGATCTGGTCGGCCTGTTCCAGTCCGTGGCGGATGCCGGGGAGCTGTGCCTCTATCCGCTGGAGGAAGACACGCCTCAGGCCAGTGCTCCCCGGTTCCGGTTCCTGGTGGTGGACGCCAAGGGGACCAGGGATACGGAAGCCTGCATCCGTGGTTATCGCCGCCATCCCTCCTTTTCCACGACGCCCATCCTCGTGGTCCGCTGCAGTGATGACAAGACGCCCGGGCTGATCCAGGCGGGGGCCACGGACTGGCTGGCCGAGGGCTTCCGGTGGGAAGCGCTGCACCACCGGCTCCAGGTGCTGCGGGGGCACACGGAGCTGCAGCAGCGGGCCCTGGCTTCCGAGCGCCTTGAGTCCTTCCGCCAGATGGCAGGGACCCTGAAACATGAGATCAACAATCCCCTGGCCATCATCTCCATGCAGGTGGAAATGCTTCAGAGGAAGTACCCCGAGGAAGTGAAGTTCGCCAAGATCGCCGAGATGGTGGATCGCATCCGGGCCCTGGTCCAGGTGCTCCAGAAGATGCGGGAAACCCCCACCGAGGGCTATGCGGACGGATCGAACATCCTGAAGCTCGGATAGCTTATTCCCTGGGTTCCAGGAAGCGGAGTCCCGCTTCGCTCAGCAGGGCCCGAACGGGCCAGTCGTGGGGTTCCACGGGAACGGAAAGATGCATCTGGGCCTCGAAGCCCACGCCCACGGTCAGCACTTCATTGGGCATCCGAACGAGGAGGGCATCGTAGAAACCACGGCCATAGCCCATGCGGTAGCCTTCATCGTCGAAGGCGAGCCCCGGCACCAGCAGAAGCTGCACGGGAGGCATGAAATGTTGGGTGAGCGTCGGTTCCATGAGGCCCCACTGGCCCTTCTCCAGCGGCTCCGTGCCCCAGGCCAGCCGGGGCGGGTGGGTGGAAGTCACCCTCGGAAAAAACCAGAGCCAATCCGGGTGCGAGGCCACCGCTGGACGCAGGTCGATCTCCGTCCCGAAGGGCCAGAAGGCGCCGATGCGGGTGATGTGCCGGTCGCGGCAGAGGCGGTCCAGGTGCGTGCAGATGGTCGCGGACCAGGCGGCGCGGGAATCCGCAGGCAGCGCCTCCCGGCGGGCTTTCAGATGGTCGCGGTATTCGGCCTTGGTCTGCATCCTTCCACCTCATCAGCCGGTCGGCGGAGCGTCAACCGGGTATCCTCGGCGGTGGAGAGATCTCATGAACTTTGGTTCCCTGCTCTTGACCGTCGTGGCGGGCCTGGCGCTTGCCGCCCAAGCCCCCACCACCCAATTGGTGCAGTCCATTCCGGCGGAGACGGATCTCGCCGATCCCGGGCTCACCTTCGCCAAGGACGCCTGGGTGACGATGCTGCGCGGCGCGAAGGTAAGCGTGGACCTGGCCGAATTCTATGTGGCCAACCGCCCGGGCAGCGCCTTGGAGCCGGTTCTGGCCGAGCTGGAGAAGGCCGGCGCCCGGGGCGTGAAGGTGCGCTTCCTCCTTTCCGTGAAGATGCTGGGTGAGGACGCTGTTTCCGTGGCGCGGATCCGGCGCATTCCCGGAGCGGAAGTGCGGAGCTTAGACCTGGCGGGGGTTTCGAAGGGCATTCTCCACGCCAAGTATTTCGTGGTGGATGGCCGGGAAGCGGCACTGGGCAGCCAGAACTTCGACTGGCGCGCCCTGGAGCAGATCCACGAGCTGGGGGTGCGGACCTCGGATGCTCGCATCGTGACCAAACTGTCGGAACTGTTTGCCATCGATTGGCAATTCGCGGCGGACCGCAAGCTGCCCATCCTGCCACCCCAGCTGCCCCAAGCGGGGAGGCCCGCAGTGGAACTGGTGGCCAGCCCGCCCTTCCTGACGCCTGCCGATATCCGGCCAGCGATCGAGGCGCTGGTGGAACTCATCGGCCAGGCGAAGCAGACGGTTCGGGTGCAGCTGCTGACCTACTCGCCGGTGGCGGGGCAGGATCGCTTCTGGCCCGTGTTGGACAACGCCCTCCGCGCCGCCGCAGTGCGGGGCGTGAAGGTGCGCTTGCTGGTATCGGACTGGGTGCTCGGGGGTAGAGCCATGCCGCATCTCAAGGCGCTAACGCTGATCCCCAATCTGGAGGTGAAGGTCGTCTCCATTCCCGAGGCGAGGGAAGGGCACATCCCCTATGCCCGCACCATCCACAGCAAGTACCTCGTGGTGGACGAGACCCACTTGGCTTTGGGCACCAGCAACTGGGAGGAGGGTTACTTCATGGAATCCCGCAACATCGAATTGATCTTCCGGGATTCGCCTCTGGCGGCCCAGGCGGCTCGCATTCACGACCGCCTGTGGAACAGCCGCTATGCCTTCGCGCTGGATCCCGCGAAGACTTACGAGAAACGGAAGATAGATTAGGCGTTGGCGTAGATGTTGTAGAGGTTGTCCCGCTCCAGGGGCTCGAATCCGGCTTCGCGGATGAGGTGGACCAGCTCGCTCTGCTGGAGTCCCTGGGGGCTCTTGGCTCCGGCGTTGTGGGCGATCTCCTCGGCGATGACCGTGCCGTCCAGGTCATCGGCCCCGTAGCTGAGGCCCGCCTGGGCCAGGCCAGGCGAGATCATCACCCAATAGGCCTTGATGTGCGAGATGTTGTCCAGGAGCAGTCGGGCCACGGCGATCTCGCGCAGGTCCTGGGTTCCCGTGGTCTCGTGGATCACATGGGTGGCGCTGAGCTCGTTGTCCTCGTTCTGGTAGGCCAGGGGGATGTAGGCCAGGAAGCCCGTGTAGCCCGCCTGCAGTGATCGGTCCTGGAGGTCCCGCAGGCGCATGAGGTGATCCACCCGGTGCTTCGCCTCCTCGATGTGGCCGTAGAGCATGGTGCAGTTGGTGGGCAGGCCCTTGCGGTGGCAGAGCTCAGCCGTGTCGAGCCACACCTGGGCGTCCTTCTTCCCGATGCAGATCTTCTCGCGCAGTTCCTCGTCGAAGATCTCCGCCCCACCGCCGGGGCAGCTTTCCAGGCCCGCCGCCATGCAGCGGTCCAGGAACGCATCCGTGGTCAGGCCTGAGATGCGGGCGTAGTAGTCCATCTCGATCATGGTGAAGACCTTGAGATGGATGGAGGGGAAACGGGTCTTGATCTTGCGGAACAGGTCTTCGAAGTAGTCGATCTTCAGCTTCGGGTTGTGGCCCGAGGTCATGTGCAGCTCGCGGACGCCAGTGTTTTCGGGCTTCTCGAGCTCCTTGATGATGTCTTCGGCGGACAGCGCGTAGGCCCGCGGATCGCCCGGCTTGGCCTGGAAGGCGCAGAACTGGCAGTGGGTGAAGCAGACGTTGGTGTAGGAGAGGCGGCGGCTCACGACGAAATAAGCCGCGCGGCCGTGTTTCCGGAGCCGCACGTGGTGGGCCATGGCACCGATGCCGTTGAGATCCGTCGTCTCGTAGAGCAGCAGGCCATCGTCAAAGCTCAGGCGCTCGCCGTTCAGCACCTTCTCGGCCAGAGGCAGGAGGCGTGGATCTCGAATCTTGGATTGGAGTGATGACATCGAAACCTCGGCCTTCCAGTGTAGCGCCATGGTGCAGCATGGTCCTCCGGCAAGGAATGGCCTTGTTTCCAACAAGTCGGGGGCTGGTCACGGAAGGCGTGGCAGGACGCGAAAATCGTTCAGGTATAGGTGTTAGCGTGCTTCCTGTGTCTTCCGGAACCAGGGCTTTCAGAATCCCGTATGGGCCAGGCCGGCATGGATGCGGGCGATGAGGGCGGGTCCTTCGAAAATCAGCGCACTGTAGACCTGCGCCAGGGCGGCTCCGTCATCCAGGGCCCTTTGCACATCTTTCGCCGAACCCAGGCCGCCGCAAGCCACCAGGGGCAGTCGGCCGCGCAGGGTGGCGAGAATCCGCTGGCGCACCTCTCGGGCCTTGGTCTTCAGGGGCGCACCACTGAGGCCGCCCGCGCCTTTGGATTCCACGAGGGCCCGCAAGGGTTCCTCGACCACGCCGCGATCCAGGGTGGTGTTGGTGGCGATGAGGCCGGAGATTCCCGAGGCCACGGCCACCTCCACGATGGCGTCGAGGTCTTCCGGCGCCAGGTCCGGCGCCAGTTTCAGCAGGATGGGCTGGCGTTCCAGACCCATTTCCTTCCGCAGCTCAAGCATGCCCGCCAGCAGCGGCTGCAGGGCTTCGGGGGCCTGCAGGTTCCGCAGGCCGGGCGTATTGGGACTGCTGACATTGAGGGCGGTGTAATCCACCCAGGGCGCGATGAGGCGATAGGCGGCGCGGTAGTCGTCCAGGGCCTGGGCTTCGGGGGTCTCCTTGTTCTTGCCCAGGTTCCCGCCCACGATGAGTCCCGCGGGGCGATTCCGCAGGCGGGCGGCCACCACCTCTGCGCCCTCGCTGTTGAAGCCCATGCGGTTGAGGATCAGGCCCGCCTGGGGGAAGCGGAACAGGCGGGGCTTCGGGTTGCCAGGCTGGGGCCGGGGCGTGACCGTGCCGATCTCCACATGACCGAAGCCTAGGGATTTCCAGAGGGGCAGCAGGGTGGCGCCCTTGTCGAGGCCCGCCGCGAGGCCGAGTGGGGTTGGGAAGTCGAGGCCGAAGGCCGACCGGCGCAGCGAAGGCGCGAATTCCGGTTCAGGCAGCCGGGGCCATGAGCAGGCCCGCTGCCCCAGCCAGAAGGCCAGGTTGTGGGCGGTTTCGGGGTCGAGCTTGAAGATCAGCGGGCGGAGGGCGCCGTACAGATCCATCACTTCACCGTGACGGTGGCCGTGGCAGCGGTATCCGGGAAATCCTCCCGCTTCACTTCCACATGGAAGGTACCGGGCTTGGCGGGCGCCGTGTAGAGGCCGGTCGGCGTGATGGTGCCGCCTTCGGGTTCCACGACACGCCAGCTCACGGGCTGGCGCATGTAGCGAACATCCTCGGGGTAGTTGATTTCCGCATGGAAGGACTGGGTGGCGCCCACGGCGAGACTCACGGACACGGGGCGCAGCGTGATGGAGGGCTTGAAGGGTTCGGCAGCTTTGGTGGGCACGGCGTTTCCTGGCCTGGCGCAAGCGATGGCCGCGAGAAGGGAGGTTGCGAAAAGGACTCGGATCAACATGGCTGCCTCAGAGATGGGACATTTCGACCACCTGGTCCATGACCAGGGATGGTTCGGTTTTCGCCTGGACTTCCTCGCGGGTGACGCCTGGAGCCACTTCCACCAGCCGCAAGCCTTCCCGGCCCGGCACCACGTCGATGACGGCCAGGTCCGTGATGATGCGATGCACGCAGCGCTGACCGGTGAGGGGCAGGTTGCACTTGCGCAGGATCTTGGGCTCGCCGTTCTTGTTGGTGTGCTCCATGACCACCACCACGCGCTTGGCCGCGGCGACGAGATCCATGGCCCCGCCCATGCCCTTGACCATCTTGCCGGGGATCATCCAATTGGCGAGGTTGCCTTCCATGTCCACTTGCATGGCCCCCAGGATGCTGACGTCAATCTTGCCGCTGCGGATCATGGCGAAGCTGTCGGCGCTGCTGAAGAAGCTGGCGCCGGGGGCGGTGGTCACCGTCTGCTTGCCGGCGTTGATGAGGTCGGCGTCCACCTCTTCGGGGGTGGGGAAGGGGCCGATGCCCAGCAGCCCGTTCTCGCTCTGGAGGATGACCTCCATGCCCTCGGGGATGGCGTTGGCGATCAGGGTCGGGATCCCGATCCCGAGGTTCACGTAGAAACCGTCGCGCAGCTCCTGCGCCGCGCGGCGGACAAGTTGATCGCGGGACAATGCCATGCGGACCTCAAGAAGAAGCTAAAGAATAGCGCCTAGAACACCCGGAAGGACTGGAAGACGCTGAAGGCCCAGCCCCACCGGGCCGAAGCCAACATGACGTCCCGCCGCGAGGCCAGGGAAGCGCCGGCTTTGCCCGTGGGTGTGCGCCACTGGGCATCACCCTGGAGGAACCAGGACCCTGCCCCCGAAGGATCTTCCAGCGGCGCCGCCGCCCGGACGAGTTTGAGACGTCCCCGACCTTCCAGGAAGAGCGGCAGGCCCAGTTCCACGGTGCGCGTGATGCCCGCGCCGCCGAAGGCGGAACCCAGGGGGTCACCCTGGGTGGAGAAGCCAGCCAGGTAGGTGGGGCCTAGGAAGGAGGCTGCTGCGCCTCGAGGAGCGGCTCCCGCGTATTCAAGGCCCAGATCCCAGCTGTCCCAGACCAGCTGCAGGCCGCCGAGTTCGCGACCGTGGGCCAGCGTCATGGCGCTGCCATCCGGCGCTGCGCTGCCACTGACATAGACAGAAGCACTGCGAGCGTGAACGTAGGTGGCCAAGGCGGGAAGGCGCAGCCTCAGTTCCGCCAGGGACGCGGTGCGGACGGCAGAGGACGGTGCGGGCCGGCCTTGGGCATCGCGGCCCCCTGCCAGGCGGATGGTGCCGATGCTGGCCTCCACGAGCGTCCCGAAGGAAGCGCGAACCAGGCCGCCCAGGAGCGTGGGCCGTTGCAGGTCGAGACCCGCCACCTTCGCGGAAACCCGCGCCGGGCGATCCGCGATCCAGTCCGGAATGGCCCGCTCCTCTTCCAGCTTCCCGGCGAAGGCTTCCAGTCGCCAGCGCCCCAGGGGCAGGGCGGCTTCGGGTGTGCTCAGGGACAGGCGGGGAAAGGCTCGGGACGCATCGCCGAGCAGGTCGCCGCCATTGAGGCCAGAGCCCCAGGCGAGGGGGGCCTGCTCCAGGGCCGCACGCCAGCCGGATTCGGTCTGGTAGCCGATGGCGGCCCGCTGCAGTATGCCCACTGTGCGTCCGTGGTCGCGCAGGCCGAGGACCGTGGCGGAGAAGGACCAGCCAGCGGCGACATAGCGCCCCTGCATCCCGAGGCCCCAGCCTTGGGTGCCGTGTCCCGCCCCTTCGCCCTCCGTGAGCGGCGTGTAGACGCCCTCCGAACCCGCGCCACCCCAGCCCACTTCGAAGGAAGGCATCGAGGAAGGGCCCAGCGGTTCCTGGCCCAAGGTCCAATCCAACCGCGCTTGGCGCAAGGCCGTGGCGCCGTCCTGGAGGACGGGCGCCTGGGCTGATGCGAAGGAAACCAACATGAGCCAAAACAAGGGAATACGTGAAAGGATCCGGAAGGAAAGCAAGCGAGGTTTGGTTTGAGCTGTGGCCAATGCCATGCCCTTTTCAATCCCCGGCCGGGGATTGATGCGCACCAGGTTTGATCGCAGGTTGGTCACGGGTTCAGGACCTTGATGGAAAGGATCTTCGCGCCCAGCTCCAGGTCATCCAGGATCTTCATGGCGCGATCCAGGTCCTCCACCTCGCCCAGGCGCGTGTACCGGCCCGTGAGGTGGGGCGTGGCGTTGGTGGTGATGAAGAACTGGCTGCCGCCGGTATCTTTGCCGGAGAGCGCCATACCGACGCTGCCGGGGCCGTACCAATCCAGCGAGTCCTCGCAGCGCACCGTGTAGCCGGGACCGCCGTCCATGGTGTCGTAGGGCGAACCCATCTGCACCACGAAGTCCGGTACCACCCGCGGCACCAGGCGGCCATTGAAGTAGCCCTTCCTGGCCAGCAGAACCAGGTTGGCCACGTTCATGGGGGCCACCGTGGGATCAAGGCGGAGGGTCACCTGGCGCTTGCCGCCGAAGGTGATGCGCAGACGCACGGGCTTGCCGCGCTCGGCGAGACGCACCGCCTCCTTGAGGATGGCCTCGTCGGTCTTCGTGGGCTTGGGCGCCGCGGGCCAGGGTGCGGCGGGGTCCAGCTTCACCAGCGCCTGGTAGGCCTCCCAGCGGCAGGCCCAGTCGGGATGCTGGAGCCAAGGGCGCAATTGGGCTTTCTGATCCTCCGGATTCATCTTCCAGCGGGCGTAGCTTTGGATGAGGGTCTGCTGGGCCTCGAACTGGGTGTCGGACCAGGTGCGCTTGCTGAGACGCTCGAGGTCCGCTGGGGCAGAGGGAAGGTCTTCGATGGCGGCGGCACGGAGAATGGAGTTGCTGGATTCGACCATTCTGGAACGAAGCTGATCGGCCTCTTCCGGCGCGGTGGCCCGAAGTGCCGCGAGACCGGCGGCTTGGACGCTGGGGTCGCGTAATTCATTTAACGCCTTCACCTCAGATGCGGAAGAACGCAAAACCTGCTTCGATCGTGCGATCGCTGCAAAGGCAGCCGCTCGGATCAATCGGAGGATGCCGCGGTCCATGGGCACAGCTGGCGAATCCATGGAAGCCCAACCATCCACGAATTCTGCCGCCTCGGAGTCACCGTCGGGAATACCCCCTTCCATGAGGCGATGGAGGATCTGAGGGCCGAACCGGCGGGAACCGGAAAGGCCGAGCCGTTCATCAAGGAGGGGGGCTGCCTTCAGCATTCGCGGACTGAGAAACAATCCTTCGCCCAATTGTCCAAACCAACCCACCTCAGGGGGCTTGGGCGTCCGGTTCCAGGCATCCATCAAAGCCAGCACACTTCCTGGGGTCGCTGGCACCGTCGGCAACAACTCCTTCTCCTTCCCCGCTAGCACCAACCTCAATCGTGCCGCCTGGGCGCGCACGGGATCCACCTTGCCCGCTTTCTGGCGGGCATCCAGGAACGCCTGGAGGGCGGGGGAGATCTCGCCTCCGTTCAGCCTCGCCGTGGCTAGGGAGGCTTCCAGATGCAGATGCTTGGGCCACGCGGCTGCATCCGTGGGAGCAAGGCCGTCCAGGGCCAGGAGGGCCCTGGGGCTCTTCAGGCGGTTCAGCATGAAGAGGGCGGTGAAGCGCTCCTGGGGCGTGCGGGCCGCGGCGGCCTTGGCTTCCCAGATTTCAAGGGTGGGTTTCTCCAGTTCTGCGGGCAGCAGGGGGGGAGTTCCCGGTGTGCCGATGCGCTGATGGGTTCGCTCCAGCCTTGCCCGATCGGCCGGGGGCAAGGCGGCCTTCTGGGCTTCGGTCCAAGTCAGGGGTTGCCGGGCCCACTCGGCCTGGATGGCATCACGGATGGTGAAGCGGGGAGGCTGAGCTTGGTTCCCAGCTTGCGCAGGAGAAGCCAGCAGGGCGAACAGGGGCAAGCTCAGGAACCAGGGCGGACGGCGCATGGGGACCTCGGAATGGTCCATGCTACCGGGTCGGTCCTGCGTTGGAGCGGTGATGGGATGTGCTGCCATCCAAGGGCCAGGTGCTGGATCCTTCGACGTTTACTCAGGACCACCAAACCCCAGGTTCTCGGGATGATTGAAGAATTTGGCGCATCCAGGCGACGGTGAGGGCATGCTTGGTCAGGATCGGCGCTGGCCACTCGATCGAATGGATCATCGACCCTGGAACTATCCCGTTGGCGTTCAGGTCTGGCCGTCGGGGCAAGCGGGAGTGAACGCCAATCCGCCCTGAGCTTGGTGAACTCTTGAAGAAGACCAAATCTAGCCAGGGACCCTTCGCCCCGGCCACCCAGTCGCGCGTGCCCTTCAACGAACGGTCAGGATGGGTCCGGGCTTCATATCCGCTGGAAGATGGCATACCCGTTTCGGACCTCCCAGTCCTCCCGCACGAGGCGGTAGGCGGGATCTTCATGCAAGCGGTGGTAGTTCCGGAAGTTCTTATGGGCGTTGATGTCGTCGAGCAGAATCCAGTGGGCACCGTATACACGGGCCAATTCAGGCTCTCCCGTGAACTCGGAACCATCAATCAGAACGATGTCGAATTGATCGATGGCTGATTGGGCCATGATGTGCCGAATGCCATCGGGGATCGTGGACCCGCTCATATAGATTCGATCAGCCTCAAGCCATGAGAGAACTTCAGCGAGGGGGTATTTGTTTAATTTTGTTGGGTGATCCGAGTAGAAGGCGGAGACCTGCTCGTCGGTCGGCAATTCCGCAGCAGGAACCGAGGAGGCGTTGTAGACCGATATCTGGTCGTTGCCGGCGTAGCGATCCTTCAGGGCCGCGAACCTGGTTCTGGAGATCTCCATGCAGTGCAGCCGGGGCTTGGATGGGTTGCGGGCGATGCCCAGGGCGAAAGCCTCGGTGCTGCCGCCTCCAGAAGACGATCCGATTTCCAGGATGTGCCGCGCCTCGGTGGTGGAAGCGAGTTCAAGAATGGCCACATAGAACGAATCATCCTTGATTTCAGGCGGAATGATGGCGTCGATGCTGGACGTGCTTCGCGGGGGCCGTGAACGTAAGCGGTGAAACAGGTTTCTCAACAAGCGCACCCCCTCAACATTCGGGATTCCCGGGCGATTTCTCGTGACTGGTTTTATTCACGATGAGTAACTTTTTAGGCAACTCGAGCTTTGAATCTACCATCATTTTGACCAGAGTCTGGAGGTTGGTCCAGGGCTTACAGCCTTGGTTATGGGGCGTTTTCCCCTGGAGCCCCTTAGAGGTGGCACACCGACATGAACCGAAAATACGGGGTGGCGATCACCACATCCCGTATCCAACCAAACGCAAAAGGTCCAACACGCTGGTCCATGAAAATGCCGATGGAAGCGCTGCTGCCAATGGCAATGACCATCAACAAACCATTTCGTCTGCAGGATCAACCTCATGCTTACCGAAATCATGCTTGCGCAGCCCAACCGCGTTTTGGCACCAGGTTGTACTGCTAGGCTTTCTCCAGGAGTCCCGTGTTGATTCGCGTGGCTATCCGGGGAATTCGAGGTTCACGAATTTCATCGCACGCGCGGGACTTCGAGGTCGGAAAGAATGCCATTGGCAGCGAAAAGTCTCGACCATTCTCGGTGAATCAGCCCGGTTGCCGCTCACAGCCTCAGGCAGGGTGACGACGATTCACGCCAAACCACCGTGAGAACCGGCTGGCAACACTCACCCTGGTAGTGTTCTGGGCCCCACGGTCGTGGATCTCTGCTGGACGCCCACTTCCAACAGATGTCTCATGGTTCAAGAGAAGGTCAGATCTCCGTCGCACAAGTTGAGGGTGCCTTGCCGATGATGATCGACCAAGATGGGGTCGATTCGATCAGTGTTGAATTTCGACATGCGGCAAAGCGCCCCGTGAACATCCCATGTCGTGCAGGATTGCCTCAGATAAGCGCCCGAGACGCCTGTGACCATTCAATCTGCTTTGAGAAGAAGGCTCCCAGCAGGCCTGAGTCTTGATATCATCAAGGTAAGCACCTTCAGCTCCCTGGATGCATGGCTTGATGTGGGCCGGGATGGATAATCCCTGGATTGCGCTACTTCTTATTTCGGGAATTCCTCTTTGCCAAGATGGGATCAATGCCTAGGCTCAAACGTTTGATCTTCAACTTCATCGCCATGGATCCCGAGCGTGTGGGGGGCGCGGCGCGTTTGGCTCAATGCCTGGCCGGACATGTGTCCCGGGCGGCTGCCCCAGGGACCAAAACGCTTGTGGCAGTTGGTCATGGTCATTGGGATCAGCATTTCCCCTTGAGGGGGTGCTTTGAAACCCTTGATGCCGAGGGGCTGAGCAAGTGGGGGGCCGGGTGGGCGGTCGAACGGTCCTTCGAGCCGCCGGATTTTCGCCGAAGGTGCGCGGTGCAGTCCGCGCGACTTTTTGAGAGGGCCTTCCGGTTTCCCAGGTCATGGTCTGCGGACACGATCATCCATGTGCCGACCCAAGTCATCCACCCGCGACCTCCCAAACACTGGAATCTGCCCTACGTGATGAATCTGGCCGATATCCAGCACGAGCACTTCCCGGAGTTCTTCTCGCCGGAGGAACTTCTCAAGCGACGCAGGCGATTCCGCGAATCGGCCCAGGCTGCTGCTGCCATCTGCGTGGCGGATGAATGGACCCGGCGGGATATCCTGGCCCACATTCCGGTTTCTCCCGACAAGGTCCACGCCATCCCATTGGCGCCCACCTGGAACCTGGAGGAAGCCCCCAATGTGACGGCAGCAGCGGAATGCGCCACCGCCTTCGGTCTGCCGCAGGCCTTTGCCTTCTACCCGGCGCAGACCTGGGCTCACAAGAACCATGCGCGACTCCTAGAAGCTCTTGCTGCATTGAAAGCCGTGGGGGTGACGGTTCCCCTGGCCTGCTGCGGCCATCAGAATGAGCACTTTTCGGAGATTCGGCGCTGCGCCTCCGGGTTGGGGCTGGAAGATCAGGTTCATTGGCTCGGCCTCCGTTCGGAAGCCGAGGTTCGTGCCCTCTACATGGCCTCCCGGCTGGTGGTGGTGCCGACTCTGTTTGAAGGTGGGCCAGGCATTCCAGTGCTCGAGGCCATGGCCTTTCAGAAGCCATTGGCCGCTTCCAGGGTCTGCGGCATTCCGGAGGCCGTGGGCGAGGATGCGCTCCTCTTCGATCCCCTGGATCCCGCTGACATGGCCGCGGCGATCCGGAAACTCTGGCAGGACGAGGCATTTGCGCTTGAGCTGGCAGTCAGGGCCAAGGTCCGGATCTCTCATCGCACCTGGGCGAAAACTTCCGCGGCCTATCTCGCACTCTATGAGGATGTGCTAGACCGGCTTTCCGGGAATCGATAGGAACAGCCATGCCCTTTCTCCTGCTCATGCCTTCCTACAATCAGGCCCACTACATCAAGGAAGCGGTGGATTCCGTCCTGGCCCAGGACGATCCTGATTGGGAACTCTGGATTCTCGACAACAGTTCCGACAATACGCCCCAGGTCATGGAGGCCTACACGGATCCCCGCATTCACTTCATCCATGAACCGAAACGGATGGATCCCGGAACCTGCCTGAACGAAATGCTGCGGATGGCCCGAGGGGCATTTTTCAGCTACATCCACACCGACAACCGGCTGCTGCCCAGTTACGTTTCCTCCTTCAGGAACGCCTTGCGGGAGCATCCCATGGCCTTGGCCTATTGCGATCAGTACGACATCGACGACCAGGGGGGAGGGCGCTCCTATCGCAAGCGACCCGTCTTTTCACTGCCACGCCTTTTTTCCTGGGATTCGCTGGGAGCGCCTTTCGCTGCCACCACCAAGCTGGCGGAGGCTGTGGGGGGGTTCAGTGCCGATGACCTGGCTGACGATGTCTACTTCGCCTTGAAAGCGGATGGTTTGGGCCCGCGCGTCCATGTCCCCAAGGCACTGGTGGAGTACCGGTCCCACGGTGATTCCCGGGCGGAATCCCTCGGCTACCAGGCTGTGGCCCAAGCCATCTACCGCAGCGTGCTGAAGGTCTACAAAGCGAGAGATCCTCAGTTGCCAGATCCTTTCGCAGGGATGCTTCCGGAGATCCAGCGTCATGTGAAGATCGCTCATGCCCAAGCCCTCGTTCTCGCGGAGGCCTTGTTGGCCGTCACGCCCGACGATGCACCCATCTGGGTGGATGGGACCGGTCCATCCTCCTTCTGGCTGGCCCTGGCCTGCGAATCCCTGGGCCGCCGGCCCAGGGGCTTCCGGGCCCGCCAGACAGGGACGCTGCTTGGTCTGCCCGTCCGTCAGGTGTCCGAGCCGCTGGAATCGCAGGAGCGATGCCTCCGGGCCCGCCGGTCTGGGGAGGATCCGCAAAGCCTGGGACAGGATTGGACTCAGCCCCTGCGCTGGCTGGTTCGGGGCCTTCCGCCCACGGATCAGGCGCTGAAGCGCTACCCGGCCGCCCTCATGTGCAGTCTCCTGATTCCCTTCCACCACCAGCACCCAGGCGGGCCAGTCACCATCATCGGGCAGGGGCCGCTGGTTGCCTACCTGGCTTATGGCCTGGAAACCATCGCGAATCTCCCGGTGTCGACTGCCGGTACGGTTGGGATTCTGGGACTACCTGTGTCTAGTGGGATCCCTGCCGCTGGAGCCTGGGCTATTCCAGGCACGGAGCCACCAGTCGGAAGCCTTGCCTGGCGCCTGAAGACGACTCTCTGAACGGATCATAACCAACCCATGGAGCATGCATGAATAAGCGCATTCTGGTCACTGGTGGTGCAGGCTTCCTGGGCTCGCACCTGTGTGAACGCCTCGTGTCCAAAGGTCATGACGTCATGTGCCTGGACAACTTCTTCACGGGTTCGAAGGAGAACGTGATGCCCTTGATGGGCAATCCCTACTTCGAGGTGATTCGCCATGATGTGATGGTTCCAATCCACCTGGAAGCGGATGAGGTATACAACCTGGCCTGCCCGGCTTCGCCCGTGCACTACCAGAAGGACCCCGTGGAGACCATCAAGACCTGCGTGCATGGATCCATCAACATGCTTGGGTTGGCGCGGCGCACGGGCGCCCGCATCCTCCAGGCGTCCACCTCGGAGGTTTACGGGGATCCCAAGGTGCAGCCCCAGACCGAAGACTACTGGGGAAATGTGAACCCACTTGGCATACGCAGCTGCTATGACGAGGGCAAGCGCTGCGCTGAGAGTCTCTTCTTCAGCTACCATCGCCAGTACGCCACGGATATCCGTGTCATCCGGATCTTCAACACCTATGGGCCCCGCATGCATCCCAACGACGGTCGCGTGGTCAGCAATTTCATCGTGCAAGCCCTTCGTGGGGAGCCCGTCACCATCTATGGCGAGGGCCAGCAGACTCGCTCCTTCTGCTATGTGGATGACCTCATCACCGGCATGATCGCCTTCATGGAGCAGAATTCGACCACCGGACCTGTCAACTTCGGAAACCCCGGCGAGTTCACAATGCTTGAACTGGCCGAGGCCGTGATCCGCCTCTCCGGAAGCAAATCCAAGCTCGTCTTCCAGGCGCTCCCGTCGGACGATCCAAAACAACGATGCCCGAATATCTCCAAGGCCAAGGAATTGCTTGGATGGGAGCCCAAGGTGAACCTGGAGGATGGACTCAAGGAGACCATTGCCTATTTCCGGAAACGCTTGGCATGAGCGACCTGCCAGTCCACTTCTTCACCATCGTCCTCAACGGCGAGCCCTTCATTCGATACCACCTGGAGCTGTTCAGGAGCCTTCCCTTTGCCTGGCATTGGCATGTGGTCGAGGGTGTGGCAGACCTGAAGCACGATACGGCCTGGAGTGTGGCTGGGGGAGGGCGGATTGAAGGCTCCTTCCATGACCAGGGGCGCAGCAATGACGGTACGAGCGGCTACCTGGATGAGATTGCTGCGGCCTACCCGGATCAGGTGACGGTCTACCGCCGTCCCCAGGGTGCTTTCTGGGACGGGAAACTGGCGATGGTTCGCGCTCCCCTCGCGAGGATCAAAGAGGAGTGCCTTCTGTGGCAGGTGGACGCGGACGAGCTTTGGACTGCGGAACAGGTCACCCGCTGCCGCGAGCTCTTCATCGCGAACCCGGGGAAGCGGGCTGCGTATTACTGGTGCCAATTCTTTGTCGGGCCCGATCATGTGATCACCACCCGCAATAACTACGGGAACAACAGTTCCTTCGAGTGGCTGCGCACCTGGCGCTTCAAGCCGGGTGATCGCTGGGAATCCCATGAGCCCCCGGGACTGTTCCATCGCTTCGAGCCCTGGCGTCAATGGGCACGTCTCTTGCGGAGGAAGCGATTGCGGCCTCCCTTCAAATCGACGGACCCCGACGTGTTCTCTCATGCTGAAACGGAGGCCGCTGGCTTGGTTTTCCAGCATTTAGCCTATGTCATTGCACCTCAGCTGAAATTCAAGGAAACCTACTACGGCTATCAAGGCGCACCTGAACGATGGCAAGCCATGTTGGCCCAGAAGCAATTTCCCCTTGCCCTCAAAGACTACTTCCCGTGGGTGAAGGATGAAGCCCAAGTCGGCCTGGCTTCCGAACGAGGCATTGCCCCGATGCTCAGAATCGACGGCTGATGGCGACGACGGCGTTGGTTCCGTGCGCATAGACTCCATGTTCAAAATGCAGGTTCTGCTCCCGCTGGAAAGCGAGACTTGCACCGGCCCTCCAACCCTGGCCAAAGCTCAGGGCACCTTGGAATTCAAGATGTTGAAACCCTCCGGTAATCGGTTCCTGGCCAGGATGAGCCGCTCGCCAGAGGGCGATGTCATCCTTGAAGGCCCGGAGCCCATCCGTGACGATGACGCGGCCTGACCACTGATCCTGCTGCCATCCGTAGGAAATAGTCTTGGATATGATGTTGCCACCAAAGGCGTCCCCCATGGGATCGCCGCCGTTGGAATGGCCTGCGAGAAAGAACCAATGGGAGTAGGTTTGGTATCCCGTTCCGGGCTTCTCGCCAGTCCGATTATCGAGGTACTCGAGCCCCAGGTCGGCGTGTTCCCAGTTGAACTGCAGGCCCACCGCGTCATTGGGCCACTGCAGATTGGGTGAGGCTTCCCGCCTGTCCCTGGCCCAGACCGTGCGTGGAGATGTGGTCGCATCTGCCTTGACATCATTCCAAATGGAGGAAAGGGGATGGTGAAGAAAATCCTTCCATTGCCAATCCACGTTTTCTGCACCTCGGCTGATGTAGGCGAAGGCGCCTTTGGCCCCAGCCCAACGAGCCAGGAAGGAGGGGCGGAAGCGCAACTCGATATTGGTGATTCCGTTACTCTGCCCAGTGGTTCTACGTCCGGTTGCATGGGCAGGGTCGCCGGCGGCCTCGGTAACGGCAATATTCTGGGCCCCGAAGAAGGCACCCAGATAGGTCTTGAAACCATAGCCCGTCGTGAGGTTATGGCCATCAGGGGCAATCCCTCCCCACAAGGAGGAGACAGCGAAGTTCATCTCCACAGAGGAACCGAAGGCCGCCTTCAATCTGTAGCCGCCTTGGAAGGATTTTTGTATGACGCCGCCCCGGGCGCGCTCCCAGTGGAGGAGCTGTTCCCGGTCCGCAGCCCAGTCTGGCACTTGCTGGTCGCCTCCAAGCTTTCCGAGGAAGGTTTCAAAGCCCCAACGGCCCAGGGGGACGTTGAACAGGGAAAGGTCGACCATGGGCGTTTCCATGACCACCCTGGGAAAGGGCTGGGCTGAGGTGCCGAAGAGATATCCGCCCGTGATGCCGTACCCCCACTGAAAGGGCATGCGCTCAAAGGCGAAGCGCCAGCCGCTTTGGGAGCGGTAGGCCAGGCGCCCTGTGCTCACCCGGAGGTGGTCAGTCATCTCGCCGGTGCCGTGCAGGGCCAGGATGGTGGCCTCCGCCTCCCAATGTCCTTTGGACCAGGCGAACCGACCGGCGAAGCCGCTTCCCCGCAGGACCGTTCCCATGCCGCCGCCATCGAGCAGCGGCGTGCGGGCCGAGCCTCCTGGGACGATGGCCACAGCCGCGACTTCCCGTGTGACCGTGGAATCCGACTTCTTCGTATCCACGGTCGGCTCTGTTTCTCCCTCGCCCCAGCGGATGAATTCCCGACGCAGCCGTTCGGCCTCATCTTGCAGAACGGGAGCCTGGGCCGCGAGGGAGCCGCTCAGGAGGGCTAAACAGAAGAGGCGGGATGGGAGCCTGGGCCGAAATTTGGGGAGCATGAAAAATCCAAACACCAAGCCTAACATTGTGGAGCCAGGTTGCCTCGAAATTGCCAGGTGCCAGATAGCTCCCCGTGACGGAGCTGCCGCCAGGCGCCACAATGGAGGCATGCTGTTCGACTCCCCCTCCACCTTCGGTCGCGCTTTTCGCATCCTCACCTTTGGTGAAAGCCATGGTCCGGCCGTCGGCGTGGTGATGGACGGCGTGAAACCCGGGTTGGCCTTCGACCTGGAGGCTATCCAACTGGAGATGGACCGTCGCCGTCCTGGGCAATCCGAGCTGGTCACGCCCCGCAGCGAGGCGGATCAGGTGCGGGTGCTCAGCGGCGTCTTCGAGGGCCGGACCACGGGGCACCCCATCGCGCTGGTGGTGTTCAATGAGCAGCAACGGAGCGCCGACTACCAGGCCATTGCTGACCTCTTCCGGCCGGGCCATGCGGACCTGACCTATGACCGCAAATATGGAATCCGCGATCCTCGCGGCGGTGGCCGCAGCAGCGGGCGAGAAACGCTGGCACGCGTGGCCGCGGGGGCCTGGGCCAAGCAGCAGCTGGCAGGGCTCGGTGTCACCATCCGGGGCTTCAATCGCGAGATCGGCGGCATCGCCGGTGGAACCGTGGACTGGGCCTTCGTGGAATCAAATCCACTCAGGGTGGCAGACCCCGGCACCTTCGAAGCGCAACGGGCAGCCGTGGAAGCGGCCAGAGCCGAAGGCGACAGCGTGGGTGGCGTCTGTGAAGTCTGGATTGAGGGATTGCCCGTGGGTCTGGGCGATCCCACTTTCGCGAAGCTGGACGCGCTCCTGGCCTACGGTTGCATGTCCATCGGAGCCGTCAAAGGCGTGGAGCTGGGTGCGGGCTTCGAGAGCGCCCGCCGCCGCGGCAGCGAGAACAACGATCCACTGGGCCCCGAGGGCCCCCTGAAGAACGATGCCGGGGGAACGCTGGGTGGGATCAGCACCGGCGCTCCCGTGGTGGTTCGGCTGGCCGTGAAGCCCACCAGCTCCATTTCCAGGACCCAGCAGACCATCGACCGGGCAGGTCATGCCGCCAGCATCTCCACGAAGGGACGCCACGATCCCTGCATCGCGACTCGCATCGTGCCCGTGGCCGAAGCCATGTGCGCACTGGTCATCTACGATGCCTGGCTGACCCAGGAGGCGCTGAATGCGGGGGAAGTCACAGTCGAGGACTGGAACTGGGACGCCATCGAGGCCCTGCTCCGGGGTTGAGGGTTTCCATGTGACTGTTGCCACAAGGTTGGCGCTATGACGATCCGGTGACTAGCCCCCGTGCATCTCTCCTGATCATGAGAATCGATATGGAACCAGCGCTCATCAGCTTCCACGCCCCGTACCACGATCTCGAGGTGGTGGGGCAGTTCGTGGTGCGTGAGGGGCTTCCCGCGCGCCTCCGGGAATGGCAGCAGCAGGCCGAATGTCGGGAAATCGTCTATCTGGCGACCTGCCAGCGCGTGCTCTGGATGGTGTGGGGTGGCCGGCCCGAGGCCATCAATCCGGGGCCGGGCGCACGCCGCTACGAGGGTGAGGAAGCCTGGACGCATCTGCTGGCCATGACCTCCGGCCTGGAGTCCGCCAACCTCGGTGACCGCGAGATCACGGGGCAGCTGAAGGGTGCCCTGGACCAGGCTCGCGAGGTGGGCGTGGCGGGTTCCGAGGCCTTGACCACCGTGGAGGACCTGACCCGGGAAGGGCAGCGCCTCCGCACGCGCCTGGGCCTGGCCGATGGCAATGTCAGTGTGGCGACCGTCTCGCTCAAACACCTCCTGGAGGCCCTGCCGACCGGCAGTTCCGTCGCGCTGGTGGGGGTCGGGCCCATGACCCAGTACCTGGCCGAGCGGCTGCCCGAACATGGCTTCAAGGTCGCTGTCGCCAACCGCACCCGCACCAAGGCCCATGATTTGGCTGACCCTCTGGGCTTGGAAGTGGTGGATCTGTCCAGGCTTCAGCGCGATCCCGCCGGTTTCGATGCCATCGTGACGGCCACAGCCGCCCCCGAACCCATGTTCACCCTCGAAGCCTGGCAGGGACTGAAGCGGGCGCCCCTGCGCATCCTGGATCTGGCCCTGCCGCCGGATTCCGAACCGGGCCTGGAGCAGCTGCCCTGGGTGCACCGGGTGGATCTGCCGGCCTTCCTGGCCCAGACGGCCACCGCCCGGGCCCAGCGCGCCGAGGCGGCCCTCAAGGCGGAACCCTATCTGGTGGGCGCCGCCCGGCGCATGCGCCAGCGGGCCCTGAGCCGGGCCCAGAAACGGCAGTTGGCCACTGCCCAGCAGCGGCTGGACGAGGCCTGGGGTTCCCTGGAACAGGAAGTCGTGGCCTTGCACGGGGTCCACGCCGAGATGGACCAGGCCCAGCTGGACGCATTGAAGGCTATTCTTTCTAGAGGACGGACCCTGGCCTTCCGGGCGCTGGTCCAAACCCAACCCAAGCCCATTTCTGACGAAGAGGCGGTTCAGCCATGAGACAAGTCACTGTCGCGACCCGAGGATCCGCCCTGGCCGTGGGGCAGGCCGAATCCATGGTTCGGTTTCTCGAATCCAAGGGCTATGAAGTCTCCTGGCGCAAGTTCTCCACCTCCGGCGACCAGTGGCTCCAGGGCCCCCTGGACAAGCAGGTGGGCGGCGGCTTCTTTACCAAGGAGCTGGAAGACGCCATGGCCGCGGGCGCCGCGGATCTGCTGATCCACAGCCTCAAGGACGTGTCCCTGGAGCGCCCCGCAGGCATCGTGTCCGCCTGCATCCCCAAGCGGGAGGACCCCGCGGACTGGCTGGTCATGCGACCCGATGCGCCGGAGGATCTGGTCATCGGCACCAGCGCCGTGCGCCGCGAGCGGGTGCTCAGCCAGCTCTTCCCCAAGGCCCGCTTCACCTGGATCCGCGGCAACGTGCAGACCCGCCTGGGCCGGGTGCGGGACGGCGTCCTCCGGGACGAACCCCTTCACGCCACCATGCTCGCCGCCGCCGGCCTCAAGCGCCTGGGCCTGGATCTGTCCGGCCTGACGGTGCGCGCGCTTACACCGGAGGAACTGCCGTCCGCACCGGGGCAGGGCGCCCTGCTGGCCGAGGCCCGGGCCGACCGTCCCGATCTGATCGAGGCGCTTTCCGAGATCCATGACCCCATGACCGCCCGCTGCGTCACCCTTGAGCGCCAGGTGCTGGCGGGCATCGGCGGCGGCTGCCAGCAGCCCCTGGGCGCCCTGGCCCGTCCCCAGAGCGATGGCACCATCCTGCTGCAGGCTGCCTATGCGCCGGAGTCCGGCCTGGTCCGCGCCGAAGCCCGGGGTTTTGACGATGCCGAGCTGCTTCGCCTCGTGCTGAAAGGCATCGGCCTTTCATGACCTCTTCGGCTCCCCGTCCCCGCCTTGCTCTGGCTCGTCCCGCCCAGCACCCGCTGGCGGAAACGGTGCGCAAGGCTGGATGGGCGCCGGTGCCCTATGCCTTCACGGCCCTCAAGGTCTCCTCGGCGCGGCCCCCGCTGCCCTTCGAGACCGCCAGCGCGGTCATCCTCCTGAGCCCCTCCGGGGCCCGGGTGGCGGCGCGCCGCATTCCCGCCGGGACGGTTTGTCTTGTTCAAGGTGCCGGCACGGCCGAGGCCCTGGGCCGGGAGGATGTGGACCTTCGGCTCCCTTCCGAAGCCCGCGCCGAGGCCCTCTGGGAGCTGGTGAAGAAGTCCTTTCCCAATGGTGGCGCCTTCATCCTGGCCCGGGGGGAACGGAGCCGGGAGTACCTCGAAGCCGCCGCCCAGGGCACGCCCTGGCACATGTATCCCTGGGTCACCCACAGCGAGGGACCCCGGGAACCCTTTCCACCCCTGCCCAAAGTCGAAGCGGTGCTGGCCTTGAGCCCGCTGCAGGCGGAAATCCTGGCGCCCATCACCGGAGAGGTGCTGCGTTTCGCCTGGGGAGATGCCACCCGGGACGCCTTCGCGCGTTGTGGTGCCCCGGCCCATGCCCACTGCGAACCCAAGCCCGGCCTGCTCTGGGCCATGCTTGCTCAACACCTGAACAAGGAGGAGTCCCCATGCTGAATCGCTCCCGCCGCCTTCGCACCACGGCCGCCATGCGGAATCTCGTCGCCGAGACCGAACTGCGGCCTCAGCACCTCATCCAGCCCTACTTCGTGCAGCCCCAGAAGGGCAGCAGCGAGATCGCCAGCCTGCCGGGCATCGTGCGGGCGGGCATCGAGGAGACTGTCAGCCAGGTGGGGAAGGATCTCCAGAAGGGTCTGCGCAGCGTACTGCTGTTCGGGGTGCCCGATGCCGAGTCCAAGAGCCCGGACGGACGCTACGCCTGCGACCACGCGGGTGTCGTGCCCATGGCCGTGAAGGCCCTCAAGAAGGCGTTCGGCGCGGATCTCATCGTCATGACCGATGTCTGCCTCTGCGGCTGCACCAGCCACGGCCACTGCGGCATCGTGGACGAGGAAGGCGTCGTGCGGAATGACGAGACCCTGCCGATCCTCGCCGAGATGGCCCTGCGCCACGCCGAGGCTGGCGCCGATGTGGTTGCCCCCAGCGACATGATGGACGGCCGCGTGGCCGCCATCCGGGCCCTGCTGGACAAGGACGGCTTCACCCAGACCAGTATCCTGAGCTACGCCATCAAGCACGCGGGCGCCTACTACGGTCCCTTCCGCGATGCCGCCGACAGCAGCCCGAAATTCGGCGATCGCAAGACCTATCAGATGGATCCCCGGAATGCCCGGGAGGGCCTGCGGGATGCGCGGCTCGACATCGAAGAGGGCGCGGACATGCTCATGGTCAAGCCTGCGTTGCCGAACCTCGACCTCATCTGGCGCCTGCGCCAGGACTGCCTGGCGCCGCTCTGCGCCTACCACGTCTCCAGCGAGTTCAGCAGCGTGAAGGCCGCCGATCGTATGGGCTGGCTGGACGGCGACCAGCTGATGTTCCAGCACCTCCTCGCCATCCGCCGCGCCGGGGCCGACATGATCGTCACCTACGCGGGCCGCGAGGCGGTCGAAAAGGGCTGGGTTTCCTAGACACAAGCTTCATCCACAGGCATCACACATTCTTTGAGGACGTCATGAGCAACGAAACCCTGTTCCAGGAAGCCCTGACCCATTTTCCCGGGGGCGTTTCCAGCCCCGTGCGGGCCTTCCGCGCCGTGGGCGGCACGCCGAAATTCTTCAAGAAGGCTTCCGGAGCCTGGTTCGAGGACGAGGACGGTCAGCGCTTCCTGGACCTCTGCATGTCTTGGGGTCCGCTGATCTTGGGGCACGCGCATCCTGACATCCTGGCGGCCGTGACCGAGTCCATGAACGAGGGCCTCACCTTCGGCGCCCCCAGCCGCCGTGAGCTGTTCCTGGCCCGCAAGATCAAGGAGATGGTGCCCTTCATCGAGAAGATGCGCTTCGTGTCCTCGGGCACCGAAGCCGTAATGTCCGCCCTCCGCGCCGCCCGGGGCTTCACGGGCCGGGATCGCATCCTGAAGTTCGATGGCTGCTACCACGGCCACAGCGATGGACTGCTGGTGAAGGCCGGTTCCGGCCTGGTCACCTTCGGCGCCCCCACCAGCGCCGGCGTGCCCAAGGCCATCGCGGAGCTCACCTCCGTGGTGTCCCTGGACGACATGGAAACCCTGGAGCGCACCTTCGCCGAGATCGGCGGCGAGCTGGCCGCGGCCATCATCGAGCCCATCCCCGCCAACAACGGTCTGCTGCTCCAGCGCCCTGAGTTCCTCAAGCGCCTGCGCGAACTCTGCACCAAGCACGGCGTGATCCTGATCTTCGACGAAGTCATCAGCGGCTTCCGCGTGGCTCCGGGCGGCGCGGCGGAGCGGCTGGGCATCACCCCGGACATGGCCACCTACGGCAAGATCATCGGCGGCGGCATGCCCGTGGGCCTCTACGGCGGCCGCAAGGACATCATGGGCGTGGTGGCGCCGGACGGCCCCGTCTATCAGGCCGGCACCCTGTCCGGCAATCCCGTCGCCATGGCGGCGGGCCTCGCCACCATGGAAAAGCTGACCCCTGCCTTCTACGCAAGCCTGGAAGCCAACGCCGCCAAATGGGCCGCGGCTTTCGAGACCATTCCCGGCCTGCATTGCCCCCGCTACGGCAGCCTGCTCTGGCCGCTATTCCAGGATGGTGTCCGGCGCAGCGACGGCGTGAAGGGGGAATCCATCACCTCCTTCAACCACCTCCACAGGGCCCTGCTCGGCCAGGGCGTCTACCTTCCCCCCAGCGGCTACGAAGTGGCCTTCCTCGGCGCCGCCCACGGCGAGCCCGAACTGGCCCACTTCCAGAAGGCTGCGGCCGCCGTGGCCAAGGACTTCGCCTGATTTTCCTTTCCTCTGCGTCTCCTGCGTTCCCTGCGGCGAATCTTTTTTGGTGATCTGATGACTCAGCCCCTCCTTCGTGTCCTCCACGGCGAAGCACTCGACAAGCCCCCCGTCTGGTTCATGCGCCAAGCAGGACGATTCCTTCCGGAGTACCGGGAGCTCCGTTCCAAAGTCACCTTCGAGCAGCTGCTCAACGATTCGGATCTGGCCGCCGAGGCGACTCTGCAGCCCATCCGCCGCTTCCCTCAGATCGATGGCGCCATCATCTTCAGCGACATCCTGGTGATCCTGGATGCGCTGGGCTGCGAGGTCACCATCCCCGAGGGCGGGCCGCGCATCGGCAAGACGCTGGACCAGATCGACATCAACCGTCCGCTGGATGAAAAGGTGTTCGAGCCGGTCTGCAACGCCATCCGCAAGGTCAAGGCGGAGCTTCCCCCCAAGGTGACCATGCTGGGTTTCGCGGGAGCCCCCTGGACCCTGCTGGCTTACGGTATCGAAGGCAAGGGCAGCAAGAGCTGGGCGAAGGCCAAGGCCTTCATCCACCAGGAACCGGTGCTTGCCCGCAAGTGGATGGACAAGCTGGCGGACGCCGCCGCGCGCCTGTTGAACCTGCACATCGAGGCCGGCGCCCAGGGCGTGCAGCTCTTCGATACCTGGGCCGGGGAACTCGACGCCGACGACTACGCGACTTTCGCCCTGCCTTCCGTGGAGCGCACCCTGGCCCAGGTCACCGCCGCGCCGACCCTCTTCTTCGCACGCACGGGCTACCTCCCGGATTCCCTGAACGACCTCTCCTGCAACGGTCTGGCCGTGCCCTGGCAGGTGCCCATTTCCGAGGCACGCCGCCGCTTCCCCAAGATGGTGCTCCAGGGCAACCTGGACCCCATCATGCTCTTGGCCGGTGCTGAGACTGCAAAACGGAAAACCCGCGCCATCGTGGACGCCATGAAGGGTCACCCCCACATCTTCAACCTCGGGCATGGGCTCACCCCTGAGACCGATCCCGCCGTGGTTGGAGCCGTGCTTGATGAAGTGAAGGCGTAAAAAAGATCACCGCCAGGACACCAAAAACGCCAAGAAAGGCATCCAAGAAACAGTCCTTGGCGTTTTGGCGGTAGTCAGTAGCTCCTCTCGAAGTCATTGCCTCTCTTGATTGGACCCTCCCATGAACCAGCTCGCAGATCTCATCCGCCGCTACGACCGCCCCGGCCCGCGCTACACGGGCTATCCCATGCCGCCGGTGTGGACCGATGACTTCCCGGAGCCGGAGGTCCTCTCGGCTCTGGATCGTGCCGACCTCCGCAAGGACGAGGCGCTGTCCCTCTACCTGCACATCCCCTTCTGCCCGCGCCGTTGCGCCTACTGCGGCTGCAACGTGGTGGTCAGCCCCCAGTACGATCCCGTCGAGGCCTACCTCGCCGCGGTGACGAAGGAACTGGATCTGGTCTGCTCGCACCTGAAGGACCGCCGCAAGGCTCTCCAGCTGCACTGGGGCGGCGGCACGCCCACGTACTTGAAGGTGCCCGAACTCCAGCGCACCTTCAATCTTTTCAAAGAGCGCTTCGAGTTCCTGCCCGGCGCGGAAATCGCCATCGAGGTGGATCCCACCTTCCTGGAGCCGGACCAGCTACCCGCGCTGCGCGAGATGGGCTTCAACCGCGTATCCTTCGGCGTGCAGGATCTTGACGAGAACGTGCAGGCCCTCATCACGCGCGGCCAGACCTGGGATCACACCCTCACGGCCATGAAGCAGTGCCGGGAACTGGGTTTCGAGGGCGTGAACCTGGATCTGGTCTATGGCCTGCCGGGCCAGACCATGGACACGTTCCGCCGCACCCTGGAATCCACCCTGGAGCTCTCCCCGAACCGCATGGCCATCTACGGCTTCGCCTACCTGCCGAGCATCATGCCCTTCCAGCGGAGCATTCCCGCGGAGACGCTGCCCTCGCCGGAACTCCGCCTGGACCTGCTGCTCCTGGCCTCGGACATCCTGGAAAAAGCGGGCTACATCGCCATCGGCATGGACCACTTCGCCCATCCCGACGATCCCATGGCCAAGGCCGTGCAGGAGGGTCGCCTCATCCGCAACTTCATGGGCTACGCCGTGGCGGCCGGTTCCGACCTGCTGGGCTTCGGGCCCAGCGCCATCTCCAATGTGGCGGGGGTCTATGCCCAGAACGAGAAGATCCTCGCCAAGTGGGAGCGCAGCATCACCGATGGCCATCTTGCGGTTCACAAGGGTCACCGTCTGTCCGAGGATGACGAACTGCGCCGTTGGGTGATCCACCACCTCATGGGCCACTTCGAGCTGAAGTGGGAGGACCTCAAGCAGCGCTTCGGGGTGGACGGCCCGGCGCTCTTCGCCGATGCCATCACCCAGCTGAAGGACGAGGTTTCCCAGGGCACCGTGGATGTTCGCCCGGAGGGCGTCTTCATCACGCACCTGGGCAGGCGCTTCGTGCGCAATCTGGTGCAGCCCTTCGACGCCTACCTGGCCACCCTCGGGGCCAAGACACCTTTCTCAAGAACCGTTTAATCAGCCGTTGAATAGCTGACCTATCTGCCTACATTGGACATTGTGGAGACCCGCCCGGATGGGCGGTCCGCAATCGCAGACCCCCTTTCCGGTGGTCTTCGCGAATTTGCTTGGCGTTCCAGGCGATCTCGCGGAGGGCACCATGTCAAGTCGTGCGCTATTCCTCTTACTGCCGGCCCTCGTGCTCCAGGCGCAGGAGTCGGACATCCCCAATGCGGTGGAGGTGCGCTCCGGGGTGTTCGTGCTCCGCGGCCTGCCCAACGACAACACCTGCGCTGCCATCAAGAAATACCGCATCACCCATGTGATCGACTTCCGGCGGGACGGTGAACCCAACCTGGACTGCGAGTCGGAGTCCTCCCGGTTGCAGGAGATGGGTGTCGCCTACCAGCGCTATGCCGTGGGGAAGGTCCCTCCGCCGAACGACATGGACTTCATCCGAGGGATCCTGCGGGATCTTCCGCCCCGTTCCAAAGTGCTGCTCCATTGCAATAACGGGAACCGTGCCGCCGCCATGGTCACGCCCTGGCTGGTGCTCGACAAGGGCATGCCTGTCGGGGAGGCCATGCGACTCGCGAAACTTGCTGGCTTGCAGGTCCCCGAGACGGAAGAGGCCGTGCGGCGCTATCTTGCGGCGAAAGGGCGCAGCTAGGGCCTGTTTCCAGGGTGGGGTGCAATCGTGCGAGGGGTCAGCACGGCAGCGGCTTTGGGTGAGTCAGAGAACTGGCTTTCCAAACAGGCCCCAGTGGATTTTTAGACCTTCGACTCGAGGTACATCGCTTCGATCTGGGCCGCGTACATCTGATTCACGACCCGGCGCTTCACCTTGAGACTGGGGGTCAGCTGGCCGCCTTCGAGGGTCATCTCGTCGGCGAGAAGGGTCATCTTCTTGATGCGTTCGTAGTTGGAAAGACGAGCGTTCACACGCTCGATGCGGCTGCCGATCTTGTTGTACACCAGGGGGTTCTGGAGCAGTTCCGCGTGGTCCTTGAAGGTGATTTTCTTGTAGCCGGCCCAGCGCACGAGGCTGTCGAAATTGGGCACGATCAAGGCGGAGATGAAGTTCCGGTTGTCGCCGATGACGACAGCCTGGGAAATGTACTTGTCCTCCTTGAGCTCGTTTTCGATGGGCTGCGGGGCGACCTTCTTGCCGCCGCTCGTGACGATGAGTTCCTTCTTCCGGTCGGTGATGTAGAGCCGTCCCTGGTCATCGAAGTGGCCGATGTCCCCCGTGTGGAAGTAGCCATCTTCGTCAATGGCTTCGCGCGTGGCTTCCGCGTTGGCCCAGTAGCCGACCATCACGTTGGGTCCCTGGCAGATGATCTCGCCGTCATCCGCGATCTTCACGAACGGGCGTCCTTCCCATTCCGTGTAGAGGGGGCGGCCGACGCAGCCCGGAAGCACTTCTCCAAAGCGGTTCACTGTGATGACGGGGCTGGTCTCCGTGAGGCCATAGCCCTCGAGAATGGGCAGTCCCACGATCCAGAAGAATTCCATGATCTTGCCGCCCAGAGGAGCGCCGCCGCTGATGGCCAGCTTGATGCGTCCTCCGGTGGCCTGCCTGATTTTGTTGAAGACGACGAATTGCGCAGTCCGGTACCACAGGCCCTTCCAGGTCGGTGGCGTCTGCCCCTTCAGGAGATAGGGAACCGCCTGGCGGCCCGCGAGCATGGCCCAATGGAAGATGAGCCGCTTGAGGATGCCGCCAGAAGCGACCGTGTCGTAGATCTTGGCGAAGATCTTCTCGTAGATGCGCGGGACGGAGGCCAGGAGCGTGGGTTTTACCTCCAGGAGATCCGCAGCCACCGTGTTCACGCTTTCGGCATAGTAGATGGACGCCCCCACATGGAACATCAGGAAGTGGCCCGCCATGCGTTCGAAGATATGGGTGAGGGGAAGAAAGCTCAGGGCCCGCTCGCCGGAGGAAATCGCCACGGTTGATTCGGCGCCAAGCACGTTGGACACGAGGTTGCCGTGGGTGAGCATGGCGCCCTTGGGGTCTCCCGTGGTGCCACTCGTGTAGATGATGGTCAGCAGATCGGATGCCTTCCGCTGGTCGCCGATGGTCCGGATTTCCGGGCGCCGGTCCTCCATGGCATGCCCTTCCGCTTGCAGCTGGGCCCAGGTGACGAGAGGTCGGCCCGTCCCTTCCGGGAGCTCGCCTTCCATGAGCACGGCCGTTTCCAGGTCGGGCAACTGGTCCCAGTGGGCCAGCACCTTGTCCAGCTGTTCCCGGCAGGAACAGATCACCCAGCGGGACTGGCTGTTCTGCAGGATGAACTCCGCCTGGATGGGATTGAGGGTGGCGTAGATCGTGACATCCGGGGCTCCGAGGATCGCGCAGGCGAAATCCGCAATGGCCCATTCCGGACGGTTCTCGGACATGATGGCCACCCGGTCTCCCGCCTTGATCCCCCGGGCCAGCATGGCCAGGGCAAGGTGTTCCACGGCCGCCTGCACTTCCGCATGAGAAATCTTCTGGTAGACCCCATCCCTCCGGACAGCGAGGGCGTCCGGGAGCTGCTTCTCCATGGCCCGATAAAAAAGCTGGGCAACGGTTTCGATAGGAGAGGGGCTGGGCTGCGCCACAATGGACTCCAGGCATTCTGAGGATGTAAGGGCATGGTAGCAGGGAAGGAGAGCGCGCCGTTGGCCGAGGCTGTCGAGGCCTTTCGCATGGAACAGCGCGCCCGCGGCGTCTCTCCGCATACGGCCAGAGCCATCGCGGGGGACCTTGGAAAACTGCTGGATCATGCCGTCCGGTTGCGCTGGGATGGCTGGGAGGTCAGCCCCAGGACCCTGCGGGCCTTTGCGCTGGAACTGGGCGAGCGCGGCCTCGATCCCGCCAGCCAGGCCCGCATCTTATCCACTGTTCGAAGTTTCTATGGTTGGCTCTGGGAGACGCACCGCATCGTCCAGAACGTCGCCTCGGGTTTGCGGAATCCCAAGCAGCCCAAGCGGCTTCCGGCTTTCCTCACGGAAGGGGAGAGCCAGGCCCTGCTGGATCTCCCGCCGGTCGTGGATTTCCTCTCGGCGCGTCTCGCCTGCCTCCTCGAACTGCTTTATGCCTCGGGACTGCGCGTCTCGGAACTGGTCGGGCTGGACTTGCAGGATCTCCTGGCTGCCGAACGGACCTTGCGCGTGCTCGGCAAAGGCCGAAAGGAAAGGCTGGTTCCCTACCATCCCAAGGCGGCGGGCATCCTCGATGCCTACCTTGGGTTCAGGTCCCAGTTCCTGGTCGAGCGGAGCCTGCCTCCCACCTCTGCGCTGTTCCTCAACCAGCGAGGGGGACGGCTCACGACGACCAGCGTACGGACCATGCTGCGGGGAGCGCTGGAGGGAGCTGCGATTCGCTCGAGGGTGAGCCCCCATGCGCTGCGGCATAGCTTCGCCACCCACCTGCTGAATCGCGGCATGGACCTGAGGGCCATCCAGGAACTGCTCGGGCACGCGAGCCTCAGCACCACCCAGCGATACACTCATCTGGGGCTCGAGGAACTCGCCAAGACCTACGAGCACGCCCATCCGCGAGCCAAGGCCTGAGAACCACCGGAGCTTCCATGGAAACCGTCATTTCTGCCCCCTCAGTCCCCACCCTCGAAGTGCTGGGAACCGCCGCGCGCTTTCCCGTTCGCAGGGTCTACTGCGTCGGCCGCAATTATGCGGATCACGCCCGGGAGATGGGGGCGGACCCCAAGCGCGAGGTTCCCTTCTTCTTCGGGAAGCCCCAGGACGCCCTCGTGCCAGGCGGCGGCGACATCCCGTACCCGCCGGCCACCGCCAACCTGCATCACGAAGTCGAACTGGTGGTGGCCCTGGCCCAAGGGGGGAGTAACCTCTCCCTGGAGCAGGCCGAAGCCGCCATTTTCGGGTATGCGGTGGGCATCGACCTGACGCGCCGGGATCTTCAGGCCGCGGCCAAAGAGAAGGGCCAACCCTGGGACATGGCCAAGGGTTTCGATCATTCCGCCCCGGTGTCAGCCATTACCCCCGTGAATCACCCAGGGCAGTTCAGCTCCGGGGCCATCTGGCTCTCCGTGGGCGGCTCGGAGCGGCAGCGCGGGGACCTGGCGGACATGATCTGGCGCGTGCCGGAAGTGATCTCGCATCTGTCCGGGCTGGTCACCCTGTATCCAGGGGACCTGATTTTCACGGGCACGCCCGCAGGGGTCGGGGCTCTTCAGCGAGGCGACCAGGTCCTGTGCGGCATTGCGGGTCTCGGCGAACTTCGGATCCGGATCGTCTGAACCCGGCCCCGGTCAGTTGGAGCCGGATTTCTTGAACTGGGCGATGATGTCTTCCACGCTGTCCTTGCGGCTATCGGCCTCAAGGCTGGTGTCGAAGATGTGATCCTGGGTGGCTACCTTCCGATCCGTGAAGACCTCGACGCCAAGGGCCACGGTCTGGATGTTGAAGATGACCAGGAGGCGGCTCAGGCCATGCTGGAACTGCTTGAGGAGGATGACCACCTTCTCGATCTTCTGGCGGGTGATGTCCTGGAACTGGAGGATGTTCAGGATCTCGAAGGCCTCGTCGCTGACTTTCCGCAGGCTGGCCAGGGTCGGATCCAGGTCCGGGGCAGGCGGGGCGGGGGTCATCTGGTGCGCGAAGAGGAACTCCAGAACCTCCTGGGCGAGGGCCTGCTGATTCTCGCCGGCTGAGGCGCGGTCCAGGAAGCCTGCGATGGCCTTCTCGAGGCTTGCCTGGTGTTCCTGGCCCTTGCGAAGGTCGCCCTGGTTGGCCAGGAGCCTCTTGAGGGCGTCATCCGAAGCGGCCATGAGCGAATCCAGGCGGTTCATGACGCTCTGGGTGGCCTCTTCTGTGTCGCTGGTGATGGCATCCAGCTGGGCGGCCAACTCGGGAACCTGGGTGCTCTGCTGCTTCACCGAGGCGTCCAGCTGCTGAAGGTTGAGCAGGGTCTGGTTGATGCTGGACACCAGGGCACCCAGCTCCCCTTTCGCCTCGATGTCGATCTTCTGATAGACCTGCCCGTTGGCCATGTCCTTGGCGGCGGCGGCCAGGCGCTGGATGCTGGCCTGGGAATCCCCCTGCAGCTCTGCTCTGAGATCGCCGATGAGCTCTTCCAGGGAGCTCAGGCGCTGGTCGAGGCGTTCGCGGCGAGCCTGGAATTCTTCCACCAGGCCATCCGGACCGACGACTTGGGGGTGATCTTCATGAATGTCGGTCATGGTGACTCCATGGCAGGCGCTGAGAGGGAACTTGGCGAGATCCAGCCCTAGGGAGCGGGCCGGACCTTCACATGGGATCCTTCGGCCAGGTTCCATGCCTGCATGAGTTCTCGTGGGATGGCGACCTGGGTCTCCGGAAGGTCCGCACTGAATTCGACCCGCTCGACTGCAGGGCCCTCCGCCCACATCACCCGCAGATTGGTGACGCCGTCGTGGTAGGGACCGAGGTGCTTCCACCGCGCCAGGAGGCTTTTGGGGAGATCCAGGTGATCGGATTTCTTGAAGAAGCCGGATTTGGCCTGCACCACCTGAAGATCCACATCAGGCCTGAGCACCTCCAGGCGCCCGGCGTCCTTGAGGATCGAGGCCGCCTGGAGGACGGCGACATCGTGCTGTCCCGAGGCGCCCATCACATCCTGGAAATCGCGGTAGCCGTCGAAGAAGGGCAGGACCCGCCGTTCCTCGGCGAAGAGTTTCAGCCCATCCAGGAGCTGGGGCATCGGCAGGGTCGGCCAGGGCACGGCGGTGAAATCCGGGAAGATCGTGTGGAGGCGCTTGCGGCTGTCCTGCAGCCGGGCGCTGTCCATGAGGAGATCCTGCATGGTGCGCCGGATGGTGGGCTGAGCCTGGATCTGGGTCGTCAGGAACTCGAAGTGTCCGGAGACCCATTCCAGGATCTCGAAGGCGGCTCCTTCGCCACGCAAACGGTTCGTCTCGGCATGGATGATCTCGCCGTTCGAGAAATAAAGCACGCCGCTGGTCTTGCCGCTGCTCACCTGCAGCATGCCGTTCTTCCGGTTGACATGGAGCAGCTGCGCCACATCGGTGAGGGAGATGCTCTCTAGGGTCCCGCGGAGGTGGCTCATCCTTTGGTCCCCGCCGCGGGAAGCAGTTCTTCGAGCAGGACCTTGATCCGCTCGCGGTTGACGGGTTTCACGGCGAAGAGATCCGGGCCGCTGCCCAAGCCCTGGCGCCAGGATCGCTCGCTGTCGTACCCCGTGAGGATGACGACCTTGATGTCCTGGCATTCGGGGTCTTCCTTGATGGACCGGCAGAGGGACGCGCCGCTCTCGCCAGGCATGTTCACATCCATGAAGACCAGATCCACGGGAGCCTTGGCCAGGGCCTGGCGGGCGGAGATGGCACTGTCGGCCTCCACCACCTCATGGCCTTCCAGCTCGATGAACTCGCGCATGATCTGGCGGATGGTCTCATCATCATCTACCACGAGAATCCGGCTCATGATCTCGCCTCCGACATGGCGTGCAGCATCTCGCGGACGGCCTGCTCCAGGCCCACCAGCACGGCCCGTCCGATGAGGCTGTGGCCGATGTTCAGCTCTTCCATTTCCGGAATGGCCGCGATGGGACCCACGTTCTGGAGGGTGAGGCCGTGGCCGGCCAGGACTCTCATGCCCAGCCGATTCGCGAGCCTGGCCGAGTCCTTGAGGCGGGTCAGTTCCGCCGTGGGGTCCGAGTCCATGGGCAGATCGCTGTAGGTGCCCGTGTTCAGCTCGATGGCATCCGCTTCAAGCTTGGCGGCCATCTTGACCTGGTCCAGGATCGGATCCACGAAGAGGCTCACGTGGATGCCCACGGCCCGGAGTTCCCGGATGACGGTGCGGAGCATCCCCTGGAGGAAGATGGCATCAAGACCGCCCTGGGTGGTGAGTTCCTCCCGGCTCTCCGGAACCAGGGTGACCCAGGAGGGAGCCATGGGGACCACGGTATCGATGGTTTCCGCCGTGGCCGCGCACTCGACGTTCAGGGGGATGGCCAGCACGTCCTTGAGCAGACGGATGTCCCGCTCCTGGATGTGGCGCCGATCGCCGCGCAGGTGGACCGTGATGCCATGGGCCCCGGCGCTTTGGGCCAGGAGGCCAGCCGCCACGGGCTCAGGCTCATGCCCGTTCCGGGCCTGCCGGAGGGTGGCCACATGGTCGATATTGACGCCAAGCCGGAGGTTCAATGCGGGCTCCATGGACTGATTAACCTTAGCTTACACTCTGCCCTCCCCATCGGCATGACGGGTCGGAAGGCAAGTTTTGAAAAAAAGAAGTTGCAACACCTAAATAATCAATGGACCATGACGCATGGCACTGCCGCGATCCATTCCCTCCCTGTTCCTGGCCCATGGTTCCCCCATGCTCGCGCTGAACGGCGGGGAGTGGGCCCAGGCGGTGGGCAAGCTGGGACGGGAATGGGAAGGCCTGCGCGGCATCCTGGTCTGCTCCGCCCATTGGGAGGCCGCGGGCCCCCTCCGCCTCTCCTCGGCGGATGAACCCGGGGTCATGCATGATTTCGGGGGCTTCCCCGAGAGCCTCTACCGCCTGGACTATCCGGCTCCCGGGTCGCCCTCCCTGGCGAGGGAGGCCCTGGGTCTGCTGGAGGCGGCTGGGCTGGAAGCCGTGCTGGATCCCGAGCGTCGGCTCGATCACGGCGCCTGGGTTCCGCTCCGCTATTTCTCGCCGCAGGCCGAGATTCCCGTGGTGCAGCTTTCCCTGTCCACGTCCCGCACTCCCGAGAGCCTGATGGCCACAGGCCGGGCCCTCGCCTCCCTGAGCCGGACGGGAGTGCTGATCCTGGGCAGCGGGGGGATCGTGCACAACCTGCGCCGCCTGGATTGGGAGGATGTGCGGGGACCCGAAGCCTGGGCTGCGGCTTTCGATCGCTGGGTTCGGGAACGGTTGCTGGCCGGGGACCAGGCCGCGCTCCTCGACTGGCGCCAAGGCCCGGGAGCCGCGGAATCCGTGCCCACCTCCGAACATCTGGATCCGCTCTTCATCGCCTTGGGCGCGGCCACCCAGCCTGCAGAATCGATTTTCCAGGGCTGGCAGCTGGGGAACCTGAGCCTGGCCAGCTACCGGTTCGGTTGACGCTCAGGCCATGGTCTTCCTGAACCGGCCCGCGGCGAGGATCAGCATGGTGCCGCCAAGCAGGGTCAGGGCCAGCATCTGGGGCCAGAGCACTTCGAAACCCAGGCCCTTCAGGAAGACGCCACGGATGATCACGAGGTAGTAGCGCAGGGGGTTCAGGTAGGTGAACCACTGCACCACATCCGGCATGTTGGCGATGGGATACACGAAGCCGGAGAGCATGAAGGCGGGCAGCATGAAGAAGAAGGCCGTCATCATGGCCTGCTGCTGGGTGGCGCTCACGGTGGAGATTAAGAGGCCCACCCCCAGGGTGCTGAGCAGGTACAGGCCCGTGCCCAGGAACAGCATCAGCGGATTGCCCAGGAGGGGGACCTGGAACCAGAAGACGGCGATGAGGGTGATGAGGGCCACATCCACGAAGCCGATGAGGGCGAAGGGGATCGTCTTGCCGAGGATGAACTCCAGCCGGCCGATGGGCGTCACCATGATCTGCTCCATGGTGCCGATCTCCCGCTCGCGTACGATGGCCATGCTGGAGAGGATGATGGAGACCACGGCCACGAGCATGGCCAGGACCCCCGGCACGAAGAAGTTGCGGCTGTCGAGGTTGGGGTTGAACCAGGCCCGGGCGACCAGGGCGATGGGTTCGGTATCCAGGCGCAAGCCCGCGGTTCGCTCCAGGCGTTGTCCCAGGACCGCGCGGTTGAAATCGGCGGCAATGCGGGAGGCGTAGCTCAGCACCACGCTGGCCGTGTTCGAATCCGAACCGTCCAGGAGGAGCTGGGCCGTGGCACTGCGGCCTCCCGCCAGATCCTCGGCGAACCCCCGGTTGAGCCGCAGCACCGTCTTGGCTTCGCCGGAATCCAGCACTTCCTGGATTTCTCCTTCCGAGGTGATCCAGTGCACGATGTCGAAGCAGCCGGAGCCCTCGAAGCGGGCCAGCAGATCCCGGCTGGCGGGAGTCCGGTCCAGGTCATAGACGGCCATGGCCACATGGCGCACATCGGTATTCACGGCATAGCCGATGATGAGTACCTGCACCACCGGAACCACGAAGATGACGGCTCGCATCCGCGGGTTCCGGAGCACCTGGATGAATTCCTTGACGAGCATGCGGAGGAGGCGTTCAAGCATGGAAGTTCCTTAGGCCAGACGCTTCTGGAAACTGCGGACGGCGAGCAGGAGCATGAGCGAGGCGAAGGCCACCATCAGCAGGCACTCGGGCCAGAGCTGGGCCAGACCCGTGCCTTTCAGGTACAACCCCCGCAGGAAGGTCACGAAATACCGAGCTGGGACAAGGTAGGTCACCACCTGCAGGGCCCTGGGCATGTTCCCGATGTCGAACATGAAGCCGGAAAGGAGGAAGGCCGGCAGGAAGGTGGCCACGAAAGCGGCCTGGCTGGCCAGCAGCTGGGTCTTGGCCATGGTGCTGATGAAGATGCCCAGGGCGAGCGCCCCCACGAGGTAGATGGCGGAGACCACGAAGAGCAGGACGAGGCTGCCACGGATGGGCACATCGAACAGGAAGCGTCCCGCGAGCACGGACAGCAGCATGTCCACCATGCCGATGACGAAGTAGGGCGCGAGCTTGCCAAGGATCAGCTCGGACCTGCTGACCGGCGTCGAGATGAGCTGCTCCATGGTGCCTGTCTCCCATTCCCGGGCCACGGTGAGGGAGGTGAGCAGGGCGGAGATGAGCATCATGATCACGGCGATGAGGCCGGGCACGATGAAGATTTTCGACTCCATGTCCGTGTTGAACCAGGCCCGGGGCCGCAGTTCCAGGGGCAGGACGGGAGCCCGGCCGGTCAGGCGCCGGGCCTTCTCCACCAGGATTTCCTGGGAATAGGCGCGCACGATGCCCTCGGCGTAGGAGAAGGCCAGGGTGGTGGTGTTGGCATCACTGCCGTCGGCCAGCAGCTGTACTTGGGTTTTGCGCTCCGAAGCGACCCGGCCCCCGAAGTCGGGGGGAATCACCAGCGCCATCATGCTCTGGCCATGGTTGATGGCCTGCACGATCTCCTGGTAGCTCCCCGTCCGCGCCATCACCGTGAAATAGCGGGAGCCCTCGAAGCGGCTCACCAGCTCCCGGCTCTGGGGTGTGTGGCTCTGGTCCCAGACCGCCAGGGGGACGCGATCCAGATCCAGGGTGAGGGCGTAGCCGAAGATCATCAACATGATCATGGGCAGCACGATGGCGATGCCCAGGGCGCGGGGATCCCGCAGCACGTGGAGGAACTCCTTCCGGGCCACGGCCTTGAGGCGGCGAAGGTTGAGGGCGCTCATGCGCTGAACTCCTTCTGGGCACCGTCGGCCCGGTCCCGGGCTTCGATGAGGGAGACGAAGACATCTTCCAGGGAGGGCGTGATCCGTTCCACGGTGCCCACCTGGAACCCGGCCTCCACCAGGGCGCTGCGCAGCCGCGGGGCGAGAGCTTCGGCATCCTCTGTCATGAGGTGGATGTCCCGGCCGAAGAGGGCTGCGTCCCGAACCCCTGCCACCGTGGAGGCTGCGCTCAGGGCTTCGTGGGAACGATCGCAGGACACGGAGAGGACCTGGTCGGTCATGAGCTGACCCTTCATTTCGCCGGGGGTGCCCACGGCCACCAGTTCGCCCCGGTAGATGAGGGCCAGGCGGTCGCAGTATTCGGCCTCCTCCATGTAGTGCGTGGTGACGAACACCGTGACGCCCCGGCCGGCGAGGTCGTAGATGAGATCCCAGAAGGCCCGCCGGCTCAGGGGATCCACCCCCGAGGTGGGTTCGTCCAGGAAGAGGACCTGCGGCTCATGGAGGAGGGCGCAGCCCAGGGAGAGGCGCTGCTTCCAGCCGCCCGGAAGAAGCCCAGTCCGGCTGCGGCGATGTTCCTCGAGGTTGGCGAGTTCCAGTACCCACGCCTTCCGCTCGGCCTTCTTCGCCCGGGGAATCCCATAGATGCCGCTGTAGAAGTCGATGTTCTCCTCCACGGTGAGGTCATCGTAGAGGCTGAATTTCTGGCTCATGTAGCCGATGTTCCGCTTGATCTCCTCGCGTTGGGTATAGATGTCCAGACCCACCACCGTGCCTTGGCCGCCAGTGGGTTCCAGCAGCCCGCAGAGCATGCGGATGGTGGTGGACTTTCCTGCGCCGTTGGGGCCCAGGAAGCCGAAGATCTCGCCCCGGCGCACATCCAGGCTGATGCGGTTCACCGCCACGAAGGCACCGAAGTGGCGTTCGAGGTCTCGCAGGGTGACGGCGAATTCGGTCAATGGCCACCTCCCGGAATGGCGGAGGTGAAGACATCCTCGAGGGTCGGTTCGATCACGCGCAGCTCGAGGCAGGGAATGCCGGCTCCGCGCAGGGTTGCCTCGACGGCGGTTCGACCGCGATCCGCATCATCCACCAGAACGTGGATGCGGTCCCCGAAGAGCGTCACGCTGCCCAGGGTCGCGGCGCGCAGGAGCCCAGCGGTCTGCCGGGGAGTGCCGCAGCGGACTTCCAGGAGCGCGCCCTTCAGCAGCCCCTTGACGCCATCCACCATGTCGCAGGCCAGGAGCCGCCCCTGATGGAGCAGGCCGATGCGGTTGCAGCGCTCCGCCTCGTCGAGGTAGGCGGTGGAGACGAAGATGGTCACCCGCTCCTGCTGGAGCTGGTAGAGGATGCGCCAGAAGTCCCGCCGGGAGACCGGATCGACGCCATTGGTGGGCTCGTCCAGAAACAGCACCCGGGGCGTATGGATGAGGGCACAGGCCAGGCCGAGCTTCTGCTTCATGCCTCCGGAGAGGTTGCCCGCCTGGCGGCGCTTGAACGGAGTGAGATTGCTGAAGGCCAGGAGCCGCTCGACCCGCTCGCTCCTGCCCGCTTTGGGAACTTCGTAAAGATCGGCGTAGAAATCAATGTTCTCCTGCACGGTGAGATCCGGGTACAGGCCGAAGCGCTGCGCCATGTAGCCGATGCGATCCTTGATGGGCTCGGCCTCCCGTACCACCTCCAGGCCGTCCACCCAGGCCTCGCCGGAGGTTGGCTCGAGGATCCCCGTCAGCAGGCGCATGGTGGTGGTCTTGCCGGCGCCATCCGGCCCCACCAGGCCGAAGATCTCGCCTTCCCCCACGGCCAGGGACAACTGGTCCAGGGCCAGGAGGTCCCCGAAACGGCGCGTCAGCGCCCGGGTCCGAATGGCATCGGTCACAGCGCGATCTCGGCGTCCACGGGCATGCCCGGCTTCAGTTCCAGGGCCGGATTGGGAAGGTCGATCTTGATGCGGTAGACGAGCTTCGCGCGCTCCTTGCGGGTCTGCACGCTCTTGGGCGTGAACTCGGCTTCGGAGGCGATGAAGGAGACCCGGCCTTCGTAGCGTTTCCCGGGGAAGCTGTCCGAAGTGACCAGGGCTTTCTGGCCGACCTTCACCCGGCCCAGGTCTGCCTCCTCCAGGTAGGCCCGCAACCAGACCTGGCCCAGGTTCGCCAGGGTGACCACGGAGGTTCCAGGCGCCACATACTCAAGCGGCTCGATGTTCTTGGACAGGATCACGCCGGAGATGGGGGCCGTGAGGGTCGCGTAGCCGAGCTGAGTCTGGGCCAGAACCAGGGCCTGCTGAGCCTGGTCGAAGCGGGACCGGGCCTGATCGATGTCCTCCCTGCGAGGGCCCTTGCGCACGAGGGTGAACTGCTGGTCGGCCTGCCTGACCTTGGCCCGGGCTGCCTCCAGGGCGGCCCGGGTGGCTTCGTAGTCGCGTTCCGAGAGGATGCCCTGCTTCTGCAGATCACGGAGGCGGGCCTCGTCGGGTTCCAGCCTACGGAGATCGGCGCTGGCCTGTTCCAGGGCGGCCTTGGAAGCTTCCACCTCCTCCTTGCGCGAGCCGGCCAGAAGGGCGTCCAGGGCGGCCCTGGCTGTGGCGACGTCCGCCCGGCGCATGGCCACCTGCTGCTCAAGATCCTTGGCATCGAGGCGTGCCAGGAGCTGGCCAGTCTGAACGACCTGGCCTTCGTCCACGGGCCGCTCCAGCACCTTGCCGGCGACCCGGAAGCTGGCTTCCACCTGGATCACTTCGATGTTCCCGGAGACCTTGAGCTGCTTCGGTGTCGAATTGCCACAGGCCGTGACCAGGAGGAGCGTCCCGCCCGCGGCGAGGGCTGAAAACCAGGGAGTTCGTCGCATGGGAATCCTTTCAGCGGACCGGATCGGGAAGGAGAGGCAGGGGAGCCAGCGGATCCTGGGCGATGCCGCGCCAATAGAGCTCGAACCAGGCGCGCATGCCGGTGGCGACGGGATCTCCCGCAGGGGCTTCCGGAAGATTCCGAAGCACGATGGGCATGAGATCCAGGATCTCGAGCTGCATCCGCACCAGGAAGAACGTGGCCAGCAGGGGCTGAAGGTCCGCGCGGATCTCCCCCCGGGCCTGCCCCTGCTCGAGGATGCGGCTGATGGCCAGGAGCACGGGACGGATCTGGGTCTTGATGAGGTCCTGGACGCCTTCCGCCCCCTGCACGATCTCGCCCCGGATCAAGGAGCGCAGGCCAGGATCCCCCTGGAGATGCCGGTGGTAGAGGCACAGCACAGCCCAGATCCGCACCGGGCTGGGGCGGAGATCGGTGCTGGCGGCGACCTGCTCCATGTCCCGCTGGATGAGTGGAAACCGCCGGGCCAGGAGCGCCTGGAAGAGGGCTTCCTTGTGCTCGAAGTGGTAATAGATCAGTGCCGGGTCGCATCCTGCCTCCCGGGCGATGGCCCGCAGGCTGGCACCCCGGATCCCGTCCCGGCCGAACACGGCCTGGGCCGCATCCAGGATCTGGTCCGGATGCACGGGTGTGGGCTTGGGACCTCGGGGCGGCGGCTGGGCCTTCATGATGCTCCAATTCAACGGATGTTGAATGATGCGGCTCGGGATGCTTCTTCGCAAGGGTAATTTCATCACTCGTGGAAATAAGGCCTCGCCCCCGGGGAAACCACTTCTGTCCTGCAGCAATCAGGCATTGCAGATGTTCGCTAGAATGACGGGTCGATCGGGTGTCTCAAGCGGCGTGAGAGGCACTTGGTCCTTCATGGCCAGCTACCGAGCGTATTTGGCCGCCTGCTCCACGAGGAAAGCCGAAATAGGCTGATGGACCTGATGGAGATCCTCGGCGAGTGCGAAGAACGACTGTTCTCCGATCCACTTGCCCTGGGCATCGACCAGGTACACGGTCACGCGATACCCCGAAGGTTCCCGGGAGAGGACCCAATTCAGAACCAGAGCGCGGGTCGGGTGGGGTTCCCGGCCCGGCGGGCCGGGCCCCTGGGGAAGCAGATAGAGGTCTGGGTTTCTGGCCAGATCCTGCGTCACCTGCCTGGCCAATGCGGCGGCGAAGTAGTCGACTGCGGGGTCCTCTGTCGCGTTCTGCACGGCTGGCACCACCAGCGGTACGGGGTTGGGTTTCAGGGCTCGCCACAAGCCGGCGCCAGCTCCGAGCAGGGCCACGCCCAACCCTGCCGCCAGCCAGAGTCGCAGCGGTTTTCCCCAGGCGAGCGCGGGATCCTTGACTCGCACCAACAAGCCCGACTGGGGCCGGAAGACGGGCACGGGGAACGACATCAGGGGAGGTGGCGCTTTCCCGGGCAAGGGCACGACCTGCTCAAGAAACCGATAACCCTTGCGGGGGATGGTTTCAATGAAGCGTGGCTTGTCTGCGCAATCCCCGAGGGCCTGTCGCAGGCGCCAAGCAGCAGCGTTGAGCCCGTCCTCGAAGCCGACATTGACATGATCGCTCCAAACACGGTCCTGCAGGGTTTCACGACTGACGATCCGACCCGGTTGTTCGAGCAGGCAAAGCAGCAACTTCAGGGGTTGTTCCTGGATGTGTATACAGGTCTCCCCTTTCCACAGTTCCCCGGTGGTGGGATCCACGATGAACTCACCAAAGGCCAAACGACCCATGCGCCACCCCATGGAGGCTGACCCAGTATGGGATGCGCCTCGGGGGGTTCAAGGCGGCTGGCTAAATGGGATCTAACCGCTGTCTCACGGGCTCTACCAAGGCGGGGCATGCCTCGTCATGTGCTAGTATAAGCTATAACAAAACAACATTTAAAAAGTAAGACGGAATTCATGGCCCGGTGAGGCGTGAATGCAGAGCTTTCCCTTGCCTTCGCATTCGCGCTGGCACCACCTGGACCTGGTGAGGTCCCATTCAAGGAGGGTTCCATGTCACGCATGTCAGCTTTACTCGCCGTCGCCGCTCTTGCTGCCCCGCTCGCTGCCGAGGATTTCGGCCCGGTGGTGAAGACCGTGGCCCTCATCTACCAGGGGAAGACCCACTTCGGCGTGGCCTGCAACTTCAGCAACAACCGGGATCGCGTAGCCGATCTCCAGCGCGCCCTGCCGGAAGGCTCCACCTTGACCGTGGTGGATGTCAAACATCCCATGCAGGTGGGTCCGGCCGCCTCCGCGATGCGGCAGCGCGGCGTTGAACTGGTGGCCCTGATGCCCCGCGACACCCTGATCTATGATGGGTCGGCGCATGCCACGGCCCTGATCGGGTATCTGGGGGATAAAGTCCCGGCGTTCGGGACCACGGCGGCTGCGATCAAGAATGGCTGCGCATTGGCTCTTGGCCAGGGCACCAATTGGGAGTTGATGATCAATCCCAAATTCCTGGATCCGAATCTGAAGGGGGTCATCGGGCCGGTGGAAGGGGTTCCCCTTCTGCCCATCTCGATGGGTGGCTCTGCAGCTTTGGACTTCGTGGCGATGACTCGCCGCTGAAGGTTTTCCTCTTGCCTGCGCGCCCCGCTTCCCAGCGGGGCGCTTTGCTTTTCATTGCGAAGTCATTTTGATCTGCAGTTTCAGGTTTTCCAAAGGAGCGATCAGATACTCCGGAAGCTCCCCTCGGATCCTGGCCTGGTCGAGGTGGCGGGCTGCGATGGCGGCGCCGTTCCGGGCGGCGAGCAGGATCCGACCGAAGCGCGGATCGCCCCGCAGCAGCTGCAAGTCCGGATCGGTCAACAACCAGTCCAGGCAGGGTGCGCGACCGGATTCGACACTTTTCTCCAGCATCAGGATGGCCTCTTCCTTCAGGCCCGCCCTTACCAGGAAGGGAGCCGCGCAGAGGGCCATCGCGGCATCACGGCCCGGCACCCTCGGTTCCGACCAGCTTTCCAGAAGGCGCTTGGCCGTGGTCCTGGCAGCGTCCAGCTGGCCACTCTGGACCTCCAGCAGCAATTTCTGGTCGATCCGTGGGACCGTGCCAGTGGAGGGGAAATGATCCTCCGCCTCCTTCAGGTGCCCCAGCCGGACCAGGACGTAGGGTTTGACGGTATCCCTCAGGAAGCTGTGGCTGGGCGTCTGCCTGAGTCCCTGCTCCACGAGGGCCAGCGACTCTTCGGCCGGTCTCATGGATGCGAGTCCCAGAGCAGTTGTGGCGGGGCCCATGGGGTTGAGGGGATCCAGTTCCATGGAGCGGCGACCGGCGGCGATGACAAGCTCCTTCGAGCCGGGGCCTGAGCAGGTGCTCGCCAACAGGATGTGGGTCTCTGCCTCCCGGGGCGCGAGACAGGCCCCTTTCAGGGCGTACTCGATGGCTCGTTCGGGGTTTCCGTTGGGAGACTGGTATTCCAGCGACCCGAGCGTGGCGTAGGCCAGCCCGCAGTTGGCATCGCGTTCGAGGGCCCGCCGGGCCCAGCTTTCCGACAGCCGCCGTTCGGAATCGCCGACCTGGTCGGTGTCGGCACGAAAGGCTCGCCAGGCATGGAGCAGGGCCAATTGACTTGCAGCATCAGCGCGGTGGGCATCCAGGGCGTAGGCCCTCTCTAGGGCGGCAACCGCTTGGTTGTAGTCGTCCTGCTGGTTCAAGGCGCGGTAGCGCGACGAGAACCGGAACCCTTCACTCCGGGCCAGGTCGCCTTCGGAACTGTTCCCGGATCCGCTGACCGAAGGAAGCGTGTTCGCCGCTTGCGTCAGGGTGCGGGCGACGGCCTCCGCAGCGGCTCGGGTCATGTCGTTATAAGCGGATTGGTCGCCTTCGTACTGGTGCCCCCAGAGGATCTTCCAGGTCTGGGTGTCCACCAACTGAACATTCAAGGTCAGGCGCGACTTCCGGGTGGTGATGGAGGTGATGACCAGGTTGTTCGCCTGGTAGGCCTCGGTGATCCGGGCCAGGTCTCCATTCAACTTGTCCACCTGCGCGCTGGACGGTGGTGCTTTGACATTCAGTCCCCCCACGCCTGCGAGCAGGGTGGACATCGTGTTCGGGACCGCCTCCGCCAGGAAGGTGTCGGTCCTGCCACCGTAGATTCGCGAGGGCAGGGCCAGGACGTTGGGCCCAGGCGCGGCCTTGGCCGCAACCGCGGGAGCCGGTTTCCGGTTCCGTTGCCAGGCATAGTAGCCACCGGGCGCTGCCACCAGGAGGCAGGCGAAACCCACGAGCCAGGCTTGCTTGCGGGAAATTCCTTTGCGGGAAGAAGAGCCCCAGATGGGATGGGTGCTGAGGTCCGTCCGGGCCAGGGTTCTCAGGGCTTCGGACAGTTCCCGGGCGCTCCGGAACCGGTCAGATGGCTTTTTCGCCAGGCAGGCCCGCAGGATTCTCCCCAGAGGCGCAGGGAGTCGGCGTTCCCCCTCTGTGACAATCGGCCTGGCCAGCAGGATTCTGTGCATGGTCGCATTGACCGAATCGCACAGGAAGGGATGCACGCCCGTGGCCATTTCCCAGAGGATCACCCCCAGGCTGAAAAGGTCGCTCCGGTGGTCGATGCGCGCGCCCTCGACCTGTTCTGGACTCATGTAGGCGGCGGTTCCAAAGACCATTTCCGGATCAGTCACTCCCGACGCAAGCTGAAGTGCTCCATCTACCACTTGGACCTTGGGTGACGAGGAGATTTCCTGGCGCAATTTGGCGAGACCGAAGTCGAGGATCTTCACATGGCCGTGGACAGTCAGCATCAGGTTCTCAGGTTTCAGGTCCCGGTGGATGATCCCCTTGGCATGGGCCGCAGCAAGGCCATCCGCCACCGAGGCAGCCAGTTCCGCAGCCTGGCGCCAGGGCAGCGGGCCGGCTGCGAGCCGATCCCTCAGGGTGCTTCCTTCCACCAGTTCCATGACGAGGAACGATTCTCCATCCTGCTCGCCCACATCGAAGATCTGCACCACATTCGGGTGGGAGAGGGTTGCAAGGATGCGGGCCTCTCGTTCGAAACGGCGCAACCGGGAGGAATCGTGCGCGAAGGCTCCGGTCAGGACCTTGATGGCCACCTCTCGACCTAGGTGGGGATCCCACCCGCGGAACACGTCACCCATGCCACCGGAGGCGAGCTTGTCCAGGATCTCGTAGGAGCCGACGGATGAGCCGATTGCAAAGGGAACCATAGGGCCTCGCCCACCTTGCTGGAAGCGGGAGAACTCTGGAATATAGGTTTATTGCCTTAACAATCAATGAGGTCATTTCATATGAGATCATCTGCCTTGAATGTCTTTTATGGTGATTATTCTATTTCTGCTTATTCCTGGATGACCAAGGCTGGTGCTGCCTGAGGAGATGGATCGCTCTTTGTGATCCCACGGGGGATCCTCGCTCTGTAGATCTCGCTGGCTTCTCGATCAGCTGTCTTCGGAGGCTGCTCAAACTTGCGGGAGCTGGCGAGATTCCCATCCTTGAGAAGGGTTTTCGCGGAGGGCTGCTCCAAGAAACGACTGGTTAAAACAACTGTGCGCAGGTCACCAGCAGTCTGCTGGCGCTGGTAACACCATGAAAGCTGATGATCCCCGAACCTGGATGTGGACCCGCGCCCTCGAGGTGCTGAACGAAGCTGAGCGCCTGCATAAACAGTTCTTCCACCTGGGCCGGGCCTCCTTGCGGTGCCCTGCCTGGGAACCGCCCGTGGACATCTACGAATCCGAAGGAAGCCTGCGCGTCGTCGTCGCGCTCCCCGGCGTGACTGCCGAGCAATTGAAGGTGAGCTTCGAAGGGACATCGCTGTTGATCAGCGGCGATCTTCCCGTCCCCTGGGCCGGCCCCATCGGAGCGGTTCATCGCATCGAAATTCCCCACGGCCATTTCGAGCGCCGGATCGAGGGGCTGCCAGCTGGGCTCCAGGTCGTTGGCAAGGAATTGTCCGCTGGCTGCCTCTTTCTCACTTTCCGAAAGGTCGAGCACCCATGAGCGGCAACCATGGTTCGAAGGTCGATTCCGAGTCCGCTGGACCAGTCGGCCCGGAGGTGCGGGTTCTTCCGCCAGTTCCGAAGGATGCCCTCGCCATCATCGTTGTCCGCAATCTCGCCTTGTTCCCGGGCATGGTGACGGCAGTCACCATCGGCCGGGAAGAGTCCGTCAAGGCGGTCCAGCTCGCCATCAAGGAGGAGCGTCCTCTGGGGCTTCTGCTGCAGCGTGATCCGGCCGAGGATGAACCGGGCCCTGAAGATCTCTACCAAGTCGGGACCCAGGCCCAGATCCTTCGGTACATCACGACTCCCGATGGTTCCCATCACCTCATCTGCCAGGGCGAGAACAGATTCCGGGTGATCGAATTCCTGGACGGTTGGCCGTACCTGGTGGCTCGCATCACCCGGGTGCGCGAGGACGAAACACTGTCCGACGATCTGGAAGCACGGCTGGTCACCCTGCGGCAGCAGGTTCAGGAGTACGCCGATGCGCTCCCCATGCCGCCCCCGGAGTTGATCAACGCCATCCACCAGCTCAATTCGCCAGGGATCGCGGCCGACATGGTGGCCGGGTTGATGGACATGAAGCCTCCGGAGAAGCAGGACATTCTTGAGACCTTTGATGTCCGCAAGCGGCTGGACAAGGTGCTCGCGCGCATGGCCCACGTGCTGGAAGTGATGCGCATGTCCCGCAAGATCACCGAGCAGACTCGGGAGGCGGTGGATGCGCGGCAACGGGAGTTCCTGCTCCGGGAACAGCTGAAACAGATTCAGAAGGAACTGGGGGATACGGACGAAACCGCGGCTGAGCTGGAGGAGGTGGCCAAGGCCATCGCCGAGGCGAAGATGCCCGAGGAAGTGGAGAAGCAGGCCCGCAAAGAGTTGAAGCGCCTGCACCGGATGCCGGATTCGGCGGCGGAATACGCCATGCTCCGCACCTACCTGGACTGGCTGACCGAACTGCCCTGGACCAGGGAGAGCGAAGCGGGCATCGACATCGCCGAGGCTCGCAGGGTCCTCGACGAGGACCACTACGGGCTCGAGAAGATCAAGAAGCGCATCCTCGAATACTTGGCGGTCCGCAAGCTCAACCCCGACGGCAAGAGCCCCATCCTCTGCTTCGTGGGGCCGCCGGGGGTGGGGAAGACCTCCCTCGGCCAGAGCATCGCCCACGCCACCGGGCGGAAGTTCGTGCATGCGAGCCTCGGCGGCGTCCACGACGAGGCCGAGATCCGCGGCCACCGGCGAACGTATATCGGCGCCCTCCCGGGCACCATCATCCAGGCCATCCACAGCGCGGGCACGCGCAACCCCGTGTTCATGCTGGACGAGATGGACAAGCTGGGCGCCGGAGGGTTCCACGGCGATCCGTCCTCGGCCCTCCTGGAGGCCCTGGATCCGGAGCAGAATGCCAGCTTCCGCGACAACTACCTGGGCGTTCCCTTCGACCTGTCGCATGTGATGTTCATCGGCACGGCGAATCTGCTGGATACCATTCCGGGGCCGCTGCGGGACCGCATGGAGGTGATCCAGCTGCCCGGCTACACCGAGGAGGAGAAGCTCGAGATCGCCCGCCGGTATCTGGTGGCGCGGCAACTGGCCGCCACGGGACTGACGGCCCAGCAGTGCTCCCTTGATGAGTCGGCCCTGACAGCCATTGTCCGCGACTACACGCGGGAGGCCGGGGTGCGCAACCTGGAGCGGGAAATCGGATCCGTGTTCCGCCATGTGGCCATGGGGGTCGCCGAAGGGGCTATGGAAGCCGTACGGGTGGGGCCGGAAGACCTGGGCGAGATCCTCGGGCCGCCTCGTTACGAATCGGAAAGCGCCATGCATGCCGGCGTGCCGGGGGTGGCCACGGGCCTGGCCTGGACGCCCGTGGGCGGAGACATCCTGTTCATCGAAGCGAACCGGGTGCCGGGCAGCGGCAAGCTGCTCCTCACCGGGCAGCTGGGCGAGGTGATGAAGGAAAGCGCCCAGACGGCGCTGACACTGCTGAAGGGGCGGCTGGGGGACCTGGGTGTGCCGGGCCAGGACTTCGAGCAGCTGGATGTGCACATCCATGTGCCGGCAGGGGCGACGCCGAAGGATGGGCCCAGCGCGGGCATCGCGATATTCGTGGCGCTGGCCTCGCTTTTCACGGGCCATTCCGTCCGGAGCGATACCGCCATGACCGGTGAGATTTCCCTGCGGGGCCTGGTCCTGCCGGTCGGTGGCATCAAGGAGAAGGTGCTCGCGGCGATGCGGGTCGGCATCACCCGGGTGCTCCTGCCCGCCCGCAACCACAAGGAGCTGGATGAAATCCCGCCAGCGGCCCGGAAACGGCTCCAGATCATCTGGATCGAGCAGGTCCACGAGGCGCTCTCCGCGGTCCTGAAGTACGGGGACGAGGACTGAGGCTGGCGGGGCCCACCCAATCGTCAACCGGAGGGCGGATCCCAAATAGAAAAAGCCCCCGGCAAACCGGGGGCGTCGAAAATCCGATCCGGGCTACTCGCCGGAAATGGGCACCACGGAGGTGTCTTCGAGGTGGATCACTTCGGCTTCCTCGAAGGCGATGCGGTTCTCTTCCACTTCGGCCATGGCCACCTGGCTCCAGAAGGACGCGAGCTTGGGGGCGTCCTGGGCCTGGCCGTGCTTGTTCATGGGCACCACGACTTCGACTTTGGGGAAGGCGCCGCGCTGGAGCTGATCGCAACGCTTGCCCGCCACGACGACGAAACGGTACTTGTTGGCGATTTCTTCCGGAACACGAACGATGGTGCGCTGGGTCATGGGCCACTCCGAACCAAGAAGCATACCAGTCAATCGGGGTTCTAACAACGGTTGCGATAGGATTGTGGGTTCCGGAGCCCCCCATGAAGATCCTCCTCGGCATCACTGGCGGCATCGCGGCCTACAAGGCGGCGGATTTGGCGCGGCTGCTGACGAACCAGGGGCACCAGGTGCGGTGCATCCTGACCGAGGCCGGGGCCCGGTTCATCACGCCCCTGACCCTCTGCAGCCTCACCGGGGAGCCCTGCTTCGGGGCCAACCCCGATCAGGGTGAGTGGCGCGCCCAGCCTTCGGTGGAGCACATCGAGCTGGCCCGCTGGGCCGATCTTGTCGCAGTGGCGCCCGCTACGGCCAACACCCTGGGGAAGGCCGCCAACGGCATCGCCGAAGACCTCCTCGGCACGGTCCTGCTGGCCACCCGGGCGCCGATCCTCTGGGCTCCGGCCATGAACACCGGCATGTGGGAGCACCCGGCAGTGCAGGCCAACCTGGCGCGGCTGCGCAGCTTCGGCCACCGTGTGGTGGAGCCCGGCGCGGGCGTCCTGGCCTGCGGGGAGGAGGGCGCGGGCAAGCTGGCGGACATTGCTGTCATCGCCGAGGCCATCGAGGCTACCGGGACACCCAAGCTGCCCAGCCTGTCCAATCGCCGGGTGCTCATCACGGCCGGGCCCACCCGGGAGGATCTGGACCCGGTGCGGACCATCACCAACCGCAGCACCGGGGAAATGGGCATCGAGCTGGCCCGGGCCTTCCGGAACGCCGGTGCCCAGGTCCAGCTCATCCTGGGTGGGGACCTGACGGCACCCTGGGGTGTGGAGACCGTTCGGGTCCGCAGCGCCCAGGACATGCTGGAGGCCTGCAGCGCGGGCTGGGCCGCAGCCGATGGGATCGTGGGCGCAGCCGCAGTGGCGGACCAGCGACCCGACAGCCTGGCCCCGGAAAAGGTCAAGAAGGGGGAGGGCCCCGAGACCCTGGTCCTGGTCCGGACGCCTGACATCCTGGCCACGCTTGCGGCCAGGAAGCGATCTGAGCAGTGGCTCCTGGGCTTCGCGGCCGAGAGCGAGAACCACCTGGAACTGGCCGCCGCCAAACTGCAGCGGAAGGGCCTGGATGCGATCCTCGTCAATGACATCCAGGGCGGCCGGGGCTTCGGCCACCAGGCCAACGCCCTGACCCCCATCACGGCCCAGGGGGCCGACCCCACCCTCGGCCCCGCCGACAAGGCTTCCCTGGCTGTGGCGGTCGTCCAGTGGTGGGCCGGCCAATTGGCGCACCGGGCCCGCTCTTGAATTGAACCTGGGCCAGAAGGCGGAATCTGCGGTTGAATGGCAGTTCCATGTCTCGCTTCTACTTCGACGCCAATGCCAGTACGCCGCCCCATCCCGAGGCGGTGGAGGCGGTGCGGCGGGCCATGGCGGAGGATTGGGCCAATCCCACCAGCACGCACCGGGAGGGCCAGCGGGCCCGGTTCCGCATCGAGGAGGCCCGGCGCGAGCTGGCGATTTCCCTAGGCGTGGCTCCGGGTGAATTGATCTTCTGCGCCTCGGCCACCGAGGCTCTGCACCTCCTGCTGCGCGGCCTGCAACCGGCCCTGGGGGAGCGCCCGGCGGCCGTATTCCCGGGGGAGCACAGCGCCTGCCTAAACCCCCTCCAGGACTGGTCGCGGGTGACCTGGCTGCCCGAACTTCCGCCGGATTGCGCCACGGTCGTCCAGATGGCCGCCAACAACGAAACGGGCATCCTGTACGACATGCCCTCCGTGCTCGATGCCGTGCGCATCAAGGATTGCGCCCAGGCCTGGGGCAAGGTTGATGTGGACCTTTCGGATTGCGATGCCGCCGTGTTCAGCGGCCACAAGATGGGTGGCCCGAGGGGCGCGGCCCTGCTGTGGATGCGCTTGGGGCTGCCCTGGGACACCGTGATGGAAGGGCCCCAGGAGCGGCGCCGGCGCGGGGGAACGGAGGACCTTCCGGCCATCCTTGGACTGGCGGCCGCGGCGCGGCATTTGACGGAACGACAAGCCATGAACGCCTTCCTCGCAAAAATACGGGATGCTTTCGAGACCGAAGTCACATCCTGGAACCGGGACATCGAGGTCATCGGACAGGGTTCCAGGCGCCTTCCCAACACGAGCTGCCTCCTGCTCAGAGGCAGGAACGGCGAGGCTTTGCATGCCTCCCTGGACATGGCCGGTTTCGCCGTCAGCACGGGCAGCGCCTGCCACAGCGGAGCCGTAAAACCCAGCCACGCCATCACAACCCTTGGGTATAGTTCGGACGACGCGCGTTCGGTCCTTCGCTTTTCGATGCTGCCGGATGCCCGTCCCGATGAAGCGGAAGCCCTGGCGGCGGCCCTGAAGCGGTTGACATGAACCGGGTGTGAACACGGAGGCGGGCATGATCGAAGCCATTCTTTTCTTCTTCGCCCACAACCCGCTCCTGATGCTGTTCGCTGTGGTGGCCCTGGGCTATCCCATCAGCAAGATCCGCATCGCCGGCGCCTCCTTCGGCATTGCCAGCATCCTGTTCGCGGGCATCGCCCTGGGCGCCCTGGTCATGGCCCCGGGCCTGGATGCGGCCCTGAAGAAGGACATCTCCAAGGAAATGAAGCTGGTCTATGAGCTGGGGCTGGCGGTGTTCGTCTACGCCATGGGCCTATCCATCTCGCACAGCTTCTGGGCCGCCTTCAGCCGGGAAGGCGTGCAGAAGAACGCGGTGGTGACCATCACCATGGTCGCCTCCACGGGCTTCGTCGTGCTGCTGGCGAAGGCGCTGGGCTTCAACGCGCGCTATGCGGCGGGGCTGCTCACGGGCAGCTTCACCAACATGCCCGCCTTGGCCGGTGTCATCGAACGGGTGAAGGCGATGCCGGGACTGGGCCCGGTGGAGCTGGCCCAGCCCACGGTGGCCTCCGCCATCGCCTATCCCGTGGGCGTGCTGGTGCCCATCCTCCTGCTGCTGGTGGCGCCCAGGCTGTTCCGGGTGAATCTGAGGGAAGAGGCCGATGGGTTGAAGGACTACCAGACCGGGCACCAGAAGCTCACCGTCTGGACCATCCGCGTCACGAAACCCGAAGCGGAATCGCTGAACAAGCGGGGCCTTTGCGATGGCGGCCGGCTGCGGCTGGTGTTCGGGCGGGTCCTGCGGAATGCCGATCTGCTGCTGCCTGGCCCGGATTTCCGCTTGCAACTGGGGGATCTCATCACGGTCGTCGGCTCCGAGGAGGATCTGGCCGACGTGGAACGGACCATCGGCGAGCGCAGTCATGTGGAACTGGATCGGGACCAGAGCGCCCTGGATGCCACCCGGATCTTCGTGTCCCGGGCCGAGGTGGTGGGCGTTCCCCTGGGCAAACTCCAGCTGGTGGAAAAGCATCAGGCCATCGTCACCCGGGTCCGGCGCGGTGATCTCTGGTTCGTGCCGGATGGCAATACGGTGCTGGAACTGGGCGACCGGGTGCGCGTCACCACCCGCCGCGACAACATCGAGGCCATCGAGGAATTGTTCGGGGACAGCTACAAGGACCTCAGCGAGGTGAGCTTCCTGACCTTCGCCATGGGCCTGGCCGCGGGCCTCGCGCTGGGACAGCTGCCCATCCCCCTGAGCCACGGCGTGATCTTCAAGCTCGGCTTCGCCGGAGGTCCCCTGGCGGTGGCCCTGGTGCTGGGCCGATTCCACCGCATCGGCACCCTGGTGTGGAACTTCCCCTACAGTGCCAACCACACCATCCGCCAGTTCGGCCTGGTGCTCTTCGCCGCGGGGATCGGCGTCATTTCCGGCGAGGGCTTCCGCACCATCCTGTCGAAGGACGCTTCCGTGCTGCCCCTCTTCCTGGGCGCCGCCTTCGCGGTGTGCCTGCTGGCGGATTCGATGACGCTCTTCATCGGGTACAAGCTCTTCAAAATTCCATTGAACGTGATGTTCGGCATCGTGGCGGGGACGCACACGCAGCCCGTGGTGCTGGGCTACGCCAGCCACCAGACGGACAACGAGCTGCCCAATGTGGGCTTCGCCACGGTGTATCCCCTGGCTACCATCCTCAAGATCGTCCTGGCCCAGGTGCTACTGGTGCTCATTGCCTGAGACAAGTTCAGGGATCGGCCGGCCATCGGGCTCCTGGGCCCAATGCACGCCCAGCCACTGGCCAACGGTGGGGGCGATGTCCCAGGCCTGAACCTCATTCAGGGGGCCACGGCCCATGCCGAGGACCAGCAGCCAGGCGCGCATGGCATCGTTCTCAGGGGTGTAGGCGTGGGCTCCGGCCCGGCCCCGGCGCTCGGCCTTCGATTGGCCAGGTGTCTCAGATTGGGACAACCAGGTGCCGAGAGGGGCCAAGACCACCAGATCGCCCACCCGGGGGCTCCCTCCCAGGTGGTAGCGGACCGGCACCCGATCCCGGCGCCAGACCGTCAGGCCCGCTCGCTGCAACCTCGCCATGGCAGAAGGAAGATCGTTCGGGTTTTTCAGGTAGACATAGGCGCTGCCACCGTGGCTGATCAGCTCCGTGGGGATGCCTTCGAGCAGGGAGGGCAGGTTGATCCGGTGGTTCATGGCGGCCATGCCATGGTCGGCCGTGAGGATGATGCGCAGGCCCGGGTAGGTGGCCAGCATCCGCTGGAGCCAGGGAGCCAGCTCCTGGTCGAGGCGCTTCAATTTCTGCCGAAGCTGCGAGCTTTTCAGCCCGTTGATGTGGCCTTCCGCATCGCTGCCGGAGAGGTAGGCCATGACGAGGCGAGCCCCCTGCGCCAGGGCCGCATCGCAGAAGGCCAGGCCCTCCGTGTCCGGTGGCCCGAGCCGGAAGGTTTCCATGCGCCAGGGCGCGACCCCGTCCCAGGGGCCTGTGGCGCCCACCCAGTGGTACACGGCCGTCTTGACGCCGCTGCGGGTGGCCGCGACCCAGAGAGGCTCGCGCAGGATGTCCTCGGCGCGGTGGGCAACCGGGACGCGCTGGTGGTCCTCCGCGCGAAAATAGCTGTTCGCCACCACCCCGTGATGCTCGGGCCAGCAGCCCGTGGCCAGCGTCACATGACCAACAAAGGTGGTGGAAGGGAAGGGTGGGCGAACCGCGGCGCGACGCCCTGCCTTCGCCAATGCCCAGAGCTGAGGCATGGTCTCGGGCCGGAACTGGTCCGCGCCCAGGCCGTCTTCGCTGATGACCAGGACGGGGCCTGAGGAGGGCTCGGCGGCGGTCGCGGCCACCCCCCAGGAAAAAAGGAGCAGAAGGGCGGCGGCGAGGGGGGATTGGCGCATCCTTTGAGGGTAACAAGCTACCCTTGATCCATGACGACTCCTCGCTGGCCCTATCCCCTTCTCCGCCTGAAGCCAGGCAAGGAAGCGCTGATGTCCAAGCGCCATCCCTGGGTCTTCTCCGGGGCGTTGGCCAAGCCTTCCGAATCCACCCTCGTGCGTCTGGCCGACGATTCCGGCCAGGTCATGGGCGTGGGCACCGCAAGCCCCAACAGCCCCCTGGCCGCCAGGATCTTCCGTTTCGAGGACGCGCCCCTCGATGAAACCTTCTTCCGGACGCGATTCGAATCGGCCCTGGTGCTGCGCAAGGATCTGGGCCTGTGGGATCCCGAAGGCGGCTGCCGCTGGATCTTCGGGGAAGGCGACGGCCTGCCGGGCCTGGTGGTGGACCGCTACGCCCAGGCCCTGGTGCTCCAGGTCGGCACCGCCGGCCTCGAGGCCCTGCGTGACCTCTGGTGGCCCATCCTCTTCGAGCTCGGCAGGCGCGAAGGCCTTACGGCCTTCGTGGAGCGCAGCCAGTCGGGTCGCCGCGAGGAGGGCCTGGAGCCCGTGAACCGCCTGCTCAAGGGCAGCCTCAGCGGTCCCATCACCGTTCAGGAAGGGGCCGCCAAGCTCACCGTGGACCTGCTCCGGGGCCAGAAGACGGGCTACTTCCTGGATCAGCGGAAGCATCGGCTCCAGGTGGGCCTCGTCTCCCAGGGCAAGCGCGTGCTCAACGCCTTCGGCTATACGGGCGGCTTCAGCATCCACGCGGGCCTGGGCGGCGCCTCGGAGGTGGCCACGCTCGATATCAGCGTCCCGGCCCTGGACCAGGCGGACCGGGACTGGGCCGCCAATGGCCTGGATCCCGCCGCGCACCTGCGGATGGAGGGCGACGCCTTCGAGCTCATGCGCACGCTGGAGCCCATGAGCTGGGATCGCGTCATCGTGGATCCGCCCGCCTTCGCCAAGCAGCGCAAGGACGTGGACAAGGCCTTCAAGGCCTACAAGGATGTCTTCCGCCTGGGCGCCCGCGCCACGGCCCCCGGCGGCATGCTCTGGTGCTTCTCCTGCAGCCAGCATCTTGATCGCAACCGCTTCCAGGAAGCCGTCTGGACGGCTCTGCTGGAAGCTGGTCGTGATGCCCGCGTGCTGGCCCATCTCGGCCAGCCTGCCGACCATCCCTACGCGCTGAATCACCCGGAGGGCTTCTACCTCAAGGGGCTCTGGCTCAGCTTGAGCTAGGCCAATTCAGAACGGAATCGCGTACCCCCCATCTCGCATCAAGGGGATGCTTTCGCCATCCGGCAGCTGCAGATCCACGCCCAGAACCTTCACGTCCGGTTGGGTTTCGGGGACATAGACCCGGTCGATGTGGATGACGGCCTCGGGCCCGGAGAACTGCGCGGGGCCCACCTGGCCGCCGAAGTGCTCGCTGCGGCCGAAGGCGATGTGGAGGCCCAGCTTCTCGTCCAGCAGGATCTCCCCGATGGGCTTGATGCCGAAGGCCGAGAGCACGCCCAATCCCAGCTCGGCGATATTGCCGTAGGCGGGTTCCCTGGCGAGCAGCGTGCCCTCTTCCCTGGACCTGGGGCCCTCGCTGATCACTTCCAGGGCCTTGTTGCCTGCGATGCGATAGCGCACGGTTTCAAGCCCGAACTGGACGGGCAGGACGCCTTCCGTGCGACTGGGATCGCCGGGGATTTCCCCTTCGTAGGGCACGATGTAGGCTTCGCCGGAAGGCAGGTTGCCCGCCACGCCGGGCTCCGGCAGCAGGCCACCTGACGCGTGGGCGGAGCGGTGACGCAGGTCCAGGTGCAGGGCGCAGGGACCGCTGGGGGAGTCGAAGCGGAACTCCGCGCCCTCGGCCCGATCCAGGAGATTCTTCAAAATCTCCACTCGCCGGTTCACTTCGCCGTAATCAAGTCGAAGGGCCGGTAGCATGGCGGGCTGGAAGCCGGGCATGGTCGCGGCGCGGAAGCGATGCCGCTTCGCCGCCATCTTCAGGGGCGCCGTGGCCGAGAATTTGGTGAGGGCGATGAGCATGGGGCAAGTCTCGAATAGATCCGTGAAGGCGACGGCATTGGCTGGGTCCAGAGCCTCCAGGGAAGGCAGGGCACCGCCCGGATGGATCCAGGCGTGTTCCGGAAGGTCGCCATTGTTGGTGTGGACATTGGCGTAGAGCACCACCTGCGCCTCCAGTCCAAGGTCTGCGCGATGGGCCGTTAGCTCGGTCGCCCAGGCCAAGGCCAGCTCCCGCCTTGCGGCCCAGCTGGCATCATCGGGCACCTTGGAATCGGGCAGGTCCACGAGGATGGCCAGGCGGTCTTCGCCCGGCCGAGGCCGGAACACCCGCTGCACCAGGGCCACCAGTTCCGGTCCGGTCAACGGGTCCTTCGAGTGGTCGCGCATGCTGCCCTCCGAGGGCATTATGCCGTGACCAGCTTCGCCAGGGCGCGTGCGCAGGATTGGAGGTGGGCGACATCCTCGGTGGCGACGGAACCGGGGGGCCGCTTCTCACCGAGGGTTTCCTGGATGAGATCCGTGACGGCCGTCCAAACATTGGCATCCTCGGCCTGGAGGGTGGTGACGGCATCGGCGATGCGGCGGCGCAGGGCCCAGGCATTCCGCTCGGCCCAGGCGATCCGGATGGACTTGATCAAGGAATCGGAGGCGGTGGGCGGAAGGGGATGGTCGGTTGAGCTGTGGGTCCTGGCCAGGGCTTCCACGGCTGCCGTAAGCAGAACGGCGGAGTTCAGCTCCTGGGCCTTGGTGCAGAGGGCGAAGGCTCCCGCCACCGTATTCAGGTCGCGGATGGTCTCTCCAAGGGCGACCTGGATCCGGGGCCCCTGGCCGGAGTGCAGGAGGTCGAGGAGGGGCTCCACCGCTTGGGGGGAGCCAATGGCCCGGAGGGTATTCAGAGCCTCCAGGAGCACGGCTTCCCGGGTCTGGGTGGTGGCGATCTGCAGGAGATCCGGAACGAGGGCTTCCAGGCGATGGATGGCCGTGAAGCGCAGGCCGACGATGACCTCCTCGGGATCGGGGTCGGCCAGGAACGCGCGGGCGGTCCCTTCGGGATCTGGCAACTGCCCCAGATGCCATAGGCTCCGGTCGGCGAGATCGGAGATGGGATCCCGGCGCAGCTTCAGCAGGCATGGTTTGAGGTTCGGATCCTTGCGCTCGCCCATCACTTCCAGGGCGGCGCCACGCAGGGTGCTATCAGGCTGATCCAGCAGCAGGTCGAGCAGTTCCTGGTTGGAGGCTGGAACCACCAGGGCGAGGGCCCTGGCGATGCCCACGCCACCGGCGTTCTGGCGGAGGGGTTCCGCCAGGGCGGGGAGGAGGCTCGCGCCTTCGATGAGGCCCCGAGTGGCCATGGCGACGAGACTCTGGGCTGAGCTGTCCAGGCCGAACTCGATACGCCGGGTCCGCTGTTGGGCCGCTTCTCCGGCCTGGACCAAATGCGCCGTGAGGTGATCCGCCTTGGTCTCCAAAGCCGAGAGGAACGTATCGAGCAGGAAGGTGTCCACGACCCCGAGGCCAAGGTCGCGGAGTTCCGAACTGGCCCTCTGAATCTGCTCCAGTTGGCCAGAGCCCAGGCTGGCGATGATCCCTGGCTGCGCCTCCTGCCAGCGTTCCGAGAGCGCCTGGAGGGCCTTCTCCTGGACTTCGGGCCTGGAGAGGTTGCGGTATTCCGCCAGGAGCGAGCGGGCATCGCGGTCGTCCAAGGCGTCCTGGAGGGCGTCTTTGAGGTAGCTGTGGAGGTAGTCCGCGGCCTCGGCGGTCGGGATGAGCCCGATGAGTCGAATGGTGTGGCGGAAGATGAGCGGATCGGGGTGTCCCATGGCCGCTTGGAGGGACTGGAGACTCTCCGGCGTGAGGAGCTTCGCGAGCTGGTGAGCGCCATCATTGGCATCGGAGGGCTGGGTGCTTCCCTTCAAAAGACGGGAGAAGTGGTGATCGAAAGCCTCGCTGGGGTCGGCCTCGCGGAGGACCTCGTGCAGGACTTCCCGGAACCCGGGCGTGGCTCGGCTCATGGAGAGGTTGCGCAGGGAAGTCAGTGCCCTCGGATCTTTCATGCGCCCCAGGGCCCGCACGCCGGTCTCGAAAAGGGCCAGATTCTTCTCGTGCAGGAGGAGGCGGTCCACCACCGGGATCCATTCCAGCCAGGGGAAGTAATAGCTGAACTCAATCACGAGTTGTTTCAAGGCGACGGGACAGGAGACCCGGTGGACCCGGCTCGCCAGCTCTTCCACGGCTTCTGGGCCGAGGGCTTCGACTACCCGGAAGAAGGCGAGCTGGTCACCCCTCCAGGCAGGGTCGAGGCGGTCCAGAAAAATCTCGAAGGAGGCTTGCTTCATGGTTCGGTCATCCTTTGCGTTCCTGATTCTGGATCGGTACCTTGGTGGCGCTCCATGAGTGCCGCCGGGCACTTCATTCCAGTCTCAACTGAGCCGTGACGTGGTCGGCGATGAGACCTTGGATGAACGGTGTGATGCCAATGAACTCAATGCCCATGAGGATGTAGCCGCTGGTCTTGCCTGGGACTTTCCCGAGCATGCGCACGATGATGCCGGACAGCGGGACCAGAGGCAGGTCCGGGTGATCCAGGTACATGGCTTCCATGATGTCTCCCATTTCCAGGGGCTGGGCTTCGACCATCTGGACTTCCAGCCCGCAACCCCCAGCGCTGAGATTGACCAGCCGGGCGTTCACAATATCGGTGCCTCTGCCTTGGAACCGAATGCCGTATTCACCGTCCGATATGCTCACCCGGGGAAATTTCCGTTTTTCATGCTGTTCAGTCTGGATGGACATGCTTGCGTTTCTCCTGGCTTCGGCATCGGCGGATTCAGGAACTTCCCTGGAGTCCCATGACCCTTCATCGGCTGCGGGTCTGCCAAACTTGTGCGTGAGGCGGGAAGAGATTCATGGCCAAGAAAAAAAGCGGTTGGTTGAAGCGGTTTTTCATGGGGATGGCTTGGGCCCTCGGCCTCTTTCTCCTGGGAAACATCCTCCTGGTCGTGATCTTCCGCTTCGTCCCGATTCCCGCTTCCGGACTCATGGTTCAGCGGCGGATCGAGTCCTGGTCCGGAGAGAAACCTTATGTTTCACACCATCAATGGGTTCCCCTGGAAGACATCTCGCCCAGCCTGGGTGTGGCGGTGATCGCCGCGGAGGACCAGAATTTCGCGGATCATTTCGGGTTCGATTGGCAGGCCATCGAGAAGGCGGTCCAGCACAACGAGCACAGCCGCCGCAAGCGGGGCGCCTCCACGGTTTCCCAGCAGACCGCCAAGAACCTCTTCCTCTGGAGCAGCCGCTCCTGGACCCGGAAGGGCCTGGAAGCCTGGTTCACCCTGCTCATCGAAGCCGGGTGGTCGAAACGCCGGATCCTGGAGGTCTATCTGAACATCGTGGAATTCGGCGACGGCATCTACGGGGCCGAAGCCGCCGCCCGGTCCTTCTTCGGCAAGCCGGCCAAGCGCCTGACACCCAGCGAAGCGGCCCTCCTGGCCGCTGTACTCCCCAATCCCCACAAGTTCCACGCCGGGGCCCCCAGCGAGTACACCCGGGGGCGGCAGGCCTGGATCCTCGGCCAGATGAGGCAATTGGGCGGCCCACAGGTCGTCAAGGACCTGGGCGGGTGAACAGCCTGTCCCAAAACCCCCGCTGTGCGGGACGCAAGTCACGATTCCTGACCTGCTGGTTTGGAGGACCGTTTGGCAGTATAGAATGACCCATCCTTCAGGAGGAATCGTCATGAAGACCCCCGTTCGCGTGGCCGTCACCGGTGCAGCCGGTCAGATCGGATACAGCCTGCTCTTCCGGATCGCCAGCGGCGCGATGCTGGGCGAGGACCAGCCCGTGATCCTGCAGCTGCTGGAGATCACCCCGGCCCTCAAGGCGCTCAATGGCGTCGTCATGGAGCTGAAGGATTGCGCCTTCCCGCTTCTGGCCGGCGTCGTCACCTCCGACGATCCCATGGTGGCCTTCAAGGATGCGGACTACGCCCTGTTGGTCGGCGCCCTGCCTCGCAAGGCCGGTATGGAGCGCAGCGACCTGCTCAGCGCCAATGGCGGCATCTTCAAGCCCCAGGGCATCGCCCTCAGCGAAGTGGCCAGCCGCACGGTGAAGGTGCTGGTCGTGGGGAACCCCGCGAACACCAACGCCCTCATCGCGCTGTCCAATGCCCCCAAGCTGAAGCCCACCCAGTTCCACGCCATGGTTCGTCTGGACCACAACCGCGCCATCTCGCAGCTGGCCGAGAAGACCGGCAAGGCCGTCACCGACATCAAGAAGATGACCATCTGGGGCAACCACAGCACCACGCAGTTCCCGGACCTCTATCACGCGGAAGTGGACGGCAAGAACGCCTACAACCTGGTCAATGACCATGCCTGGTACGAAACGACCTTTATCCCCACCGTGGCCAAGCGCGGCGCCGCCATCATCGAGGCCCGCGGCCTCAGCAGCGCCGCCAGCGCCGCCAATGCCGCCATCGCCCACATGCGGTCCTGGGCTCTGGGCACCCCCGAGGGTGACTGGACCAGCATGGCTTTCGTGTCCGACGGCAGCTACGGCGTGCCCAAGGGCCTGGTCTACGGCTTCCCCGTCACCGTGAAGAACGGCCAAGTGGAGATCGTGAGCGGCCTGGATATCAACGAATTCAGCCGCGCGAAGATGGATGCCACCGCCAAGGAACTCGACGAAGAGCGCGAAGCCGTGAAGCAGCTTGGCCTCGTGCAGTAGCAATTCTGCAGGTACTAAGAAAAAGGCAGGGGTTCGCCCCTGCCTTTTTCTGTACCGCGACCTACTCGGTTATGGCGTCACGGTCAGCGTGGCCGATCCCTGGGCTGGGATGCCCGCGGCACTCACGACCAGGCATTCCAGCTGCAGGCTTCCGGCCGTGCCCGCAGTGAAGGTGATCGAAGCCGTTCCGCGACCGGCGGTGATGGTGCCGTTGGCGATGGTCCAGAAGTAGGCTGCGCCGACTGTAGCCGGAACGGAGGCCAGGTGTCCCGCGGTGCCCGCGGCCGCAGAGGATGCCGCCGAAATCGTTGCGGAGGCGGCAGGTGCCGCCACGGCTGGGCCGGCATTGAACAGGGTGCCCGTATTGAGGGCGGTCGTGAGGCTGGAGTTCCAGCCGCCCACCAGCAGCACCCTGCCATCCGCGAGCTGGCTGGCGTTGTGCTCCCACCTGTCTCCCGGGTTGGCGGTGTAGTTGTAGAGCCCGGTGGCGGGATTGAAGATTTCGCAATCACCCGCCACGTCAGCGCCAGGCGCGCCCAGGTTCCCGGCCAGGAGCACGCGGCCGTCTCCCAGAAGCGTGGCTGTGGGAGCCTGAACCCGCGTGGGATCGGGCGTGCCGGTCGAAGGTGTGGCCAGGCCCGTGGAGGGGTCATACAGCATGGATATGCCCGCGGTGCTGCTTCCCGCAAGCGCGAGCAGCACCTGGCCGTTGGGCAGCAGGGTCGCCGTGTTCCAGGAGGCCACCAGGTTGGTCCCCCCCGTGGGGAGGAAGGCGTCCAATTGCGGATCGTAGAGTTCGGCGCCGACCGCCGTGCCCCCATTGCCCCCGGCAATGAAGACTTTCCCGCTGGGCAGGAGGACGGCGAGATGGCCCCAGCGGGGATACCCAAGCGTGCCCGCGCTGGGTTGGAAAGTGTCCGTGACGGGATCATAGAGTTCGGCCGAGCCCAGGGCCGTTGCTCCCGTGTCGAGGAATCCTCCCGTGATGAGCACCTTCCCATTTAGGAGCAGCGTGGCCGTGAACTGTTGTCGCTTCGTGCCCATGTGGCTGGCGGAAGGGGTGAACAAATGGGTGGCCGGGTCATAGAGATCCGCGGAATCCAGCTGCCGGGGCAAGGGCAGGGCGGGGTTGTAGCCTCCCAGCACGAGGACCTTGCCGCTGGGGAGAAGCACGGCGGACGGGTAGTCCCTCACGCTGGCCATGCCGTT